>CBIHPK010000066.1:0-38541 GCA_966211675.1 uncultured Myxococcaceae bacterium
GCGCGGCCGCCGCCGCGGCGCCCCCCGGGGGCGCGGGGGGGGGGGGCGCCGCGTCGCGGTGGCCCCCCGCCCGGGGCGCGACCCGGGCGGCCTCGCGGCGGCGCACGACGGCGGTGTTCAGCGGGCGGTCGCGCCCCAGCAGGAGGGAGCCATCGGGCGCCCGCACGTCGTCTGCGCCACGGTAGCGCCGGAGGTCACGCGGGGAGAGCGGGATGCCGGGGCACCCTGCGGCGCGCAGGAGGGCGCCCTTCCGCGCGCCGAGCTTCTCTCCCTTGCTCGCGATGACCCGTCCGTCGGGCGCGTGCACGTCCCAGGGCGCGGCGGGCGCGGAGCGCGGGGCCTCGTCGAAGGGAGCGAATGCACCGTCCGTCGTGAGGTGCACGGCGCGGGTCGACGCGTGCGTCTGCAGCACCAGGGCGGGCGGCGTGTGGGGCGCGAGGCGCGCCCGGGCCGTGATGGCGCCGCCCTGCCGCTCGAAGGTGAGCGCGTCGCCGTAGAGGTCGCGAAACACCACGGCGGCGGCGCCCTCCGCGCGCTCCCGGCGCACCCCGGACCGGGGACGGAGCGTCGGCACGCACACGCGCTCTCGCCCCGCGACGATGAAGGTCCCTCGCGCCGTCATCAGCGGGACCTCGCCGAAGTAGCACTCCTGCTCCTTGATGTCGCGGATCGCGCGGGCGTCCCCGTGATCCCCCGGAGGGTCCCAGACGATGAGCCGCACGGTGACCTTGAGCGGGGCGGCGAAGGTCATCGCGCGGTGCAGGCACTCGGCCTCGTCGAAGCGCGGCGGCTCGAGCGCGTAGCCGACGTAGTCCAGCGACGCGAGCTCGTCCCTCGATCGCACGGGAAAGACGGCGCGGAGCGCGCCCTGCAGGCCCTCGTCGCGGCGCTCGTACGGGTCCTCGCCCGCCTGGAGGAAGCGCGCCATGGAGCGCAGGTGGAGGCCCACGAGGGGGCTCGTCGGCTCGGGCATCGTGACCTGGGCGAAGCGCATGGCGCACCAGCGGTGCACGAGCCCGGCGCTGGCTGTCAATCGCGGCGGTCAGTGCACCGTGCCCGACGGCTGCGCCTCGGCCTGGGGGCGCTCGGCCGGCCTCGCGGTCTCGTCCATCCGCGGGAGGTGCACCTTGAACGCCGCGCCCTCCCCGGGGGCGCTCTCGACCGTGATGAAGCCGCCCGACTGCGCGACGATCCCGTACACCGTCGCGAGGCCGAGCCCGGTGCCGCGCTCGTGGTCCTTCGTGGTGAAGAACGGCTCGAACACCCGCGCGATGGTCGCCTGGTCCATGCCGCTCCCGGTGTCGCGCACGGTCAGGACCACGAAGCGGCCTGGACGCGCCTCGGCGCCGAGCCCCGCGAGGCTCGCCTCGTCCAGATCCACCTCGCCCGTCTCGATCTCGAGCCTGCCGCCGCCGGGCATCGCGTCGCGCGCGTTGACGACGAGGTTCATCAGCACCTGGTCGATCTGGCTCGGATCGGCCTGCACCAGGCCGAGCGAGGGCGCGAGGGTGGTGGTCAACGCCACCGAGTCGCCGACCGTGCGAGCGAGGAAGGGCTCCAGCTTCGCGACCATCGCGCCCACGTCGAAGGGCCTCGTCTGCCGCGGCTCCCGGCGGCTGAACGCCAGCAGCTGCCGCGTGAGCAGCGCCGCCCGCTGGACGGCGGAGCCGATGTCCCCGACGAACGCGGACGAGGGCGACGACGCCGGGAGCGTCCGCTCCAGGATCGCCGCGGCGTTGCCGACGACGCCCAGCAGGTTGTTGAAGTCGTGCGCGATGCCCCCGGCCAGGCGCCCGACGGCGTCCATCTTCTGGGCCTGCAGCAGCTGCTCCTCGGTGCGGCGTAGCGCCTCCGCGGCGCGCCTCCGCTCGGTCATGTCGACGGCGAAGGTGAGCACGCAGTCGTCGTCGCCGACCCTGACGAGCTCCACCGAGCACACGAGCGCGGCCGCCTCGCCCGACCTCGTCCGAAGGTCCAGGTCGACGTTTCGGAGCGTCCTCTCCTGCCGCAGGCGCGCGGTGAAGGCGGCCCGGTCGAGGGGGGAGGGCCAGAGCCCGAGCTCGGTCGACGTCCTGCCGACGAACTCGTCGCGGCCGTAGCCGAGCACCTCCAGCATCGCGTCGTTCACGTCGAGGATGTGCCCGTCCGAGAGCCTCGCCTGCACGATGCCGATCGGGCTGCCGTGGAAGGCCCTGGTGAAGCGCTCGTTCGACTCGCGCAGCGCGGCGCGCTCCGCGGCGAGCGCTCGCGCCTTGAGGCGCCCGACCATCAGGGCCATCAGCGGGACGGTGACCGCCCAGATCACGACGCGCATCAGGTCGTCGGGCGCGTAGTGGAAGGGCCGGCCGGGGATGGAGAAGGACCAGGTGAAATACGCCCACGCGATCGCCGCGCTCAGCAGCCCCGAGCGCAGGCCCCCGTGGAAGGCGGCGAACACCACGACCAGCACGAGCAGCGCGGGCGGGTTGGGGATCCGCACGACGAAGCGCGCGACCAGCTCGATCGCGACGATGCCCAGGACGAGCAGCGCCGGGCCGAGCGCCTCGTGCCGCCACCCGTTGCCTCCCTCACTGGCTCCCAGTCCCATCGGTCTCTGCCGGGAGTGTACGAGGCCTTCAGGGGTCCCGGCCACATGGCGCCGGGGCTCCCAGTCCCGCTGGAGGGGGCCTACGACCTGCCGGCGAGGCGCGGCCGCTTGCCGGCGAACAGGTCGCCGTCGCGTCGGAACAGCTCGACCAGGAAGTTCATCACCGCGCGCACGCGCCCCAGGCGGGCCACGTCCGGGTGCACGAGCATCCGCACCTGTCGGTTGGAGAACACCTCCGGCGTCAGGCGCGCGAGCGTCGCCTCGGCGTCGCCGAGGAAGCACGGCAGGTGGGCGATGCCGAAGCCGGCGATGGCGGCGTTGAACACCATGAGGATGCTGTTGCCGCGCATCGCGAACCTCGCGTCGGGCAGGTTGTCGCGGAACCACACGGCGCCCGGCGTCGTCGCGAGCGCCGCGTCGTAGCCGAGCAGGTCGTGCCCGGCGTACTCCGCGACGGTGGCGGGGACGCCTCGGCGAGCGACGTAGGCCGACGCCGCGTAGAGCGACCACGCGGCGGAGCACAGGTCGCGCGCGATGAGGTCGCCCTCGACCTTGAGGAAGAGCCGCAGCGCGAGGTCGGCCTCGCCCGCGAGCAGGTCGTAGTTGCGCTGGTCGGCGAGCAGGTCGACTACCAGCTCGGGGTGCCGCTCGCGCAGCGCGGGCAGCTGATGCACGAGGTATCCGGCGAAGGTCTCGGGGAGCGTCACCCGTACGACGCCCGCGACGCGCGCGTCCTCGCCCTCGACGCGGCGGGCGAGGGCGTCGGCCTTCTTCTCGAGCTCCTCCGCGAGGGCGACGGCCTCGGCGCCGGCGGCGGTGATCGTGTAGCCCTCGGCGCCTCGCGCCAGCAGCCGCGTGCCGAGCGCGGCCTCCAGCGCCTCGACGCGCCGGGCGACGGTGGTGTGCTTCACCCCGAGCTCGCGGGCCGCGCCGGCCAGCGTCCCGGCGCGCGCGACGGCCAGCACGTAGCGGAGGTCGTTCCAGTCGAACACCTGCCCAGGAGCGCACAGGGGGTGTGCGAACTCAAGCATTCCTCCGGGGAGCGGAGTCGGGCGAGATGCGTCCGTGACCGCGCCACTCCGGCGCGCGCCCGACGATCCGAAGGAGACCCACCATGGCAAGCGCAGTCGTCACCAAGATCCGCGTCCCCAACTTCGAGGCCTGGAAGGCCCACTACGACCAGGGCGAGACCATGCGCCGCAACGCCAGCGTGCGAGGCGTCCAGGTGCTGAGCGACGCCAGCGACCCGAACCTCGTCACCATCGTGACCCGCTTCGACAGCGTCGAGGACGCCAAGCGCATGATCGCGTCGGACGAGTGGAAGCAGGCGGCGGGCAAGGGTGGGCCTCCGCTGGAGATCTTCTTCACCAACGTCGCCGACGAGAAGACCTACTGACCCAATGGGGTCCGGTGATCGCCGGCTCCCTGCGAGGCGTGATCAGGGCGGCTGCGACTCGGCCCGCTGCTTCAGGGCGGCGGTCTGCCGGTCGAAGCCGTCCTGCACCTTCGCGATCGGCACGAAGCGCCGGAGCAGTCCATGGAAATGCTCGCGCGTCGAGTAGATCGTCGGGCCACCGTCGAGCTGCTCGAGCACGTGCTCTCGCTCGGCCCGCACGAGGCCGAGGGAGCCGAGGAGGTCGGTGTAGCGGTACGCGAAGCGCGCTCGCGTCCGACCGCCGTCGGGGGCCGGCGGCACGAGGGCGGTGACGCGCTCGCCCGAGCTCGCCCGAGAGCCGTCGGCGAAGCGCAGGTGGATGCGGAAGGTCACTCCGACCGCGAGCGCGGCCGTGCGATCGCGCACGGCGACCACGAAGGGGTTCCACTCGGGATAGGCGTCCAGCTCGACCAGAGCGCGCCAGACGGACCCGATCGGAGCAGCGATCTCGACGCGAGCCGAAGCGGTGTACACGGCCGCGACTATAAGACGTCCGGTGGGAGACCATCCGCGGTTGCCATCAAGTTGCCATTGACGCGGCCGGGGCGACACCGCCGTAGTGGAGCGCATGGACGCGACCGAAGAGCGGTACCCCTCGGGCTGGTTCGGCGTCGCGTTCACGCGCGAGCTCACGCCCGGCGCGGTGCTGGCGCGCACGGTCAACGGCGAGGAGGTCGCGCTCTACCGAAAGGGCTCCGGCGAGGTGGTCGCGCTCGACGCGCACTGCCCCCACCTCGGAGCGCACCTGGGTCACGTGGGCTCGGTGGTCGGCGACGAGCTGCGGTGCTCCTTCCATGGGTTCCAGTTCGACGGGCGGGGCGGGTGCACCCGGACGGGCTACGGCACGAAGCCGCCGCCCAGGGCGAGGCTGCGGAGCCACCCCGTGATGGAGGTGCAGGGCGTCGTGGCGCTCTGGCACGACCCGTCGGGCGGGGCCCCGACCTGGACGCCCGCGCCGCCCGAGCGAGACGGCTGGTGCGAGGCCGAGACCCACGAGTGGACCCTCCCCGGTCGCCCTCAGGAGGTCGCCGAGAACTCCGTCGACCTCGGCCACCTCTCCATCGTGCATGGCTACATCGAGCCCGCGCTCACGAGCGCGGTGCGCTTCGAGGGGCCGCTGCTGCGCGCGGACATCGCCTTCGAGCGCTCGGTCCCCCGAGGGGTGCGCGGGCTGACGGTGCGGGCACGCGCGGCCATCCACCAGTACGGCCTCGGCCTCGCGGTGGTCGACAGCGTCGTGCCGACGCTCGGCCACGAGACGCGCTTCGTGGTGTCCTCCGTCGCGATCGACCACCGCACCGTCGCGCTCCGGGTCAGCTCCAGCGTGCGGGCGGCGCGGCACAACCCCCGCCTGGGCGCGCTCGGGCGAGGTCCCTTTGGGGCCGTGATCGACCGCGTCGCCTCGCGGGTGATCGGCAGGGCCTTCGGCGGCGAGGTCGAGCAGGACCTCCCCCTCTGGCGCCACAAGCGCGTGCTCGACCACCCGGCGCTGGCGCAGGGCGACGGCCCGATCGGGCGCTACCGCCAGTGGGCGCGGCAGTTCTACCAGGGCCCGGGGCGGCGACTCGTGGTGCTCAGCGGCGAGCCCGCGCACGACGCGCCGGAGCCGCAGATCGTGTCCTCCACCTCCCGGCCCGAAGACATCCAGTGATCGAAGGGGTCCACCATCCATGCCGATTCGTGTCTCCGCTCTCCTGGGGTTCCTCCTCGCCACCCGCGCGGCCCTCGGCTTCCCGCAGGTGGGCGCTACGTTTCCGACCTTCGAGGTGCGGGACCTCACGGGGCGACCACACCAGAGCCGCGAGCTCCTGGGGCGTCCCACGCTGATCCTGCTGGCGAGCGACACCGACGCGGACCGCGCGATGCGCGCGTGGGGCGACGCGGCCGAGCGGCGGCTGCCGGCCGGGGCGCAGCGGGTGACGGTGCTGGCCTTCGACCTGGCGGTCTTCATCCCCACGGCGACCGCCCGCAGCATGGCGCGCGACCGGGTGCCGCAGCGGCTCTGGGCCACGAGCTGGTTCGACAGCAGCGGCGACCTCCGCCCCACCATCGGGGTCCCGGAGAGCGAGGTGCCCTACGCCTTCGTGCTCGACGCCCGAGGCCGCCTGGTCTGGGGCGTCCAGTGCGCCGCCACGGACCCGGCGGCCGAGCGCATCTGGCGCGCGCTCGAGGCGGAGGCGGCGCGTTGAGGGTCGCGGTCGTCGGCTCCGGGGGCGCGGGCATCACGGCCGCGTGGCTCCTCGACGAGCGCCACGAGGTCACGCTCTTCGAGCGCAGCGCCGTCCTCGGCGGGCACGCGCACACCACCACGATCGAGCGCGACGGCCACGTGCACCACGCCGACGACGGGTTCTGCTGGTTCAGCGACGCGCTCTACCCGACGTACATGCGGCTCCTCGAGCTGCACGGCGTGGCCACGCGCATCGTGCCCATGTCCGCGACCTTCACGCAGCAGCAGCGCAGGCGCACCTTCGTCCTCCCGCCGACGGGCGCGGGCCCGATGCTGCGCACGCTGGCGAGCCCCTCGGTCGTGGCCGACCTGCTGCGGCTCAACCGCGCGATCCAGCTCGCGGAGCCGATGGTCCACGGGCGCGAGCGCGACCTCAACTGGGGCGACTTCCTCCGGCGGCACCGCTTCTCCGAGGCGTCGTCCCGCGACCTCCTCACGCCGATGGTGGCCGGCGTGTGGGGCGGCCCCTACGAGCGGGTCCACGATTTCTCCGCCTACACCCTGATGAAGTACCTGGTCTTCCATCGCCCGAGCGGGCTGTCGAAGTACCGCTGGCACGTCGTGCGCGACGGGGCGGCCTCGTACATCGAGGCGGTCGCTCGCAACCTCTCTCGCGCCACGGTGCTCCGAAGCACGGCGGTGGCGCACCTGGAGAAGACCGACGGCGGCTGGACCCTCGTCGACAGCGCGGGCGTGCGCCGCGGCTTCGACCACGTGGTCATGGCCACCGGAGCGCGCGACGCGCAGACGATCCTGCGGGACGTGCGGGGCATCGACGGGGTGCGCTCCACCCTCGACGGCTTCGAGTACTACACGGCCCGGCTGGCCACCCACAGCGACCCGAGCTTCATGCCCCCGAGGCGCTCCGACTGGCGGGTGAGCAACATCTCCTGGGACGGCTCGCGCTCGGCGCTGACGGTGTGGGTCGGCCAGGCGACCGGCAGCCACGTGTTCACCAGCTACGTGGACGACCGGCTGCCCGCCGAGTGCCACCACGTGAGCACCTTCAGCCTCCCGCTCATCACCCCCGCTCACTACCGCGCGCAGGACGCCCTCTGGGCGCAGCAGGGCCGCGGCGGCCTCTCCTTCGTCGGCGACTGGACCCACGACATCGGCAGCCACGAGGACGCGGTCGCCTCCGCCGTGCGCGCCTGCGCGGCCATCGACCCCGACGGCAGCCGGCTCGCGGCGCTGCGCGGGCCCCGCGTGCATCCGATCCAGCAGCCGCTGCCCGGAGAAGCCCGTGCTTGAGTCGCCCGCGCTACAGCTCGTGGTCTTCCCCGTCGGGGTGCTCTACCTGCTGCTGCACGCGGGGCCGATGTTCCGGCTCTGGTACGAGCCCTCCATCCGCGGCGGCACGGCGTGGCGCTTCTTCGCCTCGGAGGTCGCGCTCTTCGCCGCGTGGGCGCTCGGCTCCCCGGCCGTGTGGCACTCCCCCGTCGGGCGGTTCGCGATCGCGCTGCACATCGGCACGCACCTGCTCTTCGCCCTCCTCGACGCCTCCGCGCACGACTTCCTCGTCGGCACGGCGCTCATCCCCCGCCAGCGCAGCCCCCTGCTCTGGTTCGCCAAGGAGGCCGGGCTCGTGGTCGACACGCTCACGCACGCCACGGTGGTGGGCCTCGCCGCCCGGGCGCTGCCGCCGGTCGCCGCGGCGCTGCTCTGCCTGCCCTCGCTGGCCGGCTTCGCCTGGGTCACCCGCGGCTATCTCCGCGCCTTCCGCCGCGCCGGTCCGGCGGCCTGATCGCGGTCCGTCCGGCGTGCGCTCGTCCCGCTGCTCCAACGACACGGTCTCTCCCCATGAACCCGAGAGGATCCACCATGCGCTTCACATTTGAGCCGGCTCCCCCGGCGGGCAAGCTCACGCGCGAGCAGACCCGGGCCGCGTACGACCGCCACCTGCTGTCGAAGGGCGCCTACGCCGGCGGCGACTGGGAGAAGATGGGTGACATCTACGCCGAGAACGCGACCTACCACGACGCCTTCTACGGCTGGATCCACGGCCGGAAGGCGATCACCCAATGGCTCCACGACTCGATGGTCGGCCTCGAGGAGTGGAGCTACCCCGTGCAGTGGGTGGTGATCGACGAGGGCCGGGTCGTGGCGCACTGGCTCAACCGCCTCCCCGGCAAGCGGCCGGACGGCAGCCACTATGAGTTTCCCGGGATGTCCGCGATCACCTTCAACGATGAGGGGCAGGTGATACGGCAGGTGGACATCTACGACGGCATCGAGACCCTGGAGACCGTCTTCGAGGCGAAGCTCGGCCCCGTGGGGCGGGCGCTGCGTCGCGGCGTCGGGTGGCTGGCGCCCCAGATGCGCGAGGGCACGAGGGCCTTCTACCGGCTCTTCGAGCGCTAGGGCGCCGCTCGGGCGCCGTCCCGCTGAAGGTACGGCGACTTCCGAAGGATCGACCAGCGCACGAACGGGCGGGCGACCGGAAGGAACAGCCGGCGCCACCCCAGAAGATCCCGCACCTGCTGGCAGATGTCGTCGAGCGAGTGGCGCTGATATCGCAGCAGCGCCTCCGACTCGGTGGTGTCGTGCCAGTCCGAGGGGTAGTCGTCCTTGGTGAAGGCCGCCGCGGGCAGAGCGCCCACGCCGAGCGTCTCCAGCATGCGACTCAAGAACTCCCCATAGGTCGTCCGGCAGCGCTCGCCGCCGGCCAGCGGCAGCACCGCGCCGCGCCCCCAGATCTCCTCGGTGCGGAGGCCATTGGCGATCGCCACCGCGGCGTCCGCGGCGTGCAGCACCTCCATCCGGACATCGACCGGGAACTCGAACATCAACGGATGCGAGTTGGTGAGAGCGATGTCGATCACCGCGCTGAAGCGCACGATCACGTGGTCCAGCCCGGAGGCCTGCACCAGCTCCTCGGCCTTGATCTTGTGCGATGAGTAGTGGTTCACCGAGACGCGCGGCTCGGCGATGGTGCGCGGCGGAGCGAGGTGCCGCGTCGCTCCGTACACCTCCCCGGAGGACGCGTGCAGCAGGCGCGGCTTCTGCGGGGCGGCGCGGCAGGCGTCGATGACGTGCTGCGTGCCGCCCACGTTGACGGCGTGGGCCATCTCGGGGTCGACCTCGGCCATCGGGGGGAGCACGCAGCCGAGGTGCACCACGTAGTCCTGTCCGGCGACCGCGGCGGCGACGGCGACGGCGTCGCGCAGGTCGCCCCAGACCGCGCGCAGCCCGGGATGCTCCCCCGCGAGCGCCCGGTTGCGGGGCGTGTCGAGCTCGAACACGGTCACGTCGTGCTTCTGCCGCAGCGTCTCCCGCAGCACCCATCGGCCGATGGTGCCGAAGCCACCTGTCACGAGAACCTTCGCCATGCGCCCTGCCTCGAGCGCCATCAGGGGTCCTCACGGGAGGCCCTTCGACGCTGCCCGGCCAGCGCTCCAGCGCGGCCCGCGAGTATGTCGACCTCATTGGAGGGCGTCAATCATGGAGGCCTCTGCAGCCGGCGATCCGTGGCCCCTCGGGCGGGGGGCGGGCGCCGTCGCACCCTCGGGAGGGACCTTGCCGGATGCGCGGGCATTGACGTACACGGGGCGCCGCCATGAACAAGACGCTGTGGGGTCGGTCGTCCTGGGGATGCTGCTCTCGGGCTGCCAGGCAGGGGGCCGAGCTCGCGCAGGCGATCCACTCGGAGCTCGCGGGCCTCGAGACGCTCGCGGTCGAGACCTGACCGGTCGCCTGATCGCCCCGTGAGAAACGACCCCTCCACGAAGCTCAGCCAGGCTCGCGCGTTCAACGTCCTCGCGCTCGCCGCCGTCGTCACGCTCTGCTGGATCGCCTCGCCGGTGGGCGTCGGGCTCTTCCTCGGCTCGCTGCTGGCCTTCACGCTCCAGCCCAGCTACGGCCGGCTGCGGGGCCGCGGGTGGAGCGCCACCAGCGCCGCCCTCGTGTGCGTGCTCGGCGCGATGACGCTGCTCACGGCGTCGTGCGCGGGCTTCGCGGTGCTCTTCATCACGCGCGGCGTCTCGCTCGCCCAGACGCTCCCCGCCAGCCTCGCGCCCGGCGGCCCGATGCGCGCCACCGTCGAGCGCCTGCTCCACCGGCTGCACGTCGACCCCAGCGCCGTCTTCGGCCACGTGCAGGAGCAGGCCATGTCGCTCGGCACCCGGGCCGCGGGCCTCGCGGCGGGCGTCGCGGGCTTCACCTTCGCGGGCCTGCTCACCCTCTTCTTCATGGGGCTCGCGACCTACTACGTGCTCCACCACTGGGGCGAGATCGTGCGCCGCGCCGAGGTCACGCTGCCCTTCGCGCCTCGCCACACGCGAGCGCTCTTCAACCAGTTTCGCCGGGTGGGGAGCGAGGTGCTCCGCGGCACCATCGTGACGGGGCTCCTGCAGGGCGCCTTCGCGGGCTTCGGCTACTGGGTGACGGGCGTGCCCGACCCGACCTTCTTCGGCGCCCTCACGGCCATCGCCTCGCTGGTCCCCGCGGTCGGAACCCTCCTCGTCTGGGTGCCCGCGGGCATCTACCTCATCCTCTCCGGGCACCTCGCCATGGGCATCGCGGAGCTCGTCTGGGGCACCCTCGTGGTGGGCATCCTGACCGACTACGTGATCCGCCCCCGGCTCGTCGGGCACAGCTCGGGCGTGCCGACGGTGCTCACCTTCGTCTCGCTCTTCGGCGGCGTCGAGGTCTTCGGGGTCATCGGCCTGGTGCTGGGCCCCGTCATCGTCACGCTCTGCGTCGCGGTGCTCACCACCTACGAGGAAGAAGTCCTCGCCGCGGCCTCGCAGCCCCACGACGACTGAGAACTTGCTCCCCGGCGTTTGCTCGTGGCAACGCCGACGGGGCGATGCCGAAGGTCGAGTTCACCCGCAACCTCGAGCGCCACGTGGCGTGCCCCGCGGAGGCGGTCTCGGGCGACACCGTGGGCGCGGCGCTGGAGGCGTACTTCGCGCTTCACCCTCGGGTGCGTCCCTACGTGCTCGACGAGCAGGGGCGCGTCCGGCACCACGTGACGGTCTTCGTCGACGGGGCGCAGCTGCGCGATCGGGCGAGGCTCGACGAGCCCGTGGGCGAGGCGTCGGTCGTGTCGGTGATGCAGGCGCTCTCGGGCGGCTGAAGGGGAGTGACGTGATGACGGTGATCCATGTGGCGACGCGCAAGGGGCTCTTCCGGCTGGCGAGGCGCACCGGGGCCTGGGGCGTGGCGGGGCGCTCCTTCGTGGGCGACAGCGTGACGGCGGTGCTGCACGACCCGCGCGACGGGGCCCTCTACGCGGCCCTGGGCCTCGGGCACTGGGGCGTGAAGCTGCAGCGCTCGCGGGACGGCGGAGCCACCTGGGAGCCCGTGGCGGCGCCGGCCTTCCCGAAGCCCGACGACCCGGCGGAGGAGACCACGGCGGACGGCAAGCCGTGGCCCTGGCGGGTCGAGCAGCTCTGGGTGCTGGAGGCGGGGCACGCGAGCGAGCCCGGGGTGCTGTGGTGCGGGACGGTCGGCGGAGGGCTCTTCCGCTCGACGGACCACGGCGAGAGCTGGGCGCTGGTGCGGGGCCTCTGGGATCACCCCGAGCGGCGGCGGTGGGTGGGCGGCGGGGCCGATCAGCCGGCGATCCACTCGATCTGCGTGCACCCGGGCGACGGGCGCGACGTGGTGGTGGGCGTGTCGTGCGGCGGCGCGTGGCGCACCGTGGACGGCGGCGAGAGCTGGTCCGTCGCGAGCGCCGGGATGAGGGCGGAGTACATGCCCGAGGCCCTGAGGTTCGACCCGGTGACGCAGGACCCGCATCGCATCGCGCAGTGCGCCGCGAGGCCCGATCGGCTGTGGTGCCAGCATCACAACGGGGTCTTCGTGAGCGACGACCGGGGCGCGTCGTGGAGGGAGCTGACGGAGGTCCCGCCGTCGGTGTTCGGCTTCGCGGTGGCGTCGCACCCCGGAGACCCGGAGGTGGCGTGGCTGGTGCCGGCCGTGAAGGACGAGGAGCGGGTGCCGGTCGACGGCGCGGTGGTGGTGACGCGCACCCGCGACGGGGGACGGAGCTACGCGGTGGCGCGAGAGGGGCTGCCGCAGTCGAACGCGTACGACATCGCCCTGCGCCACGCGCTGGACGTCGACTCCAGGGGCGAGCTTCTGGCCTTCGGGAGCACGACCGGCGGGGTCTGGGTGAGCGAGGACGGCGGCGAGCGCTGGCAGGGCGTCGAGGCGCGGCTGCCGCCGGTGTACGCGGTGCGCGTGGTGGGCTGATACGCGAGAGCAGGGCCCTCTTTCTTCACAAGCCGTAGCCGCTCGACTACGGCAGCGCGACCATGACCACCGGCCAGCACCCCGCCGACAGCCACGACCTGATCCGAGTCCGCGGCGCGCGGGAGAACAACCTCAAGGACGTCAGCGTCGAGATCCCCAAGCGGCGGTTGACGGTGTTCACCGGCGTCTCGGGCTCGGGCAAGTCGTCGCTGGTGTTCGGCACCATCGCGGCGGAGTCGCAGCGGCTGATCAACGAGACCTACAGCGCCTTCGTGCAGGGCTTCATGCCGACGCTCGCCCGCCCCGAGGTGGACGTGCTCGACGGGCTCACCACCGCGATCATCGTCGACCAGGAGCGCATGGGCGCCAACGCCCGCTCGACGGTGGGCACGGCCACGGACGCCAACGCCATGCTTCGGGTGCTCTTCAGCCGCCTCGGACGGCCGCACGTGGGCTCGTCCAACGCCTACTCCTTCAACGTCGCGTCGGTGCGAGGCGCGGGCTCGATCACCGTCGAGAAGGCCGGGGCCAGGACCGAGAAGCGCTCCTTCTCCGTCACCGGCGGCATGTGCCCGCGCTGCGAGGGCATGGGCTCGGTGAACGACATCGACCGGACGCAGCTCTACGACGACACGAAGTCCCTCAACGAGGGCGCGCTCACCATCCCGGGCTTCAGCGTCGACGGCTGGTACGGGCGCATCTTCAACGGCTGCGGCTTCTTCGACGCCGACAAGCCGATCCGGAAGTTCACCAAGAAGGAGCTCGACGACCTGCTCTACAAGGAGCCCACGAAGATCAAGGCCGACGGCGTCAACCTCACCTACGAGGGGCTCATCCCTCGCATCCAGAAGTCGATGCTCTCCAAGGACGTCGACGCGCTGCAGCCGCACGTGCGGGCCTTCGTGGAGCGCGCGGTCACCTTCAGCACCTGCCCCGACTGCGGCGGCACGCGGCTCAACGAGGCGGCCCGCTCCTCGAAGATCGGCGGGGTGAGCATCGCCGACGCCTGCGCGATGCAGATCACCGACCTCGCCGCGTGGGTGCGCGGCCTCGACGAGCCCTCCGTCGCCCCGCTCCTCGCGGCCCTCGGGCGCACGCTCGACGCCTTCGTGGAGATCGGCCTCGGCTACCTGAGCCTCGACCGCCCGGCCGGGACGCTCTCCGGCGGCGAGGCGCAGCGCACCAAGATGATCGGCCACCTCGGCTCGTCGCTCACGGACGTGACCTACGTCTTCGACGAGCCGACGGCGGGGCTGCACCCGCACGACATCCAGCGCATGAACGGCCTGCTGCGGCGGCTGCGCGACAAGGGCAACACCGTGCTGGTGGTCGAGCACAAGCCCGAGGTGATCGCCATCGCCGACCACGTCGTGGACCTCGGCCCCGGCGCCGGCGCGGCGGGCGGCTCGGTGGTCTTCGAGGGCACCGTCGAGGCGCTGCGGGCCAGCGGCACGCTCACCGGGCGCCACCTGAGCGACCGGGCCTCGCTCAAGCCCTCGGTGCGCAAGCCCACGGGCGTGATGAAGGTGCGCGGCGCCACGGCGCACAACCTCCGCGACGTCAGCGTGGACATCCCCCTCGGCGTGCTGGTGGTGGTGACCGGCGTGGCCGGCTCGGGCAAGAGCTCTCTCATCCGTGGCTCGGTGAGCGGGCGCGAGGGCGTGGTGTCCGTCGACCAGGCCCCCATCCGAGGCTCGCGGCGCAGCAACCCGGCGACCTACACCGACCTGCTGGAGCCCATCCGAAAGGCCTTCGCGAAGGCCAACGGGGTGAAGCCCGCGCTCTTCAGCGCCAACTCCGAGGGGGCCTGCCCGACCTGCAACGGCGCGGGGGTGATCTACACCGACCTCGCCATGATGGCCGGCGTCACGAGCGTGTGCGAGGACTGCGAGGGGCGGAGGTTCCAGGCCTCGGTGCTGGAGTACCGGCTGGGCGGGCTGCACATCGCCGAGGTGCTCGACCTGTCCGTCGACGAGGCGCTCCGCTTCTTCGGCGCGGGCGAGGCGCGCACCCCGGCCGCGCAGGCGATCCTGAAGCGCATGGCCGACGTGGGCATCGGCTACCTGCGGCTCGGCCAGGCCCTGACCACCCTGTCGGGGGGCGAGCGGCAGCGGCTCAAGCTGGCGACGCAGATGGGCGCCGACGGCGGGGTCTACGTGCTCGACGAGCCCACCACGGGCCTGCACCTGGCGGACCTCAAGCAACTCCTCGGGCTGCTCGACGGCCTGGTCGACGCGGGCAAGTCGGTGATCGTGATCGAGCACCACCAGGCGGTGATGGCGCACGCCGACTGGATCATCGACCTCGGTCCGGGCGCGGGCCACGAGGGGGGGAGCGTGGTGTTCGAGGGCACGCCCGCCGCGCTGGTGGCGGGGCGCTCGACGCTGACGGCGCGGCACCTGGCGGACTTCGTCGGAGCCGCCCCCGACGCAACACCACGAACGAGGCGACCATGACGGAGACCAGCACGGTGGAGGCCTTCCTGGCGGGCCTCGCGCCCGACCGCGCCGCGGCGCTCGCGGCGGTGCGCGCGGTGATCCTCGCGAACCTCCCGGCGGGCTACGAGGAGCGTGTGGAGTTCGGGATGATCGCGTACTGCGTGCCGCTCGCGCGCTTCCCGAAGACCTACAACAAGCGGCCGCTGATGATGGCGGCGCTGGCCTCGCAGAAGGGCCACATGGCGGTCCACCTGGTGCCGATCTACATGGACGAGTCGGAGCGGGCCCGCTTCGAGGAGGAGTACCGGCGCTCGGGCAAGAAGCTCGACGCGGGAAAGGGCTGCGTGCGCTTCAAGACCCTCGACGCGCTGCCGCTCGACGTCATCGGGCGCACCGTCGCGCGGGTCGGCGTGGAGGCCTACCTGGCGATGCACGCGGCCCCGAAGGGGGGCTGAGCGCCCGGTGTACGAGGTTCGCGGCTCGCGGCTCTCAATGGTAGGTGAGCGACACGAGCCCGGCGACCTGGAGGGTGCTGATCGAGTAGCTCGAAGCGCCGGCGTCGCGGGGGTTGGTCTGCCAGCCGAACTGCGCCGCGAGACCGATGCCCACGTCGGGCGTGAGGTCCCACTGGCGGCCCGCGATGAGGTTGAACCCGAAGCCGACGCCCGTGCTCGCCGTGGTGGTGACGGACCCGCGGGTCGAGGAGAGCGAGAGCACGCTCGCGCCCACGGAGGCGCCCAGGTACAGGTCGATGGGCGAGAGGAAGTAGGTGGCCCCGACGCCGAAGGCCGAGGCCTGCAGTCCGGCGTCGTCGCCGAGGGTGCTCGACACGCCGCCGACCGAGACCGACGGACCGATGGCGAGGCCGCCCCACGCGGAGGCGTGCAGCGCGAGGTTGGGCACGACGTAGCCGCCGAGGGCGAGGTTGAACGCGAGCGACACGCCCGAGGTCGAGACGTCGCCGATCAGGGGCACGGTCTCGCTCGATCCGAGGTAGCCGACGCCCAGGGAGAGGCGGCCCATCAGGCCGGTGTGGCGGAGCGGGACGGCCTGCGCCTCGCCCGCGGCGAGGAGGAGGGCGGCGAGCGAGGCCGCGGCGGGGAGTGCGACGGAGCTTCGGTGGGTCATCGGGAGGGGTAGAGACTAGAGCACTTCCCAGCTGGGTGTGGGAAGGTGGCGGCCCCCTTCCCCGCTGCCGCGCGCCGCAGTCCCACACCCGGATGGAAAGCGCTCTGGCGTGCTCGGAGGGAGCGCCGGGTCGTACGGAGCCGCACGCCGCCTCGACGCCCTTGACCCACCCGGGAGATGGATCTCGTCGGTGACGCTTCGGCCCGACCGACCCCAGAGAGGGAGCATCCCAGTCCCCCATCGGAGGTCATCGCGCCCATGGATTCAGGCACCCTGTTCGACCCCATCCCCTGGCACGCGGTGGGCGTCTCGGCGCTCCAGACCTTCCTGATCTACTGGTTCGCGATCCTCGGGCTGCGGCTGGTCGGGCGGCGCGCCTTCGGTGAGCTCGGCCCGCAGGACATCGTGCTGCTGCTGCTCCTCTCCGAGGGGCTCAACTCCGCGCTGGTGCCGCAGGGCGCGGGCTTCTGGGGCGGCGTCGCCAGCGCCCTGACGCTGCTGGTCAGCGTCGGCGCGGTCGAGCGCATCCGCCCGCTGCGCGAGGCGCTCGACGGCACCGCGGTCGACATCGTGATCGACGGCCAGATGCTCCGCGACGCCATGCGCCGCTACCAGGTCGACGAGTCCGATGTGATGAAGGCCGCCCGGGAGTACGGCGTCGCCGGCCCTGAGGCCTTCGAGCGCGCCGTGCTCGAAGGGGACGGGAGCATCACCGCGGTGCTCAAGACGGAGTACACCCGGCAGCACCGGGTGGGCTCACGGTCGCTGTGAGCGCTCGGCGCCGCGGGGTCCAGGCGCAGGTGCGTGGCACTGCCCTCTTGACGCCGGTCTGGTCGCGCCCCTCCAACCCCTGCTCATGCTGACGCCGCGGCGCCGGCGCTGCGAGGGAGCCGATGCGCCTCGGATCGATCATCGTCGCCTTGGGGCTCCTTCCGGCGTGCGGCGACGAGGCTGCGCCCGCCGCGAGCCCCTCGCGGGTGTACGTCGCCGACGAGCGCGCCGGGACCCTCTCGGTCTTCGAGGACGGCGCGCCGCGAGCGGTCACCACGGTCGACCTCACGGAGCTTCGCGACGGGCGCTCGGTGCGCTACCTGCCGCACAACGTCCAGGTGTCGCCGGACGGCCGCGAGGTGTGGGCCACGGCCGCCTCGTCGGACTTCTACCTGAGCGGCTTCGCGGGCCTTGACGACGAGCAGCTCATCGCCCTCGACGCGACCACCCTGGCGGTGCTGGCGCGCATCCCCCTGCGGGGCCTGCTGGCGCACGTGGTGTTCGACGCCGAGGGCCGCTTCGCCTACGTCACCGCCTCCACCGCCGACACGGTCATCGAGCTCGACGTCGCCTCGCACCGGGAGACGCGTCGCTTCCGGCTGAACCCTCGCGCGGGACCCCACGGAGCGCGCGTGTGCGGGGCGAAGGTCTTCGTGGCCAGCTCCGGCGGGCGCAGCGTGTCGGCGATCGACCTCTCCACCGGGACCTTCGACGACGTGCGCGTCGACGGCATCCCCATCCAGGTGGCCTGCACGCCCGACGGCGCGACGGCCTTCACGGCCTTGCAGGACCAGCGCTCGGTGGTCCGCGTGGACATGGCCTCGCGCGCGGTGACGCGCCTCGCGCTGCCGGACACGGCGCGCGGCCCGGCGCAGGTGTACCTCGGCCCCGGCGGGGCGCGGCTCTGGGTGGCCGACCAGGGTTCGCTCACCTCGAGCGCTCGCACCGGCAACCGGGTCTACGAGGTCGACGTCGCGGCGTGGCGGGTGCTCCGCTCGGCGGAGGTGGGCCTCGGGGCGCACGGCGTGGTGGTGAGCCGCGACGGCGCCCGGGTCTACGTCACCGGAACGGTCGACAACAGCGTGTCCGTCCTCGACGCCGCGACGCTCGCGCCGGTCGCCGCCGTGGCCGTGGGGCGAGGGCCCAACGGGATCTCGCTGCGCGACTCGCTCGGTGGGGCTCCGTAGCGTGGCGTTGGCGGGCGCCGACGCTGGCCTGGAGGACTCGCGCGCTGAACGCCCCACCGAGGGCGTGCACCGTAGGCGCGTGCTCCCATCCTCCCGTGCCGTCGTCCGATCCCTGCTCCTGCTCCTTCCGCTGGGATGCAGCGATCCGCCCGGAGCCGGGGACGCGTCGATCGACGCCGCGCCGACGGAAGCCGGACTCGACGTCACCACGGTCGACGCGGGCTCGTCGATCATCGGTCCGGCCGGCGGAGCGATCTTCGCGGCGGGGGTCTCGCTGACCGTCGCACCGGGCGCGCTCGCCGCGCCGACCACCATCACGATCACGCGCACCGACCTGTCCCCCCCGGCGGGCTACGAAGGCTACTCGCCGGTGTGGCGCTTCTCCCCGGAGGGGCTGACCTTCGCGTCCCCCGCGTCCATCGAGGTGGCCTTCGTGGGGGACGCCGCGCGCGCCGGCCTCTACTGGTCTCGCGCCGGGGGTGGCTACGAGCGCCTGCCGGGCGCGGTGTCGGAGGGGCGCGTCGTCGCGCGAGCAAGCCACTTCTCGACCGGCTTCGTCGGCACCCCCCTGCCGGGCCCCGACGCCTCCCTCGACGCTTCCATCGATGCTTCCATCGATGCCTCCATCGACGCTTCGATGGATGCACCCGACGCCGATACGGCCGCGATCGACGTCCCCACGGCGACGGTCGCCGCAGCCCGTCCCGTGGCGCCGCTGAGCGGAGCGCACGTGCCCTCGCGCCGCCCCGTCCTCCGTTGGGCGCTTCCCGCCGGAGCGACCGGTGCGCGGGTCACCCTCTGTCGCGACCGCGCGCTCACCGAGGGGTGCGTCTCCTTCGATGCGCTCGGGACGGGCGGCGCGCCGGCCTCCGACCTCGCACCCGGGGTGTGGTTCTGGTCGCTGCGCGGGATGGTCGGTCCCCTCGTCGGCAGCGCCCGCGGGCCGGCGTGGCGCATGAGCGTCGCGAGCACGACCACCGCGACCGCGCGCCCGTGGGGCGCCGACCACGACGTCAACGGCGACGGCGTCGCCGACTTCGGCGGCGTGCCGCTGGGCGCAGGGCTGTCGTACTTCCTCGGGGGTGCGAGCGGCCCGGTGCTGGCCGTCGGCGCTCCGCCGCTGCCCTTCGACGCCACCGAGTACGGGCGCTCGGCCGCCTTCCTCGGCGACGTCGACGGCGACGGGTACGGCGACGTCGCGATCGGCGCCCCGGGCTCCGACGGCATCTACGTCTATCGCGGCGGTCCGACCGGCCTCCTCGTGGTCCCGTGGGTGGTGACCGGCGCTCGCAGCAGCCGCCTGGGCGCCGCGCTCGCGGGCCCCGGCGACATGAACGGCGACGGCTTCGCGGACATCGTGGCGGCGCGCGCGACGGCGGGGCTGGTCTTCATCCCCGGCGGCGCCAGCGGCCCCGGAACGCCCGTCGTGATGTCCGTCAGCGGCGTCGGCGTCGCGGTCGTCCTGCGCGAGGCGGGCGACGTCGACGGCGACGGCCACGCCGACGTGATCCAGGACAACCGGCTCTATTTCGGCGGCCCGGCGGGCTTCGACCCCGCGAGGGCCGGCGTCGAATGGATGCTGGGCCCGGTCGGCGACGTCAACGGCGACGGCTTCGCCGACGTGCGGGTGCGCGTCGCGGCGGGCGGGTCGGCCGTGCGCCTCGGCGCGTCGTCGTGGCCGGGCGTCGACCGGCCGATGCCCACCGCCGCGCAGGAGGTGAACGCGTCGGCCGGAGACTACAACCGCGACGGCTTCTCCGACGTCCTCGTCGGCGCCGAGCTGGTCGCGGGCAACGCCGCAGGCCTCGCGAGCACGGCCGTCCGCATCGGTCCCGGCTTCGGCGGCATCGACGACGCCCGCCCTGCCGGAGACCTCGACGGCGACGGCTACGAGGACGCGCTCGCCACCGCGCCGGGCGGCTACGTCTGGGCGCGCGGCACGTCGTCCGGCCTGCCAGTCATCCACAGCGCGAGCTTCGATCTGCCCGACCCGATGTCCTCCCTGCTGCCCACCTACGCGCCCGCGGGCGACGTCAACGGCGACGGTCGCGGCGACCTCGCCATCTCGTCGGACGTGGGCATCAGCGTGCGCGTCCACCACGGCACGGCGACCGGCATCGCGCCGGTCACGAGCGCGCGCCTGTCGGTCAGCCCCAGCACCCGGATCTCGGCCTCCGGCGGCGGCGACGTCAACGGCGACGGCTTCGACGACCTCGTCATCGTCGCCGACGGGACCTTCGTTCCCAGCGCTCGCTCGCTGAGCCTCGGCTCGGCCGCGGGGTCGAGCACGGCCCTCACCCCGCTCGGGAACATCGTGCAGGCCCGCATCGTGGGCGACCTCAACCACGACGGCTTCGACGACCTCGCGGTGAGCTCGCCGGGGGTCGGCATCCGCTACGGCCGCGCGACCGGCGTCGACCCGACCGCGACCCCGCTCATCGCGTCACCCCCCGCGGGGATCACCTACGGCGCGGCGGGCGACGTCGACCACGACGGCTACGGCGACCTGCTGGTGCAGCCGTCTCCCACCGCGGCCGCGCAGATCTACCGCGGGAGCGCGACCGGCGTGGTCGCCGCGCCCTTCGCGACGCTGGGCGCCGCCGGGGTCGCCACCGCCGTCGGCGACGTGAACGGCGACGGCTTCGACGACGTCGCGGTCACCACCCCGTCGGGCGTGTCGGTCTTCCATGGGAGCGCGACGGGCCTCGGCGCGGCGCCCTCGTCGACCTTCGCGGGCGCTCGGCGGGTGCTGCCCTTCGGCGACGTCGACCGCGACGGCTACGACGACGTCGCGACGCACGACGCCCGCGTGGGAACGGAGGAGTTCTCGACCTGGTCCCTGCATCGCGGGAGCCGCGCGGGCGCCACCGTCGCTCCGTGGCTGCGGCGCGTGGTGTACGACTTCACCGACGCCCCGGGGATCGACTTCGAGTTCGTCACCGGCCTCGGCGGCTTCGGCGACCTCGACGGCGACGGCACCCGCGACGTCGTCAGCACCCGGACCTTCCTCATCGAGAGCCAGCTCATGCGCGATCTCCCCGCGAGCGGCCCCCGCGAGGTCGCGTTTCCCGCCGTCGCCGCCGTGCGGGGCGGGTTCTGACCTCCCCGAACCCGTAGGGGGTCGCCGCGGCTCTCGAACCACGACCCGGTGGAGTCTCGACCGCGCCCGAAAAGTGATGGTCGAGCGCACCGCGCGCATCGTAAAGGGGAATTTCCGGGGACCCATCGAGGCCGCTGAGCGGTCGCGCGGACGCCTCCCCGGCCCTTCGAAGGGGATGGAGGTTCGTTGCAATGATCAATCGGGGTGCGCTGTCGGCGTGGGTGGTGTTGGCGTTGGCCGGGTGCAGCCCGTCCCTCGCTCCGGGTCCGATCACCCCGCCCGCGGACGCGGCCCTCGACGCGCCCTTCGACGCCGCCTCCGACGGCGGCGCCCCGAGGGACGGCGCCACCCCCCCGCCCGACGCCGCCGCGCTCGCCTGCCAGTCGGACCCCGCGTGCGCCCCCAGCGGCCAGGTCTGCGACCGCGACCGCGGCGTCTGCGTCGGCTGTCGCACCCGCGCCGACTGCGCCGGCACCGACCGGATCTGCATGGGCCAGCGCTGCGTGGCCGCCACCGCCTGCACCTCCTCGCGCCAGTGCCCGGGCCAGGTCTGCCACCCCACCCTGGGGCTCTGCGCCGACTGCGGCGGCGACGCCGACTGCCCCGCCTCGCAGCAGTGCCGCGACGCCACCTGCGTGGCCCGCCCGCGGCCCTGCCAGTCGTCCCGCCAGTGCAGCGACCTGGGCCTGGTCTGCGAGCCCTCCCGCATGGTCTGCGTGGAGTGCGCCGGCGACAACGACTGCGCTCCCGGCGCCGAGTTCTGCAACGCCGACAACCGCTGCGCCGCGCGCGTCTGCACCCCGGGCGCCGCCCGCTGCACGGCGGCCGGCGAGCGCGAGCTCTGCAACACCCGCGGCAGCGCCTACGAGGCGGCGGCCTGCGGGGCGAGCCAGAGCTGCCGCGAGGGCGTCTGCATGGAGCGCATCTGCGTCCCCGGCGCGGCGCGCTGTGCGGCCTCCAGCTTCACCCGCCGGGAGGTGTGCGACGCCGACGGCCTGGGCTACACGGGCGCGGCCTGCGAGGCGGGCCAGAGCTGCAGCGCGGGCCGGTGCGTGGCGCAGGTCTGTACGCCGGGCGCCACCAGCTGCGTGGGCACGGCCGCGGTGCGCCGCTGCGCCGACGACGGCCTGGGCTACGCCGCATCGACCGCGTGCCCGTCGATGAACGGCTGCGACGCGCGCACCGGGATGTGCTCGGGCTGGGTCTGCACGCCCGGGGCGCGGAGCTGCGAGGGCAACACCGCCCGCACCTGCAACGCCGACGGCCTCGGCTACGCGGCCTCGCCTTGCGGGGCGATGCAGACCTGCGCCGACGGCGTGTGCGCCGCGTGGGTGTGCACGCCGGGGAGCTACGCCTGCGCGGGCCTCACGACGCGCCGCCAGTGCAACCCCGACGGCCTGGGATCGACCCCGACCGCGTGCGCGGCGATGACCGCGTGCCTCGCGGCCAGCAGCGCCTGCACCCCGTGGACGTGCACGCCCGGCTCGGCGACCTGCTCCTCGGCGAGCGCTCGCAGCGTGTGCGACGCCGACGGCCAGGGGCGGAGCGTGGTTCCGTGCGGCTCCACGGAGGGCTGCCGGGAGGGGGTGTGCCGGCCGCGCGTCTGCGCCCCCGGGACGACGCGCTGTCCCTCGGGCGCGACCGGCGCGGTGGAGACCTGCTCGGCCGACGGGCTGGGCTGGGACTCGTCGCCCTGCGCCGCGGGCCAGTCGTGCAGCGGCGGGGCGTGCCGCGCGTGGCTCTGCACCCCTGGAACGCCGGTGTGCGTGGGCACCACGGGCACTCGCTCCTGTAGCGCGGACGGCCTCTCCTACGGCCCCACCACGGCGTGCGGGTCGGGCTCGAGCTGCGCCGACGCCACGGGCCTCTGCGCGGGCTGGGTCTGCACGCCCGGCTCGGCGAGCTGCACCGGCAACACGCGCCGCGTGTGCACCGCGGACGGCTTCGGGTACACCTCCACCGCGTGCGGGGCGGCGCAGACCTGCACCGCGGGCGTGTGCCTGAACCAGGTGTGCGTGCCGGGGAGCTACTCCTGCGCGGACGTCAACTCGCGGCGGCAGTGCGCTGCCGACGGCCTGGGCTACACCCCGGCGCCGTGCGGCGCGATGAGCGCGTGCCTGGGCGCGGGGACCTGCTCGGCGTGGACCTGCACGCCAGGGGCGACCACGGTGTGCGCGAGCGCGACGGAGCGGCAGGTCTGCGCGCCGGACGGTCAGGGCTACCTGGGCGCAGCGTGCCCCGGGGCGGCCAACGCCACGGGTGCCTGCGCGTCGGGCGCGTGCGGCATCGCGTGCAACGCGGCTTACGGCGACTGCGACGGGGCGGCCGTCAACGGCTGCGAGATCAACACCGCGACCAGCGCCGCGCACTGCGGGGCGTGCGGATCGGCCTGCGCGCCGGTCAACGCGGTCGGCGCATGCAGCGGGGGCGCGTGCTCCATCGCGGCCTGCAACGCGGGCTTCGGCGACTGCGACGGCAGCGTGGGCAACGGCTGCGAGACGGACCTGCGCACCTCCGCCGCCCACTGCGGGCGCTGCGGCAACGCCTGCGCGGCGGGCGTGGTCTGCGGCGGCGGCTCCTGCGGCGGCGGCGGCGCGGCGGAGATCGCGGTCGGCAGCAACCACTCGTGCGCCCGGCGCTCGAGCGGGGCCGTGGTCTGCTGGGGCTACAACACGTCCGGACAGCTCGGCAACGGACTGCTGGCCACCGCGTCGACGCCGGTGACCGTCTCCGGTCTCGCCGACGCCGTGGAGGTCGCCGCGGGCTACGCGCACTCGTGCGCTCGGCGCTCGAACGGGACCGTCGTCTGCTGGGGCTACAACGCCTACGGTCAGCTGGGCAACGGAGCGACCGCCAACGCGAACGTCCCGGTGACGGTCACGGGCCTCACCGAGGTCGTGCAGATCACGGCCGGCTACTACCACACGTGCGCTCGCCGGTCGGACGGGACGCTGCTCTGCTGGGGCTACAACGCCTACGGCCAGCTCGGCACCGGGGTGTCCACCAACGCCACCATCCCGACGGCCGTGTCGGGCGTCACCGACGCCGCGCAGATCGCGGCCGGCTACTACCACACGTGCGCTCGTCGGGCGTCGGGCTCGGTCCTGTGCTGGGGGCGCAACGCCTACGGCGCGCTGGGCAACGGCACGACGACCAACGGCTACACCCCGGTGACCGTGTCGGGCCTCTCCGACGCGGTGCAGGTCTCGGCCGGCTACTACCACACGTGCGCGCTGCGCAGCTCCGGCGGGGTCAGCTGCTGGGGCCTCAACGACAACAGCCAGCTCGGGAACGGCACCTCCACCAGCTCGCTCACGCCGACGCCCGTGTCGTCCCTCTCCGACGCGACGCAGATCGCGATCGGCGCCTACCACTCGTGCGCTCGGCGGGCGACCGGCGGGGTGGCCTGCTGGGGCTACGGCGGCCAGAACGCCCTCGGCACCAACAACACCGCGACCTCGAGCGTCCCCGTCGCCGCCGTGGGCCTCACGGACGCGGTGCAGGTCGCCTCCGGCGCCAGCAACACCTGCGCTCGGCGAGCGAGCGGCGCGGTGGCCTGCTGGGGCGACAACACCTACGGGCAGATCGGCAACGGCACCATGAACACCGCCGCCGCCCCCACGGCCGTCGCCGGCCTGCCCTGACCGGCGGGTGCTCGTTGACGCCGTCGGCCCGGCGGCGGCACGCTCCGGCGCCATGTCGATGGACCCCTGGCAGCGCTACGCGGAGGCCTGGCGCTCTCGCTGCGCGCTGCCTCCCCTCGACCACCCGGTGTTCTCGGGCGTGTCGCGCGTGTGGCGCGCGGAGCTTCACCCGACCTTCCACGACGACGTCGCCATCACGGTGACGGACATCGACGCCGGCGGATGGATCGAGCTCCGCTCGCTGCCTCTCGCCGCGCGCGCCTGGGCGATGCTCGACGCGGGGATGGGCGCTCCGGTGCAGGGCGCCCCCCCGAAGCCGAGGGTGTGGGAGGCGGTGGTGGGCGCGGACGCGCTGGAGGCCCTCGCGGCGGCGATGCCGAGGCTCCCGCTGCACTCGGCGCCGCAGGGGGCGAGGGACGGGATGACGGTGCTCCACGAGGCCCTCGTGCACGGCGAGCTGCACCGGTTCTCGTCGTGGTGCCCGTCGCCCGAGCGCGCTCCGCTGCACCACGCCTACGTCGTCGCCCTGTGCTCCCTCGCCGCGCGCACCTTCCCGGACCCCGAGGCGCAGGCGGTGATCCACCCGCTGGCGTCGTACCTCCGCTGAGGCGCGTGGCGCGCCCTTCTACCTACAGCGCGAAGGTCGTCTGGTACGGCTCGCGCTCGATGGGGATGGGGATGCCAGCCGAGCAGCACCCTCGCGAGGACTGAACCCCCTCCGCGTCTACGGCCTGTGCTCCTCGGGCAGCTCGCGCGGGGCGGTTCGCTTGCCGCTGTACCAGTACTCGTCGGCGAAGGCGTCCATCGACCGGCGTCGGAGCGTCAGGTACAGCGGCGCCTTCATGAGCATCGCGAAGTAGTGCCAGTCGCCGTGCTGGTCGAACTTGCGCGTGGAGCCGAGCGCCTTGAAGGACCTCAGCCGCACGAACCGCTCGCCTCGCCTCGCGCCGAGGCGCTTGAGCCGCCAGTAGAAGTGCAGGTCCTCCGCGAAGCGCAGGCTGCGGTCGTAGCCCCCGAGCGCTTCGAAGTCGCTCCGGCGGCAGAACACGAGCCCGGTATCGAGGCCGATCACCCAGACGAGCGGGATCATCACGGCGTAGGCGGCGGCGATCCCGGCGGACCAGCGCTCCATGTACAGCCCCGTCGCTCCGCCGACGCAGCGGCCCGTCGACATGGCCCGGTCGATGGCGCCGAGGCTCCCCGGGTGGACCGCGCTGTCCGCGTCGATGAAGCCGAGCAGCTCGCCGCGCGCCGCGAGGGCGCCCCCGTTGCGCGCCGCGGCGATGCAGCGCTCCTCGACGGGCACCACGCGGCAGCCGAAGCGAGCGGCGACCGCGGCCGTCCCGTCGGTCGAGCCGTTGTCGGCGACGATGACCTCGACGGCCCCGCGGTCGGCGCCGTAGCGCTCGCGCGCCACCTCGATGGATTCGAGCAGGCGAGGCAGGTAGGCCTCCTCGTTGTAGGCCGGGATGATGATCGAGATTCGAGGCGCCGCGTCCATCGTCGCTCCGTTCGTTGGCGAGCGCTGCGCTCGGTTCGCGCCGTGGCCCTGCGCGGTGGGTCCACGCTACACCGATCGGACCACGGGCGGCGCCCGAGAGCCCCGCTGCTATCCCATCGACGATGACACTCGACGCCCGCGAGGCGGTGGCCCGGCTCGCCGATCCCGACCCCTCGGGTCAGCCGGTCCCGAGGCACACTGCGGAGCCGACTACCTGCAGTCCGTGGGGGCCACCACGCGCACCCCCGTCGGGGCCGCGGTCGGGCTGCGGCCCGACTGGTCGTGGGCGACCACCACGTGGCAGACGGCGTCCGTGGCGTTGCCGCTGCGATCGGTCACCCGCACGCCCAGCGCGTACACCCGACCGTCGCCGTTGCCCCGTCGCTCGGCGCGCACCGCGACGACGTCGCAGCCGTCGAAGCGCACGTCGCCGGTGGTGTGCCCGTCGCCCGTGGCGTCGTCGGGCTCGTCGACCTGGGCCCAGGTGAACACCGCCCGCGGCGCCTCATCGCAGGCGTCGCGCACGGTCACGCAGTCGGCCGCGCGGAGAGAGTGCATCTGGTGGTTGGGCGGCCAGAGCGGCAGCGTGCGCGCGGTGACCTCCGGGGCGCTCCGGTCGACCACCGTCACCGTCGACCGGCAGACCTCGTCGACCGGCGACACCGACTCGTCTCGCACCACCACGACGTTGCTGCCGAGCGAGAGGCTGGAGGGCGAGACCGTGAGCCGCGCCGAGGGGCACCACGCCTCGGCCCTCGCCGTGACGGCCAGCGAGTAGGGGCTCGTGCCGCACTCCAGGGTCTGGGGCTGACCGCAGATCACCGCGCCCGCGGGCGCAGCGACGCCAGGGTCGATGCACACGATCGCCACACCCTGCGACACGGATGTCGGCTGGTCGGGCGAGACCGCGGTGACGCCACAGCCCGAAAGCAGGGGAAGCAGCAGCAGGGTGCGAGGTGCCAGCGACAGTACGGTGAGGGATTTCATGGTGGAAGACTGGCCACAGCACGATGCGTGCGCAGAGGACCGCGCGGCGTCCGGGGTGTTGGCGACCGAGGTGGGTTCCCGGGATACTCGCGCGATGCAGGCCTTCGACCTCATCGAACCCTCCGCGTGGCGCACGCAGCCGTGGGCCAACGGCGCGGGCGTCACCCACGAGATCGCCCGCTGGGGCGACGGCGACGCCTACGATGCGCGGCTGAGCGTGGCGGAGCTCACGGCGCGCAGCCCCTTCTCTCGCTTCGCGGGCTACGACCGATGGCTCGCGCCCGACGGCGAGGTGACGCTGCACCTGCCCGACGGCCCGCGGCGGCTGGCGCGCGGCGAGGCGCTGTCCTTCGCGGGCGAGCTCGACGTGACGGGCGAGCCCGCCGCGCCGACGTGGGAGCTCAACGTGATGGTGCGCCGAGGGATCGAGTGGCGGGCGGAGATCATCACGGGGCGCGCTCAGCGCGTCACTCGGGCGGGGGTGACGGCGCTCTTCGCGTTCGGCGACGGCGTGGGGGTAGACGCCGCGGGGGAGCGGCTGGCGGTGCCCGCGCGCGCCACGCTGCTGGCGACGTCGGCCACGGGCTTCGCGCTCACGTTGCGCGGGCGCAGCGCGGCGCGGGTCGCGCTGATCCACCTCGGCCTCGCGCCGCCCGGCGGGGTAGGCGGCCCGCAATGAGGTCCACGATGTCCCTCGACCGCCGCGCGATCGTCTCCCTCGTGGCCATGCTGTGCGCCTCGACCGCGCTCGCGCAGCCCGCGCCTCCGACGACCCGCGCGTCCTACATGGACCAGATCCGCGACGCGCTCCACGCCCGCTCGGCGGCGTTTCGCCAGTGCTTCGAGCGGGCGCTGCGGCTCGATCCGGCCCTGGTCGCTCGCACCGACGTGATGCGCTTCCGGGTGCTGCCTGGCGGTCGGGTGCGGGCGATCTCCGTGCGCGTCGTGCCTCGCTCTGCCCCGCTGGAGCGCTGCATGACCGGGGTGCTGGAGCGCATGGTGCTCCCTCCGCATCCGGGCGCTCCGATCGAGGTGAGCTACCCGCTGACCGAGTGACGCGCCCGCGCTCGCTTTCCGCCCGCTACGGCTCCCGCGCCCAGGCCAGCGGGGTGCGCGACATCCCGCGGCGCGCCTCCCCGATGATCCCCGGCCACCCCCCGCTCGTCAGGAACACCCTCCCTCCCTCCACGTGCACCTCTCCCCCGTGAGCGCGCAGCACCCCGATGGGCGGCTGCTCGAAGCGCGTCGGGTCCGTCGAGCGGAACACCGCCGTCTGCTCGTAGGTCCTCTCGCTCGAGTCGGTGTAGGTCGTGAAGAGGAAGAACATCCCGCCGAAGGCCACCACGAAGGGCGACTCGTAGAAGCCCCAGCAGCTCGCGCGGCACGGCCTCGGCTGCTCCAGCGCGGCGCCCATCTCCCGCCACGCTCGGCCGTCGTCCGAGGCGTGCAGCAGCACCGCGTCGTGCTCTCCGTCGTCGCGCCGGACGAGCCCCACCGAGTACATCAGCCGGGTCCCGTCGGCGCGGGTGAGCACCATCGCGTCGCGCCCCGCGGGGAGCGTCGCGGGGTCGCGCGTCCAGGCGCGCAGGTCCTGCGAGCGCGCCGAGCGCAGCCACTGCGAGTCGTCCGCCGCGTGGCCGTAGTAGTAGAGCGCCCACCGGTCGCCCTCTCGCATCGCGAAGGGCGCCCAGAGCTGTAGCTCCGGCGCCCCGGGGTCTCGCGCCGCGAGCGCGTCGGGCTCGTCGCGCCACGGTCCGCCCAGCGTCGGCGCGGTGGCGTGCAGCAGCGACGACTCCCGCCACGGGTCGCCGTCGCCCGCCGCGCCGTTGGCGAAGGCGTGCCACGTCCCGCCCTCGTCGCGCACCAGCGTGGGCTCGTTGACGTAGCGCCCGTCCGAGGGGCGCCACAGCACCTCCGGCTCGCCGTCGGCCACCGGCACGTAGCGCCCCGGCTCGACCTCGCAGAGCCCCGCGTCCGACGGAGCGCAGGAGCGCACCCGCGACCACGACGGCTCCACACGCACCGCGCCCACCTCGTGGACGATCCCCGTGCGAGGGTCGACCGTCTGGGGCGCAGTGCCCGCGTCGCCGGGGATCACCGCCGACGGCTCGTCCCCGCCGCAGGCCGAGGCGAGCGCGACGAGGGACACGGCGGCCCACCAGGGACGGACACACCCGGGGCGGACGGAGCGGAGGGGCGCGTCGAGGGCGTCGTCGGAGGGCATCGACCGAGGCTCCATAGCATCCGCGCGTTGCGCAGTGAGAGCGCAGGGCGGGGGTTCCGCTCCCGCCTCGGGCGTTGTAACGCTCCCGCGCCATGACCCTCCTCGCCGCCCTGACCCTCGCGCTCGCGGCCTGGGTCCTCGGGCGGGCCCTGCTCCCCGCCGACGCCCCGCTGCGCGCCCGGCTCTCGGCCACGCTCACCGCCGGGCTCTTCGTCCAGGCCGTCGCGTTCAACCTCCTCACCTCGCTGCACCTCTTCCGCCGCACGGCCGCCATCTCGCTCGCCGCCGCGCTCGCCGCCGCCCTCGCGCCCCTCGCCATCGCCCACCGCGCCTCGCTCTCGCACGAGCTCCGCGCCGTCCGAGCCTCCCTCGGGTCCCTCCTGCGCGACCCGCTCACCGCCGCGATGGCCCTCGGCGCCGCCGCGATCGTGGCCTTTCGCGTGCTGCGCGCGACGGTCTCGCCCGCCCTCGCGTGGGACTCGCTCACCTACCACCTCGTGCGCCCCGTGCTCTGGCTCCAGCACGGCTACGACCCGGTCGAGCGGGCGCCCGACCAGGTGGGCTACCTCACCTTCTTCCCTCGCGGCGGCGACGTGCCGTGGGCCTGGTCGATGCTGCTCACCCGCTCCCCGGCGTGGGTCGCCGCGACCGGAGCGCTGGTGTGGGCGATGGTCCCGATCGCCGCCGCGTGCCTCGCCCGCGAGCTCGGAGCACGCCCCCGAGGGGCCGCCCGAGCGGGCCTCGGCGCGGCGCTCATCCCCTGCCTCGTCAACCTCTCGACCTCCGGCTACGTCGACAACTTCGTCACCGCGTCGTGGCTCCTCGCGGGCCTCTTCGTCGCGCGCTGCCTTCGAGGCGCCCGAGGGGGCGAGCTGGTCCTCGCGGCCATGGCCCTGTCCGTTCACGCAGGGTCGAAGCTCAGCGGGCTGCCGCTGCTGGCCTGCGGGCTCTCCGTCGCCGCGCTCGCGTGGTGGCGTCGCGGCCCCTCCGACGAGCCCCGCCGGTGGGCCTTCCCTGTCGCCGCGCTGGGCGTCGCCGCGGCGGCGCTGCTCCCCTCGTACCTGCGCACCCTCCTCGCCACCGGCTCTCCCCTCTGGCCCCTCGCGCTCAAGCTCGGCGGGCACACCCTGCTCCCCGGTCACCCCCAGCTCGCGGACCTCTACTCGCTGCGGCTCGATCCGCCCTCCGCCGCCGAGCGCTCTCCCTGGCACTTCGTCGAGGCGCTGGTGCTACCGAAGTTCCACTACGGCGCCGAGCGGCTCGACTGGGGCGAGCAGGTCGTCGCGGTGCTCGCGCTCGCCCTCGTCGGTCTCCCAGGGCTCGCTCGCGACCGGACGCCCGGCCGACGCGCCGCCGCCGCGCTGCTGCTGGCGCTCTCCACGGTTCCCCTCCTCGCGGCGCTCTCCGACGACTACGTGGCCATCCGGACCACCTGGGCGCTCGTCGCCGGGCGCCTCGTGGTGACGCTCCCGGTGATGCTCTACGTCCTCGCCGCGCGAGCCCGAGGACCGCTCGCCGCCGCGGGCTGGACCCTGGTGCTCCTCTCCTCGCTGCACAGCGCGTGGCCCCAGGGGACCAGCCCCTCGATGCGGTCGGCGATGGGCGCCCTCGTCCGCTCTCCCGCCCACCTCGAGGCGGTGCGGGCGCGCTACCGTTGGGACATCTACGCCGAGGCGGCGCGCGTCGGGCCCGACATGGCCTACGAGCTCCACTCGGTCGAGGTGGACTACGCCGACGCCTGGCCGCTCTGGCACTTCCTCGACGAGGCCCACCCCCACCGCGTCGCCGCGGCCTTCGGCTGGGACGGCGTCGGCCACAACGCCTACCGCCTCCCGCTCTTCGGATCGCGCTGGCAGAACACCGTGCTCTACGTCCCCGTCACCGCCGACGGGTCGATCGTCGACCAGGACGACCCCGCGCGCCTGCGCCGCCTCGCCGACCCGGCCGCCTGGCTGCGTCGCCTCGACGCGCAGCGCATCGAGTACGTGGTGGTCACCGACCCCGCCGGGGTCGAGCGCGCGTGGATCGAAGCCCGGCCCGACCGCTTCGCTCGCGCGGCGGTCGCGGGAGGCGGTCGCCATGTGGTCTGGCGGCTGCTCCCCGCGGCGCGGTGAGTCAGCTCGGGGCCACGGCCGACTTCGCCTTCAGGGCGTCTCGCACCGCGGCGGTGAGCTCGCCCGCGCCGAAGGGCTTGGCCAGGCAGCGGCCCTCGGCCAGGTCCTCGCTGCCCTCCGCGTAGCCGGACATGTAGAGAACGGGCATCGTCAGGCCGCGCTCGCGCAGTCGCCGGCCGAGGAGGGCGCCGCCCATGCGAGGCATCACCAGGTCGGTCAGCACCAGGTCGATCTCGCCGGCGTGGGCGTCGATCACCCGGAGCGCGTCCTCGCCGTCGCCGGCCACGACCACCCGGTAGCCCGCGTCGCCCAGCACCCCGGCGATCACGCCGCGCACCAGGGCCTGGTCCTCGACCACGAGGATGGTCTCGCCCCCTCCGGCGACCGCGGCCTCCCGGGCGACCGGTCGCTCCGTGAGGGCCCCGGTCGCGCGCGGCCGGTGCACCCCCCCCGTGGTCCCGACCCCCACGGTGCTGCGCAACTGCACGGCGCCGCCCGCCGGCGCCATTGACGCTCCCTTCAGGGGCGGATCGAGGCCGGTGCCACGGCCCACCGGCTTGGTGGTGAAGAAGGGCTCGAAGACCCGCGCCAGCATCGCCGACTCGATGCCCGCGCCGGTGTCCTCCACCTCGATGCGCACGAAGCGGCCCGCGGCCACGTGCAGCTCGTCCGCGGCGCGCTCGTCCAGCACCACCGCGGCGCTCCGGACCGTCAGCACGCCCCCGTCGGGCATCGCGTCGCGGGCGTTCAGCGCGAGGTTCACCAGCACCTGGCTGAACTGCGTCGGGTCGATGCGGATGGCGGCCTCCGGGGCCTCGTGCTCGACGCGCAGCTCGACGCTGCTGGGAAGGATCGGTCGCAGCAGGCCGCGCGCCTCCTCCACGAGCCCGTCGACGCGCCGCACCTCCGGGGAGACGCGCTGCTTGCCGGCGAAGGCCAGGAGCTGCCGCGTGAGGTCCGCCGCGCGCCCGGCCGCCTCCAGGATCAGCCGCGCGGCCTGCTGGGTCGAGGCGTCTCCGGCGCTGCGCTCGATGGACGTCGCGGTGGCGGTCATCACCGTGAGCAGGTTGTTGAAGTCGTGGGCTATGCCGCCGGCCAGGCGCCCGGTCGCCTCGAGGCGCTGCACGCGCACCAGCTCCTCGGCGAACCGCTCCCGCTCGGTGACGTCGAAGTTGAGCCCGAGGAAGCCCACCACCTGGCCGTCGACGCGCACGGGCGCGACCAGCTTGTCGAAGGTCCCGTCGACGCCGTCGAGGCGGTGGTGGACCCGCTGGCGGACGACCTCGCCGGCCAGGGCGCGCGCGTTGTTCTGCTGCCACATGGCGGACACCTCCGGGGGGACCCCGCTCTCCGCTGGCAGCTTGCCGCGCAGGTCGCCCCAGTGACGGATGGAGGTGGCGTTCTGCAGGACGTAGCGCCCTTCGGCGTCGCAGACCCAGAAGTCGAAGGGCAGGCAGTCGATGGCGGTGCGCAGCCGGGCCTCGCTCTGCCCGAGCGCCCGCTCGACGCGCCGTCGCTCGTGGATCTCGTCGCTGAGCGCGCGGTTGGCCACCAGGAGCCCCTCGGTGCGGGCGGCGACGCGGGCCTCGAGCTCCGCGTGGGCCTCGCGCAGCGCACGGCTGGCGGCGTCGCGCTCTCGCACCGAGGCGGCGAGCACGAGCCCGGTCGCCGAGAGCGAGACGAGGTACCCGTCGAGCTCCAGGAGCGCGATGTTCATCGACCGGGCGATGAAGGGGCCGCGCCCGCGCGCGGTCGCCCACATCATGATGGCGTCGATGCCGAACACCGCGAGCGCCACGCCTCGGGGGCCGAGGCGGAGCGCGGCGAAGACGACGAGCGGCAGCGCGAGGTAGCTGCTGATGGTCACGACCCCGAGCCGCAGCGGCCAGCCGTGGACGATCGACGCGAGCCCGAGGCCCGCGAGCCCGAGGCCCGCGAGCAGGGCGACGTCGGCGCGGCGCAGCGACATCTCGTCCCGATCCTGGAAGGACAGCGCGATCGGCGTGATGAGGACCACGCCGCCGACGTCGCCGAGCCACCAGGTGACCCAGGTGGGAGGGACGCCGGAGAGCGCCAGCTCTCCGGTCGCGAGCAGCACGCCGACGCCCACGGTCGCCGCGATGGCGCAGATGCCCAGGGTCGCCGCGAACAGCACCGCGACGTCGTTCGGGGAGTGCAGCGCGCGACGGCCTCGCGCGAAGCGCTCGATCACGGCGGCGCCGACGAGGGCCTGCAGCGTCGATCCGAGGGCGATGACCAGGGCGATGGCGAGGTTGACGGAGCGGGGCACGCCGCCGACGTGGGCGAGCACGATCACGTTGGTCACCAGCGACCCGAGGGCGACGCCCGGCCAGACCGGGCGCCCCGCCAGCAGCAGCGCCGAGAGGGCGATGCCCGACGGGAGCCACACCGCCGTGACGTTGCCGGGTGAGATCGCCGCGGTCATCCCGATGCACCCGGTCGCGACGTAGAGCGCGGCGACCACGAGCGAGGTCGCCACGGGGTGTTTCGTTCGAGGCAACGTCATGGTCCCACCCGACCCCATGACCGTAGCCGAATCGGGCTCGGGGTGAAGGTCAGAAAAGGGCCCTCGCGCGCTGCGGTCGGCACCCCCCTCGACGTCCGAGGGACGTTCCTCCATACCGCTCCACCACGATGCGCGTCCTCCACGAGTTCAAGATATCCCACTACGCCGAGAAGGCCCGCTGGGGCCTCGATCACAAGGGCCTCCGGTACAGCCGTCACGAGGTGCTCTTCGGCCCGGGCCAGGTGCTCCTCAAGCTCCGCACTGGCAGCCGGCAGGTGCCCGTGCTCGAGGACGAGGGGCGCATCGTCGCGGGCTCCACGGCCATCCTCGACCACCTCGACGCTCGCTACCCCGACGCGCCGCTCTGGCCCTCCGACCCGGAGGAGAAGGCCGCCGCGAAGGAGGCCGTCGCCTGGGCCGACGAGAAGATCGGCAAGGGCGTCCGGGGCTACCTCCTCGCCACCGCCCGCCACGACCCTCGGCTGCGGGGCGCCGCCGCCCTCGCTCGCGTGCTGGGCCCCGGGCTCATCCGCATGACCTCCGAGTACTGCGGCTACGACTCGCTCGAGCTCGCCGAGAAGGACTTCCCCCAGGTGCTGCTGGAGCTCAAGAGCCGCCTCGGCAGCTCCGCCTACCTCGTCGGTGACCGCTTCACCGCGGCCGACCTCACGGCCTGCTCGCTGATCAACCCGCTCTACGCGCCGCCCGCCTCGCCGCTGCGCAGCCGGTGGTCGAAGAAGCGCCCGCCCCTCGCGAGCGACCCGGCCTTCGCGCCGGTCTTCGACTGGTTCGATCACATCTACCAGAAGCACCGGCGCTCCTTAGGCCCGCGAGGGCGTGAATCAGAGGATGTGACGGGTTGACGAATCAGAGGATGTGACGAGTTGCTGCGGGTGTCCCCACCCGCGGCAGCTCCGCCGTTGCTACCGCCACACGGGATCGCTCGCGTCGGCGACGCGGCACTCGGCGTAGCCGTCCTGCGAGCGCAGGAAGGCCGCGACGAGCGTGCGTCCCACCTGCGAGGCCAGCGCCTGGAAGGTGCGCTGTCGGGCGCCTCCGAGGGAGGCCGCCTCGATGCTCGCGCCGGGACCGGGGTGGAGGAAGATGTTGTACCCGACGATCGACCCGTCCGAGGAGAGCAGGGTGATGCCGTCGGCGCTGAGCATCCCGGCCAGCAGCTGCGCGAGGCCCTGCACCGCGGAGCGCGCGGCGATGGAGCCGTCGCGCTGCCAGCGACCCACGCTCGCGACCACGTCCAGCGGTTCGGAGAGCCGCAGCCCGTCGGCGTAGGGGCCGAGGTCGCGCTCGCCCGCGGGGAGCACCGCGATGAGCGAGCCGTGCGTCGAGCGCAGGGCGTCGATGAGGACGCGGCGGAAGAAGGTCCCCGTGGCGGGGCGCAGGGCGTCCGGGACGTCGCGGGTGATGGCCCTGACCAGGTCGTTGAGGAAGGTCGTCGCGGGCGGCGCGTCGGTGCGCGCCCCGGACAGGTGGACCAGGCGTCCGGCGCCGCCGCAGCCGCGGACCTCCAGGACGTTCTCCGCGAGCTGCACGATGCCGAGCAGGCAGAGCGACGGGTCGCGCAGTCCGCGCAGCCGCGAGAGGGGCGACTGGCCCAGCACGAAGTCGTCGGCGCGAAACACCCCGTAGCGGTAGTCGGTGTCGCCGCGCACGAGGAAGATCGACCAGGCGCCCTTGCCGAGCGGGGCGCACTGCTTGAGCGCGCGGCGGGTGGTGAGCGCCGAGCGCGGACCGGCGCCGACCACCACCGGGTCGCGTCCTCCGAGCTGCCCGAGCAGGCAGGGGAGGTGGTCGCAGAAGAACACCGCGGGGAAGAGCGCGGTGCCCTCCTCGCGGTAGCGGGAGAGCGCGACGATGGTCTCCGAGACGTCGTTGGCGAAGTCGCCCGAGGACATCCCCTGCGAGGCCAGGAAGTCCTCGATCGCCCCGGTCAGCAGGTGCCGGAAGGACAGCACCTCGGTGGACGTCCCAGGGAGGTTGAGCGCGTCCGTGGGGAGGCGGTCCACTAGCGCACCAGCTCGAAGGAGAGAGCGCCGCCCGCCGCCACCTGCGCCTGCGTCATCCTCGGGTGCTCCAGGGTCGTCGTGCCCCATCGGATGGAGCGCGCCGCGGTCGCCCCGGTGCCCGCCGCCGGGGCGCTCACATGGAGCGTCGCGCCTCCCGCGAGCGTCACCTCCGCGTCGGTCACCGACGGGGCCGCGAGGAGCCACTCGTCCGTGCCTGCGATAGGGAAGACCCCCAGCGCCGCGAACACATACCAGGCGCTCATGGTCCCGGCGTCGTCGTTGCCCGGGATGCCATCGGGGCCCGCGGTGTAGCGGGTCGAGCGCACCCACTCGACGTAGCGCGAGGCCGCAGGGAAGTCGTCGAAGGCCGACGGGATCCACGGCGCGTGGATGTCCGGCTCGTTGCCGTGCCAGTAGTAGCTCTCCGGCAGCGGGGTGCGCCTCGCCTCCATCGAGCGCTCGAACATGTCGTCGAGCCGGGTGAGCATCGCCGAGCGCCCTCCCAGCAGCGTCGCGAGCCCGTCGAGGTCGTGCGGCGCGTACCAGAGGTACTGCCACGCGTTGCCCTCGGCGTAGAAGTCCTGCCAGGCCTCCACGCGCGCCATCTGCGCGAAGCTCCCGTCGCGGCTGCGCCCCACCAGGAAGCGCTGCGCCGGGTCGTACAGGTAGCGGTAGTTGCGCGAGCGCTCGGCCAGCGCGTCGGCGTCGGCGTCGTGCCCGAGGCCGCGCGCCATGCGCGAGAGCGCGCCGTCGGCGTAGGCGTACTCCAGGGTCTTGGACGCGCTCGACCCGATGCCCTCGGTGGGAACGTAGTGGAGCGTGAGGTAGTCCTCCAGGGCCTCGCGTCGGCTCGGGGTCGCGAAGGCTCCCCGGCGGGCGATGTCCCACGCGTGGGGCACGTCGTAGTCGCGCAGCCCTCGGAGCCAGGTGTCGGCCACCATCAGCGCGCCGCAGTCGCCCAGCATCCCTCCGGTCTCGCCGGTGCCGAGGGGCCACCGTGGATAGAAGCCGAGCACGTCGCCCATCGCCATGATCGAGCGCACGAAGTCCCGCTGGTACTCGGGATAGACCATGGTGAGCCACGGGTGCTCGGTGCGGAAGGTGTCCCAGAGCGAGAGGTCGGTGTAGTACCGGAAGCCCTCTGCGTGGCGCACCATCTTGTCGACGCCGCGGTAGGTGCCGTCGGCGTCCGAGGCCAGCGTGGGCATGAGCAGCGTGTGGTAGACGGCGGTGTAGAGCTTGGTGAGCGCGGGCTCCCCGCGGGCCTCGGCGCGCACCCGGGAGAGCAGCGACTCCCAGTGCGCGGAGGACTCCCGGTGCACCCGGTCGAAGTCGAGGTCCGCGGCCTCGGCCACGAGGTTGGCGCGGGCGTGGGCCACGTCGGTGAAGGACAGACCGATGGCCACCGTGACGCTTCCATCGGCGGTGGTGTCGACCGGGACATAGGCGCCCACGGAGATCCCTGACAACGGGCGGGCGTCGGCGTGGAGCTCGCCGCGGGACCAGGTCCCCGCGCCGGCGATGGGGCGCGAGACGCGAGCGACCCAGTACGCGTCGACGCCGCCCACGCGGTCGGAGTAGCCGCCCTCGAAGCGCACCCGGCCGGAGAGCTCCGCCGCCGCGCGGTCGACCTGCACCTCGCCCTCGGTGACGCGCACGTCCGAGAGCGTGTGGCCCACGTCGAAGAGCAGGTGCCCGTCGGCGCCCCGGGGGAAGGTCACGCGGTAGAGCGAGACGTGGTCCGTGGCGGTGACCTCGGTGACCGTCTCGCTGCCGTCGAAGGCCACGCGGTAGTAGCCCGCGGAGACGGTCTCACGCCCGTGGCTGAAGCGCTCCAGGCGTCCGTTGTCCTCGGTCTTCGCGGCGGACATCCCCACCGTGGGCATGAACCCGAGGGCCCCGTAGTCGACGATGCCGGTGCCGTGCATGTGGAGCTGGCTGAAGCTCCCGATGTGCGTGTCGGCGTAGGAGTAGCCCGCGCAGTGAGAGAAGATCGGGGCGTCGCCGCGGTCGTTGCTGGTGTCGGGCCCCGGGCGCGCCAGGCCGAAGGCCCGCTGCGGACCGGGGTAGGCGCTGCCGGTGCCGAAGCCCAGGCCGCCGGTTCCGATGCGGGGGTCGACGTAGCGGGCGTAGGGCGCCGTCGCGCGCACCGGATCGGCCGGGGGAGGGGCGTCCACCGCCACATCGACGGCCGCATCGACGGCGACGTCGGCAGCGGCGTCCGCGGGGGCCGTGGAGGCGGACTCGGAGCAGGCCGCGAGGCAGAGCGCGAGGGCGGGCGCGTAGACGCTTCTCATGGGGGTGGAGAGTGTAACAGCGCCCACGCCACCCAATGCGCCTCACCGTCGCGGAGCGCCCGCCCACGCCACCCAAAGCGCCGCACCGTCGCGGAGCGACGGGAGCGCCCCCCCACCCCACCCAAAGCGCCCAAACGTCGCGGCGCGAC
>CBIHPK010000067.1:0-38456 GCA_966211675.1 uncultured Myxococcaceae bacterium
GGCTCCGTTGAGGGAGGCGCCGGTGAGGCGAGCGTGAAGGAGGCTGGCGCCCTCGAGCCGGGCGCCCGTCAGGTTGGCGATCTCCAGGTGCGCGCCGGTGAGGTTGGCGCCGGTGAGGTTGGCGTTGGAGAGGTTCGCCGAGGCGAGCCGGGCGTCGGAGAGGTTGGCGCCGGTCAGGTTGGCGCCGGTCAGGGTGGCGCGCATCAGGTCGGCGCTGGTGAGGTTGGCGTCCGCGAGGTCTTCGCCGGGCAGGGCGGCGCCCGCGAGGTTGGCGCGCACGAGGTTGCGGTCGCCGGTGTGCGCGCGAGCGACGGTGGCCTGGTCGAAGGCGAGCGCCGAGCCCGCGACGAGCGCGAGCGTCGCGGCGGCGAGCAGCAGACGGCGGTGGCTTCGCGGGTTCATGCGGTCGCGGATCATCGCAGCGTCGCGCCCCGCCCGCCATGACCCCATCCCGCAGGACCGGGACATGGCCACCGCAAGGCTTCCATCATATCGACAACTACGCTAGTAGAGTGACGCTCGCCTCGCGGCTTCTGGGCCGCAGCGCGAGCGGAGTGGGCCCCAACCGGGGCCGTCGGACAGTCAACAGAAGAGAGAGTCACGATGTCTACACGATGGTCCTATGCAGTGATGGCCGTGCTGCTCGCCGGCTGCGGCGCTGACGGTACGCAGAGCGGCACCGACTCGGGCCCCGCGGACACCGGCGTGATCGATACGGGCGTCGACACGGGCGTCGACACGGGCGTCCGCCCCGACACCGGAACGACCGACTCGGGCCCCGGGGACACCGGTCCCGCGGACACCGGCGCCGTGGACAGCGGGGCGACCGACGCGGGCCCCCTCGACACCGGCGCCACGGACGCGGGCCCGACGGACGCGGGCCCGATGGACGCGGGCTCGATGGACGCCGGCCCGACGGACGCCGGCTCGACGGACGTGCCCCGCACGGACGCGACGGGTGACGGCGGCGACGCGGCGGTGCCGGTCGATGTGCAGTCCGCGGGCTGCGCGCTGCCGCTCGGGACCATCACCCTGCCGGGCACCGTGGCCCCGATCAACGGCATCACCCGCGGCGCCAGCACCATCGCCGCGTCGAGCTGCCAGAGCAACGCCGCCGGTCCGGAGAACGTCTACAACCTCACGATCACCTCGACCACCGGCGTGATCATCGACACGGACAACCCCGCCACGACCTTCGACACGGTGGTCTCGATCCGCCGCACCTGCTCCGACCTGGCGACGGACGTCGCCTGCGACGACGACGGCGGCTCGACCCCGGGCAACTCCTCGGTCGTCCGCACCGCGCTGGCCCCCGGCAGCTACAGCGTGATCGTCGACGGGTTCAGCAGCAACGCCGGCAGCTACGTGCTGCGCGCCCGCACCTTCGACGTCTCCGCCAACGCCCTGTGCGCCGGCGCCACCGCGCTCACCGCCGCGGCGCCCGTCACCGCCCAGGACATCACCCGCGGCGGCGCCCCGAGCTCCACCTGCGTCACCGGCGGCGGCGGCCAGCTCTATTACTCCTTCACCCTCCCGGCCAACTCGCAGGCGACCATCCGCGCGACCCCGACCGGCACCGCGCCCGCCTGGACGCCCGTCGTCCGCGCGCTCGACAGCTGCTCCGCCACCGCCTGCGTCGCCAACGCGACCGGCGGCGCCGGCACCGTCGCCACCCTCGCGCTCGCCAACACCACCGCGGCGCCCCGCACCTTCACCCTCGCGGTCTCCGCGACGTCGGCGACGGCCACGGGCACCTTCGACCTCTCCGCGGCGGTCACCACCGTGGTGCCGACCAGCGTCTGCGACGCGGCCACCGCGCTCGTCAACGGCGCCGCCGCCGTCACGGGCAACACCACCACCGGCAGCGCGCGCGCGAGCCGCTGCTCCACTGGCGACACCAGCAACGAGGTGTTCTACAGCGTGAGCGTCCCGGCGGGTCAGCGCGTCTCGGTGCGCGCCGTGCCGCAGTCGGGCGGAACCTGGCGCCCGCGCGTCCGGTCGGCCGTCAACTGCGCGGCGACCGGCTGCTTCAACAGCGCCGTCGCGACCGCCGACGGGGCTGAGGCCCTGCTCAACCTCGACAACCCCACGCAGCAGCCGCGCACGCTGATCGTGTCGGTGACCGCCACCACCGGGACCGGCGGTCCCTTCAACCTCTCCGCGACGGCCGCGCCGCTCTCGCCCGCGCCGACGCCCTACTACGTCCTCTCGTCGATCACCGGCGCCTGCGACGCCGTGACCACCGGCACCGCGGTCGTCCCGACGGGCGGCTGGGATGACGACTCGGCCTCGGCCATCGCCGCGCTGCCCTTCACGTTCCGCTTCTTCGCGGCGGACGCGACGCACTTCTCGGTGACCTCCAACGGCTTCGCGCAGCTCTGGCCCTCCATGACCGGGACGCCGGACGACTCGTACAGCAACACCACCATCCCGACCGCGGGCGTGCCGAACAACTTCGTCGCTCCCTTCTGGGACGACCTCGGCCCGGTCACCGCCGTGTCGGCGGTGCGCGTCGCCACCCTCGGCACGACCCCCTCCCGTCGCTTCGTCATCCAGTGGACCGACTGGCAGACGATCAGCGGCGGCAGCGCCGATCGCCTCACCTTCCAGGCGAAGCTCTTCGAGACCACCGGCGTGATCGAGCTGCACTACTGCGCCATCGCCCCCGTGAACGGCCGCAACACCGGCGAGTTTGCGACCATCGGCGTCGAGGACTCCACCGGCGCCCGAGGCAACCTCGTCGGGTACAACTTCCCCGGCAGCGTCTCGACCGCCACCGCCTTCCGCCTCACCCCTCCCGCTCCCTGAACTCCCCTTGACGTCTCCCCGGCGACCGCCACGTTGCGCGGCGCCGGGGGCGAGCGCTCGCTGCCCCTCGGACGTACGATGAGCTGTCCCGCCCTCGTCACCGGGGTGGAGAACGCTTCATCAGAGTGGAGAGAGGACAAAGGCCCCCCATGGACACCATTCGCCGCGTGAGGCTCGGCGTGATGCTCCTGCTGCCGGCGTGCGCATCGACGCCGCCTCGCACCGACGACGCCTCCGTCGACGTCGTGGACGCCTCGACGGACGTGCGCGTCGCCTGCCCCGAGGGCACCTGCGTCTACCCCGGCAGCGACCTCTGCCGTCTGCCCGGCGGACCGATGAGTGGCTGCTGCGGCTGCACCGCCGGGGTGTGCAGCATCGAGTGCCGGTGCATGGCCCCCGACACGCCCATCGCCACGCCGACGGGCGACCGACGCATCGACGCCATCGCCGTGGGCGACCTCGTCTACGGCCTGCTCGCCGGGCGCATCACCGCGGTGCCGGTGGTGGAGGTGCGCCACACCGTGGCAGTCGGGCACCATGTGCAGCGCATCACCCTGGTCAGCGGCGCCGTGCTGGAGGGCAGCGCCGGGCACCCCACGGCGGACGCCAAGACCTTCCGCGACCTGCGCGAGGGCGACTGGCTCGGCGGGCTGATGGTGCTCGCCGTGGAGACCGTGGCCTTCGTCCACGAGGCGACCTGGGACATCCTCCCGGCCTCGGACGGCGGCGCCTACTTCGCCAACGGCGCCCTCATCGGCAGCACCCTCCACGCCAGGGTCGGCGAGCCCGTGTGCCCGCGCGTCCACGCGCTGGACGAGCGCCGCGCCGCCCCGGCCTGACCCCAGGACGCCCGCTCAAGGACCGCAGCTCCCGTCGCACCGGACGTGCCCGCCCGCGCAGGCGTCGCCCGCGGTGCCGACGCAGGCGCGCACCGTGGCGTCCTCGAGCTCCACGCGGATGCTCGCGGCGTTGTTGCTGTAGTCGAGCTCACGGTAGAGCGGCGTGGCGGTGGTGTCGCCCGTGTTCACCGTGATCGCCAGCACGTAGATGCCATTGGCGAGGTAGTCCGCCGCGGAGGGATCGGGCGAGCCGATGTCGATCCACTGGCAGCGGATGCCCGACGGGTACTCGTCGCCCCAGCCGACGGAGAGGCCGAACTCGGGCCGGTCCTCCGGCGGGCCGCCCGGGTCGAAGAGCTCGCAGCGCGGAGGCGCGAACTCGCGGTCCTCCTCGCGCGCTCCCTCCTGGCGGATGTTGTCCTCCAGGCAGAAGGACTGCTTGCGCCCGTGGCCGACCTCTCGCCCGGCGAGGGTGCGCAGCCGGTAGTCGCCCCAGCCCTTGATGTGGAAATGCCGGTGCGGGGTGAAGAACTCCCAGTGCACCGTGTCGCGCTCGTCGGGGCGGCCGACGTTGAAGCGCGAGTTGCCCACGTTGAGCACGGCGAAGTTGAAGTGCAGCAGCCGGCGCAGGCCCGCGGCCGACACGCAGCCCTCGGCCACCTCCGCGGCGGTGGCGTCGAAGCGGGGCGCCGAGAGCGCGAGGTAGTTGCCGTCGGTGTCATCCGCGATCCAGTCGCCGCGGATCACCAGGTCGGCCCCCGGGCAGCGCCCCGCGATGGTCGCCGTGCAGCGGAACGAGCTCGCCGGCTCGCTCATGAAGGGCGTCGTCGGGCAGAGCGCCTGCCCCGATGGACAGGTGCGCACGTCGACCGCGGCGATGTCCCGAGGGACGTCCGCGCTCACGAGCTCGGGGCGGCTGATCACGTCCGCGGGTCCGACGTCCGTGGGCACGTCGAGGGCCGGCACGTCGAGGGCCGGCACGTCGAGGCCTGCGTCGAGAGGTGCCACGTCCATGCCGACGTCGAGGGAGGCCACCTCCGTGCCCACGTCGATGCCCACGTCCGGGGTCCCGGCGTCTGCCGCGGGGGCGTCGGGCGCGGCCATGGTCGGCCGGTCGAGGGCCATGGGAATGTCCATCGTCACCAGCACCCCCGTGAGGTCTCCGGGGGTGATGAACACCCGCGTGTCCATGGCGGCCGAGGGCGTGTCGTCGGCCGGCGGGACGACCGCCGTGTCGGCTCCTCCTGCGACGCACCCGGCGCCGAGCGCCGCGGAGATCACCCCGATCGAGCTCATCCGATGCCACGTCATCGCAGCCCCTCCTGAACCGCGTCGATCCGGCGTTGGCTCATCCCCCCATACGCCCGGCCGACGCTTCGCTGTCTTTCATGGAGTCGTCGGAAGGGCCCCGACAGCGGCTGCGACTCCTCAGTCGGGCTGGAACATACCCTCGGCGGTATTGTCGCCCTGGTACACGTTGCCGGGTCGCTCGAAGGTCGCCGCGCCGAAGACGTTGACCGCGATGGCGAGGCCCAGCACGGCCCACCCGAGGCGGCGCCACGGCCGGCCGTTGAGCGCGAGCGCGCCGATGAGCAGCAGCGCGAAGTCGTTGCTGAAGCGGTACCCGAACTGCACCCAGCCGCTGTTCTGGTAGAGCAGGTCGAGGGCCGCGATGGCGAGCGCCGGCACGATGAGGTTGGTCGCGAGGCGCGAGGTGCGGGCGGGGCGCAGCAGCTCGAGGTACTGCGGGGTGGTGACCCAGAGCGCGAGCCCGTGGCGCGAGACCTGGACGTAGGGGGCGACGCGGGAGATCCACGGCAGCAGCGCGAGCGCGACGGCGAGGTTGCGCGAGAGGTAGTGGAAGTTGAAGAGGCCCCAGCGGCGGATGCGGTCCTGCCAGCGGATCTGGAGGTACTGGTAGCCGGTCTCGCGCCAGTCGCCGAAGCGCAGCTTGTTGAGCACCATGTAGACGACGAGCGCGGCCACCACGGGGACGGAGAAGCGGAGCACCTTGCCCAGCACCGCGCGCCAGTCGGTGCCGATCGCGTAGCGCGCGAGGCGGGTGAGGAGGTCATCGTCGGCGGTGGCCTCCTTCGCGCCCGCGAGGCGGTGCACCCGGATGGCCTCGAGGCCGAAGAAGACCGCGGCCAGCAGCGTCGAGGTGCGGGTGTGGAAGGAGAGCCCGAGGAGGGCTCCCGCGGCGAAGGGCCTCGCGGCGTCGAGGGCGGTGAGCAGGAAGGCCGCGCCCAGCGCCGCGCCGATGACGTGGGCGGTGAACCAGACGGCGCCCTGCACGGCGGTGAAGAAGTACACCGAGCCGAAGGCGAAGAGGGCGGTGATGCCGAGGTTCTCCTTCCACGAGCGCTGCGAGTACCCGCGGCGGGAGAGCCGGTCGAGGAAGAGGTAGAGCAGCGCCGGGGCGATGCCCGCGAGCAGCACGTCGAAGGCGCGGTTGGGGAAGTCGCGGCCCAGCAGGGCCACCGGCAGCATGTACACGACCGCCGGGAAGGCCGGGAAGGCCACGAACCACCGGTCGCCGAAGCGGGCCCAGTCGTTGCCGCCGCCGCCCGGCGGGCACGCGACGTGGCGGGCGACGTCGGCGTCGCAGCGCACGGCGAGGGTGCCGTGGTTGAAGGCGTCGGCGAGGTAGGCGAAGTGGTTGTCCGGCGAGTGCGAGCGCAGCCGATCGCCCGCGAAGAGGGCGTAGACGACGATCACGACGAGGTAGACCGCGAGCGCGACGCGGGTGGCGCGCGGGGTGCGAGCGGCTTCGGCGAGTCGGGGCGGGTGATCGGTCGCGGTGTCGGACATGGCCCGCGGTCTGTACCAACCGGGCGTCGCTGCTGGCAACGGCGGCGACGGCTTGACGGGTGCGAAGGGTCACCTTATGCCCCGCGCCGCATCGACGGCGCTGCGCGACGGTCGCGGCATCGCCCGTGAGAGGTGTTGGAGCACTGCAGATGTCCGTGTCGCAAGAGACCCTAGTGAGCGCGCTGTCCGATGTGGTCGACCCGGTGGTGGACAAGCGCCTGGGCGAGCTGAAGTCCATCCGCGAGGTGTCCATCGACGGGGACACCGCGAAGGCCACCGTCGACCTGCTCTCGCCCGCGACCGCGTCGCGCGACGCCATCGTGAAGGCCCTCGAGGAGGCCGCGGCGAAGGTCGGCGTGAAGCGCCTGGAGCTCACCATCGGCTCGGCGGTGCGCACCCGGCAGATCGCCGGCGACGACCCCTGCCCCGAGGTGAAGAACGTCATCCCGGTGATGTCCGGCAAGGGGGGCGTCGGCAAGAGCACCGTGGCGGCCAACCTCGCGCTGGCGCTGCTGCGCTCCGGAGCCCGCGTGGGCCTGCTCGACGCGGACATCTACGGGCCGAGCGTGCCGACGATGCTGGGCATCATGGGCCGGCCCATCTCCCGCGACGGCAAGCACATCGAGCCCCTCGAGCGCTTCGGGCTCAAGATCATGTCCATCGGCTTCCTGCTGGAGGACGCGCGGCAGTCGGTCATCTGGCGAGGGCCGATGATCCAGGGGGCGCTCCAGCAGTTCTTGAAGGACGTCGCCTGGGGCAAGCTCGACTACCTCATCCTCGACCTGCCGCCGGGCACCGGCGACGTGGCGCTCACGCTCTTCCAGAAGCTCAAGGTGACCGGCGGCGTGATCGTCACCACGCCGCAGGACGTCGCCCTCATGGACGTCTACAAGTCCGTGAGCATGTGCCAGAAGCTCAACGTGCCGATCCTCGGCGTCGTCGAGAACATGAGCCACTTCGTCGACTCGGCGGGCGTGAAGCACGAGATCTTCGGCCGCGGCGGCGGCGCCCGCATCGCGGAGTTCGCCAAGGCCCCGCTGCTGGGCCAGATCCCCATCGACTCGGCGGTGCGGGAGTGGGGCGACAACGGCACGCCCATCGTCCAGGCGCAGCCCAACAGCATCCCCGCCAAGGCCTTCAAGGAGATCGCCGAGCGGCTCGCCGACTGCGTGACCCGCGCGGTCTTCGAGGCCCACGGAGGGAGCGCCCCGGTCGAGGGACCGAAGCGCCTGCCCATCCTGCGCTGAGATAGACGAAAGGAGGGTGTGGCCTACGCGCGCGCGCTCGTGGCGCGAACGCCCCACCCCGTCTGGAGGTTGAGCGGGCACTGCCAGTCGCCCGCCTCGGATCGCACCAGCAGGCCCCTCGCCGGGCGGCCATCGAAGCGCAGCCCCATGACATGGCCGTCACACCAGGCGACAACGCACGGATACACGTACTCGGTGCGGGGCCCCTCGGCGATGACCCGCACCAGGGTCTGCGTGCCCGGCAGCAGCGGGTGGTGGATGCGCATGCGCAGCCCGTCGCGCGACACGCCCATCAGCCGAGCGGCCTCGAAGCGCCCGTTGGCGGTGAGCTCGACCAGCGCGCCGTCCTCGACGCGCTCCCTCTCGGGCCCCGGGCCAGGGGCGTTGCCCGTGCCGGGAAGGGCCTTGAGCAGGGTGATCCAGCGCGCGTGCTGCGCCGCCGTGAGGGTGACGCCACGGGCTCGCTTGTCCTCGAGCATGAGGTAGTCACACAGCAGCTCCATCAGGTCTCTCATGGTGCGCTCCTTTCGTGCGGATCGGTCGTCGAGACAACGCTTCGTGTCCTGAACCGCTTACGGACGTTCAATCCCTGGGACGCACGAGCGCGTCACTCGTTGGAAGATTGTGCGATCCACGTGCCACCGCTGGAGAGGCACCGGCGGGCGGCCGGAGTTCCCGGAAACGTGGGCTGTGGTCGCGGTTGTCGGTATAGGTGTCGGCGATGCTTCGACGAGGCCTGGGTTCGGGTGCGGTGCTGTTGGCGATGCTGGGCGGATGCACCGAGACGGTGGTGCGCTGCCGCGCGGGATACCTCGCCGACGACGGCATGGAGGGGCGGACGCGCTGCGTGCTCGCGGGCGCCGACGCGGGCGCCGACGCGGGCACCGACGCGGGCGCCGACGCGGTCGCCGACGCGACGGCTCCGATGGACGCCTGCAACGCCGCCGCGGCCGATCCGCCGGGCGATGGCCAGGACACCAACTGCGACGGCGTCGACGGCGTGGCGGCGGAGAGCATCTTCGTGTCGGAGGGCGGCTCGGACAGCAACACCGGGCTCACCCCTGATCAGCCGGTGCGCACCGTCACCCGCGGGCTCGCCATCGCTCGCGCTGGGACGCGGCGCTCGATCCTGGTCGGGGTGGGCACCTACGACGCGCTGCCCATCGCGCTGGGCGACGGGGGCTCCGGGGCCACGGTCCCGACGCATCAGCTGGTCGACGGCGTCACGCTCTCCGGGCGCTACCCCGGCGGCGCCGGAGGCTGGGTGGCGCGCTCGTCCAACGAGAGCCAGCGCTCGCTGCTGCGAGGCCAGGTCGGCGGGGCCTTCATCCAGGACCTTCGCACCTCGGTGACCTTCCACGACATCGACCTGGCCTCCGAGCGCAGCGCGATGCTCGGCTCGTTGAGCTGCTATGGCCTCTTCGCGGTGGGCTCCGGGGTGATCACCTTCGACCGCGGCCGGGTGCACGCCTGCGCCGGGTCGAGCGCTCCCTCGATGCCTCCCAGCCCGGGCGCCCTCGGGGGCAGCGGGGCCGTGGGCCGTGACGGGGCCACCGGCGGCGCAGGGGGCATCGGGTGCAGCGGCATGGGCAACGGCGGGCACGGCGGCACCGACGCGATGCACGACGGGGCGGCCGGAGCGCCGGGGACGGCGACGGGCCTCGGCATGGGGGCCGCGGGTGGACGGGGCGGCACCATGGCCCAGAGCCTGGGCGCGACCGGCGAGAGCGGGACGGCGGGCCAGGTGGGGCGATCGGTCGCGATGGGGGAGGTCACCGCGGAGGGCTACCTGATCCCGCTGCCGGAGGGCGGAGAGCGGGGCGGCACGGGCGGAGGAGGAGGCGGAGGCTTCGCGGCCGGAGGGAGCTCCCTGGGAGGCGGCGGTGGAGGCGGAGGCTGCGGCGGCGAGGGCGGCCTCGGGGGGGAGCACGGAGGCGCCTCCATCGGGGTGTTCGCGTGGGGTGAGGCGATCCGGGTGAGCCTCGTCGGCACCACGGTGGAGACCCTGGGCGGCGGCGATGGAGGGGTCGGCGGAGCGGGCGGAGGGGGAGGCGCAGGCGGCGAGGGCGGCGCTGGGGCGGGCACGGGCGGAGCGGGCGGTCGTGGAGGCTCCGGGGGCCGCGGAGGCGAAGGGGGACCGGGCTCCGGGGGACCGAGCTTCGGGGTGGTTGCCCAGGCGAGCGCGGTCATCGACACCATGGGCGTCACGTGGATGCTCGGCTCCGGGGGCATGTCGGGCAACCCCCTCGGGGGCCGAGGGCGGCAGGAGCAGATCTACCGGGTGCCGCGCCCGTGAGCCGCTCCGACGAGGGCGGGTGTCCGACGCCGCCTCGGGCCCACTCGCCACGTTGCCCAGGCCCGGTCACCAGCGCTATGAAGTGCCCCAACTCTTCCATGAACCTGCTTCATTGGACCTCCGCGGTCCTGGCCATGTCCCTCCTCGGGTGCAGCGACCCACCGACCCCGGCGCCGCAGGATGCGTCCACGGACGTCGCGACCGACGTTGGCGAGGACGCGAGCGCCGACGCCGACGAGGACGTCCCCATCGTCCCGGTGCCCTTCTCCCAGGTGCAGGAACTCTTCAACCGCACCTGCGCGATGCCCGCCTGCCACGGCCGCGGGTCCGACGGCGGCGGCGGGTCGGGGGGGTTGTTCCTGACCGACGGCGTGACCTCCTATGGGGCGATGGTCAACCAGCCCTCGGACCAGGTCGGTCGGCTGCGGCTGGTCTCCCCGGGCGACCCCGATCACAGCTACCTGGTGATCAAGGTCGAAGGCACGATGCGCCAGTTCCCCGAGTGCGCGACCTCCCCCGGGCGCAACCCCTGCGGCGTGCAGATGCCCCAGCTCGCGGCCCCGCTCACCCCCGCCGAGCGCACGCTCATCCGCAACTGGATCCGCTCGGGCGCTCCGATGATGTGACGGTCAGCCCCGCCGTCGCCGCTCCTCATCGGACATCTCTTCGGACATCTCTTCAAACAGCATCGGCGCCACGGCGGCTCCCTGCGCATCGATGCGCACCCCGCCGAGCGTCGCGTTGGTGGCGGCGTCCTCGTCGTCCAGGGCCTGGGCCGCGCGATCGAGCAGCGACGCGTGGGTCAGCGAGATGCCCGCGTAGAGGGCCACCGAGAGCGCGATCGCCACGAAGCCCCAGATGTTGGCGCGCAGGCCGTTGTGCAGCAGCTCTGGCAACTGGGTCAGGAGGCCCGCGCCGCACGCCGCCAGCACCACGTAGTTGAGGATGCGCGCGAACTGCGAGAGAGAGCGGGCACGGGCCGCCGCGCCGGGCTCGCCGAGCAGCAGCGGGCGGCCGAGGAAGAACAGCCGCCACGCGAGCACCAGGCCGGGGATGGAGACCAGCCCGAGGCCCATGGCCACGAGCCCGAACAGCCCCAGCAGCAGGCCCGGGACGAACATGGCCCCGAGGATCCACGAGCCCAGCGCGGCGAGCCTCACCTCCATCGGCGGCCCGTCCGCGCGGAACTTCGGGACCACCGCGTCACGGAACTGGCCGCGGGTGATGCTCTCCGAGCCGACGACCCGAGGGAGCCAGCGAGAGAGCGCGTCAGGCCAGGTGGTGAACCACATGGCCGTCGGCACCCCGATCACCACGCCGACCAGCACCAGCAAGGAGAAGATCGCCACCACCGGGACGCTAGCAGAGGCTCGATCGGAGCGGAGGGCTTCAGTTGCCGAGAAGCGGAGCGAGGTACGTGTTGACCTCGTCGTCGTCGGGAGCGCTGCCGCGGAAGCTGCTGGCGGAGGGAGAGCCGAAGGTGACGTTGCAGTTGGCGGGAGGGCCGCCGACCAGGGTGCCCTGGTTGAGGGTCACGCCGGTCTGCGCGGACACGAGCCGCACCGGCTGGAAGAGCTGCACGCGGGGGAAGTTGCGGGTGCTCCCCGGCACGCGGATGCCGTTGCGGGTGCGCCAGGTGTCGCAGGTCCCCTGCTGCTGCTCGACGACGGGCTCGAAGCACATGACGATGTCGGTGCCCGCGATGTCGGGAGAGCGACGGCCGACGGGGATGAGCGACTGCTGGATGTTCCACTCGCCGCCCGCGGTCGTGCGGGCGATGCCCACCACGCGGTGGGGCAGACCCGCCGGGGTGTACATCCGCGCGCCCGGCACGCCCTGTCCGCTGCACACGGTCTTCAGCGCGCCGTAGGTCGCCTGCTCCTTGTCGTGCGCCTGCTTGGCCAGCACCATCACGATGCCGCAGCTGATCACCAGCACGCCGATGCCGAGGCCGATGAACAGGCCCTTCTTCGAGGACGACTGCGGCGGCATCTGGTTGAAGCCGCCCGGTGCGCCGTAGCCCCCCATCGGAGCCTGCGGGGCGAAGCCGCCCGGCTGCGAGGGATAGCCCGGAGGCGCGCCGTAGCCGCCGCCAGGGGGAGGCTGTCCACCCGGCGGACCCCATCCACCCGGGGGCTGTCCGCCACCCGGCGGGCCGAAGCCACCCGGGGGCTGACCGCCACCCGGCGGGCCGAAGCCGCCCGGCGGACCGAAGCCGCCCGGGGGCTGTCCACCGCCCGGCGGACCGAAGCCACCCGGCGGCTGTCCGCCACCCGGCGGACCGAACGGACCACTGCCCCAACCACCACCACCAGGATTACCCGCCATTGTCTGCACCGTCTTGTTGGATGAGAGAGAGGGAGAGAGATCAGCCTGCGAAGCGCACGACCCCGGAGCGCACCTGCATGCGCCACACGCCCGGGGTCGAGCCGTTGGAAGTGCCGCAGAGGTTGAGCACGCCGGCCGTGAGCGAGCCCGGCAGCGTGATGAAGTTCACGCCGTCGCCGAGGTCGATGCCGGCCTGGGCGGGCGTTCCGCCGAAGCCGTTGAGGCCGCCGGAGGCGTCGCCGGTGGTCCACTGGCAGCGCGCGTAGCGGAACTCCACGTCGAAGTCCCCGGCCGCCCCCACCGGGGTGATGATGACCTGGAAGGAGTTCTGGAGGTCGTCGTGCGAGGCGTAGTACCCGACCTGGTACCAGGTCGCGACGAAGCGCGAGGCCTCCGCCGCGAAGCACACGTGGTTGCGCGTGGGCTGGCCGCCGCCGCGGGTGTCGACGTCCGCCCACCACGGCGCGATCAGCGGGAGCGGCGAGCCCGACAGGGCCCGCGGGAAGGCGTCGGCGGTGTAGCCGGTGAGCGGCCCGCCGAAGCTGATGTTGCCGTTGTTGTTGAGATAGACGCTCGGGTAGCGCTGCCCTCGCATCAGGAGCCCGGTGCCGAAGCCGCTGCCCAGGGGGATCGCCGTCCCCGCTCCGCCGTCCGCCCCGGAGCCGGTGTAGCTGCCGTCGTCCATGGGAACCGCGCAGTTGGTCAGCGGCCCGAAGCCGTTGGGGCCGCCCAGGCCCGTCACCAGCATCGCGCCCGGCCCCACGTCGCGAGGGACCGCGTTGTCCGTGGGTGTGCCGCGATCCGTGGGCGTGCCGCGGTCCGTGGGGGTGCCAGAGTCGAAGCCCGCCACGCATCGGTTGGCCGAGCAGGTCTGGCCCGTGACGAGGCAGTCCTCGGAGCGCACGCACTCCACGCAGGCCCCGCGGGGGATGTCGCAGACCAGGCCCGCCGCGCTGCAATCGCGGTCGGAGTGACAGGCCGGACCGAGGTCCATCGGCAGCGGGATGTCCACCGACACGGGGATGTCCTGGGGGAAGCCCGAGTCCACCGACACGGGGATGTCCTGGGGGAAGCCCGAGTCGACCCCCACCGGCACGTCGCTGCCCTTGGCGGGCACGTCGACCGAGGGCGTGTCGTTGGTGACGACCCCGCCGTCGATGCCCGCGCCGCGGTCAGCCGCCGGGCCCGAGTCGAAGTCCGAGAGACCACCCACGCCGCGAGATGAACATGCGCCCGCGAGCATGGCGCAAAGCAAGACCCTCTTCATGCGCGCCACCCTAGCGGAGCCGTAGGGCCCGACACAAGCGACCGGCCTGTTCGGGCGCATGGGCTGCGAGGGGGGTCTCAGCGCAGGATCGACACCACCAGCCGGTACGACGGCACCGCGCTCTCGCCGCGGCCCACGCAGAGCGCGTAGGTGCCCGCGGTGAGACCGCTCGCCTGCGGGTGGGTCCACGGGGCGATGGTGGTGCACAGGCCCCGGCGGGGGCTGTCATCCTCGCGGACGATCTCCGCCCCGGAGGGTCCGTACACCGACAGCGACGGATCGCCCCCGGCGCGATCGCACACCCGCTCGTCGCCGGTGAAGGTCTCCGCCACCAGCGAGGCCCCGGCCGGGAGCGTCACCCTCACGCAGTCCCTCGCGTCGGGCGCGGCGAGCGAGCCGGTGAGCACCACGGCCGTCGCGGCGAGGGAGGTCCCCGTCGCGGGGGTGTCGTTGGGCTCGGTCTCCGCGGTGGCCGCGCGGCACGTCGCCGTCGTGGCGCTGTCCGCCGAGCACCCTCCGCCCATGCACCGGGTCGAGTAGTACCGCAGGTCGCACGCGGCCCCCGTCGCCACCGCCCGAAGGCAGCGCCCGATGCCCGACTCCACCGAGCACGACAGCCCCGTGTCGCAGCGGGGAGCGACCCCCCGACACGCCGCCCCGGCCGCCGCTCCGGGCGCCGCGCAGAGCCCGTCGGTGAGGGCGGCGTTGGGAGAGCAGTCCGTGTCCATCGAGCAGATGCTGGTCCCGTCGAGCGGATCGCAGCGACCGCCAGGGTCCACCGCGCGCACGCAGAGCTCGGTCTCGCCGTCGAGCGAGAGGCGGCACTCGAGGCCCGCGGCGCAGCGCGTCCCCGAGCCGGGGATGCACGGGGCGCCCGCGACGCTGCCCGGAGCGACGCAGCTCCCGGCGCCCCCGAGAGGGCTCAGCGCGCAGACCGAGCCCGTCGCGCAGGCGTCTCGGAAGCCCCACGGATCGCAGCGAGCGCCCGCCGCCACGGTGGCGCGGCAGTGGTCGCCGAAGCGGGTGTGCACGCAAGAGAGTCCGTCGTCGCAGCGGGGGGCGTCGTCGCGGCAGTCCGAGCCGCGGGTTCCGGTGCGCGCGCAGCGGTTGGCGCCGTCGACCCACTGGCAGCTCGACTCCTCGGGGCAGACGCCCGGAACGTCCGGTCCGCACGCGGCGCCGGGTGCGATGGTGCGTCGGCAGAAGCCCATGAAGCAGCGGAGGCCGGCGTTGCACTCGTCGGTTCCGTCGGTGCGGCAGCGGGCGTCGGGGGTTCCGTCGGCGACGCAGCGGGGCGGAGCGCCGTCGACGCAGCCGGCGCCAGGGACGCAGGCGTTGGCGTGGCCGCTGAGGTCACAGGGCGCTCCGAGCGCGACCTCCGGCAGCTCCGTGACCGTGAGCGCGTAGGCCCCGCTGGGGCGAAGCGGGTCCCCATCGCCGCGCGGCAGCCCGGCGACCACCAGGTACACCGGCACCCCGGCGAGCACGCGCGGCGTGAGGATCGCCGAGGCGCGCGGGCGCATCGCCGCGGTGTCCTCGACATCGTCGTTGCAGTCGAGCGGCGCCTCGCCCGGTCGCAGCGGGAAGCACGAGCGCTGCGCGAAGAGCACCGTGTCGAAGGTCGCGTCGGTGGCCGCGTCGTCGAGGCTCGCGCGCAGCCGCCCGTTCATCGACGGGACGTAGCGATGGACCACCTGGAAGACCGCCTCGCCCATGCCGTCCGCGCCCACGCAGGTGGCGGGCAGCGAGGGGGCGCGAGGGGCGGAGGCGGTGGTTCCGACGTAGCGAAGGAGGCCGCCGTCACGGGGAAGGAGGGCGAGGTCGACGAGCGCCGAGGACTCGCACGCAGGAGGAGGCGGGCCGCGGTCCTCGGGGATGATGGGGACATCGACGGCGGGAGGGACGTCGGGGAGGACGACGGCGTCCATCGCGACCACGGGGACGTCGTCGGCGACCGGAGGGACGTCGACGGGGGTCTTGGGGGCGTCCATCGCGGGCACGTCGGCCGCGGGGGTGTCGGCCGCGGGGGTGTCGGCCGCGGCGGGCATGTCGTCGACCGAGGCGTCGTCGGCGGGGGTGCCGCGCGTAGGGACACAGCCCGCGGCCGAGAGGGCGAGCAGCCACCAGCCACGCGATCGTCGAGAGGTCATCGGAGCATCGGACCCGAGCGAGGGCCGCGGCGTCAACTGGGCGGCGGAGTTGGAGAGTGGGTGGGGGTGTTTGGAGAGGTGGTCGCCCCGTCGCTCCCAGCGATCACCGGCCCGAGCACCCGCCACGCGCCGCGCGCTCCACCGCCGCCAGCGCCGCCGGGTTCGCCTCGCTCCTCCTCAGGAAGGCCCTCGCCCGCCCCGCGTCGATGTGCGCCATCGCCGCGAGCGCCGCGTGCCCGAGGTCCTGCTCGTAGGGCGGCAGCGCGGTGTCGCCCAGCGTCTCCGCCAGCGCCTCCAGGCCCGAGAGCGCTCCCGCATCGCAGCGCTGCGCCACCGCGTCGATCGCCTCGCGCCGCAGCAGCGACGCCCTCGACCCGTCCTGAGCGAAGGCCACCAGCCTCGCGGTCACGGCGGCCGAGGGGTTGGCCGACAGCGCCCTCAGCGCGGCCCTCACCACCAGCACGCTGTGCGCGTCGAGCGCCGACGCCAGCGCGTCCGCGGCCTCGGGCCTCGGGGCCAGCGCCTCCGCCGCCGCCGCTCGCACCGTGGGCCACCCGTCCTGCGCCAGCACCGGGCGCAGCGCGTCGACCGCCGCACCGCGGCCCCGCAGCGCCGTCGCCGCCGCCGCCCTCACCCTCGGGACCGCGTCCTCCAACCCCGCCCGAAGCGCGTCCGTCGTGTCGGCGTAGCGGCCCAGCGCCCTCGCCGCCTCGGCCCGCAGGTCGGCGTCGCTCGCGCCCGGTCCTCGACCCGCGAGCAGCTCGCCCAGCGCCGCGCGCCCCGGCGCGTCGCCCGCCATCGGTGAGAGCAGCCGCCAGCGCGTCGCGAAGGCCGTCGCGCCCTCCCACTGCGACCGCGCCCGCTCCGCCGCGAAGACCATCACCGGGTCGTCCGCCCGCATCGCCTCGGCCGCCGCCCTCAGGCCCCGCGAGAAGCCCGGCTCGCTCGCCGGGAGCGCCTCGATCCACGGCCTCGCGGAGTCCTCTCTCGCCGCCGCGGAGAGCATCGTCCGCAGCGTCGGCAGCCCCTCGCGCCACGCCTCGTCGGGGGCCCCCAGCAGCGGGGTCGCCGCGCCCAGCCGCTGCCCCCACGAGAGCCGCATCCCCGCCACCACCCGCAGCGCCCTCGGGCTCTGCGTCACCACCGAGGCCACCGCCGCGATCGCCGGAGCCCCCACGCGCTCCAGCGCCTCCTGCGCCGCGGCCGACACCTCCTCGCGGCCGAGGGTCCTCGCCACCGCGGCGATCGCCTCCGCCCGCCCGGTCGCCGCCAGCGCCCTCACCGCGCGCCTCGCCGCGAGGGCGCTCATCGTCGGCAGCGCCTCGATCACCGCGCGCTCGCCCCGCTCTCCCAGCGAGAGCGCGAGCCGCAGCGCGGCCTCTCCGTCGACGCCCTCCGCCGCGGCCAGCAGCGCCGCGACCCCGCCGTCGCCGGAGGCGTCGAGGGAGGTCATCCACCCGAGTTCGCCCAGCGCGCCGTCGTCGAGCGCCACCAGCGCCACGCACGAGGGCCTCGGACCCGACGGGAGCATCACCCTCAACCGACCGGCCGAGCGCGTCACCGGGAGCGTCACCGCCAGCCGGACCGCCCCCGGCTCCATCGTCAGCAGCCACCGCCGGGGGAGGTCGGCCGAGGGCGATGCGCTGAGCTCCAGAGCCCGCAGCGACACCGGACCGAGAGCGGGTCGCAGGGTCACGAACGATCCGGCCGTGAGGGCCTGCGCGGTGCGAGGATCACCGTCCTCCAGAGGGCTCGCGAGGGGTGTGGTCCCATCGGCGAGCCGCACCTCCGCGCCCCGCAGCGGCAGCGAGGGAGGGGCCCCGGCCACCACGCTCGACGGGGCCTGCGCCGCGCCCGCGAAGGCCGACTGCGCCGCCGAGAGCAGGCGCTGGTTGGGCGCTCGCACGAAGCGCAGCGACGGCCCCAGCGCCCAGCGCTCGGAGGGAAGCTCCCCCATCCCGCAGGCCGTGACCGACTCGTCGTAGCGCTCTCGAACGAGCGTCCCGTTGGTGATGCTGAGCGCGTCGCGGGTGCGCAGGCCGCGGTCCTCGCCCTGCCAGGTGGTGGGGCCCTCCCAGAGCACGCGGGAGCCGGGGTCGGCGGTCACCCTCGCGGTGGTGGCGGTGGTGACGAGCTGCACCGTCGAGGAGCCGACGACGAGGCGCTGGGGGGCGTCCTGGGCGAGCGCGCCGGGCGCGTGGAGCAGGAGGGCGAGGGCGGGGGAGAGGGCCTTCACCCCTCGGCGCCGTTGAGCGCCCTCGCGAACTCCTCGAGCGCCTTGCGGGCCTTGGCGTTGATGCGACGAGGGACCTCCACGCGGGCCACCGCGATGAGGTTGCCGCGGCCGCCGCCGTCGACGAAGGGGACGCCGATGCCCTCCATGGTGAAGGCCGTGTTGGGCTGCGTGCCGGGGGGGATGTTCACCGTGACGGCGGTGCCGTCGAGGTTGGACAGGTCGACCGTGCCGCCGAGCGCCGCCGTGTGGAAGGCCACCGGGACCTCCACCAGCAGGTCGTTGCCCTCGCGCTGGAACTTGGTGTCCTGCTCGACCTCCATCACCACCAGCAGGTTGCCCGGCGGCCCTCCGTTGGGCCCAGGCTCGCCGTGGCCCGCCACGCGGATCGCCTGCCCGTGGTCGATGCCCGCGGGGATCGACACCTTGACCTTCTTCTCCGAGCGCACCTCGCCTCGGCCGCGGCAGTCCCCGCAGGGCTTGTTGATCACCTTGCCCGCGCCGCCGCACTCGGGGCACGGCATCGCGATCATGAAGCCCATGCTGCCCTGCGTGACCTGGCCGCGGCCCTTGCACGCGTTGCACGTCACCGGCTGGCTCCCCTTGGCCGCGCCCGATCCGTTGCAGGTCGCGCACACCGCGGGGTAGACCACGCTCACGTCGCGCCGGGTGCCGAACACCGCCTCGCGCAGCGTGAGCCGCACGCCCGCGCGGAGGTCCCGGCCCTGCTGCACCCTGGGCTGGCTCTGACGGCCTCGGCCACCACCGCGACCACCACCGCCGCCTCCGCCGAAGCCCGAGCCGAAGAAGTCCGCGAAGAGGTCCTGGAACTGCTCGAAGATGTCCTCCGGCGGACGCATCCCCTGACCCTCCAGGCCCGCGTGCCCGTACTGGTCATAGATCTTCCGCTTCTGCTCGTCGGAGAGCACGTCGTAGGCCTCGGTGATCTCCATGAACTTCTCCTCCGCCTCCTTGTCTCCGGGGTTGCGGTCGGGGTGATACTTGAAGGCCTCCTTGCGGAATGACTTCTTGATCTCGTCGCCGGACGAGGTCTTCGTGACCGCCAGCACTTCGTAGTAATCGCGCTTGACCGCTGCCATCGCCGTATATCCTGCCGAACTCTAGAGAAGGTCTTTGAGCTTCTCGAAGAAGGTCTTCTGTTGGGGGTGCGTCTCCTGCCCGAGGGAGGCCGCGAGCTGCTCGATGAGCGCCTTCTGCTCGTCGCTGAGCTTCGTCGGGACCTCGAGCTGCACCGTCACGATCTGGTCGCCGCGGCTGTACCCGCCGAAGCGGGGGATGCCCTTTCCTCGCAGCCGAAGCTCCTGCCCGGGCTGGATGCCCGCGGGGACCCGCAGCTTCGCGCCCCCATCGAGCGTGGGCACGTCGACCATCGCACCGAGCGCCGCCTGGGGAAAGCTCAACGGCAGGGTGCAGCGCAGGTCCTGCCCGTCGCGCGTGAAGACCGCGTGCGGAGCGATGCGAACGGTGATCTCCAGGTTGCCCGACGGGAGCCCGTTGCCCGGCGCCTCGCCGTAGCCGTCGACGGTGCGCGTCGCCCCGTCCTCCACCCCCGCCGGGAGCACCACCTGGAGCTTCTCCGTGCGCTTCATGATCCCGCTGCCGCCGCACTTCGCGCAGGGCTCGCGGGGGATGGTGCCCCTCGCGCCGCAGCGGCCGCAGGCGCGGGACATCTTGAAGAAGCCCTGCTGGTAGCGCACCTCGCCGCGGCCCGCGCAGGCGGGGCAGGTGTCCACCGGCGTCCCGGGCGCCGCGCCTCGACCGCTGCAGGTCTCGCAGACCGCGGGGCGCTCGAACTCCACCGTCTTCTCGCAGCCCTTCGCGGCCTCCTCCAGGGTGATGGTGAGCTCGAGCGCGATGTCGCGGCCGCCTCGGGTCTGCCCCCGGACGAAGCTGCCGACCCCAGCCCCCATGCCCCCGAAGAGGCCGCCCATCAGGTCGCTGAAGAGTTCTTCGATGTTGATCTGCTGGAAGTCGGGCATTCCGCTCGGGCCCGACGGCGCGCTGCCGAAGCGGTCGAAGTGCGCCCGGCGGTCCGCGTCGCTCAGGACGTGGTAGGCCTCGGAGCACTGCTTGAATTTCGCCTCGGCCTCCGCGTTGTTCGGATTGCGGTCGGGGTGATACTTCAGCGCCGCCTTCCGGTACGCCGCCTTGATCTCTTCGCTCGTCGCGCCACGCGCGACGCCAAGCACTTCGTAATAGTCCGTTGCCATGAACGCGCGGCACCTTACGTCCCCCTCTTCCGTCCCGCAACGCGCCGCGACCGCGACCGGCGCGGCATCGATGCTCAGCCTCCGATGACCTCGCAACCCTTGACTTCCCTGCGCGAATTCCGAAGCATGGCGCCACCGTGGCGGTGAATTCCCTGACGCCGGTGGTGCCCCGATGGGGGGTGATGCTCCGAGGCGTCGCGCTCTCCTCCGCCATTGCGCTCAGCACCACCGCGGCCCTCGGGCAGTCCGCCACCGACGAGGCCGCCGCCGCCTACGAGCAGGGTCAGCGCGCCTTCGCCAACGGCGACTTCAGCGCCGCCGCGGAGTTCTTCGAGACCGCCGACCGCACGCAGCCCGCCGCGCAGGCCCTCATCCAGGCCATCCGGGCGCACCGCGGGATGCGCAACCCCGCGCACGACGCCCGCGCCGCCACCCTCGCCCTCACGCTGCTGCGCCGCGAGGCCGCCGACCCGCGCATCGTCGCCTACGCCAACCGCGTCGTCGCCGACCTCTCCCCGCAGCTCGCCCGCGTCACCGTGCAGTGCAACGGCTGCGACCTCTCCCTCGACGCCCAGTCGAGCGGCCCCGACGTGTACGCCGAGCCGGGCCCGCACACGCTCACCGCCGCGTGGGGGCTGCGCGTGACCCACCGGCCGCTGCAGCTCCTCGCCGGGAGCGACAACCCCATCGAGCTCACCATGCCGGGCGAGGCGCCGCCCGCCGCGCCGGAGCCGCTGCGCATCGCCACGCCCGCGGAGATCCACGCGCAGACCGGGGCGACGCCCATCGACACGGAGCGGCCGCCGGTGCTGCGAGGCGCGCTGCCCACCATCGAGCAGCCTCCACCGCACGTCGACCGCCCGCTCGAACCGCCGACGCCCGACGGCCTCTCCCCGGCGGTCTTCGTGACGGGCGTGGTCATCACCGCGGGGCTCGCGGGCGTGCTCGTCTGGAGCGGCCTCGACACCCTCGACGGCAGCCAGTCGTACATGCAGAACCCCACGCAGGTGGCGCTCGACGACGGCCGCGTGCGCGAGCTGCGCACCAACGTGCTCATCGGCGCCACCGCCGCGGCGGGGCTGACGACGCTGGTGATCGGGGCGTTCTTCACCCGGTGGCGCAGCGCGCCGGTGTACGCGAGCGGCTCGCCCGGGGGGGTGATCGTGGGGGGAAGGTTCTGATGGCGCACTTCGACGACGCCCACGCGCAGACGCGGCGCATCGGGCGCTACGAGGTGCTCGGCGAGATCGCCTCCGGCGGGATGGCGACGGTGTTCCTGGCGAAGTCCATGGGGGCCAAGGGGTTCTCGCGGCTGGTGGCCATCAAGCGCCTGCACCCGCACCTCGAGGGCGAGGAGGAGTTCGTGCAGATGTTCCTGGATGAGGCGCGGCTCGCGGCGCGCATCCGGCATCCGCACGTGGTGGCCACGCTCGACGTCGAGGACGCCGAGGGGCTCTACATCGTCATGGAGTACATCGAGGGCGTGACGCTGCTCACGCTCTCGCGCTCCGCGCAGAAGGCGGGGGAGAAGATCCCGGTGCCGGTGGCGGCGCGCATCGCCCTCGACATCCTCGGCGGCCTGCAGGCGGCGCACGACCTCATCGACGACAACGGCGAGTTCCTCAACCTGGTGCACCGCGACGTGAGCCCGCAGAACATCCTGCTGGGCACCGACGGCGCCGCGCGGCTTACGGACTTCGGTATTGCCAAGGCGGGCTCGCGCCTCACGCAGACCCGCGACGGGCAGCTCAAGGGCAAGATCTCGTACATGGCCCCGGAGCAGACCCGGCGGCAGGAGCTCGACCGCCGCGTCGACCTCTTCGCGATGGGCATCGTCATCTGGGAGCTGCTCGCCGGGCGCCGGCTCTTCCAGGGCGACAGCGACGTCGAGGTGCTCAACCACCTGCTCTTCGAGCCCATCCCCCGGCTGCGCGACGCGGCGCCGTCGGTGCCCGCGAGCCTCGAGCAGGTCGTGATGAAGGCCCTGGAGCGGGACCCGAACAACCGCTTCAGCTCGGCGCACGAGTTCGCCGACGCCATCGAGCGGGCGACCAAGGTGCTCGGCGGCCCGGGCAACCACCGCACGGTCGCCGCGTACATGCAGAAGATCTGCGGCGAGCGCATCCAGCGGGAGCGCGGGCGCATCGCCAACGGGCTGCCGCCCACCGCCGAGAGCGCGAGCACCGGGAGCTTCAAGGCCCTCGACCTCCCGCACGAGCCGATGCAGCCGCAGCCCGCGAGGGCGCCGACGCCCTCCCCCGCGATGCCGCCTCCGGGGCAGCGCTTCCGGGCGCCCACCATGGCCGGCGTCGCGCCGCAGCCCCAGCGACCGGTGACGGCCCCGGCCCCGAGGGCGGCCAACGCCCCGCCGACGAAGCTGCCGCTGCGCGCCGCGGCGCCCACCCCCGCGCCCGCACCCGCGCCCGCGCCCCGTAGCCCGAGGGCGACGGTGATGGGGATGGGTCCGCCGAGCCGGGCCGCGGCGCCGGTCGCGCTCACCTACGAGCAGGATTTCGACGAGGAGATGGCCACCATGGCCGTCACCTCGATGCCGGGCCACGAGTCGTGGGAGCAGGGCGAGTCGGCCGCCACCGCGCCGGAGTTCGATGGGCCCGCCGGGCCCGACGCGACCGTGGTGGAGAGCGCTCCCATCGAGGCGATCATGGAGCGGCTGCGGCTCAACGGGGGCCAGCCGCTGGCGCCCGCGCCGGTCGCCGTGAGCGACTTCGACGACGACATCGAGGAGATCGCGCCGGAGCCCTCCGGGGAGCTGGCGCCGCCGCAGCGCTCGGTCTCGGGTCCGTCGCCGGTGCAGCCCATGGGGCCTGCGCCACAGCGGTATCCGTCAGGTCCGTCGCCGGTGCAGGGGTCCGGCCCGACGCCGTCCTTCGCGCTGCTGCCCAATGTGCAGGGCACCGCGCCGATGGATCAGTACGTCGCCCCCTCGTCGCCCTTCGGTCCGCTCTCCGGGCCGCAGCAGCCGTGGTCGATGGGGGCGCCGCCGCAGTCGGCCCTGCCCACGGCGTCCTACCCCGCGCAGCCCGGCCACGAGCGCCGCAGCAACCTCATGGCCTTCGCGCTGGGGATGGTGATCGTGGCCATCTTCGGCGGCGCCGCCATCGCCTGGACGCTGCATCACCAGCAGCCGTCCAGCCCCGCGGTCACCCCCGCGGTGGTTCCCCCGCCGACGAGGCCCGCGGTGACTCCGGCTCCCGCTCCAGTGCCGGCTCCGGTCGCCGCTCCGACGCCCGCTCCGGTCGCGGCTCCGGTGCCTGCTCCCGCGCCGGTGCCTGCTCCCGCGCCGGTGCCCGCTCCCGCGCCCGCTCCGGTCGCCGCTCCGGTGCCGGCCCCCGCGCCTGCTCCGGTCGCGGCTCCGGTGCCGGCCCCCGCGCCCGCTCCGGCTGCGGCGCCGGTGGAGCAGCCCAGCGGGCATGGCCATCATCGACGGCGCTCACGGCACGGGGATCAGACCCCGACCGATACGCTGAGCCCCATGCCTTCGATGCTGGAGGCTCCGACGCGCGTGGCCCCGACGCCGAGCGCGCCCGACCCGGACGCGCCCGACCTGGGCAATCCATACCGGCGGTAGCGCCGCGTCGGTCGCGCCTGGAGTGTGAGAGGGGGGAAGAGGAGGGCGGGGAGGAGGGGAGCCGGAGCGGCTCAGCCGCGGCCGGACTCGCGCGCCGCGTCGAGCTGCGCCTGGAACCACTGGGCCGAGCGGGTGAGTTCGTCGAACTCCGCGCCCTCCATGGCTCCGCTGAAGGCGTCGAGCTTCTTCGAGGCGGCGTCGAGCTCGGCGCGCGCCTTCACGAGGTCCACGTCCTTCGCGTCGAGGCAGCGGTCGGTGAGGATGGTCATCGCATCCCCGCCCGCCTCGGCGAAGCCGGCGCCCACCGCGAGCACGAAGGTCTTGCCCTCGGAGCGGTAGCGAACGACCCCGGCGCGGAGCGCGGCCAGCAGCGGGAGGTGGCCCGGCAGCACGCCGAACTCACCGTCCACGCTGGGGGCCTCGACCTGGTCGACGTCCTTGCGCACCGCGACGCCCGCGGGCGTCACCACATCGAGGCGAAGCACGCCGCTGCGGAGCGGTCCCGTGGCGAGGTCGATCTCGGTCGTCATCGGTCAGGGGCTCCTGTTCAGCCGGCCTTGGAGAGCTGCTCGGCGGCCTTCTTCACGTCCGCGATGCCGCCCTTCAGGTAGAACGCCTGCTCGGGGAGCGAGTCGAGCGCGCCCGACAGGATCTCCTCGAACGCATCGATGGTGTCCTTCAGCGGAACCAGCGCGCCCTCCAGGCCGGTGAACTGCTGCGCCACGAAGAAGGGCTGCGACAGGAAGCGCTGGATGCGCCGCGCGCGGGCCACGGTGCGCTTGTCGTCCTCGGAGAGCTCGTCCATGCCGAGGATGGCGATGATGTCCTGCAGGGCCTTGTAGCGCTGGAGGGTCTCCTGCACCTGGCGGGCGACCTTGTAGTGGCGCTCGCCCACGTACTGCGGCTGCAGCATGCGCGAGGTCGAGTCGAGCGGATCGACCGCGGGGTAGATGCCCAGCTCGGAGATGGCGCGGGAGAGCACCGTGGTCGCGTCGAGGTGCGAGAAGGTCGTCGCGGGCGCCGGGTCGGTGAGGTCGTCGGCGGGCACGTACACGGCCTGCACCGAGGTGATGGAGCCGTTCTTGGTGGAGGTGATGCGCTCCTGGAGCGCGCCCATCTCCGTGGCCAGCGTGGGCTGGTAGCCCACGGCGCTCGGGATGCGGCCGAGGAGCGCCGACACCTCGGAGCCCGCCTGGGTGAAGCGGAAGATGTTGTCGACGAAGAGCAGCACGTCCTGGTTCTCGTCGTCGCGGAAGTACTCCGCCACGGTGAGCGCCGAGAGGGCGACGCGGGCGCGGGCGCCCGGCGGCTCGTTCATCTGACCGTAGACCAGGGCGGTCTTGGAGATGACCGAGGTCTTGCCGTCGCCGAGCTTGGACTCGGTCATCTCGACGAAGAGGTCGTTGCCCTCGCGGGTTCGCTCGCCGACGCCGGCGAACACGGACACGCCGCCGTGCGCCTTCGCCACGTTGTTGATGAGCTCCATGATGAGCACGGTCTTGCCCACGCCGGCGCCGCCGAAGAGGCCGATCTTGCCGCCCTTCTTGTACGGGGCGAGCAGGTCGATGACCTTGATGCCGGTCTCGAGGATCTCCTCCTTCGTGCTCTGGTCGGTGAACGACGGCGGAGCGCGGTGGATGGGGCGGAACTTCTTGGCGTTGACCGGGCCCGCCTCGTCGACGGGGACGCCGATCACGTTGAGGATGCGGCCGAGCGTCTCAGGGCCCACCGGCATCATGATCGGCGCGCCGGTCGCCATGACCTCCTGGCCGCGGACGAGGCCGTCCGTGGAGTCCATCGCGATCGCGCGCACGGTGTTCTCACCGAGGTGCTGCGCGACCTCGAAGACCAGGTTCCAGGGCTCGTCGCTGATGGACTTGTTGGAGACCCGCAGCGCCGAGTTGATCGCCGGCACGCCGCCGGGGGGAAACTCCGCGTCGATGACGGGGCCGATGATCTGGGTGATGCGTCCGGTCGGAAGTTCTGCCATCGTCGTGTTCCTTGGCGGCGCGCGTTCTGCTGCGCGAGAAGCGGTCAGGTCGTCAGGGCGGCGCCCCACTACCACAGCGAGAGCGATGGGGTCAAAGCACATCCCAGGCAACGCCCCACAGACCCTCCAAGGCGCTATATCCACCCCGGCAACACCCCCATGACGACCGACGACCCCGCTCCCCCCCTCAGCCCGCGGCCCTCCTCCGTCAGCGTCCGCGAGCTCGCGCTCCAGGCCCTCTGCCTCGTCGGGCTCGCCGCCTCCGCGATGCTGATGGTCGACTACGTGCGCCCGCCGGTGTTCTGCGCCGACCAGGGCTCCGGCTGCGACGTCGTGCGCCACTCGGCCTTCGCGCACCCCTTCGGCGTGCCGCTGCCCATCCCCGGCGTGCTCTTCTTCGTCGCGCTGCTCGGCGCCTCGCTGCTCGGCCCGCGAGAGCGCGCCCGCCGACTGCTCGCCTCGCTCGGGCTCCTCGGTGTCCTCGCGGGCGTCGCGCTCGTCGCCATCCAGGGCTTCATCCTCCACCACTGGTGCGTCTACTGCCTCACCGTCGACTCCTCCTCGGTCGCCGCGGGCGCCCTCGCGATGAGCCTTCGCATGGACGTGCGCGCCGCCGACGAGCCCGCCCCGAGGCGCGTGGTGCCCTCCTACGTGGTCACCGGCGCGGCCCTCGTGGCGCTGCTGCTGCCGCTGGGCTTCGGTCTCTCCCGGCCGATGTCCCACCGGCCCATCGGCCCCAACTCCCCCACCCTCGCGCCGCTCCCCGAGGTCATCGCGCGGCTCCAGCAGGCCCACGTCGCCACCATCGTGGAGTTCGTCGACTTCGAGTGCCCCTTCTGCCGCCGCCAGCAGGAGGCCCTCGCCCCGGTGCTCGCCTCCTACGGCCCCCGCGTGCGGGTCATCCGGAAGAACGTCCCGCTCTCCTTCCACGAGCACGCCCGCGACGCCGCGAGGGCCGCGTGCTGCGCCGAGGAGCAGGGCCGCGGCGACGCCGTGGCGAGCGCGCTCTTCCGCTCCGAAGACCTCACGCCCGCGGGCTGCGAGCGCGTCGTGCGAGAGTCCGGCGCCGACATCGAGGCCTGGCGCGCCTGCCTCGCCTCGCGCCGCCCCGACGTGCTGCTCGAGCGCGACATGAACGACGCCCGAGCGGCCGGCGTCTCCGGGCTGCCGACGCTCTACGTGGGCGTCGAGCGCTTCGAGGGGCTCACCGACTCCGACACGCTGCGCGCCAGCATCGAGCGAGCGCTGCGGGGCGCCCGCTCGGACGCGGCGAGCCACGCCCCACAGGGCGGCTGAGGCGACATGCGCCTCGGGTGGGTGCTGCTCGCGCTCGCGGCGACCGGCTGTCGATCGAAGGGCCGTCGCGCGGAGGCCGGGCCGGGGAGCGACGCCACGCCGCTCGACGGCGCCACGACCGAGCCCGAGGGCGAGACGCCCGCCATCGCGCCGACCCGGGCGGCCGAAGGGTCGCAGCCTCGGTGGCGCTCGCTCACGCACGGACCTCGACCCCGCGGCGTCGAGCGGTGGCGCTACGACTTCACGCCGCGCGCTCCCTACGGCGAGCCCGCCACGGACGGGCGCACGGTCTTCGTGAGCGCGGTGAAGCGCGAGGACGAGGGGCCCACGGAGGGGGAGGTCTTCGCCTTCGACCTGCGCGACGGGACGCTGCGCTGGCACGTCGCGGTGGGAGGCCTGCACGGCGAGCCCCTGGAGCTGGCCGACGGGCTGGTGCTGGTGGACACGATCCCTCACTGCGCGCGGCGCGGCGCCGACACGCCGGGCGTGGCGCAGCGGCCGTGCATGGAGACGGGGCCCGGCGGCCTCGTGGCGCTCGACGCGCGCGACGGGCACGAGCGCTTCCGCACGGCGTTCACCTCCGAGGCGCTGCGCGCCCGCTGGGCCGGGGCGCTGGTCGACGGCGCGTGGTGGATGCACGACGGCGCCGGGTCGCTGCGCTCGGTGCGGCTCCCCTCGGGCGAGGCGGGGCCGCGCATCCCGCTGATGGGCGCGGTGACCAACCTCGCCTCCGCCGAGCACGACCTGCTCTACACCGTGGACGGGAGGCCCACGACGCGGCTCATCGCGCGGGCCCCCTCGGCGCTGCGCTCTCGCTGGGAGAAGGCGCTGCCGTACCGCAGCGCCTGCCCGGTGGTGACGACCGGGCCGGTGGTGGTGGTGCCCGCCTTCGCGACGACGGGGATCACCGGCGCTCCGAGGGCGCTGCTGCGCTCGACCGGCGCCGACCTCTGGACGGTGCCCTCGCCGCCTCGCTCGGTGGAGGGCTGCGGGGCCGTCGACAACAACGTCTACTGGCAGGTGGCCGACCTCACGCTGCAGGGCTTCGCCCTCGGCGACGGCCGCCGGCGAGGGCGCTTCGCGGTGCCCGCTCCGTTGACGAGCGACCTCACCGTGGCGCTCGACGGGGTGTTCTATGTGAGCGTGCACGGGCGCCTCGCGGGCCTCGACCTCATCGACGGCCACGTCGCGGTGGGCGTGGTGACCGAGGCCGCCGCCGCCGAGGGGCTGGTGCTGTCCGCGGGCCGGGGGGCCGTGACGACGCGCGACCCGGGGCTGCTGATCGGGTTCGATTGAAGGCACCGTGACGATCGCGGGGGGCGGCCTTAGGCTCGCGCCCGATGATCAGCACCATCGTCTCCAACTCCCTCCGCGCCGCGCTCTACCCCTTCTCCGCGGCGCGCCGCGCGGCGCTCGCGCCGAGGGGCACCTGGATCACCCTCACCCTCGAAGGGCCCATCACGGAGATCGAGCGGCCCTTCTCGCACTTCGCGCACCCCATGCAGATCATCCTGCGGGGCGCCACGCCGAAGCCGGTGCTCACCCTCGCGGTGCTGCGTGAGCTCGCCGAGGCGGTGGCGGCCGACCCCAACGTCGACGGCGTGCTGCTGCGGGTCGAGGCGCTCTCCTGCGGGAGCGCCGTCGCGACGGGCCTTCGCGAGGTGATCCAGGGCCTTCGCTCGGCGGGCAAGAAGGTGGTGGCGTGGCTGCCCGACGGGGGCACCACGCGGGAGTATTTCGTGGCGCTCGCGGCGGACAAGATCCTGCTGACGCCGCAGTCGTCCATCGGTCCGCTGGGCTACGCGGCGCAGACGACCTTCGTGCGCAAGCTGCTCGAGCGCGGCGGCCTCGAGGCGGAGGTCTACGCTCGCAAGGAGTACAAGAGCGCGGCGGAGCAGTTCAGCCGCGACGGCTACTCGGAGCCCAACCGCAAGCAGCTGGAGGCGCTGCTCGACCGGCTGCACGCGGCGCTGCTCGGGGCGATGGCCGACGGCCGGCGCATCGACGAGAACCGCGCGAGGGCGCTGGTGGAGAGCAGCCCCTACCGGGCGCCCGACGCGGTGCGCGAGGGGCTCATCGACGCGCTCGCCTACGAGGACGAGCTGCCCGGGCACCTGGAGACATCGAGCGGCAAGCCCAAGCTGGTGAAGGCGTCGATGTACCTCGCGCTGAGCCGGGTGATGCACTTCGACCGGATGTGGGACGGTCCTCGCGTGGGCGTGGTGGAGGTGCGAGGGGCGATCGTGTCGTCGTCGCAGTCGACGGTGAGCGGCGTGGCCGACGCGCGGCGCGTGGGCGCGGCCATCCGCGCGGCGAGGGCCAACCCGAGGGTGGGCGCGGTGGTGCTCTACGTCGACTCGCGCGGAGGCAGCGCCCTCGGCAGCGACATGATCGCCCACGAGGTCGAGCGGCTGAAGGAGAAGAAGCCCGTGGTGGCGTACTTCTCCGACGTGGCCGCGAGCGGCGGGTACTACGTCGCGGCGCTGGCGCAGGAGATCATCGCTCAGCCGCTGACGGTCACGGGCTCCATCGGGGTGATCGCGATGCGGCTGCTCGCGTCGCGGCTGCTGGAGAAGCTGGGGCTCAACCACGAGGTGATCCGCCGAGGTGAGCGGGCCGACATGCTGTCGCCCTTCCGCGGGTGGAGCGAGGAGGAGCGCGCGGCCTTCAACCGCGAGATCGACGGCTCGTACAACGACTTCGTGGGCATCGTGGCGCGAGGTCGTCGGCGCGACTCGAGCGAGATCGAGCCGCTGGCGAGAGGGAGGGTCTACGCCGGGACCGACGCGCACGCGCTCGGGCTGGTCGATCACCTGGGCGGGCTCGACGTGGCCATCGCGAGGGTGCGCTCGCTCGCGGAGACCACGCTGGCCGATCGGCCGGTGGTGATCGCGCCCCCGCGGGGCACCGTCGAGCCGCCGGAGCCGGCGCCGCCCATCAAGGCGCTGCTGGGCTTCCTGGCGGGGCAGTCGGTGGCCACGAGGGCGGAGGTCGACCTGCTGCGGATGTCCCTCGCGTCGCCCAACGAGCGGCTCTTCGCCTGGGATGGGCTCTCGACGGAGCTGTAGGCCCTCAGCGCATCGCCCCGGGGCGGAGCAGCGGCGACAGGATGTGGTCGCTCGCCTCCGTGCCGGGCGCGGCGTGGCAGCGGTTGCAGCCCGATCCCTGCGTGGCGGGCCCGGCGCCGCCGCCGTAGGGCGTGCCCTCCGTGGGGTTGAGCCCGCGAGAGAGGATCACCGGCACCCCGCGGGTGCTGAAGCCCAGCCGGAAGAACTCCCAGCCCACCGCGCCGTCGGGGTTGTACCCGCCGCCGCGCTTCACCATCGCGAAGAGCTCCCAGGTGGCCGGGTCCTCGGTCTGCTCGATCGAGTGCACCAGGATCGCGCCCACCGGGTACGCCTCCCCGGCCGGAGGCGGCGCCTGACGGGCGTACACGAAGCGAGGACCCTCCGGGTGGGCGCTCAGCACCCCTTCGCCCACCGCGAGGCGGGGCCAGGAGCGGAAGTCTCGGAAGTGATCGGTGAGCGCGATGAAGCCCCCGGGCTCCGTGGGCTCGTCGCCTCCGCCGCACCCGAGGAGCAGCGCCAGGGCCAGGGCCGCGCGGCGGCTCATGGCAGCCTCGGGATGTCGAGCAGGTCGGCCGCGCGGTTCATCTCGTGGACGAGGCCCCCGTCGTGCGCGGGGTCGCTCTCGGCCAGCACGAAGGCGCGCAGCTGTCCGAACTCGGAGCGCAGCTGCTCTTCCGTGGGCATGTCGGGGTTCCACCCTTCGGGCACCGGCGGAATGGAGTCGCCGGAAATCGCCGCGTACCTCGCCGCGAGCGCCGAGAAGCGCGCGTCGATGGCGCCCACCAGCGCCGTCCCCCCGCGGGAGAGCACCCACGGTCGGAAGGCCGTCCACGCCGACCGGGCGCCGTCGAGGTTGTTGCGCAGGTCGAAGAGCGTCGCTCGCGCATAGCGGGACTCCTCCTCGGCGCTGGCGGCCTTCTCCACCTTCTCGGCCTGCTCCTGCATCGAGCCCACCACGCCTCGGAAGGCCGCGGAGGGGTCGAGCGCCACCGGGGCGAACTCCCGCTGCATCTGCTCGACGTCGCGCACCAGCCTCGCGCAGAGCCCGTCGCGGAAGCTCGCCGCCTGCGCCGCCGTCGCAGGGAAGGCCGCCGCGACGTAGCCCGGCAGCGCGCGCTCGAACTCCACCACCCTCGGCGGGTGCGAGTCCGCCCAGAGGATGCGCTCGATGGCGTGCATCCCGGTGATCCCTTCGCCGTCGAAGAGGTCGGCGTCGCGGCGCGAGGCGAGCTCCGCGAGCTGTCCGTCGTAGCGCTCGTCGGCGGAGTAATCGAGGCTCGGGAAGAGCACCGCGATGGCGCCCTCGATGCGCTCGTAGGCCGCCCTCGTCTGACGCCAGCGGACGCGCAGCGCGTCGACGGCGGCCGGGTCGCGAGCGGCGTCCCAGCCGTCGGCGTCGGGAGCGGGAGCGGCGGAGCGCATCGCGCGAGCGGAGGCGACCAGCGAGGCGAGGTCGGCGGTGAGACCGGCCTTCACCGCGGCGAGCGCGGCCTGCCTCGGATCGGCGGGCGACGGGTCGCCGCACGCGACGGAGAGCGACGCGAGCAGCGCGACGAGGGCCCTCACAGCCGCCCCACGTGATCGAGCAGCGCGGCGCGGTCGGAGGCGGCAAGAGCCTCGAAGGCGTCGACCGATGCGTTGGCCTCGGACCCTTCGCCCCGGTGCATCCGCACGGCCTCCTCGATGGAGCGCGCCCGCCCGTCGTGAAGGAACGACCGGAAGAAGCGCAGGCCCATCAGCGGCGCGGTGCGCCAGTCGCGAGGGCCCGCGGCGCCCTCGACGGATCCGTCGGCGAGCGAGGCGCCCATGTCGTGCAGCAGCAGGTCGGAGTAGATCGCCGCGTCGGTGGAGGCGAGCGGAGCGGGCCTCGCGTCGGCGCGGGTGCGCAGCGAGGGGGCGTGGCAGTCGGCGCAGCGGGAGCGCTCGAAGAGGTCGCGGCCGCGGGCGTCGAGGCCCTCGCGGCGGGGCATCGCCAGGGCGCGGAGGTAGGCGCCGACGTCGCGCACGGTCTGCAGGTCGAGGTCCACGCCGGGTCGCTGATCGTCCGTGAGCCCGTCGGCGTTGGGGACCTCCGCGGGGAAGAGCGGCGAGGTCAGGCCCATGTCGCCGCGATAGGCGTCCGCGGCGAACTCCTCCAGCGTGGCGACGCGGGACTTCAGCCCGAAGCGACCGATGCGCCCGTCGGCGAGGCGAGGGACGCGGCCGTGGACCCTCCCGGCGCGCGCCTCCTCGTCGGCGAGGCGGAGCAGCTCCGAGTCGTCGATGGCCTCGATCCAGCCGCGGCCGAAGACCGCCGGGCCCAGGCGAAGCGAGCGGAGCAGCCCCGGGGTCTCGTCCGGTGGCGCGTCGAGCCCTCGGGTGGCCGGGGGGACGAAGTAGGGGCGCACGACCGGTCCGAAGGGCATCAGCGACTGGTCGGGGGCGGGGGTGTAGCCGTCGCGGCCCACGGCGATGGCGCGCTCGACGAAGCCCGGGCCTCGGCTGTCGCTCGCGTGACAGCTCGCGCAGGAGGCGCGCACATACAACGGACCGAGCCCCTGCGAGGGCAGGTACTGCCGCGCGAAGAAGACGTCGCCGCGGTCGAAGCCCGACTGCTCATCGGGGCTGAGGCCGCGCATCGGCACGTCCGTCGGGTCCTCGCGCACCACCCTCAGGGGCGTCGCCGGGCCGGGCGCCTCGCCGCAGCCCGAGAGCGCGGCCAGCAGCGCGACCGCCGTGGCCGTGGCCCCGGGGCGCAGTCGTCGGATCGCTCTGGGGTCCCGATCGGACACCCGCGCAATGTATCCCGGCGTCGCTATGGCGTCGCGTCCGCGAGCGTGAAGGGCGGCGCCGCGTGCGCCCAGCGGAGGAGCAGCTCCACGTCCTCGCAGCCGGTGCACGGGGCCTCCGCGTCGGGCGTCGGGCACTCGCGTCGCACGGCGGCCGCGACCTCGGCCTCGGGCGCTCCCCAGATGCGGGCGCAGGCGACGTTGCGGGCGGTGGCCTCGTTGTCGACGCCGCCCTCCGCGGAGCGAGCGAGCAGGTGGGCCGGGCGCGCGGGGCAGGCCGTGCGGGCGAAGGCGCGGGCGGCCGCGTCGACGCCGGAGAAGCTCCCGTCGGGCAGCGAGTGCAGCGCCAGCTCCGGGCCGGTGAGCTGCGTGGGGAAGTCCGATCCGCAGGAGACGCTCGCGTCGTCGTAGGGGCCGTGCGTGAGCAGGTCGGGGCGGCCGTCGCCGTCGACGTCGCGCACCCCGTGGAGGCGCGCTCCGAGGGTGCGCTCGTAGAGGAAGACGCCGCCTTCGGTGAAGGTCCAGACGTGGGCCTGCTCGAAGGTCGGGCCCTCGTGGTTGTGGGCGCGCAGCGACAGGGCGACCTCGGGAGAGCCGTCGCGGTCGTAGTCGAAGACGGTCATCGAGCCGATGGAGACGTCCGAGTCGCCGTGCTGCTCCCAGAGGTTGAACGGCGTCGCGCTGACGGCGTCCTCGTCCTCCGAGGGGGCGGCGGGCCAGGTGCCGAAGCGGCCGTGGTCGGGCCCCAGCCGCATCAGCGAGTAGCGGGCCCACCACCCTCGGCCCGCGGGGGTCGTCTCCACGCGCACCCGCTCGGCGACCAGCGCCCAGGCCCGTCCTCCGGTGGCGTCGGGAATACACCGCTGGGTAAACATCCTGCGCAGCGCGGCGAGCTCGACGCCGGCATCGGCGACGCGGTCGAGCGCCTTGCGGGTCAGGCCCTCGGCGAGCTCGCAGGGCGCGATCGCCGGGCGCGCGGAGGCGTCGGGGCGTGGCGGCGCCGGGGGCGCGTTGGCCGCCGGGGCCGTCGGGCGCTCGCAGCCGATCAGGACCAGGACACCGAAGGCCGCGAGGGGGGTTCGCATGGGCGGGGCGGGTGATGCGCGAGGAGGGCCGCGGCGGTCAAGGACCGCGCAGGGCTCACAGCTCGAGGTCGGCGGTGGCGGTTCGCGCGGAGGGCGCACGGAGGGCGACCGCGAGGTGCATCGGCGGCGCGTCGAGTTCGCGGGCGATGAAGCCCGCGAGCGCCTCGGAGCGGGCGTCGATGGCGGCGGTCATGGCCGCGCTCCACGGGGTGATGGGCCGCAGCCGGAGCTGCGAGAGGGCGGCGTCGAAGGCCCAGGTGCCGACCACGGCGCCGTCGACGAGGACGAGCGGCGCGAGCGTGCCCTGCCGCGCCAGCGAGGAGCGGGCGATGTCTGGCGCGCAGAGCCCCAGCAGGTCGGGCCGGGCGTCGATGAGCGGGTCGCGCACCGGGAGCAGGTCGACGGCGATGGCCTCGTCGGCCTCGGGCACGGAGAAGTCTTCCGGCACGAGGTGATCGCCCTGGATGCCTTCGATGGAGACGGTGCGCAGCTTGAGGGGCTTGAGCGCGGCGACCGCGCGGCTGTTGGCGATGCCGAAGGCCGCCGCGAAGGAGCGCGCGGAGACGGGGGCGTGGGCCTTGATCCAGTCGAGGCTGATCTTCGGCACGGCCTCGGCCGCGGGCGGGACCACCCTGGGCATGGGGTCGAGCCGGTAGCGCCACGGGTCTCGGTCGATGCGCCCCTCGGCGGGCTCGCGGTCGACCTCGCCGACGGCCCACATCCCACGGAGCACCAGGCCCGCGAGGGTGAGGCACCCGGCACGGCGGCCGGGTTCGCCGAGGTCGCGGCGGAACTCGCGGGGGAGGGCGTCGCGCAGGGCGTCGGAGGTGCGGGGCTTCGCGAGCGCCGCGCGGATGGCGTCGCGGGTGCTGAGCAGGTCGCGAGAGGAGAGCCCGCAGGCGGCGGCGAGGCGGGCCTCGCGGGCGGCGTGCTCGGCGACGGCGAAGGCGCGCACCGAGGGCGCGTTGGCCGCGGAGACCACCCACGAGAAGCCGCGAGGACCGGGCACCAGCGCGAGGGTGTGGTCGCGGAAGAGGGCCTGGTCGAGGGTGCTCCGATCGGTGAGCGCGTGGCGGGCGAAGAGCGCGAGGGCGGGCACCGCGCCGACGGGGCAGGGCACGCCGCCGATCGCGGTGACGAGCTCGGCGAGGGGCAGCGGAGGGCTTGTGGCGAGGTGTTGACGCGCGCGCCAGGCTCGTCTTGCTTCGGCCAGGGTAAGCACGTTGGACATCACCTCGACCTTAGCGCCGAGCGTGATTTACGCAACGCTACGGGAAGGCGAAGACGTCGGACTGCGGGTGCGCGGCGGCCACCTCGTCGGCGTGCGCGACGATGCGATCGCGGCGCGTGAGCACCGCCTGGATCTGCGCCTCGGAGAGGCACGGCCCCAGCGGGTCTTCGGCCATCGCGGACTGGAGCGACGGGGCGCTGAGCCCTCGCAGCGCGCGCAGCAGCGACGGGGAGAAGCGCTGCACGTGGTCGAGCCGGGCGGCCTGGTCGCTGGGCCTCGCGCCGAGGCCGCCGTTGATGGCGCTGAACGACGCCCCGTTGTCCATGAAGAGCATCGGCGACGGGGGCTCTCCGGGCGCGGCGCGCGGGCGCAGGATGTTGCCTCCGGACCAGCGGTCGACGTTGTCTTCGAGGAAGTCGAAGAGGAGCAGCGCGGAGAGCTCGGCGGCGAGGCTCACGTCCGCCGGGGGGAGCGGTCGGGCGATGTCGAGGAGCTGCGCGTAGCGCTCGACGCCGGGCACGGGTTCGAGCGAGCCGGGCACCCAGAGCAGCATCGCCCCGGGCACCTCCTCCGCGCGCCCGAGCAGCTCGGTCATCACGCGCTGCGAGAAGGCGGTGTCGCCGGAGCCGTCGGCCGCGCGCTGGAGCATCTCCCTCGGCACGAGGCGGCCGCACGCGGGCGGGGTGCGGTGCAGGTCGAGCAGCCGGCCCAGCCGGTAGGCCGCGAGCTCGGCGCGGAAGTTGGCGACCTCGGCGCGCTGCTGCGGCTTGAAGAGGGCGCGCTGTCCCCCGGTGAGCCAGACGCGAAACGACAGGGTGCTGCCCCCGCGGTTGCGCTCGATGCGCTCGATGGGGGCGCGGCAGAGGCGCGCGAGCTGCGCGGCGTCATCCATGCCGAGGAAGCCACGGCCGCGTGTCCAGACGCCCGCGTCGGAGGCGGCGGGGCGCGCCATGGGAGGGCCGAGCCGTCGTCGCGGGCCCGCGTCCGTCGCGGCGACCGGAGGGCTGGCCGCGGGGCGCACCCTCACCTCGGGGGGTCGGACGGATTCTGGATCGCGGCATGCAACGCACGTCACGATGACGGAGACCAGATGGACCAGCGATTGACGGTGCAGGGGTGGTGTGGCAAGCGTGCGCGGCATTCGAGGACCGATCCAGTGCGAACCCTCTATCACAGCGCCGGGAAGAAGGCGCTCGCCTGGGCGCTGACCCTCACCTGCTACGCGCTCCCCGCCTCGGCGGTGGACGTGTGGACCACGCCCAACCCGGGCATCCGCCACCTTCACCGCACGACCCCCGCGCCCGCGGAGTTTCACGCGCTGGTGATCGACCTCGACGTGCCGGGGGTGCAGATCCGCTGCACGCCTCCGCGCGAGCGATGGAAGAGCACCAGCGCCTACGCCCGCGACGCCAACCTCTCCGCGGCCATGAACGGCGGCTTCTGGGGTCTCTTCGGCCAGGGGGCCGAGGGGCTCGCGGCGGGCGGCGGACAGATCTGGGGGAGCGACGACGCCGAGCACGGCTTCTTCGCGGTGACGGCCACGGGCCGGGCCTTCGTGTCGCCGCCGAGCGACGTGGTGCAGGCCAGCCGGCGGCGCATCACCGACGGCGTGTCGGGCCGCCCGATGATCGTCGACAGCGGCCACATCGCGCAGGAGCTGTACACCTTCCCTCGCACCTTCAGCCGCGAGCCCCGCTCGGCGGTGGGGGTGTCCGAGGACGGGCGCAAGGTGATCCTGGTGACCGTCGACGGGCGCCGCGCGACGAGCCACGGGGGGACGCTCACGGAGATGGCCGAGCTCATGATCGAGCTGGGCGCCTCGCGCGCGATCAACCTCGACGGCGGCGGCTCGACGACGATGTACGTGAGCGGTGAGGGCGGCGTGGTCAACCGACCGTCGCGCGGCTGGGAGCGCGAGGTGATCAACCACATCGGCGTGCTGGCCCCTGCCCCGGTGGCGGCGGCGGCGGCCGCTCCGGTGGTGCAGCCGACGCCCGCGGCGGTGGTGGCGGAGGCCGAGCGGGCGCGCCGCCTGCCGAGCTCGAGCGGCGACGTGGAGCAGGGTCAGGGGACGGGCATGCGCGGCTGGCTGCGGGCGAAGTTCGGACGCTTCGCGGCCATCGACCGGCTGCACCTGGGGCGCAACCGCGAGGTGGTGGTCCCGGTGCTGTCGGTGGCGGCGGTGCTGTTCGTGCTGTCGGGGATGTTCTGGGTGGTGTCGCGGGTGCGCCGCGCCCGCTCCCGCTCGCTGCACGCGCGGGAGAGCTGAGCGATGTCGGCCCCGGAGGTCGGGACGGGCTCTCCGCTGGAGCGTCGCATCGTGCGCGAGGTGGGGCGCGCCATCGTCGAGCACGGCCTCATCGAGGAGGGCGACCGGGTGATGGTCGCGCTCTCCGGCGGCAAGGACAGCTACGCGATGCACGAGGCGCTGCGCATCCTGCAGCGCCGCTCGCCGGTGAAGTACGAGCTGGTCGCGGTGCACCTCGACCAGGGTCAGCCCGGCTACGACGGCGCGCCGCTGCGGGCGTGGATGGAGGCGCAGGGCGGCGAGTGGCACGTGCTGCGCGAGGACACGTACTCGGTGGTCGTGGACAAGGTCCCGGAGGGGGCGACGTACTGCGCGCTCTGCTCGCGGCTGCGGCGGGGCGTGCTCTACCGCGCGGCGACGGAGCTCGGGTGCACGAAGATCGCGCTCGGCCACCACCGCGACGACGCGATCGAGACACTGATGCTCAACCTGTTCTTCGCGGGCAAGGTGGCGGCGATGCCCGCGCGGCTGCGCTCGGACGACGGGGCCAACGTGGTGATCCGCCCGATGATCGGGTGCGCCGAGGAGTGGCTGGCGGAGTACTCGGTGGAGCGGGGGTTCCCGATCCTGCCGTGCAACCTGTGCGGCTCGCAGTCGCAGGCGCAGCGCAAGCAGGTGAAGGCGCTGCTGGGTCAGCTGGAGTCCGCGCACCCGGGGGTGAAGGCGTCGGTCTTCGCGGCGCTGGGCAACGTGCGCCCGACGCAGCTGCTCGACCGCTCGCTCGCGCTCAAGGCCGAGGACCACCGCGACGAGCGCGGATCGAAGCCCGCCCGTGCGCGTCCGCCGCTGCTGGGCAGCGACGGCCGGCTCCGGGTGCTGGACGACTGAAGGGGCGTCCGGGGCGTCTTCGTGTGCCCCCATCCCCGCTGCCGCGCGCCCTTCCCCCACGCTGACGCGTGAGGGACGGGCTC
>CBIHPK010000068.1:0-37788 GCA_966211675.1 uncultured Myxococcaceae bacterium
GTGGCGCTCCCGCCGCCCGATCCGCCGCCGCCGCCGCCCGATCCGTTCTCTCCGCGGCTGCCCCCCGCGCCCGACGGCGGGACATAGAGCCCCGCCGGTCTCGACGCGCTGCCCACCGCCGGGAGCGCCGCGCCGTTGGAGCCGCCGCCGCCGGCCCTCCCGGAGCCTGCGTCCGAGGGCGCGTCCGTCGCGGTCCTGGGCATCGTGATGCTGCACGTGTCGCCGGGGTTGCCTCCGTGGCCTCCCGCGCTCGCGGGCGCTCCGAGCCCGGCGCCGCCCGGCTGCCCCATCATCGAACCGGTGACCCCGCTGCCCCCGCGCCCGCCCGTGTTGGCGCAGGCCGAGCTGCCCGCCGCGCCGCCCGCCGCGCCGATCGCGTTGCCGCCGTTGCCTCCCGTTCCGCCCGCCGCCCCGTTGGCGCCGCGCGCCGCCGCCGCGCCCGCGCCCGCGCTGATGGCGCAGTCGCGCAGCGTCACGGTCGCCGCGCACGACACCAGCCGCACCCCGTAGCTGCTCTCCCCCGCGGTCGTCGCCGCGCTCGCGGCGATGGTCAGCGACTGCAGCTCCACCGGCTGCATCAGCCGATCGCCCAGCACCGCCGTGGTGCCGCCGGACACGGTGGTCACGTTGGCGCTCGCGCGGGCCCAGGTGGTGGGGTTGTATCCGCCGTAGAGCCCGACCCCCGAGCGGAGGGTGATGGTCTCGGCGTAGGTCCCGGCGGCGATGTAGACGGCGCGAGGGGGCGTCGAGGCGGCGGCCGCGGCGATGCCCGCGGCGAGGGTGCGCTTGGGCGCCGAGCGGGTGCCCGCGCTGGCGTCGTCGCCGCGAGGAGAGACGAAGACCGCGCGGCTCGCGTCCCCGTCGATGCCGTCGCAGTTGGTGTCGCGGCCCTCGAGGTCGGGCTCGTCGGGCGCCGTCGCGCAGGCGTCCGTCGGAGCGCCCGAGTCGCCTGCATCGCCCGCATCGGTCGGGGGCTGCACGACGTCCGTCGGAGCGTCGGGCGAGGACACATCCGGCGCGGGTACATCCAGCGCTGGGGCGTCGGCGCCGAGGTCCATGGTGCCCGCATCGCGCGGCGCGTCCGTGGGGGTGGCGCGGTCGTCGCCGGCATCGATCGGCGCGTCGTCGATGCGCGCCCACGGGACACAACCGATCGCCAGGAGACATCCCGTGAGGGCCGATCGTCGAAGCATCGCCCGATACCATACCGCCGTCCCCGCTCTCGGCGGAGCCCCGTGCGCGTCGACGGATCATTGCGCGCCCCGCCCCCGCCGCGGGAGGATGACCGCCGAGCGATGTCCGACGACGCACCCCTCACACGAGATCAGGCGTACCTGCTGAAGCTGGCCCGCACCCGGATGCCCTACGGCAGGCACCAGGGGATGCTCCTCGTCGAGCTCCCTGAACCCTACGTGGTGTGGATGGCCCGCCAGGGCTTCCCCAAGGGGGAGCTCGGTCGGATGCTGGCCATCGTCCACGAGATCAAGGTGAACGGGCTGGAGTACCTGTTCGAGAAGATCCGCTGAGGAAGGGGAGTCCGGGTCAGCGCACGGTGACGTTGAGTCGCGCGCGGCTGTAGTCCTCGCCGTCGAGCAGGCAGCCCACGTCCGAGCCGTCCCAGCCGGTGATCTGCAGCCTGACGGCGTAGGCGCCCGGCGCGAGCGACACCTGCCTGCGCATGGACCACTGCTCCCACCACCCGCCGGTGCCGGTGCCCGAGCGCGCCACGCCGATGAGGACGTCGCCCCAGGTGCCGTTGCCGTAGGCCACCGAGCCGATGACGAAGCGGAAGCCGCAGTGGGTGTATCCCGCCGAACCACCAGAGCCGGTGACCGAGCCGTAGGCCTCGAGGTCCGCCGTGCCCGCCGCCGGGACGTCGACCATCACCGTGGTGCCGGGGACGTCCTGCCAGAGCGCGGAGCGCGCCGAGACGGAGGTGGTCTGCGTCGCGCTGAACAACGCCGGCGCCGGGCCACGCGGACCCGCCGGACCGATCGCCCCCGCGGGCCCCATCGGACCCGCAGGCCCCATCGGACCCGCCGGACCCGCAGGTCCCATCGGACCCGTCGGACCCGCAGGCCCCGCAGGTCCCATCGGACCCGGCGTGCCCATCCCCGGCCCCGTCCATCGGCCCATCGCGTCGACCACCGTGGTGCCGTTCACCGTGATGCTCGACGGCGTGATGTCCCCCACCGCGTTGCCCGCCACCAGCGCGTACGGAACGCTCCCGATCGGCTCCCTCGGCGTCATCTCCGCGTCGGTCCCGACGGTCACCCCGAGGTAGCGGGCGCGCCCCGCGAACACCGTCGGCGTCAGCGGCGTCGTCGCGCCGAGCTGCGTGGAGAAGTAGCCCTCGTCGAGCGTCACGGTGAGCGCCTCGGTCCACACCGCGGTGCCCCCGGTGGCGGCGTCGTAGATCCGGTAGGTCACCGACTGCGACCCGCTCACCGGCGCGCCCGCGCGGTCGAGCAGCCTCCCCTGGTGGATCATCGTCGACGGCACCTGCGCCGCCGCCCCGACCGGCAGCGCGCACGCCGCCCCGAGCACCGCCGCCCCGATCGTCCATCGCCTACGGCTCATCGCAGTCCTCGCCTTCCGCCCGGTGGAGCGCCGACGCTATCGCCCCGCCGTCGAGAGCGTCAACGCTTCCCTCACCCCGCGCGGCGCTGCTCCTGCAGGGTTAGAGTGGCGCCCACGATGAACCCCCTGCGTCCCGCGCTCCTCCTGCTGGCGCTGCTCCCGTCGTGCGGCCGCCGTCAGCACCAGGGCCCTCCCGTCGAGGCCGCGGTGGTCCCTCCCGTCGCCGTCGATGTCCCCGTCGCCGTCGATGTCCCCGCGGCGGTCGATGTCCCCGCGGCGGTCGATGTCCCCGAGGCCCCATCGCCCGATGCCGAGCTCGTGCGCGGCCTCGCGAGCGGCAGCGTCGACCTCGCGGCGCACATCGACCCGGCGCACGGCGTGGTCTTCGTGACCTACCTGGAGGCGCCGCCCAGCGGGCGATCCGGGGTGCGCCGGTCGAGCCGCCGGCTGTGTGGCGCCGCGGCGGCTCGCGACGCCGCCCTGCGCTCGCGCCTGCGGGAGGCGGTGCAGCAGGCCGCGGACAGCGACGGCGTGCAGTGCAGCGGCGACGAGTGCGTGGTGCCGGGGATGGAGTACCAGCCCGCGTATCGACTGCGCCTCGGTCGGGCGCCCGACGGGACGCGCGTGCTGCTCGGCGCGATGCAGCTGAGCGAGGCCGCGCTGGGCGACGAATGGTTGGAGCGAGTGCGGGCCTACGTCGACCAGAGCCTCGCGGCGGCGCGCTCGCGTCCGTGCCCGCGGTAGGGGCGGGGTGTTGGGTGCGCGGCAGCGGGTTGGCCCCCTTTCCGTTCGACGCATTCCCGCTCAGGCCTGGGGTCAGGCGCTGCACGACGATGCGGAGGCCGAACGCCGTACCCCGGGCCTGAGCGAATGGGATCCAACCCGCGTCCGCGGGTTTCGCCCCCTCAGAACCGCCCGCGAACGCCCACCGTCCCGAAGCCCACGGCCAGCGTCGGGGTGAACACCTCGTCGCTCCTCCCCCCGGACACCAGGAAGGTCACCAGCCCCGCCGCGGCGAGCACGCCACCGGAGATCCAGAGCGCGTTGGTGGCCGTCACCAGGGTGTTGCCGTCGCTCACGAGCGCCCGCTGCTCGGCCGTGATGCGCGCGCCGCACCCGCCGCCGCACTGCTCGATCAGCGTGCTCTCGTTGCTCTGCGCCATCACCCCGGTGATCACCCCGCCGATGCCCAGCGCCACGCCGACGCCCAGCGCCGTGAGGCCCACCGTGCGCCACGGGCTCCATCCGCCGTCGGTGGAGACCAGCGTCGGGCGGTTCATCCCCGACTGCACCAGGGTGACCATGGGCTGCGACTCGGACGCCGACACCGGGGAGTTGGGCGCCCCGAAGCGCACCACGAAGCGCGCCTGGTGCCCCGCCGTGACCTGGCTCGTCCCCCGGTACGGAACCACCCCCGGCGCCAGCGCCTCCACCGCCGCGGTGTTGCCGTCCACCGCCAGCAGCGTGTTGAACTCGTCGTTGGAGAGCACCCGCCCGTTGAGCGTCACCGTCGTCCCCGCGGGCGCGTCCGGAACCTCCACCACCACGTAGGCGATGCGGTCCGTGAGCGCCATCGACTCGGCCAGGGCGGCCTCCGCCGTCGGCGTGAAGCGCGGCTCCTGCGCCCTGCGCGCGTTGGCCTCGGTGGCCGCGCGAGACAGCTCCTGCCACGCCTCGCCGTAGCGCCCGAGCGCCCGAAGGCAGCGCCCGATGTACAGCCGCGTGTTGGGCGAGGGCAGCGCCGTCATCGACTGGCGGAAGAGACCGAGCGCCTCCTCCCAGCGCTGGGCGTCGTAGAGGCCTCTCCCCTGCTGGAAGAGCGAGCGCCCGTCCATCGCCACCTGGGCGTCCGCCGACGAAGGAGAGATCCCGACGCCCAGCGCGATCGCCGCACCGAGACACATGGCGCGGACTCCAGACAGACGGATCATGGCTCTTCCGGGTTGTAGGCCCGCGGCGTCTGCCGGGGCGGTGGGGAGATCGTCGGGGCGTTGAGCACCACCGGAGCAGGCTCCGGGGCCCGCGGGGCGATCACGCGAGGAGGACGGGTCGCCGCGACCACCGGACGGGGCGCCGCCTGCAAGACTGGCGGAGTCGCCTGCACTCGCACCGGCGCAGCCTGCACACCTGTTGGAGCGCCCTGCACACCTGTGGGAGCGCCCTGTACGACTGCGGGGGTGCCCTGCATGCCTGTTGGAGCGCCCTGTACGACGGCGGGAGCGCCCTGTACGACGGCGGGAGCGCTCTGTACGGCTCGCGGCTCGGGTTCGCGCTGCGTCAGCCACGCGGTGAGCCCGAGGCCGACGACCAGGCCCGCGGTGAGGGCCACCACCAGCGTCGCCCGGTGCTTGGGCGTCGGCGCGATGGAGAGCGAGGGCTCCGGTCGAGCGACCGCGTCGAAGGTCGATCGCGCCTCGGCGCCCGCGTAGGACGGCCGCGACAGCTCCGGCGCGGTGACCGCCGGGAAGGCCCGCTCCGTGGGGGCGCTGACCATCGGGGTCTCTCTCGTGGCGGGCATCGAGGCGCGCCCCAGCGACATGGACGCCATCGCCTCCGCCAGCCCCTCGGCGAGCGCGTTGCCCGTAGGGAACCTCCCCTCGCGGTCGCGCGCGAAGGCCCTCACCGCCCACGCGTCGACCCCTGGACCCAGCGAGGGCGCGTACTTCGACGGCGGCGGCGCGGTGCCCGTGGTGACCGCGAAGAACAGCGCCGGCAGGTTGGACGCCTCGAAGGGCAGCCTCCCGGTGAGCAGCTCGTAGAGCATCGCCGCGAGCGACCAGAGGTCCGCCCGGCCGTCGATGTCGGCGTCGCCGTTGATCTGCTCCGGGGCCATGTACGACGGCGTCCCGAGCAGCATCGGACCCTTGTCGCCGTCGTGCTGCGTCAGCTTCAGCCCGTCGGCCCAGCGCGCCACGCCGAAGTCGATGACCTTCACCACCGGGACGCCGTCCTCGGTCACCAGGAAGCAGTTCGACGGCTTCAGGTCGCGGTGCACGATGCCCACCGCGTGCGCCGCGTCGCAGGCCGCGCCCACGTGCCTCGCCACCGTGAGCGCCAGGTACGGATCGACCTTCCCGTGCGCCTGCAGCCGCTCCTCCAGCGACTCGCCCTTGAGCAGCTCCATCACCAGGAAGGGCCTGCCGTCGGGGGTGGTGCCGAAGTCCTCGACCCTCGCGATGTGCCGGTGCCGCAGCTGCGCCGCGATGCGCGCCTCTCGGACGAAGCGGGCCACGAGGTTCTCGTCCCTCGCCGCCATCGGCTTCATCAGCTTGATGGCCGCCTCGTGGCCGAGCACCCGGTGACGCCCTCGCCAGACCTCGCCCATGGCGCCGTCTCCGATGGGCTCGAGGAGGTCCCATCGGTCGTTGAGGGCCCGGGTTGTCGCCTGGTCAGCCACCGTCGCGTCGGCACTCTTCGCGGACGCCGTGACCGCTGTCAAACCCTGGAGCCTACCGTCGGTGATAGCGTCGCCGACCATGCGCCACCTCAGCCCTTCCTTCGCGCTCGCGCTCCTCGCGACCGCCGCCTGCTCGACCGGCAGCTCCGTCGTCGGAGGCCCCGTCGACGGCAGCGCCCCGGACGTCGCCATGAGCGACCGCCTCGACCTCGACGCCGACGTCCCGAGCCTCGATGTCGGCTTCGATGTCCCGGTCGATGTCCCGGCCGATGTGCCGGCCGACAGCGCCGACGTCCCGGTCGATGTGCCCTTCCGCTGCACCGACAACGCCTCCTGCGCGGGCAACCCCGCGGGGGCCGTCTGCGACACCGCCACCGGCGCCTGCGTGCAGTGCGTCGCCACCGCCGACACCTGCCCGACGGGCCAGTACTGCGTGGCCGGGAGCCACACCTGCGCGACCGGCTGCCGCTCCGACGAGGCCTGCTCCACCGCCACCGACGCCGGGACCTCCTCCCGCCGCTGCGACACCACCACCCGCGCCTGCGTCGACTGCCTGGTCGACGAGCACTGTCCCCCGGGCAACCTCTGCGTCGGCAACGTGTGCGTCACCGGCTGCAGCGCCACCCGCGCCTGCCCCTCGGCGCAGACCTGCTGCTCCGGCGCGTGCGTCGACACGCAGGCCAACACCGCCGCGTGCGGCGCCTGCGACCGCCGCTGCGTGGTCCCCAACGCCGCCGCCGCCTGCCTCAACGGGAGCTGCGCGGTGGGCACCTGCACCGCCCCCTACGCGGACTGCAACGCCACCGCCAGCGACGGCTGCGAGGCCAACACCCAGAGCGACCTCGCCCACTGCGGCGCCTGCAACGCCGCCTGCCCGGCGCGCGCCAACGCCGTGAGCACCTGCACCGCCGGGGCCTGCGGCTTCACCTGCATGGCGGGCTTCGAGAACTGCGACGGCGTGGCCGACAACGGCTGCGAGGTCGACACCCGGGTGAGCGTCGCCCACTGCGGCCGCTGCGGCGGCGCCTGCTCGCTCGCCAACGCGACCGCGGCCTGCGTCGCCGGGACCTGCGGCGTCGCGACCTGCAACGCGGGCTTCGGCGACTGCGACGGCAACGCGCCCAACGGCTGCGAGACCGACACCCGCACCAACGTCACCCACTGCGGCGCCTGCGGGACCGCCTGCGCCGGCGCTCCCAACGCCGTCCCCGCGTGCGCGAGCGGGGCGTGCGCCCTCACCTGCACCGCGGGCTTCGCGGAGTGCGACGGGGTCGCCGCCAACGGCTGCGAGGTCGACACCCGCACCAGCACCACCCACTGCGGCGGCTGCGGGCGCACCTGCAACCTCGCCAACGCCACGGCGGCCTGCGCGGGCTCGCTCTGCACCGTCGCCTCCTGCGCCACGGGCTTCGCGGACTGCGACGGGATGGCCGCCAACGGCTGCGAGGTCGACACCCGCGTGAGCGCCGCCCACTGCGGCGGCTGCGGGAGGCTGTGCTCCTTCGCCAACGCCGCGGCGAGCTGCGCGGCCAGCGCGTGCGTGCTCGGCGCCTGCAACGCGGGCTTCGGCGACTGCGACGCGATGGCCGCCAACGGCTGCGAGACCGACACCCGCACGACGGCCACGCACTGCGGGGCCTGCGGCCGGGTGTGCAGCCTCCCCAACGCCACGGCGGCGTGCGCGGCCGGAGGGTGCACCGTGGCCTCGTGCAACGCGGGCTTCGCGGACTGCGACGGGATGAGCCCCAACGGCTGCGAGGTCGACACGCGCACCAGCGACGCCAACTGCGGGGCCTGCGCGAGGGCGTGCACCGGGGCCACCGCCTGCGTGGCCGGGGCGTGCGGGCCGCTGGCGAGCTGCGCGGCGATCCATGCGAGGTTTCCGGCGCTGACGAGCGGGGTGTACAGCCTCGACCCGGACGGTCCGGGCGTGGGGGCGGCGGCCTTCGACGCGTACTGCGACATGACCACCGACGGCGGCGGCTGGACCCTCACCGGGACGGTCTACAACTCCTCGCCCACGGACACCCGCCGCTGGAACACCGACACGGTCTTCACCGACGCCACGACCTTCGGGACGCTGGCGGCGCGCGCGACGGACGACTTCAAGAGCCCCGCCTACGCCACCGTGGCTGCGCGCGACCTGCTGGTGCTCACGGACGAGTACCACTTCGGGTTCCGCGCGATGATGCCGGGCACCGGCTTCGCGGCCTACGTGGCCAGCCGGGTGTCGACCATGTGCGCGACCAGCTGGATCCGCTCCGGCGCGGACTTCGTCTCCAGCAACCTCACGGACGTGCAGCGCCGCGGCCTGGGGTTCACCGTGCGCGGCCTCGACATCAACGGCGGCGGGCCGATCAACGGCTGCGCCACCAACGGCACCAACGAGAACAGCTTCCTGAACTTCACCTCGGGGCCCTCCTGGTGGGTCTTCGGCGTGGGCAACTGCGTGGCCTGCGCCGGTGACTGGACCACCTACGACAACGGCATGCTCAACCGCGCCTCGCTGAACTTCGTGGCCTGCACCGCGAACGTCTGGCCCTGCAACGCCAACGGGCTCTACTGGACGACGGAGATCTACCCCTCCAGCGCCGCCAGCAAGACCCGCTACGTCCAGCTCCTCGTCCGCTGAGACGGTCGCGTCAGCGGGCGATCCGCCGACGCCGACGCACCGACCCGAGCGCCGCGGCGAGGAGCCACCCCGTCGCGGCCTGACCGCCCCCGCCAGCGCCCACCACCCCGCACGAGCACACCGGCTTGCTGTCCTTCGGACCGGTGTCGCCCACGACATCCGAGGGAGCGCCCGCGTCCGTCACCGCGGGCACGTCGGGGTTCGCCGTGGGCACGTCAGGGTTCGCCGCGGGCACGTCGAGGCTCGCGCCGACGTCCGTGATCACCGGGACATCGACCATCACCGGGACATCCACGGCGACCGTCGCGTCGACCACGTCCTCGGGCGCTCCTGCGTCGACGGGCGGCGTGTAGCACTCCACCCTCAGTCGAACGCGATCGATGCCGTAGGGCTGCGCCGGGTCGAAGCGCTCGTAGGCGTAGAGCGCGCAGCCGCGGTCGTCGATGGACACCGCCGGGGCCCGCTCCTCTCGCAGCCCGTCGGCGACGGCGAACACCCCCGCGTCGTCGGACGCCGCCAGGTCCACGCCCAGGCGCCCCGCGCGGACGTCCATCGCCCCCGTGGCCGCGCTCACCCACGCCGCGACCAGCGTATCGCCTCGCGCCGCGAGCGCGGGCGACGAGGCGTTGGCCGCGCCCGTTCCGATGCGCCGCTCGGACAGCGTCACCGCCCCCGCTGGCGACAGCCGCGCCCCCCATAGCTCCGTCGCCGGGGTCGCGCGCCCGTCGGTCCACGCCAGCGACCAGGCCCCGCCGTGCCACGCCACCGCGGGCTCCCGCTGCGCTCCGGCCGCTGCGCTCACGGTGATCCCCGTCGGGTCGAGCACCGCCCCCGCGGGCGACACCCTCGTGGCGACGATGTCTCCGGTGCTCCACGCCACGACGAAGGCGCTCCCGTCCGAGGCCACCACCGGCGTGGAGACCGACGCGCCCGGCGGCGACACGGCGATCACCCCACCGGCGGTCATCCCGTCGAAGCCCACCCGCTGCGCCTCGATCACCCTGGGCCTCTTCGGCGGCCGCGAGGACCACACCACCAGGTGCTGCGAGGCCGACGCCGCCACCCTCGGCGCCTCCTCGAGGAAGCCCCCGACCGTCGCCACCGTCGTCGGCGCGCCCTGCGTCACGCCGTCGGCGCCCACGCGCACGCCCTCGACGCGGCCCGCGCTCGCCCACGTCACGAACCACCGCTCGCCGTCCCAGTCCACCGAGGGCGACACCGCGGGCGACGCGCCCGTGGAGAGCGCGATCCCCATCGGGTCGAGCACCGCGCCCGAGGAGGTCACGCGCGCCCCGCGCACCACGCTTCCGGTCGCGCGGCGGTAGTCCTCCCACACCACCAGGTGCGCCGAGCCCGAGGAGGCCACCGCGGGGCGCCACTGCATGTTGGCCGCGGTCGACACCGTGAAGGGAGCGGCCTCCACCGGGGCCCCCGCCGCGCCGAGCCGCAGCGCTCGAACGTCCGACAGCCACCCCGGCGAGGACCCCTCGAAGAGCGCCAGCGTGGTGCCCCCTCCCGCGACGAGCGCCGTCGGGTTGAGCGAGTCCGGCGAGAGGCGCGTCCCGGTCGCCGGGGGGGCGATGGGCGACGACCCGAAGGACCACGACCACGGCGCATACGGACCGCTCGTGGCGCTGGTGGTCACCGCGGTGCACCGCCCCGCCGCGCAGGCGAGCTCGAGGCTCACGTGCACCATCGGGTCGGACACCGCGACGCCGCTCGCGTCGAGCACCACGCCCGCGGTGCTCACCCTCGCGGCATACACGCGGCCGGTGATCCCCCCGGCGCGGCCGTCGACCCACGCGACGACGAAGTTGGTCCCGTCGAAGGCCACCCGAGGCGAGGTCATGCTGTCCGAGGCGGTGGTGAGCTCGCGATCGAAGCGAGGCGTCGCGCCGTCCAGCAGGGCGATGTGCGCTCGGTTGCGGGTGCCGGTGGTCTGCCGCCAGGTGACCAGGGTGACGGCGCCGTTCGAGGCCGCGCTGGCGTCGTAGACGTTGCCCGAGGTCGACACCGCGACGCCCGCCGGGTCGAGCGCCCGTCCCGCCGCGTCGAGGCGCGTGGCGAAGATCTGGTTGCTGCCGCGCTGATCGAAGTACACGAGCGAGCGCTGCGTGGGAGAGGCGGTCACCGCCACCGGCGATTGGATGTTGAGCGCCCTCGCGGCGAGCACGCCGTCCGGGTCGAGGCAGGTGCCGTCGCGGGCGATCCGCGCCACGAAGGCGTCCCCGGCGTAGACGTCGTCGCGGTTGTCGCTCCACGCGAGGAGGTACTGCGCGCCGTCCCACGCGAGGCGCAGGTTGCCCACCCTCGGCTGGAGCGTGGTGAGCTCACGGCCCACCGGGTCGAGCACCGCGCCCGCAGGCGACACCCTCGCGCCCCAGACGCCCATGCCGCCGCGGGACGGGCGGCGGTCGGTCCACACCACCAGGAAGTTCTCGCCGTCGAAGGCCGAGGCCGCGCCCCCCTGCTCGGTGCCCGCGCCTCCCGCGACCGGCGCATCGACGTCCCGCTCCGGGGAGAGCACCGGGTCGAGCACCGCGGGGTAGGCCGTCGAGGCCACCACCTGCGCAGGCACCCGCAGCACCACGGTCCCGTCGACCCAGCGCGCGGGGACCGCGACGCGCCGCCCGTCGGCCCCCACCCAGACGCCGTGCCCATAGCGCAGGAGCCTCCCTCCGCCGCGCTCCCTCAGGTGGAGCCCCGTGGTGGTCTCCGCGACCCGCTCGGCGTCGACGCTCACCCTCACCTCGAGCTCGCCCGCCCCGCCGGGTCGTCGATCGAAGCGCCACGACTGCTCGACGCCGTCCTCCGCGCCGCACCAGCGCTCGACGGCCTCGCCCACGGGCCTTGCGACGCAGCCCTCGGCGTCGACCGCCAAGGGTGAGGGAGCGACCGCCCCGAGGCCCGCTCGCTCGGTGCGAAAGGTCAGCTCGGCGAGCATCGCCGGGTCGTCGCCTCGCAGCAGCGGGGTCACCGCGACGGCGTCGTCCACCGCGCGAACGACCACTCCCCCGAGGTCGGCGACGAGCTCGTTGCCCCGGCGATGGAAGGCCCTTCGGGCGCGGCGCACCACGGACCCGAGGTCGACCTCCGCGACCGCCCCCCTCGACGGCTCCGGCGAAGGCGTCGCTTCGACCGCGCAGCCCGACCAACACAGCGCCCCCACCGCGATGCACACCCGCCTCATGGTGTGATGCTACCGATCGCCGCGACCTCCGGTCGATCGCACGTTGATGCGGCGACCGATCATCCCTCCAGCGCTTCGCCCTCGTCGGCCCAGGCGCTCAGCCACGCGCCGGTGCTCTCCGCGTGCTCCAGCAGGCCCTTGTAGTACCGGTGCCTCGCCATCAGGGCGCCGTCGCCCAGCACCATCAGCCAGCGCTTCGCCCGGGTCAGCGCCACGTTCATCCGCCGCACGTCCCTCAGGAACCCGATCTCCCCCTCGTCGTTGCTGCGCACCAGGTCCACCAGGATCACCAGCTTCTCCCTCCCTTGGAAGCCGTCCACGGAGCTCACCTCCAGGCCCCGGTCGAGCAGGTCGACCAGCCCGTCGCGGATCAACCTCACCTGCGCCTGGTAGGGCGTGATCACCCCGATGTCCTCGGGCGCCACGCCCCGCGACACCAGCCGCCGCACCTCCGCCGCCATGCGCTCGGCGTTGCCGGGGTTGCGCGTGCTCGGGTCCTCCCCCTCGCGCTCCTCCTCCCACCCTCGTCCCACCGCGTCCAGCAGCACGAAGGGACCTGCCCTCGACGGGTCCTCCCGCACGCCCGGCACCTCCGTCAGCAGGGCCGTCGCGACCTCTGGCGCGGCCCGCAGCTCGCCCCCGTAGGTGGCAGCGTTGGGGTAGGCCATCAGCGCCTCGTGCATCCGGTGCTGCACCCGCAGCAGCGTCACCAGCTCCGCCGCGTGGGGCCCCGCCGCGAGGCGCTCGAAGAAGGTCTCGCTCAGCCCCAGGGCCTCGGCCTCCTCGCCGATCACCGTCGGCGGGAGCTGGTGCGGATCGCCCGCCATCACCACCGTGGGCCCCTGCTGCAGGGCCACGAGCGCGATCGGGTCGGGCGCCTGCGTGGCCTCGTCGAGCACCACGCGGTCGAAGCGCTGCCCGGCGATCTGCCACGACTCCGAGCCCGCCGCGGTCACCGCGATCACCGAGGCCCCGTCGAGGATGCCCCGCTGCGCGTCGCGCGTCGCTCGCTTGGCGCTGGCGTAGAACCCGTTGACCTCGCCCATCACCTCGCGCCGCTCCGCCCAGGTCGTGGCCTTGCGCCGCTCCCGCTGCCGCAGCTTCTGCCGCAGCGCCTCGGCCTCGCGGATCCACCCCCGAGCGAGGTCCGCCGCGTCGCTGCGCTCCAGCAGGGAGTCGAGCGTGTGCTCCTCCATCTCCGGCGACACCCTCGCGGGGTGCCCGATGCGCACCAGCTTCACCCCGGCGCGCACGAGGCGCTCGGCGAGGTTGTCCACCGCGGTGTGGCTCGCGGCGGTCACCAGCACCCGCTCGCCCCTCGCCACCGCCTGCCGCACCAGCTCCGCCAGCGTGCGGGTCTTCCCCGTCCCCGGCGGACCGAGCACCAGCGCGAGGTCCCGCCCCAGGGCCCGTCGCACGGCGTCGCGCTGGTCGTCCTCCAGGCTCTCGTCGAACCACTCCTCCACCGGCACGGGCCCCTGGTTGTGCGGCGGCGGGCTCACCCCGAAGAGCACGTTGAGGTGCTGCCAGTCGACGCTCCCCGGCGGCTCCGCGGCGGCGGCCCGGAGCGCGTCGCGGCCCCGCGCGAAGGTCACCTCCGGCGCCTCGCGATCGAGCCTCCACCCGGCGTCCCAGAGGTCCTCCCGCGAGTCGTCGGAGATCATCACGCCGACGCGGTCGGGGCTTCGCCGCGCGAGCACGCCGTGCACCGCCGCGGGCTCGTCGGGCTGCACCCGCCAGAGCAGCACCGGGTCGCCCGGACCCAGCCGCAGGTCTCGCAGGTTGGTGCCTCGCTCGGGGCGAAACCAGAGCAGCAGCCGCTCTCCGGGCGCGGGCAGCGCCTCCTCCAAGGTGAGGCCGCGCAGGGCGATGCGGGCCTCGACGCGCTCCGCGAGGGTGGTGTTGGTGCGCTCCTCGGCGTAGCGCACGCGGGCGGCGTCGCGCTCGGCGGTCCACGCGCGCGAGAGGCGCGAGAGCTCGTCTTGCAGATCCATCACGGCGCCGGAGGGTAGCGCCACAGGCGCTCCGTTGGGGTGTAGCGTCTCTCCTTGCCGGGTTGGCGGCAGAGGGCCCTCATGACCTTTCTCAAGGTTCGCTCCATCGTCCATTTGTCGATCGGGCTCCTCGCGCTGGGCTGCGCCGCGGAGGAGACCCTCGTGGTGGACGCCGACGCCGGCCGCGCGCCCCCGGACACGGGCCCCGCGCGCCTGGACGCCCCGCGGCCCGCCCTCGACGTGACCGCCCTCGACCTGCCCCCGGCCGACCTCCCGGAGCCGACGGACGCCGGGCCCGACGCGCCGGAGGTGAGCCGCGCGATGTTCTGCGAGGGGGCCGGTCCGCCGGTGACCGTCGGGGCCCCTGGGGCGACTCGCTGCGCGGGCCGGCTCGCGGAGACGGTCTTCCGCTACTCGCTCTGCAGCTGCAACAACCTCGGGCTCGCGGGCTTCCTGCGCACCGACTCCTACGACTCCTCGCGCGGGATGATGATGGGCCGCGAGCGCGGCGGAGCGGTCGGGGTCAACGGCAACTACTCCATCGTGGGCTACAGCCAGATCGGCGACACGCTCTCCATGGCGGGCATCGCGCCGCTGCGCCTCGTCGGCGCGCACAACCTCGACGGCGACTTCAACCTCGGCGGACCGCTGGAGGTCGTCGGCACCCTCGACGTCGCGCGCAACTCCCGCATCCGGAGCAACATCACCGCCCTCGGCCCGATGCACGTGCGCGGCGACCTGCTGCACCAGAGCGGCGCGCTCGCGCTCGGGGTGATCCGCGTCGACGGGCGGCGCTCCACCGGGACGGTCACCGTCGACCCGCCGTGCGCGTGCGGAGCGAGCGAGATCTTCGACGCGGCCGCGGCGGTGCGCGAGGCCCAGGGGCACAACGACAACGCCGACGCGGCCTTCGACCCGACGCGCTTCAACGCCGTGATCGGCCGTCAGGTCACCACGCTGCCGTGCGGGCGCTTCTACGCCGAGCGCGTGGCGGGCCTCGGCAGCGTCGAGCTGCGCGTGGAGGGGCGCACGGCCCTCTTCATCGGCGGCGACTTCGACCTCGGCGGCTTCTTCGACGTGCAGCTCGGCCCGCGCGGCGAGCTCGACGTGTTCATCGCCGGATCGGTCCTGGGCGCGGGCTACCTCCGCATGGGCGGCACGAGCCGTCCGTCGGGCGTTCGCATCTACATCGGCGGCGACCGCGGGTTCACGCTGCTGGGCGCGTCGCGCTTCGTGGGCAACGTCTACGCCCCGCGCGCGGCGGTCACCATCGCGGGCTACATGAACCTCCACGGCTCGCTCTTCGCGCGGGACATCATCACCGGCGGCGACCTCGACGTGCACTACGACCGTTCGATCCTGCGGGCGGGCGACGACTGCCCCGACGAGCCGACGCCGACGGCGTGCCGGCGCTGCGGGTCGTGCCGCACGAGCCAGGCCTGCGTGGGCGGCGCCTGCGGCGCGTGCCGCACGGACGCCGACTGCTGCGAGCCGCTGGTGTGCGCGACGGCCACCGGGCGCTGCGAGTCGATCCCGCCGTGAGCGGCGGCGATGGATTTCACCTGCGCGGGTGAATCACTTCACCTGCGCAGGTGAAACTGCGATGGGGGTCTTACTCCGCGTTTTCGCGGCGGGCGGGGCGGAACGACGCGGACAGCACGGCCTTGCGCACGCGCACGTTGAGCGGAGTGACCTCGACGAGCTCGTCGCGGTCGATCCACTCCATGGCGGTCTCGACGGTGAGCACGCGCGGCGGGTAGAGGGCGACGTTCTCGTCCTTGCCGGCCGTGCGGACGCTGGTGAGCTTCTTCTCGCGGATGATGTTCACGTCGGCGTCGTTGGGGCGGTTGTGCTCCCCGACGATCATGCCCTCGTAGACGGGCGCGCCCACGCCGACGAAGAACTCGCCGCGCGGCTGCAGGTGGAAGAGCGCGTAGGGGGTGCACGTGCCCGCGCGGTCGGAGACCATCGCCCCGTTGGTCCGGCGCATCATCGGCCCCGCCCACTCCTTCCAGCCCTTGAACTCGGTGTTGAGCAGCCCCGTCCCGCGCGTCGACGTCAGGAACTCCGACCGGAACCCGATGAGCGCCCGCGAGGGCACCTCGAACTCCACGCGCGCGCGGCCCTTCCCGGGGTTGCCCATGTTGACCATGATGCCCTTGCGCTCGCCGAGGCGCTGCGTGACCACGCCCACGTAGGCGTCGGGCACGTCGCAGACCACCAGCTCGAGCGGCTCGTGCAGCTTGCCGTCGATCTCCTTGGTGACCACCTCGGGGTTGCCCAGCGACAGCTCGTAGAGGTCGCGGCGCATCGTCTCGACGAGCACCGCCAGCGCCAGCTCGCCGCGCCCGTACACCAGGAACTGGTCCGCGCTCTCCGTGTCCTCGACGCGCACGGCCGGGTTCTTCCGGGCCTCGCGGTGGAGCCTCTCGCGGATCTGCCGCGACGTGAGGTACTTGCCCCCGTCCTTGCCGGCGAAGGGCGAGGTGTTCACGCCGAAGCGCATCTTGATGGTGGGCTCCTCGACGTGGATGCGCGGGAGCACGTTCTGGTGCTGCGGGTCGGTGAGGGTGTCGCCGATGGTGACCTCCTCGATGCCCGCGATGGCGATGTTCTCGCCGGCGCCCGCGTCGGGGGTGCGCTTCCGCGCGAGGCCCTCGTAGTTGTAGAGCACCGCGATCTTCGCCTCGGTGGTCTTGTCCGCGCCGATGACCGAGACCCTGTCGCCCTCGCGCACGGTGCCCTGCACCACGCGCCCGATGGCGATGCGGCCCACGTAGTCGTCGTGGTCGAGGCTCGTCACGATGATCTGCAGCGGCGCCTTCGGGTCGCCGGTCGGGGCCGGGACGCGCTTGACGATGGTGTTCATCAGCGGCGCGAGGTCGGTGTTGGTGTCCGACAGGTTGTACCGGGCGATGCCGAGCTTGCCGATGGCGTACAGGGTCGCGAAGTCGGCCTGCACGTCCGAGGCCTCGAGGTCGCAGAACAGGTCGAACACCTCCGAGAGAACCTCCTCGGGGCGCGCGTCCTGGCGGTCGATCTTGTTGATCACCAGCACCACCGGGAAGCCGCGCGCGAGGGCCTTGCGCAGCACGAAGCGGGTCTGCGGGAGGGGCCCCTCGGCGGCGTCGACGAGGAGCAGGGCCGCGTCGGCCATCATGAGCGTGCGCTCGACCTCGCCGCCGAAGTCCGAGTGTCCGGGGGTGTCGATGATGTTGATCTTGTACTCGCCCCAGCGCACCGAGGTGTTCTTGGCGAGAATGGTGATGCCGCGCTCACGCTCCTGGTCGTTGGAGTCCATGACGCGGTCGACCATCTCCTCGTTGGCGCGGAAGACGCCCGACTGGCGGAGCATGAAGTCGACGAGGGTGGTCTTGCCGTGGTCGACGTGCGCCACGATCGCGACATTGCGGATCTTGTCTTGGGGATGCATTGAGGGCGGCGCCCTACCACGGCGCGCGCGGCGGGTCGATGCCCGGTGCGGAGAATGCTCAGCCCCGGGTGGGCACCGGACCGGCGTCGTAGGCGGGGATTCCGGTCACTTCCTGGCCCAGCACCAGCGTGTGGATGTCGTGCGTGCCCTCGTAGGTGATGACCGTCTCCAGGTTCATCAGGTGCCGCGCGATGGGGTACTCGTAGGTGATCCCGTTGCCGCCGAGGATGTCGCGGCACTTGCGCGCGGCCTCCAGGGCCATGTGCACGTTGTTGCGCTTGGCGAGCGACACCTGCCCCGGGGTCATCTTCTTGGCCTCCTTGAGCTTGCCCAGCCGCCACGCGACCAGCTTGGCCTTGGTGATCTCCGTCAGCATGTCGGCGAACTTCGCCTGCACCAGCTGGTAGCCCGCGATGGGCCGGGAGAACTGCACCCGGTTCTTGGCGTAGTCGACCGCGCAGTCGAAGCACGCCTCGGCCGCGCCGATGGCGCCCCAGGCGATGCCGTAGCGCGCCTGCGTGAGGCACCCGAGCGGACCCTTCAGGCCCTTGATGTCCGGGAAGATCGCCGACTCGGGGACGTGCACGTCCTCGAGGATGAGCTCGCTGGTGACCGAGGCCCGCAGCGAGAACTTCCGCTCGATCTTCTGCGCCGTGAAGCCGGGGGTCTTCGTGTCCACCACGAAGCCGCGGATGACCCCGTCGAGCTTGGCCCAGATGATGGCGACGTCCGCGAGGTTGCCGTTGGTGATCCAGCGCTTGGTGCCGTTGAGCACGAAGCCCGTGGCGGTGCGCTCGGCGCGGGTGATCATCCCGCCGGGGTTCGACCCGAAGTCCGGCTCCGTGAGCCCGAAGCAGCCCACGGCCTCGCCGGTGGCGAGCCTCGGGAGCCAGGTGTTCCTATGCTCCTCGGTGCCGTAGGTGTAGATCGGCCACATCACCAGCGAGCTCTGCACCGAGCAGAAGGAGCGGATGCCCGAGTCGCCGCGCTCCAGCTCCTGCGCCACGATGCCGTAGGCGATGTCGCCCATGCCCGGGCAGCCGTAGCCGTGGAGGTTGGAGCCCAGCAGGCCGAGCCGCCCGAACTCCGGGATCAGCTCCGTCGGGAAGGTACCCGCCTCGTAGTGGTGGGAGATCGTCGGCAGGATCTTCGCGTCGACGAAGGCCCGCACGGTGTCGCGGACCATCCGCTCTTCTTCGGTCAGCAGCTCATTGAGATCGTAGAAATCCACGGACATTCAGCACCTCTCAGTGCGCGGCAAGCTAGCACACTGTCCCTGGGACATAGCCGCCCGCGGGCTCGCTGGTAAGACCCTCCCCGGGGTGGTGCTTTGATATTTTCTCGAAGTCCTGCTTGACACCCCCGGGCTGATCGAGTTTATTACGCCTCCCTGAAACGGGGATGTAGCTCAGTTGGGAGAGCGCTAGAATCGCACTCTAGAGGCCGAGGGTTCGACTCCCTTCATCTCCACAAAGGCACCGAAGGCCGCTTCGCTTCACCGCGAGACGGCCTTCGGTCATTTGGGCCCTCCCCGCGACCGAGCCGTCGGGCTCCACGGCCGAAAGCCCCTACTGGCACGCCAAGATGTTGCGCTTGCGCCATGGATGCGCGTTCTGCATCATCGCGCCTGCCCATTAGGGGCTTTTAGGGCCATCTACGCAGGATGTGTCATGGCGACCCGCGCAAACCTCGAAGAAAAACTGAAGGTCCTGGAAGACCACCTGGCCGCGCAGGACGAGTCCGTCCTCGCCCAGTTCCAGGAGCGCCTGGACATGTCGTGGATCTTCCACGACACGGCGCTCGAAGGCACGGTGCTCTCCTTCCACGAGCTGAAGAGCGCCATCGACCGCGACGTGGTGTCCGACGTGTCGCTCATCCCGACCTACGACGAGATCCGGGCGCACAAGGCCGCCATCGACCTCGCCCGTGAGTTCGCGGCCAACAAGAAGAAGCACCCCATCACGGTGGAGCTGCTCAAGCGCCTCCAGGGGACGCTCTCTCCCGACGACCCGGAGGTGCGCGACGGCACCTGGCGCAAGGAGACGCCGGTGCACCGGCTCTACTTCCACGACATCTCCGTCCCCGACAAGATCGCCGGCGAGATGAAGAAGCTCGACGACTGGCTGCAAGACCCGGAGACCCGCAAGGCCAACTCCCTGCGCACGGCGTCCAAGCTGCACTTCAAGCTGATGCAGATCTTCCCGTTCACCAAGCACACCGGCAAGCTGGCGCGCCTCGGGATGAACCTGGTGCTGCTCCGCGCGGGCTACCCCCCGGCGATCATCCACTCGACCGAGCGGCAGCGGTACTACGAGGCCCTCAAGGGCCCGAGCCTCACGCTGCACAACCTGATGGTCGACTCGCTGGAGAACTCCATCGAGAGCGCCATCAAGCTCTTCGCCGAGCAGCGCACCGGCCGCCGCGCGATGGCCTGATCCGCCGCGCGGCTCCTACTCCCCTCTCCCAATCCCCCCCTGCGCTACCGCTTCTCCCGCTCCCGCTGCCGGCGCACCTCGTCGCGCACGGCCCTCGAGCCCATCGTGTAGCCGATGAACACCCCGAGCAGCAGCACGCCCGGGATGAACACCACATGCTCGGGGGTCGGCATCACCGCGCGTCGTCTCCCTCCGGGCGCCGCGCCAGCGCGTCCTCCAGCGCGCGGACGTCCTGCTCCAGCTTCGCCGCGTTGCGCGCGATGAAGGCCACGTACCCGCCGATCGCCAGCAGCGCGAAGCCATAGGCCAGCGCCACCAGCCGCCCGCCCGGGACCCGCTCCTGCGAGGCCTCCCCGAGCCCCGGCTCGAAGGCCATCGACCGCTGCCCCGCGGCGTCCCCCGACGGCGAGGGCTGAGCGCCCGCGGCCGCCGACAGCGCCACCACCAGAAGCCCCACCCATACGCCCTTGCTCACCACTCGCGCGCCCATCACTACGCCACCTCTCCGTCGAACAGTCCGCGGGAGACCGCGTCGGTGCGCAGCTCCTCCAGCTTCGCCCGCTGCAGCACCACCCTCGAACGCAGCGTGAGCAGCACCGCCGCCAGCAGCGTGAAGGCCAGGAAGCTCAGCGTGAGCGTGTGCGCCATCTGCGGCGCGAGCCCGCCGCCCCGCGAGGTGATCACCGTGGGGTGCTGCCCCCGCCAGAGCTGCACGCTGAAATGGATCACCGGCATCACGCACGCGCCCATCACCGCGAGCGCCGCGGAGAAGCGCTTCTCCGCCTCGCCCGTCCCGGCGCCGCCGCGCAGCACGAGGTACGCGACGAAGATCAGCGCCCCGAGCAGGGTGGTGGTGAGCCGCGGGTCCCAGGTCCAGTAGGTCCCCCAGGCCTTGCGCGCCCAGAGCGGACCGGTCACCAGCACGATGCCCGCGAAGAGCACCCCCAGCTCGGCGCCGGCCTGCGCGAGCGCGTCCCAGCCGGGCGAGCGCTGCAGCAGATAGCCCACCGAGCCCGCCACGCAGGCGGTCACGCCGATGTACATGACGTACGCGCTCGGCACGTGGATGTAGAAGATCTTCTGCGTGAGACCCCCCGCCGAGAGCTGCGCCACCGGCGCGTACCCGAAGGCCAGGCCGACGGTCACCGCGAGGCAGCCGAAGGCAAAGATGGAAAGCACCGAGAGCCACCGCATGATCGCCGCGGACCCTAGCACCCACCCCTCCTCCGAACCAACGCTTCATCGGCGCCGACGCGCGACCGGAGAGCCCTCATGAACCCATGGCTGAAGCCCGTCGAGCCGGAGTGGATCGCGGTGCTCGAGCGCGCCCTCGGCCGCACCGTCCCCCCGGAGGCGCTCGCGGTGATGGTGGCGCGACAGTCCCGGCGCTACCTGGGCGAGGACGTCGCCATCGCGCCCGCCGACGGCCTGGCCGCGCGGACGATGTTCTGGTTTCCGCGCGACGTGCTGAAGGTCGCTCGCGCCGTGGGCGAGCTCGCCTGGGCCGGGGCGCTGCCCGACCGCCCGCTGCGGGTGCTCGACCTGGGCGCCGGCGTCGGAGCCACCAGCCTCGGCGCCCTGCGAGCGCTCCCCCCCGCGGCGAGGGTCGCCTCGGTCACCGCGGTCGACCACGACCCGGCGGCGCTCGCCATCCTGCGCCGCGTCGCCGACGGGGCCCGCGCGGCGGGGCTGCTGCCCTCGACCACGCCCGCGGCGAACACCGCGGTCTGCGACCTCTCGAAGCCCGGCTGGGGCGACGAGCTCGGCTTACATGACCTGGTACTGGCCGGGCTCACGGCGGTGGAGTTCACTCGCGCTCACGGCGACGAGGCGGCGCGCGGGGCGGCCATCGCGGCCTTCCTCCGCGAGGCGATGCGCCGCGTGGCGGACGACGGAGCGCTGGTGGTGATCGAGCCCGGGTCGAGGGCCGAGAGCCGGGCGCTGCACGTCGCCCGCTCGATCATGCTGGCGGAGGGCGCGACGGTCTTCGCCCCGTGCCTGCACGCGCTGGAGTGCCCGATGCTGCGCACCACGCGCGACTGGTGCCACGAGGACCTCGCGGACGTGGCGCTCCCGCCCTGGCTCCAGGGCGTGGCGAAGGCCGCGGGGCTGCGCTGGGAGGGGCTGACCTGGTCGTACCTGGTGCTGCGCCGCGACGGCCGCACGCTGCGCGGCGCGATGCCGGCGGAGACGCCGATGCGGATGGTGTCGCAGCCCGCGGTGACCAAGGGGAAGACCGAGGCCTGGTGGTGCGGGCCCATCACCGGGGCGCGCGGCGACCTGCGGGTGGTGGAGCTCGACCGCGTGGCGAAGCGGGCCTCGGGCGCGAGGCTGCGGGACGTCGCGAGAGGGACGCTGATCGCGCTGGAGGAGGAGGGGATCGCGGAGGCGGACGAGGAGGGCAAGGCGCTTCGGCTGGACCCGGCGCGCTGGCGCCCGGTGTGGCCCTGAGCGCGGCCGTCAGATGGAGAAGGGCAGCACGAACTCCTGGCGGTCGTAGGTGAACGTGAAGCTGTACGCGCCGACGATGCGGCCGCCGACGGCGATGGAGAGGGTCACCGGGGTCGCGGACGAGCGGCACATGTCGTAGGCCACGAGGCGGATGCGGTAGGTGCCGGGGGGCGGCTGCGTGCCCCAGTAGACGTTCTCGACGGTGGGGGGCGCCACGCTGCAGGCGGCGTTGGCGTCGCGGTCGAGGATGCCGCCGGAGGCGCTGTTGCGGTGGGCGTAGTAGATCTCCTCGCCCATCGGGTCGAGGACGTGGAGGTCGATGTCCGACGGGGAGTTCCACGCCGCGGTGACCTGGATGTTGCCGGTCTGGTAGCCGCAGCCCTCGTCGATGACGCCGTTGCAGTTGTCGTCGAGGCCGTTGCACTGCTCGGCCGAGCCCTGCACGCACTGCTGCTGGATCACCGTCACGCCCGTCGGGACCGAGACGTTGGCGCTGATCGTCGCGGTGGTGTCCACCCGCGGCGGCGGCGGAACGTTGACCGTGGACGTGACCCCGAGTCCCCCTTGGCCACGGACCACGCAGCCCGAGAGGGCCCACGCGCCCAGCGCGACGGCGACACACGACGAGAGAACCCTGTACTTCATTTGCTGCACTCCTCTGATGATGAGACCCGCGCGGGTCGATCGCGGCGGCGCCCTGGTGCGCTTCTACACCAGAAGGCCTTCGCCCGGAAAACCCGGTCGCCGACCGTGATACGTTCCCCGGACCCAATGTCTTTCACCCGAGAGATCGAGCTCGCCCTGACCGCCGCCCGGGCCGCGGCAGACCGGGTGCGCGCCCTCTACGCCAGCGGCGTCGAGGTCGCCTGGAAGGGTCACGACGACCCGGTCACCACCGCCGACCGCGAGGCCAACGCGATGATCGTCGCGGCGCTGCGCGGGGCCTTCCCCGACGACGGCATCTGCGCCGAGGAGAGCGACGCCGGCGAGTCCGCCGAGGCCGCCGCGCGCGGAGGCCGCTGCTGGTTCATCGACCCGCTCGACGGGACCAAGGACTTCGTCCAGCGCAACGGGGAGTTCTGCGTGATGGTGGGCCTCGCGGTGCAGGGCCGCGCCGCGCTCGGCGTGGTGGTGAGCCCGGTCTCCGGCGTCGCGCTCGTCGGCGTCCCCGGCGAGGGCGCGTGGTCCATCGACCCGTCGGGCGCGCGCACCGAGCTCGCCGTGCGCCCGGTGACCCCGGTGACCTCGGCCCGGATGATCGGCTCGCGCTCGCACCCGCACCCCCGCGTCACGGCGCTCGCCGCGGCGCTCGGCGTCACGGACATGCGCGTGCGCGGGAGCGTCGGCCTCAAGGTGGCCGCCGTCGCCACCGGCGAGTGCGACCTCTACGCGCACTTCGGCCGCGGCCCGAAGCTCTGGGACGGCTGCGCGCCGGAGGCCATCGCCCGCGGCGCCGGCGCGGTGGTCACCGACTCGCTCGGGCGCGACATCGTCTACGACACGTCGCACCTCGGGCTCGACGACGGCCTCGTCGTGGCGCCGCCGTGGCTGCACGCCGTGACCCTCGCGGAGCTCGCCCGGCTCGCGGCCCAGACATAGTCGGCGCGACGCGGCGGCCCCCGGGGTGTATCATCGCGAGGTGACGCTTCTGCCTGAGCTGCCCCTGACCTGCCACGCCTGTGACGCGGAGATCGAGGGCGAACCCGCGGGTCGCGGGATGTTGTTGTTCCTCCGGGGCGACGAGGTGCTGCGCGAAGAGCCGCCGCTGTGCGAGCGCTGCGCGCTGGCCATCTCCATGACCGCCCTCGACCGCATCTTCTTCGAAGAGGAAGAGGGATAGGACGCCGTGTGGCCCGCGCGCGCTGCGATCCGCCCCATCGCGGGCTGGGCGATGGTCCCGCCCGAGGCGGTCGCCGCGGCGGAGGCGGAGGTCTCCGACGACGACGACCTCGAGCTGCAGGTGATGGACGCCTTCGGGGCGCTCGAGCGCTCGCAGCCCGCGCTGGGCCACTGGCTCCGCGGGCTCGTCGAGCCGGTGCGCGACGACACCGCGCAGGCGCTGGGATACTTCCTGGCCATCATGGTGCACCGCGCCTTCGGCCACGCCTTCGGCCCGCGCGTGCGGCGCGTCGACGACGTCTTGCTGGCCACGGTGCAGGCGACCTTCGAGTGGGACGAAGAGCTCCGCCGGGGCGACGCCGACGAGGTGCTGGAGAGCGACGACCTGGTGGCCATCGGCCAGCCGCACCTGGTGGCCTTCGTGCGCGCTCAGCTGGAGGCGGCGCTCGAGCCCGACGAGGACGGCGACGCCCCGGAGGTCGACCTCGACGCGGTCGCGAGCGTCTACCGCGCGGTGCTGATCGAGATCCTCGCGCTGGGTCAGACGCTCACCTCGCCGAAGGGCGAGCGAGCGCGCGACCTGCTGGTCTGACGCCGCCGTCGCCCTCAGGTGAGCGTACCTGCGCACGCAGGAGCACAGCGTGCGGGCCCGGGGCACGGGCTCCCACATTTGCCTTCCAAAATGGGGTCCCGCCGTCGAATGGCCCTCATGGCGAGGACCGTTGCGAGCGCTCGAGGGCCATAGTCCGTTGCGATGAAGCCCCGCCCCTCGCCAAGCATCACCGGTGACCTGGGAACCACGTCGGTCGCCTCGGTGCTCTGGTCCCTGCGACAGCGCGCGCTCAGCGGGACGCTCTCGCTCCACGGCGAGTGCCACGCGGGGGTCTCCGCGGGCGAGACGCTGCTGACCTTCGAGGGCGGCGCGCTCACTCAGATCCGTCAGCCGCAGCCGCTCGACACGCTCGGCTGCCTGCTGCGCGAGCACGGCGCCATCACGGGCGAGCAGTTCGACGAGTCGCTCGCCCGGCTGGCGGCGCGAGAGGGGCTGCAGGGAGAGATCCTGCTGGCGATGGGAGCCTGCGGGGAGGAGGCGCTGGCGAAGGCGCTCAGGGCGCAGCTCCAGCGCAAGGCCATGAGGGTCTTCGCGCTGGAGAAGGGGCGCATGGAGTTCTTCCGCGGGTGCGACCTCCTCGAGGGCTTCGGCGGCGAGCGGCGCCCGGAGGACCTGCTCCCGCTCCTCTGGCCGGGCGTCCGGGCGTACCCCGAGCACGGCGCGGTGACCGCGGCGGTGACGAAGCTCGGCGCGCAGACGCTGCGCTTGAAGCCCAGCACCGAGCTCGCGGCCTTCGGCTTCGAGGGCGCCGAGCGCTCGGCGATCGAGCGGCTCCAGGCCGGGCCTGCGACCTTCGCGGCGCTGGAGAGCACGGGCTGCTCGCCGGCGTGCGTGCGCTCGCTCGTGGCGCTGCTGCTGATCACCGGGCTGGCGGAGCTGGCCACCGAAGCGCCGCCGCGCTCGGCCTCGGGCGTCCAGCCGGTGCTCCAGCAGCGACCCCCGGAGGCCCCGCGGAGGGTCTCGTCGAGCAACCTGCCGATCGTGCGAGACCTCGGGGTCCGGGCTCCGGTGCAGCCGCAGTCGCCCCCGCGGGTGATCCCCCCGAGGCCCGCGCCGATCGACGTCCGGGCGAGGATGGCCACGGCCGAGGCCCGCCTCGCCGCGATGCAGGACGAGACGTACTTCCAGATGCTGGGGCTCGACGCGAGCCTGCACACGCAGGACGTCCGCGCGGCCTACACGGAGCGGGTCGCGCCGTGGCGCCCGGAGGCTGCGCCCGAGAGCGCCCTCGCGCTGCGGGAGGTGCACCAGCAGATCCACGCGCTGCTCGACGAGGCGCAGGCGGCGCTGTCCGACGAGGCCGCGAGGCGGCGCCACCTCACCGAGATCATGCAGGGCGCCGGCACGCCCAACGTCCGTCGAGGGCGGGCCGCGCAGGCAGACGCCCTCACGAAGCTGCACACCGCGGAGGTCTGCCTGCGATGCGGCGCGATCGACGAGGCGGGCAAGGCCGCGCGCGAGGCGCTGATGCTGCGGGCCGACCTGCCCGAGGCCATCGTGATCCTGGTCACCGCCCTCTTCGCGAAGGACCCGCACGGCCCCTGCATCGAGGCGCTCGGCTGGGTGAACCGCGGGCTCAAGCTGAGCCCCGAGAGCGATCAGATGCACGTGCTCGCGGGCCGGGCGCACGCCCGTCGAGGCGACGCCGCGCGCGCGCTCGAGCACTACTACCGGGCCTACAAGATCAACTCCACGAACATGGACGCCGTGCGCGAGCTGCGCGCCGCCGCGGCCCGCCATCGCAGCGGGGCCGCGGGCGTCGAGACGCCGACGGGCGGAGGGTTGCTGGCGAAGATCTTCGGCCGCTGAGGAGGCCGCGCGGGCCTTCGCAGGGGCTCAGCGCCGCTTGATCTTCGGGCCGAGGAAGGTGACGCCCACGATGCGCTCCCGCTGGAGGCGCTCGACGGTGGCGGTGAGGTCTTCGGTGGTGGTGCGGCCGGCGCGCGCGGCGACGATGTACTTGTCGATGAGCCCGTGCCAGGCGAGCGTCTCCGCCGTGCCGAACACCGCCGAGGAGTCGACGATGATGTAGCGGAACTCCCGGCGCAGCTGGCCCATCAGCACCGCCGCGGCCTCGGAGGAGAGGGCGGCGTGGGCGCTCGCGACGGCGGGGCCCGCGGGCATGAGGTTGAGGCTCGACGTGATGCGGATGACGTCGACCGGGAGCGACGGGTCGTTCTGCCGCGCCGCGAGCACGCTGGTGAGGCCGAGGTCGCCGTTGACGCCGAAGAGCTTGTGCTGCTCGGGGTTGCGCAGCGAGGCGTCGATGAGCAGCACCTGGATGCGGCCGCCCTCCGCGAGGGCGAGCGCGAGGTTGGCCGCGGTGACGCTCTTGCCCTCGCCGTCGCGGGCGGAGGTCACGACGATCACCTGCAGGTCGGGCTCCTGCTCGAGGCGATAGCGGAGGGTGCGAAACTGCGCCGCCGCGAAGCCGTCAGGGTGCGACAGCAGCACGAGGTCTTGCGAGAAGTTGTCGATGTGCTCGGCGGGGTTGACGCGGAGCATCGAGTAGCTGGGCGGGCTCCAGGAGGGGACCGTCTCGCGGTTGCCCCCCTCGCCGAAGGGCACCATCCCGTACTCGGGCGCGGGCTCGTTGGGGTCGACCACGGAGCCGTCGACGGGGTAGTCGTGCCCGCCGTAGCCGTAGTCGCCCATGCCCGCCTGAGGGCCGTACTGGGTGCGCGCCTCGCCGTAGGTGTCCATCGGAGGGAGGTGCGAGCGCATCTGGTCGGCGTTGAGGGTCATCGCCTCGGAGGAGTCGCGCTCCCCGACGGGCTGCCAGCCGCCGGGGTTGGTCGGAAACCCACCCGGCGGCGCGGCGTAGGGGTCTCCGCCCTGGAAGATGGTCGACGCGTCGGCGTCGCGCGGCGCCGCCGCGGCGTCGGTGAGCTGAAGCGGCCCCGCGGGCGCCGGGCCGTGTTCGGAGAAGTACCCTGCCAGCTCGTCGCGCACCGGTGCCGGACCGCCACGGTTGGGCGGCGCGTTCATCGTCGGAAACCGCGCTGGCGGCTTTCGGGAAGACTGATCGGCCATCGTTGACGCGTCGCCTCGTTTCGAAACAGTAACCCTACGTGTGCAGCTTGCCCCGCGTCAAACCTCTTGCGGCGGCACTACAACGTCAACGGCCGCGAGCGCCCAGCATCACGGCGGGCGTGCGGAGCATGATCTCCAGATCGGTCTTGAGGAAGCCCCAGAAGTCCTCGAGGCGGGCCGCGTAGGCGAGGTCGTAGAGGAGCTTGGTGCGCATGTCGTCGGCGACGGACCCTTCGAGCTCCTCGAGCTTGAAGGGGTTGAGCAGGGTGCTCTTCAGCGTCGCGATGGCGGAGTCTTCGGGCATGCGCCCGAGGTAGTCGAGGGAGATCTGCGCGAGCCCGGTGATGCCCGGTCGCACCATGCGGGTGCGCTCCTCGAACATCGGGATGGCCGCGCAGAGGGTGCGCACCAGCTCCGGGCGCTCGGGGCGCGGGCCGACGATGGACATGTCGCCGCAGAGGACGTTCCAGAACTGCGGGATCTCGTCGAGCCGCGTCTTGCGGAGAAACTTACCCACCCGGGTAATCCGATCGTCGTCGGTGCTCGCGAGCTTGGCGCGACCGTCCTTCTCCGAGTCGATGCGCATCGAGCGGAACTTCCACATGCGGAAGGTCGGCAGCGCCCGGGAGTTCTCCCACGGCGCCGTCGGGTGCGTGCGGCCCACGCGCTCCTGCGAGTAGAAGATGGGACCCGGGTTGTCGAGGTAGAGCGCCGCGGCGATCACCGGGTAGAGGGGCGCAGTGACGCAGAGCGCGGTGGAGGCACCCACCACGTCGATCGCGCGCTTGACGACAGAGACCTTCCAATCCATCGGACCTTGGGGCGTCATACCAACGCCCCGGCGACGACGGCAAGCAATGCGGACGGAAGTGTCATCGAGACCGTGCTCGGGACACCGTCGGAGGACGTCTTGACATGCTCCCGGGGATCAGTAGTCTCCCGCCCCCCGACACCCCCACCAGGGTTGTCGATGATTCGTTTTTCCATAGAACTCCAGCCCAGGTCGAAATCCTCCCGATGGACACGTACACCGCTCCCGCCAATGCCGAACGCTCCTGGTACATCGTCGACGCGACCGATCGCCCCCTCGGGCGCCTCGCGAGCGACATCGCCCGGGTCCTTCGCGGCAAGCACCGCCCGACGTTCACCACGAACATCGACACTGGTGACTTCGTGATCGTGATCAACGCCGAGAAGGTCGCCCTGACCGGCTCCAAGCTGACCAAGAAGTTCTATTACAACTACTCCGGCACCATCGGCGGCCTGCGCAAGCGCGCGGTCGGCGACATGCTCAAGCACAAGCCGGAGTTCCCCGTGGAGAAGGCCGTGAAGGGCATGCTCCCGCACAACAGCCTCGGCCGGGCCCAGGGCCTGAAGCTCAAGGTCTACGCCGGCTCCGAGCACCCGCACGCCGCGCAGCAGCCCGTGGCCCTCCCCCTCCAGTTCTGATCCTACCGAAGGCACCTACGATGCAGACCGCCGACCGCCACTTCTCCACGGGCAAGCGCAAGACCGCCGTCGCCCGCGTCATCCTCCGGCCCGGCTCGGGCAACATCCTCGTCAACCGCCGGCCGTACGACCAGTACTTCCCGCGCCAGGCCTCGCAGCTGCTCATCCTGCAGCCCTTCGAGATCGTCGAGGCCATGGGCCGCTACGACATCGAGGCCAACGTGGCCGGTGGTGGCCTCGCCGCCCAGGCCGACGCGGTCCGCTTCGGCATCGCCCGCGCGCTCACCTCGGTCGACGCCGAGCGCCGCACGCCCCTCAAGCGCGCCGGTCTCCTGACCCGCGACGCCCGCAAGAAGGAGCGCAAGAAGTACGGTCAGCCCGGCGCCCGCAAGCGCTTCCAGTACTCCAAGCGCTAGTCGCTCCCGCCTCTCCCTTCGCCTCCCCGTCTCCTCTTTCTCCCTGCACATCCCCTACGGAGGTCCATCGATGGAACGTCCTCGCGCGCGCGTCGCGATCGTCGGCGCCACGGGCTACACCGGCGCGGAGCTTCTCCGCCTGCTGCTCCAGCACCGATCGGTCACCGTCACCGCCCTCTACGCCCGGGAGAAGCTCACCCCGCGCGTCTCCACCGTGCTGCCCGCGCTCACCGGGCTCTGCGACCTCCCCATCGAGCCCTTCGACGCCGACGACGCCGCTCGCCGCGCCGACGTGGCCTTCTGCGCGCTCCCCCACGGCGCCTCCATCGCCTGCGTCGAGGCCCTGCTCGCCCGCGGCCTGCGCGTGCTCGACCTCTCCGCCGACTTCCGCCTGCGCGACGCGAGCGTCTACCAGACCTGGTACGGCGCCGAGCACGCCGCCCCCGCGCGGCTCGCCGAGGCCGTGTACGGTCTGCCCGAGCTGCACCGCGAGAAGATCCGCTCGACGCGCCTCGTGGCGGTGCCCGGCTGCTACCCCACCGCGAGCACGCTGCCGCTGCTGCCGCTGCTCGCCGCGGGGATGGTGCGCCCGGAGCGCATCGTCGTCCACGCGCTGTCGGGCGTCTCCGGCGCGGGGCGCACGCCCTCGCCGAGCACGCACCTGCCGGAGACCGCCGAAGGGGCGCGCAACTACAAGGTCGCCGGGACGCACCGGCACACGCCGGAGATCGAGCAGGTGCTCGGCGACGTGATCGGCGCCGCGCCGACGGTGACCTTCACCCCGACGCTGGCCCCGATGACCCGCGGCATCCTCTCGACGCAGTACGCCGACCTCGCCCGCGAGGGCGTCACCGTCGAGGCCATGGTGGCCGAGGCGAGGCGCTACTTCGCCGGGTCGCCCTCCGTCGCGGTGCTCGACCCGGGCGTGCTGCCGGACACCCTCTGGGTGCGCGGCTCCAACCGGGCGATGGTGGGCTACGCCGTCGACGCGCGAGCCGGACGCGTCGTGGCGATGGGGGCCATCGACAACCTGGTGAAGGGCGCCTCGGGGCAGGCCATCCAGTGCATGAACCTCCTGCTCGGCGAGGACGAGGGGGAAGGGCTGCGCGGGGCGGGGATGTTCCCCTGAGAGTGTGTATGCTGGCGCGCCATGCCTGTGGATATCGAGATCGTCGAGGACCTCTCCGCGCAGACGCCCAGTGACAAGGGCTTCCTCAAGGTGCGCCGGCTCAGGCTGCGCACCCGCTTCGCCGATGGCACCGCCAGCGAGGTGTTCCGCTACGACGCGGTCGACCGCGCCGCGCTCGATGCCGTGGTCGTGCTGATGTGGTCCGCGCGGGCCGAGGCGCCCCGCGACCCGATGGTCTGCGTGCGCACGCAGCTCCGTCCGCCGCTGCTGCTCCGGAGAGGGCGCGAGCTCGTGGTGCCGGACCCGCGCGAGGCCCTGGAGCTGTGGGAGCTCCCCGCGGGGCTCATCGAGGCCGACGAGCGAGGCGAGGAGGGCGTGCTCGAGTGCGCGCGCCGCGAGACCGAGGAGGAGACCGGGTTCTCGCTGCCGCGGGGAGAGTTCGCGCGGCTGGGCGCGCCGGTGTTCCTGTCGCCGGGGCTCTGCGCGGAGAAGATCCACCTGGTGAAGGTGCGGGTGCCGGACCACCAGGCGGCGGTCGAGGCGAAGGGCGACGGGGTCGTGGAGGCGGGGTCGACGGTCGCGTGGTGGCCGCTCTCGGAGTGCCTCGCTCGCGCCGAGGACGGCACCATCGAGGACGCCAAGACCGAGCTGGCGCTGCGACGGCTGCGGGCGGAGCTCGAGCGCGGAGGCTGATGGATGCCTGACCTGCGCCGCGTGCTGGTGTTCGCGAAGCGCACCTCGTACGACCGATACATCCGCCAGCAGGGCGTTCCCCGGGTGAAGGAGCTCCTCGCCCGCGGCGACGTCACCGTCGCGCGGATGATGCGCGCCGACGAGCACCACCACCGCACCGTCGAGGAGGTGCAGCGCGCCCTCGAGGCCGTCGGCGCGAAGTCCACGCTGCGCTACCGCGACCGGCTGGAGTCCTTCGACTCCTACGACCTCGTGGTCACCGTCGGCGGCGACGGCACCCTGCTCTGGGCGAGCCACGGCGTCGGCGACACCCCCATGCTCGGGGTCAACTCCGCCCCGCAGGACTCCGTCGGGTTCCTGTGCGGCACGCGCATGGGCGAGGTGCTGCCGCACATCGAGGCGATCGCGAAGGGCACCGCGCCGCGGGTGAAGCTGGCGCGCATGCAGGTGTGCGTCGACGGCGAGGTGGTGCACCGCCGCGTGCTCAACGACGTGCTCTTCGCCAACCCCCACCCGGCGCACACCACGCGCTACCTGGTGTCGTTTCGGGGCATGCTCGAGGAGCAGAAATCATCGGGCATCTGGGTGTCCACCGGCGCGGGCTCGACCGCGGCGATCCGCAGCGCCGGCGGGCGCCTGCTCTCGCTGCGCTCCCGGCTGCTGCAGTACGTCGTGCGCGAGCCGTACACCCCCGACGGCGTGCCGTACGCCCTCTCGCGGGGGCTCGTGCACCCGGGCGAGCGCCTCGAGATCCTCAACAAGATGCGGGAGTGTCGGCTCTACGTGGACGGTCCGCGGCTGTCGCTGCCGGTGGAGCTGGGCCAGCGCGTGACCTTCTCCACCTCCGACGAGCCGCTGACGGTGATGGGCGTGTCGACCCGGGCCGTGTCCGAGCGCCAGCGCCACACCACCGTCGACGGCGACGAGGTCAGTGACGCCGGCGACGACGCCCGCCCGTCCGGGCCGGGGCCGGGGTCGCGGCGTTCGCTCCACCCGACACGATGACGAACTCCACGCGGCGGTTGCGCGCGTGGGCCTCGTCGGTCTCGCCCTGCATCGCGGGCCGCGTCGAGCCGTAGCCCACCGCGGTCATGCGTCGCGCGGCGATGCCCGCGGCCTGCAGGTAGCGCATCACGGAGCGGGCGCGGTCGCGCGAGAGCGTGAGGTTGTGGTGCGCGTCGCCCGTGTCGTCGGCGTTGCCCTCGATGCGGATGCGCGTGATCTCGGGGTGCTCGCGGAGCGCGGCCACGACCTGGTCGAGGATGGCGTGCGAGCGCTCCTGGATGGTCGCGCGGTCGGTGTCGAAGAAGATCGACTGGTTGATGGTGATCGCCTCGGCGGTCACCACGGCGGCCGCGGGGGCCTCGTCGGGGCAGCCGTCGGTGTCCTCGAACTGGTTGATCACCTCGGCCTGCATCGGGCAGCGGTCGGCCGTGTCGGGGATGCCGTCGCTGTCGTTGTCGGGGTCGGGACAGCCGTCCTCGTCGAGGTACTGATCGCGGTCCTCGGGATCGCTGATGCAGCGGTCGTCGGGGTCGCGGATGCCGTCGCCGTCGGTGTCGGGGTTGTCGGGACAGCCGTCCGTGTCCTGGTAGTCGTTGCGTGTCTCGGGCTCGTTCACGCAGCGGTCGTCGGGGTCGAGGATGCCGTCGCCGTCCGTGTCCGCGGGCGGAGGAGGAGGCGGCGGAGGAGGCGGCGCGGGCGGCTGCTCGCCGGGGAAGTGGAACTCGAGGGCGAGGCCGGCGTTCCAGTACATGGCGTCGCCGCGGTTGGCGTTGTTGTCGTCGGTGGTGCCGAGCACGTGCCCGTAGCGGACCTCCGGGCCCAGCGCGAAGACCGAGCCGATCGGGAAGAGCCAGCCGAGGCCCACGCCGAACGCGAAGCGGGTGCGCGTCTCGGGGTTGTCGCCGGTGACCGTGGCGCCCGCGTCGAGGTCGAGGAAGGGCCTTCCCCCGTGACCGAGGGAGAAGGGCGTGAGGCGCAGGCCGCCGCCGAAGGTCCACGCGTTGCCGCTCAGGGTGAGCGGGTCCTTCGGGGACCAGCTCGACCCCTCGACGGCGAGGTGGATGCCGAGCGCGCGCACCGGCCGGAACCCGACGCGCAGGCGCCCGGTGAGGCCGAGGCCGAACTCGTCGCTCTGGGGCGACGAGAGCATCGTTCCGGCCGCTCCTTCGAGGCCGATGTAGAAGCGTTCCGCGACCTGCGCGTGGGCCGATCGCCCCGCGCCGGTCACCGCCAGGGCGCCCGCCAACGCGACGGTCGCCACGCACGAACCTGATCGATTCCTGTTCCTCACCATGGCCGGGACCATACGGGAGATCCGGTCCCGGCTACCAGAACATGACGGCAACGATGCCGCGTCCCCAAACGCTGCGCTGGATTCAGGGAGGTCTGTTATCGTCCTCGGCGATGAGGTCCATTTCATTTGGTTTCGCCGTGCTCACCGCGGTGCTGCTGACGGCATGCGCCATCGACAACCCCACGGACGTGCGGCTCCCCGACGCCGGCCCCTGCGGGACCATGGGAGCCGCGTGCTGCCCCACGGCGCCCACGGCGCCCAACGGCGCCCGCACCATCTGTCGCGCCTCGGGCACGACGTGCTCCGCGGGCACCTGCGTCGCGTGCGGCGCCCCCGGGCAGCCGTGCTGTGCGGGCGCCGCGACGGGTGACGGCGGCACCTCGATGGACGCGGGCCTCGCGGGCTCGTGCACCGGCGCCGGCGTGGCCTGCCTCGCCAACATGTGCGTCGACTGCTCCGGCCCCGACCGCGCGGTCTGCAACGGCCAGTGCGTGTCGCTCACCACCGACCAGAACTGCGGCGCCTGCGGCACCGCCTGCGCGACCACCTCGGGCGAGCGCTGCACGCGCACCGCGGCGAGCGGCGTCGACGGCGGCGTGACCGACGCGGGCCCCGGGCCCGACGGCGGAGCGCGCGTCGCGTTCTGCCAGATCCAGTGCCCGCCGGGCCAGGTGCTCTGCGGCAACACCTGCCGCGACCTCACCAACGATCCCAACAACTGCCGCACCTGCGGCAACCAGTGCAACCTGCCCGGCGCGGTCTCCGGGTGCACGGGCAGCGCGTGCGTGCTCTCGAGCTGCCGCGACGGCTTCGGCAACTGCGACAACATCCCGACCAACGGCTGCGAGACGGCCACCGCCACCGACGCCATGAACTGCGGCGTGTGCGGCAACCGCTGCAGCTTCGCCAACGCCGCGGCCACCTGCGCGGCCGGTCGCTGCATGCGAGGCGCCTGCAACCCGGGCTTCGCCGACTGCGACGGCAACCCCGCCAACGGCTGCGAGGTGAACACCGCCATGGGTGACATCACCAACTGCGGCACCTGCGGCATGCGCTGCCCGACGCCCCCCACCGGCGCCTCCGCGGTGTGCACCGCGGGCGCGTGCCGGATCTCGACGGTCGTGTGCTCGGTCGGCGTCGGCAACTGCGACGGCAACGACGGCAACGGCTGCGAGACCACGACGCTCAACGACGTCAACAACTGCGGCATCGGCGGCAGCGGGGCGGTGACCGGCTGCGGCAACCGCTGCCCGAGCACCGGCGGCACGCCGGCGTGCAACGGCGGCGTGTGCTCCATCACCTGCAGCGCGGGGCTCGGCAACTGCGACGGCAACCTCAGCAACGGCTGCGAGACCAACACCAACACCACGGTCGCTCACTGCGGCAGCTGCAATCGCGGGTGCACGGTGATCAACGGCACCGCCGGGTGCGCGGCCGGGGCGTGCACCGTGGCCGCGTGCGCCGCGGGCTTCTTCAACTGCGACGGCATGGTGGCCAACGGCTGCGAGATCAACCTCAACAGCGACAACGGCAACTGCGGCGCCTGCGGGCGCGTGTGCCCCGGCGGCCAGACCTGCCAGATGGGCACCTGCACCACCTCGTGCTCGGCGACGCAGGTCAACTGCTCGGGCACCTGCGTGAACCCGCTCACGGACAACAACAACTGCGGCCCCCTCACCATGGGCACGGGGGTGTGCGGTCGCGTCTGCCCGGGCGGCCAGAGCTGCCAGGGTGGCGTCTGCACCACCACCTGCTCCGCGGGGCAGATGGTGTGCTCGGGCACCTGCCGCGACCTGCAGACGGACAACACCAACTGCGGCGCCTGCGCTCGCACCTGCACCGGCGGCACGGCCTGCTCGGCGGGCAACTGCCTGTGCCCGTCGGGTCAGACGGCGTGCTCGGGCACCTGCCGCGCGCTCCAGACGGACAACAACAACTGCGGCGTGTGCGGGCGCGTCTGCGGCGGCGGCCAGACCTGCGTCGCGGGCGTCTGCACCACCACCTGCTCGGCGGCGCAGACCGACTGCTCGGGCACCTGCCGAGACCTCGCCACGGACAACACCAACTGCGGCGCGTGCGGGGCGGTCTGCACCGGCGGCACCTCCTGCTCGGGCCGTAGCTGCGTGTGCCCGGCGGGTCAGACCAACTGCACCGGCACCTGCCGCGCGCTCCAGACGGACAACGCCAACTGCGGCGCCTGCGGCAACGTCTGCGGCGCCGGGACGGTGTGCTCCGCGGGCACCTGCACCTCGACCTGCGCGTCGCCCACCACCAACTGCTCGGGCGTCTGCCGCGACCTCCAGAACGACGCCAACAACTGCAACGCCTGCGGCACCGTCTGCACCCGCGCCAACGGCGTGGCGGGCTGCGCCGCCGGGGCGTGCACCCTCGCGGCCTGCAACTCGGGCTTCGGCAACTGCGACGGCAACAACGCCAACGGCTGCGAGACCAGCACCTCGACCAGCGTCACCAACTGCGGCGTGTGCGGCAACAGCTGCCAGTTCGCCAACGCGGCGGCGAGCTGCGTGGCGGGCCGCTGCACCCGCGGGACCTGCGCGACGGGCTTCGCCAACTGCGACGGCGTCGACTCCAACGGCTGCGAGGTCAACACCGTCGCCGGCGACATCAACAACTGCGGCGCCTGCAACAACCGCTGCCCGACGCCGCCCATCGGCAGCATCGCCGTGTGCGCCAACTCGGTGTGCACCACCTCCAGCGTGAGCTGCTCGGCCGGCACCGCGGACTGCGACGGGGCGCCGGGCAACGGCTGCGAGGTGGCCACCACCACCGTCAGCAACTGCGGCGCCTGCGGCCGCGCCTGCGTCGGCACCAACGGCACCGCGACCTGCACCGCGCAGCTCTGCGGCATCACCTGCAGCGCGGGCTTCGGCAACTGCAACGGCGTCCTCAGCGACGGCTGCGAGACCAACACCACCACCAGCCCGACCAACTGCGGCGGGTGCAACACCGTCTGCTCGCTGGCCAACGCGACCGCGGGCTGCGCGGCGAGCATGTGCACCATCGCGAGCTGCAACGCGGGCTTCGCCAACTGCGACGGCACCGCCTCCAACGGCTGCGAGCGCAACCTCAACAGCGACACCAGCAACTGCGGCGCCTGCGGCAACGTGTGCAGCGCGGGACAGCTCTGCTCCGCGGGCGTGTGCGTGACCTCGTGCGGATCGGGTCAGACCAACTGCTCCAGCGTGTGCCGCAACCTCGCGACGGACCCGGACGCCTGCGGCTCGTGCAGCACCGTCTGCTCGGGCACGGGCCTCGTGTCCCGCACCTGCGGCGGGAGCGTGTGCAACGGCACCTGCTCCGCGGGCCGCGCCAACTGCGACAGCAACCTGCAGCTCAACGGCTGCGAGACGGACATCAACACCTCCGTCGCGACCTGCGGCGGCTGCACGGGGAGCGCCTGCTCGTCCGCCAACATCGCGGCCGCCTGCTCCGGCGGCAACTGCACCGGCACCTGCAACGTCGGCTTCGCGGACTGCAACAGCGACAAGCGCACCGATGGCTGCGAGATCAACACCACCAACAACGCCAGCAACTGCGGCGCGTGCGGAACGGTCTGCCCGGCGCGCGCCAACGCCGCGGCCACGCCCTGCGTGAGCTCGGTCTGCACCATCGGCGCGTGCATCGGCACCTTCGCCAACTGCAACGGCATGGCGGCCGACGGCTGCGAGGTCAACACGGCCAGCGACGCCAACAACTGCAGCGGCTGCGGCAACGTCTGCCCGGCGCGCGCCCACGCGACCAGCACGTGCAGCAGCAGCGCGTGCGGCTTCACCTGCCTCCCCGGCTTCGGTGACTGCGACGGCATGGCCGCCAACGGCTGCGAGACCACGCTCGATGGCAACCCCAACTGCGGCGCCTGCAACGTGACCTGCAACGGCGGTCCGATGTGCACCGCGGTCGCCGGGATGCCCGGCATCTTCTCCTGCCAGTGATCCTTCGCTGACGCGGGCGTCGCTCGGCGCCCGCAGCCTTCCCTCCCCTCTCCCCCTTCACAGCCCTGGACGACGCGACGGCGCCCCGATCCGCTTGCCGCGGAGAGGGAGCGACTTCGTCGCGGGGTGCTGGTTGGGGGGGCGAAGAGGAGAGGGAGGGAGCGGGCGGATCAGACCGCGCGGCGGCGGGCGGCGCCGGGCTGGCGCATCGCCTGGGCCTTGGCGCGCACGGTGGCGTTGGGCGTGCGGGTG
>CBIHPK010000069.1:0-37751 GCA_966211675.1 uncultured Myxococcaceae bacterium
GGGTGGGTCACGACCGAGCGCCGCAAGTGGGTCACGACTTGGGCGCCGCCAAAGCGCTGCCGAGGCCCACGCGCGACGGCAACGGCGGCGGGACGATCACCTGGAGGCGGCGCATGGCGTCGGTGAGGTCGCGCACGCGGCGGGCGAGCTGGTGCATCTGCCGCTGGTTCTCTTCGTAGGCGAAGTTGTCGTGCCAGACGGAGTTGTCGCCGGCCTCTGCGGCCTCGCCGTTGCTGGCGGTGACTGCGTCGTAGGCGGCGCGCGCTCGGTCGAGCCGCTGGCGGAAGCGCTCGTACCCTTGGGTCGTGGTGAAGAGGCGCTCGTCGTCGGACGACCCAAGGCCAGAGGGGTGGTTCATGCCCGAGGGACGCGCGGGCGGCGGTGGTCCTGACAGGCGGGACGGTGTGGGCCGTGCGGCCAGGAGGTCAGGTCGAGAGCGACGACGCTTCCAGAGCCGACGCGAGCGCGGTGGCCGCCTGTGTGAGCACCCGCGGGAGCGCGAGGACGAAGAGGGCCAGGGCGTCGAGGGGTCGTAGTACCGTCGGCATCCCGTGACACCGACGTCCCCGACCGAGATCCTGGAACTCCTGTCGCAGGGGCGCGATGCGTACCTGCGCCAGGACTGGGATGCTGCGCTCGCGTTCGACGAGCGGGCGCTGGCGCTCACCACCCCGGGGAGCGATGCGTGGACCCAGGCGCTCTGTCACCGCTTCGTCGGTCTGTGTCACTACCGTCGCGGAGGCGCGGAGGCGCTGGGCCGATCGCTGGGGCATTTGCGTAAGTCGATCGAGCTCGCGGGTCGCGCGGGCGCCACGAAGCTGCGGCTCAGCGTGAGCAATCACCTGGGCGCCACCCTGCGCGATCTCGGTCGCCACGACGAGGCGTACGACCTCTTCCGCGCGTCCCTCCGCGAGGCTGTCGGACCTGAGCTCGTCGAGGTGCGCGCTCGCCTTCTGGGCAACCTCGGAGCGCTACTCGACGAGCTCGACCAGCGAGCCAGTGCCGACGACTGCTACGCCCGCTACGAGGAGCTGGTGGAGCAGTTCGACGATCCCCGCCGTCTCGCCAACGCGCGCGCCCTGGCGGGTCGGGCGGCGCTGCTGCGCGGCGACCTGGAAGAAGCCGACTGGCGATTCACAGACGAACTGAAATGGGGTGACAGGCTCGACGACCAACGTCGCCGCTGCAGTGCGTTCAAGCATCGTGGGGAGTTGGCCATCGCGCGCCTCGAGCAGGAGCCCAGCGCCAGTGCAGAGAGGGTGGCGCGACTGACGGTGGAAGCGGAAGAGTCGCTCGACGCGGCGTGGGCTGCGTCCGATCGGGTTGGAGACCGGAAGGTTCGAATCCGCATCGCGGTGAAGCGTGCTGAGTTCATGCGGAAGCGAGGACGCATCGCCGAAGCGCACGCGGTGCTCGGCGAAGTGGCGTCGCTCTCGGCGGCGCTCGACCACGCGGTGTTGGCGTCGAAGCTCGATCACGAACGCGCCAAGGTCTGCTCCGCTGCGGGCCTGCACGGCGAGGCGCTCTGGTACCTGTCTCAGGCCGCGCGCCGACGGGTCTCCCTGATCAGGAACTTGAAGAGTGAGCGGGTTCGAACGATGGCTCGCGCGTGGCTCGACGGGGTGCGTGCGATGGCCACGGATTTGCGCGCCGAGGCATTCCTCTTGCCTCGAGATGACGCGGAGCGGACGCAGTTCGAGACGCTGTTCGCGGAGATTGGCGACGCACTTCGTGACGACCCATGTCCGATCTCCGCTGGTGTGGAAATCGACCCGTGGCGCTGGCACGACCAACTGCGCGCACAGTCGAAGGAGAGATGGTCCCTTATCCTTGGTGACGACTTCCGGCACCTCCATCCCGAATCGCAGAATGACCTCGTCCGAGCCGACGTGACCTACCACGGTGCCGTTGATGATCTAGGGCGCAGTGCACATCTTCTCGCGATCGCGCTGGAGCGTGAATTGCGCGAGCGAGTCGTGGTGCCCTTTCGCAGCGTCGTCCGCGACAACCCAGGGGTGTTCCGGCGGAAGGCCGACTGGGCGGGGTTCTTCGAGCCTGACGAGATGCTGTCGCTCACCAAACTTCTCAAGATGATCGGTCAGGTAGGAAGGCTGAGCGAACGCACGTACTTCGAAAAGCCTCGCGGCCGCGCCGCTCTTGAAGGGCTCGCGCCGATCGTGACCCTCTCGCGGAACATCCCATCCGTGTCCGGTCGGACTTTCAACCTCGTGGACGTTCGCAACGATGTCGCCCACGGGCGTTCGCCGAGCACTTCCCTGGACCGCGTCGCGGTCGACGCCATCAAACGGGCGCTGACGCTCGACGCGCCTGTCGTGCTGAAGGGTCTGCTGAAGTGGCCCCTCACGCCGTGATGCCAGGTCTCTCGATCGGAGGAGACCGACGGCCATGGCTTGCCCGAGCTACCCCTCTGCGATCAGCTGCCGCGCGCGGCCGACGATCCGCTCGTCGCAGCCATCGGTCCAGGCGAAGTTCGACAGCACCTTCTGCTTTCGCGCGCGAGAGAGCGACTCGTAAGTTGCCCACAGGAATTGCTCCTCTTCGCTGGGCAGTTCGAAGCCAAGCTCGATCGCATAGCGATGCGCCCGCTCGACGGTGTTGAGCAGATACGAGACGTTTCGCAGAGGGCGCAGGACCAGCACCGCGCGCTCCTCGATGGAGCGCACCGCGCAAGGGTCGATCGCGGCCTCGACGACCCGCCCGCGTCGCCACGTCACTCCGACCGCAGACAGGCCGAGGTCGAAGAGGGCGAGCCGGTCGACGAGACGCGGCGTGCCGACGGCGTAGGGCACGTCCACCCGGTGCCGACCGCATCGAAACGCCGACTGGAAGGGCGGGTGATCCCGCTCGAGCACGGCCCCCCGACACGTCAGCCAGTCGATGAGGGCCGCGCGCGTCGCATCGTCGGGCACCCACAGGTCGAGGTCTCGCGGCGCCGCGCCCGTCAGCAGGGTGCGAAACGCTCCGCCCGCGAGGAAGACCTCCCCCTCGAAGCCCGTCCCCAGCGTCTCGCGGAGCAGCACCTCGCCGCAGCGCGCCACGGCCTCCTCGCTCAGCGCGCCGGCCACGCCAGCTCCCGCGTCTCGCCGCGCCACGCGATCGCGATGCCGCGCTCCGTCTTCCACACGAACACGCCTTCGAGGAAGCGCGGCACCTTCTCAAGGCCGGGCCGCAGCAGCCACTCGACTACGGCGCCGACCATCAGGTCGTGCGTCACGAGCACGTCGAGCGCCCCGGGCACGGGCGCCTCGATCATCGCGTCGACCATCACCGCGACGGCCTCGCCGAGAGGCCTCCAGCCGGGAATCCCCGTGCCCATCGCGAAGCGGAGCGCGTCGATCGTCCGGGGACGCGCGCTCCAGTAGGCGTGCGCGCGCTGCTTGCCTTCTTCGTCGACGGTCCATGGGTTGCGCAGGCGCTCGTCGACGACCGGCTGCACCGACCAGCCGGCCCCCTCGGCGAACGCACGCGCCGTGGTCACGCAGCGCGGCACCTTGCTCGCGAGCAGTCGCCCCGCGGTGCGCGACCGAAAGCAGGCGCCGAGCTCGCGCGCCAGGCGCACGCCCTCCTCCGTCAGATCGACCACGTCGGGTCCATCCTTCGGGATCGAGGGCCGGTAGGAGTGCCTCATGAACAGCGTCGCGTGAACGCCCTCCGGGACGCGCTCCCAGCTCTCCAGCAACGAGGCCGGGATCTCGCCCGGCGGATACGTGCGTGCTTCTTCCATGAACATTCCCCCTTCGAGAATCAGATCCGTCCTGGCGTCAGCCGTCCCGGCGTTCGTCCGCATCAACCCGTACGACCCGTCCCCGCACGCGTAGCCAGAGCGGAACCTCCATCGCCTTCTGGTGCCACACGCCGTGTTCCCAGAGGCCATCTTCGCCCCAGCAGTCGCCGTGGTCGGCCATCACCATCACGGTCGCTCCCTCGAAGGCATCGAGCATCGGCCCGATCGCTCGGTCGACGTGCTCCAGGCACGCGCGCTGACGCGCTTCGCAGGCGTCGCGACGGTTGGCGTCACCGAAGGGCACGCAGGGGTTGTCGTCGCGAGACCACGCTGCTCCCTCGTGCCAGTAGGGCACGTGGGTCTCGCCCACGTTGAGGAAGGCGAACACCGGTCGTTCAGCGGCCGAGAGCGCCTGCTCGGCGAGCCAGGCGACCTGTCGCCCAGCGCCTTCCCGACGCGCGTAGTGAAACGCCGAGAAGTCCTCGCAGAGGGAGCGACCAGCAGCAGTCGATGGGTCGAACCAGTCGACGGCGCCAGAACCGAAGGTCGCGTACCCGAGACGGTTGAAGCCGTCGATGATCGTGCGCCCGGAGAGCGCGAACGCCTCATCGTCGCGAGCCCTGATCCGGTCGGTCTCGAGGCGGAAGAGCCGTCTCCACTTGGGGTTGAGCCACGGCGTGCGCAGGCCCGGAACACCCGGTGTCGCGCCCACCCAGATCGCGGCGTGCGATGCGAGCGTGAAGTAGGACGGCGCCATCGCCCGCACCGGCTCACCTAGCGTCCGTAGGGCAGGCGTATTCGCGGAGGCCGCGGTGTCGTAGCGACAGGAGTCGAGCGTCACGATCAGCACCGACGCGGGGTGCACCTTCGGGAAGCCGCTCATGGCGTGTCTCCTCCCGAGAGCAGACGCTCAACCGAGGTCGCCACTTCCTCCACGGGGCGAGCTGCGTCGACCCGGTGCGCGGTCCATCCCGCGGTGGCCGCCCACCAGCCACGCGCGATGTCGTCGGCGAGGGTCACCTCGGCGTCGGAGTCGCTCCAGGTTCCCTGCGCGTGCGAAGGGAAGGGGAGGTCGGATGGTGGTGCTTCACGGCGCGCGCCTCGCACGTCGGCGGGCGCATCCAGCCAGCAGACGACGAGCGGTGTCTCGCGCTCGGCGAGGGCAGCCCGCGTGGAGTGGCGGTACGGTCCCGCGCCCGACGTCTCGAAGACCCCGGCGTCGAGCGTGCCGCAAGCCCGTAGGAACATCGCGCGCGCAAGGTGATCGCCCGCGACCGTGCCGTCGCCCCAGCGTCGCCGACAGTCGTCCAGGCTCACCAACGGCGTGCTCCAACGGTCTGCCAGCAGGCGCCCGACGGTCGTCTTGCCCGCGGCGCCGAGGCCGATGAGCAACAACCTGCGACCGCGCGGGGGCTGACCCGAAGAGCGCCCCTTCGCCCAGGGCTGCGTCACCTCGGCGATCGGATCTCCGCTGTGGTCGATGACAGTCTGGCTGCCGTCGTGGCGCTCGACGAAGGCCTGGCCGTTGTAGAAGGCTTCGAGCGTCGCGAATCGGTGGCGGTAGAGAGCCTCGCCCCGGCTGTCGACGTGGAACCACCCCTCGCGATCCCGCGCCCTTGCGTGTCCCTTGTGGAACACGTCGAGGTCCGCGAACCACTGACCATGGAGCGCGCGCCCGTCGGGATCGATGTGGGTCGCAAGGCCATCGTGACGCTTTACGACGGCAGCGCCATCTCGGTAGTCGCCCGCGTACGACCAGCGATCTCGGTAGGCAGGGGCTCCATCGTTGCGGAGGTGGAGGTATCGCCCCGCAGCTTCGCGCGCGACCGCCCGGCCGCCCTGGAAGTTGCCGCACCACGCAAAGCGCGACGCGTAGGCGTCGGCGCCGCTTGGGACGATGTGATGCCAGCCGTCCTCGCCCTCGACCGCGGCGAGCCCTTCGTAGAAGCCAAAGGTGCGCCGGAAGCGACGCCCATAGGCAGGCGAGCCCGCCGGGTCGATGTGCCACGCCTCACCGCCGCGCCTCACTGGAGCGAGGCCCGGCGCGTGGAACTTCAGCACCTCGTCGTAGCGTTCCGCGTACGCTGGAGCGCCCTCGCGGAGGTGGTGCCTGCCGTCGTCGGAGGGGAGCAGTTCGCGCCAGCTCATCGAGATCCCGCGGCCGGCTGGCGCATGTTGCAGGAGAGGCAGAGCGCGCGGTTGCGGTAGGTCGCGACGAGGTCCTGGTACCGTTCTCCGTGCCAGATCGCTCCGAGGCTCTGCTCATGGAGCGAGCCGAACTCCCCGAGGGTCCGTCGCTCCTCGTCGGGCGCGCAGCAGGGGTCGAAGCGACCGACCGCGCTCACCCACGCCTCCCGCCCCAGGAAGGGGCACGGACCGCCTGGGGCGAGATCCTGCGTGGCGTCCTCGGCCAGGGGGAAGATGTTCTCCAGCAGCACCATGCAACCGTCGGGCAGGCGGTCGGAGAGCGCGGCTGCACGGGCGTCGAGGACGGCGTCGTTCCAGCGGCGGATGGCGGCGAGGTCGCGGCGCATCGAGAGCGGTTCGATCTCCGTGAAGTGCGCCCAGAGGTGATGGCCCTTGACCCGATCGACGCCCAGCCGGGCCGCGAGGCGGACGATGTCCGCGAGCTCGCCCACGTTGGTCTCGAGGAAGGTCATCTGGAAGGTCACGCGGCAACGGTTGCCGCCCGCCGCCGCGTGGGCGTCTCGCACCGCGACGAGGGTGCGGACGTTGGCCAGGGACTGCTCCCAGTTGGAGCCGTTCATCACGGCCTCGTGGGTGTCCTTCGTGGCGCCGTTCCAGGAGACCTTGATGTCGGAGGTGATGGGCACGAGGCGCTCGGCCCACGCCTGCGCCCCGAGCTTCGGAAAGGTGCCGTTGGTCGTGAGGTTGAGCTTCACGCCGTGCGCCTTGCAGACCTCGATGATCCGCTCGAAGTGCTCGTAGAGAAGCGGCTCGCCCATCGTCGACGGGATCACCTCGCGCAGCCCGCTGGGGGCGGCCTCCGCGACGACGCGCTCGAGCAGCTCGATGGGCATCTCCCGGCGCGGCTGCGACCCCTTCTTCCGGCGGATCTGCGCCAGGCTGTACGGCGAGTGCTCTTCGCACATCACGCACTTCATGTTGCAGGTGTCGGGGTTGGTATCGAAGGTGATGCGCCACGGCCCCGCCCTGTGCTCGACGCGCGCCGAGTCGCGCTGAGCGATCACCCGGCGGTAGAGCCCTTCGATCTCACGGACGTGACCGGGGAGGTCGGGCACCTCGCCGTCGGGCGAGAATGCGTAGCCGCGCGCGCCGAGCTCGCGGGCGAGGGATGGATCATCGGCCAGCCGCTGCATGGCCGCCGTTAGCGATCGCGGGTTGCGATGCTCGAAGAGCAGCCCGTTGACCTCGTGGTGGACGTACTCCGCCATGCCTCCCACGTCGGCGGTGATGACCGGAACCCTCGCCTGCTGGGCCTCGTGGATCACCAGTGGCGAGTTCTCGACCCAGACCGACGGGACCACGATGGCGTCGACCCGATCGAAGACATCGGGGACGATCTCCTGGTTGCGGTATTCCGACATCCACTCGACCCTCGTGGACGCGTCGCCGGGGAGCGCCGCCGCCAGGGCGCGGAGGGCGTCGGTGTCCTGACCACGGGGGCGTCCCCAGATGCGGAGCCTCGCGTCGCCGCGCACCTGCCCGAAGGCCTCGATGAGCTGGTGGATGCCCTTGGCGGGGATGTGAGTCCCGATATAGCCGAAGGTGAAGGGCTCTCCCGATGCGCGTCGACGGCCGCGGAGGCGGGTGAGGTCGAAGCCGTAGTCGAGATAGGTGAGCTTCCGCTCCGGCAGCCCGAACTCATCGCGGTATCGGTCATGGAGATAGCGGGCCGGCGCGACGAAGAGATCGACCAGGTCGGCGACCTCGCGGAGGTGCTGCATCCGTCGAGCGACCCAGCGCTCCCAGTAGCGGATGTCCTCCTCCTGCTCTTCGGGCGCCCCGGAGAAATAGCGGGCGTAGCAGCGCTCGGCGCACTTGCGGTCCTGCTGGCCGTCGCAGGCGGACCAGAGCTCGCCCTCCTCGGTGGGGTGCATCTGCATGAACTGCCCGCGAGGGCACATGACCCAGTAGTCATGCAGCGTGAACACCACCGGAACGCCGCGCGTCGCCGCCTCGCGCACCAGCGAGGTGGAGAGGTGGTTGAGGTGTCCGATGTGCACCACGTCGGGGCGCACCGCGTCGAGCACCTCCACGAAGCGGGCATCGAGCGCGGTGTGGCGATAGCGGTCCCGGCTTCGGGGGTTGTTGACGACGTGGAGGGTGACGCGAGGGTCGTCGGGGTCGTGTTCGCGGTGCATCGCGAAGTCCTCCGCGAAGGAGTCCTCCTCGCGGGTGAACACGTGGACCTCGTGGCCCGCGGCGGCGAGGCCGTGACAGAGGGTCTGCGTGTAGACCTCGGACCCGGCGTTGTATCGCATCGGGTAGCCGTGAATGACCTGAAGCACCTTCATCGTGATCCCTCCTCCCGGAACGTCTTGATCAGTCTGGACAGGCCCTCGCGCAGCGGGACCGTCGCTCGCCAGCCGAGCAGGTCGAGCGCCCGCGAGGGGTCGCCCACGAAGCGCGCCACGTCGTACTCGCGCGGCGGCGCCGGGTTGACCTCGCAGGTCGTCCCCGCGACCTCGGCCGCCAGGGCGGCGAGCTCGCCGAGGGTCGTCCCGATACCCGACACGAAATGGATCGGCAGCGGATCGACGCCGTCGTCGAGACGCGTGACGAGCGCCGTCAGCCCCCGGGCGACGTCGCCGATGTGGGTGAGGTCGTAGAGGCGCTCGGCGCCTTCGACCCGAATGGATGCGCCGTGGGCGGCCGCGCGTGCGAAGGCCGGAACCACCCGGTCGCGATGATCGAGGGCGCTGCCGTAGACGTTGGAGAGGCGCACCACGGCGGCGCGCACCCCGTCGCGGCGGGCGACCTCCGCGAGTTCCTCCGCGGCGACCTTCGAGCGGGCGTAGACGTTCATCGGGAGGCGCGGGGCGTCCTCGTCGACCGGTAGCACGGCGGCCTGGCCGTAGACCTCGCGGCTGCTCGCCACGACGACCCAGGGGCGGGCGTGCGCCGCGGCCGCTGCGAGGAGGACGTTGCGGGTTCCCTCGACGTTGGTGGCGTGGCACCGCGCGGGGTCGCGCTCACCCCACACGACCCGGGAGACCGCGCCAAGGTGCAGGACGCCATCGCACCCGGCGATCGCCGAGCGGACGGCCTCGGCGTCGCAGACGTCACCGCGATCGTCGGCGGTGGTCGCGGCCGGGTCGAAGCCGCGGACCCGGTAGCCCGCGGTGGTGAGCGCGCGGGTCATCGCGCGTCCGACGAGGCCGCACGAGCCTGTGATGAGGATCGGTCTGGGCATGGTCGTCACTCCTTCGAGGAAGAGTTGAGCCGGAGAGCCTGTGCGCCGACGAGAATGCTCACTGGAACCCCGTGACGTCTCGCGACGTCGCGGATGCGGCCCGAGGTGCTGTGGCCAATCCAACGGGCGAGAATGAACACCTGGCTGACGCCACCGTGCCGGATCGACTCGATGAGCCGCTGTGCGTGGTGGGGCCCACTGCAGCCAGCAGACGGGTAGAAAGTGGCGCCCACGATGTGGGCAAAGCGTCGTCGTTGACGCGCGTCGCCTCCGAGGATGGCGATGTGAGACGAATGAGAGCCGGCGGGCGGATGACCAGGCTGTTCCATGGACGGGTGACCTCCACGGACGTCATGCCTCCGCCGTCGGACCCGCAGAACCGGCGTTCGTGGTCAAAGGGAGATCGCGGTCCAGGCGCGTACACCATCGATCACGCAGTGCCGCGGTCCCCAGGTGTTCGCAGAGCTTGTCGGCCTCCCGGCGTGCGCTCGGTGCGGAGCCGTCGAAGCGCTTCGAGAGCGCGCGCATCGCCGCGATCTCGCCATCGTTCGGATCCAGTTCGGCCAGCGCGTCGAGCGCCGCGGCGGTGGCGAGTGCATCGGGTTGCTGCGCGTCCCTCACGTCGAGGGATGCCAGCAGGCGGTCACGTCGTATCAGATACGGAAACGAGAGCACCAGCGCTTCGACCGGCGGCGCAACCTGCGGCGCAGGTGAGAGCCAGGTCAGCGCGGCCTGGTGGAGCTGATCGAGGCGCACCATCACGGCGGCGATCGGCTCCGCGATGGTGGTGCGCAGGGCCTCAACTGTGAGCGTCTCGGATTGCCCGTCCACAGAAACGCACACATCCAGCCATTTGCGGACCGCGTCGAAGAGCGGGTCGAGGGAAGCATGCGCAAGCCCGATCAGCATTCGGGCGAGGTCGCGGCGCGCATGCGGGTCGGGCGAATGCTGGTTGAGGTCAATCGACTCGATTGCCCGAAGGGTTCCCGCGAGGTCGCCTTCCTCCGCGAGCCGTCGCGCCCTCGCGATGGCAAAATCGGGGATCGCGCCCACTTCCTCTTCTGACATGGATCGCTCGAGGCTGCGGTCCAGCACGGCAATCGGGAATGCCATGTTCACGGCCGCGATCTCCGACGCGAGGCCCTCGAGGGTTCCATCGTAGAGGAATGCGGAGAGCGTTCGGTCGTCCTCCTCTCGGCGCGGCAAGTCGTCGCGACTCACGATGAAACGACCGCAGTCGTTGATCGTGCGACGTGCCGCGTCGCGCACGTTGTTTGGGACCGGGCATGTCGCCCTGGGGCCACTGCCTTGCTGCCTCTCGATCGGCTCCCCCCGAGCGAGGTGACGGAGCATCGAGAGCATCTCCCACTCGCCAGTGAGCCAGCGTCCGAGGTCCGCGGAAGCCAACGCATCGGCGTTCTGGGAGCCGCCATGTGCGATCGCTGCGCTGAGGAGCCGGACGTGCGGCTGCAGGATCGTCATCAACAGGACAGCATGGGTCTCCGGTTTGGTCGGCGACCGATCGCCATACCCGGCTGCGACGACGCGTTGCAACCACGGGGCTGTGTCATCGGCTCGTGACTCAACGCCAGCCATCCGTCCGAGGCTCTCGACGACGGCCGAGACCTCTGGCGTGCTCGCGTGGGCGATCTCATCGGTCCAGAACTCGGCGACGAGGGAGATGGCACGTGGAACCATGAGGGTGGCCAGGGTCGAGGTCCCGACCTGCCGGACAGCCTTCCGCCAGGAGTCAAACGCCGCGGCGCCGACGGTCTTTTTCAGATCGCGACGCAAGACCATCGCAGCCCGCGCCCACCGTAGCGGCGCCTCGACGCTGGGGTGCACCGCCGCCGCAATCTTCGCGATGACCTTCGGCCCCAGCATGGTCCCGGTGTTCCAGTTCTCGATCGTTCGCTGATCCACCGCCCCCGCGAGCCCGGCGTAGCGCTGCTCCCAGGTTCGCCACTCGGGGCGATGGAAGGTGAGCAATTCCTCCAGCACCCGACGCGGCAGGTGCGGGTCGAGGGGATCACAGAGCCACTCCCATCGATCCTTCGAATCTCCCGAGGCGGAGCAGGCGAGCGCGGCCAGGGCGCCCAGGCGGACGCCGATCCGAGAGACGGCCATGCGCAGGACGGGGAGCAGCGCGTCGCCGGGGTCGAGCGCCGGAGCGCGCATGGCGCTGACCGAGGCGTCCCACCGGCGGAGCAGGTCGGGCCAGAGGGCGCGTGCGACGGGCGGAAGCCCCAGCAGTGCGGTCACCTCCTGCACGAGGTCATTCCAGCTCCGAGCGATGATCTTGCCCAGTCGGGCACCCTTGAGGGTGCCGGAGGACAGGCGACGGCCCCGCGAGCGCGCGGTCTCGAGGCCGAGGGCCTGGACGAGCCACGCGAGAATCTGCTGGGAGAGCGGCAGCGGGAGCGATTTGGACATGCGACGAGCATCCTCCGTGGGCCAGCGCCTCACTACCGGCGTTCTCCGACAAAGCTCCTCCTCGACGCGTCTGCGGCGCCCGATCTGACACCTGTCCACCCGATCGGCGGTCGAGCCTAGTCGCGCGGTCGCAGGTCGATGCGGAGGGACTCCGAGATCGCCGCCGGGAGGGGCGCCGCCTGCAGGTCGTCGAGTCCGTAGTCCTCGAAGCGAGGCGGCTGCCCCAGCAGGAAGTCGAGCCACTTCTCCCGCGCCTTGACCGTCCGATACAGCCGCTCGTCGATCGTCCGCTGCACGAGCGGGTGAAGGACGTCGAGCGTCGTGTCGGGCCGCTTCACCCGCAGCCTCAACGTGAGCGAGCCCAGGCGATCGACGCGCCCGACGCGTTGTTCGAGCTGCGCCGGGTTCCACGCGAGGTCGTGGTGGACCACGCGGCGACAATGCCGGTGGAGGTCAAGCCCCTCCTGCATCACCTCGTTGGCGAGCAGGATCATCGGGTACAGCGGCGTATTGAACGCCTCCCGCAGGCGCTCCCGGCTGTCGCCGTCCTCGGTCGAGCGCACGAAGGCACCCTGCTGGATCGGTCCCTCCAGGATCTCAGCCCGCTGCTGGAGCGGTCGCGAGTGCAGGTAGCGCACGAACTCCTGCACCCGGGCGACCCAGCGTCGGCCGTCCTCGGTGCCCCAGAACCGATCGACGAAGGCGAGCAGCACGCGCGATTCGATGACCTCCGGGTCGTGCCCGGCCCGCTTCCACGCCGTGAGCAGCTCGACCAGGAAGGGGACCTCCCGGTAGAGCAGGTAGCGCGCGATCCGCTCGACAACCTGCACCCGCAGCGCAGGCGCGAACATCTCCAGGTCGCCCTTCATGAACGCCCAGAGACCAGGGCTCCGCATGAGCACGACCTCCGCGACGTCCGCGGAGAGCTTCCATTGCGGCACCGACTCCCCCGCGTCGTCCTTCTCGAGGTCGTCGCGCGCCAGGTCGAAGCCCAGCGTCAGGAAGCGCGGGTCCGCCACCCGCTCGACCCACTCGCGCTGCTCCTCGGCGTCCTCGGGAGCGAGGGTGCGCCAGACCTCGACGGTGGCCTGCTCCAGCACGCGCTTTGCCAGCTGCCAGTCGAGGCTCGCCGCGCGCGAGGGGACCGTGCGCAACGTCGGGACCTTCTCGTTGGCGCGTTCGACGATCTCCTCCAGGTGGTCGCGGAGGAAGTCGTGCGGCACCGCGAGGAGCTGCGTGTAGCCCTCGCGCAGGGCGAGGTAGAGGCTGTCCTGTCCCCGCTGGAAGCGCTGTCGCAGCCGCGTGTGGAAGCCGATGCGCTTCTCCGCCCCTTCGGTCGTGTCGAAGACCGTCTCGTACGCGGCGCCCGGCAGCACCTTGCCCCAGCGGGAGAGCAGGTGCCCCTCGACCCACTCGCGGTCGAGCGTCTTGCGCAGGTGGCGCAGGGTCTCGATTCGCGCGCAGAAGATCAGCGTCTTCTCGTTGCGACCGGCGGCCTCCAGGGCGTCACGCACCACGTGGTCGATCTTCGGGTGCTCGGGCTCCTTGCCCCGCTCCTCGCCGAGCACGGCACCCAGGAGTGCCCGGTAGCGCTCCACCTCGGGTGGCGCGCCGCGGACTTCACCCGCCGCGAGCAGCGCTCCGGTGCGGGCGGCGGCGAAGGAGCTGACCATGTTGATCTCCACCGAGGCCTTGTGGGTCCGCACCCCGCGCCGGAAGATCTCGGCGATGAACCGCTCGTAGAGCAGGAACGGCAGTGCGGAGCCGCCCGCGGGCGGGAGACGTTCGACGACCGACCGGCGATAGGCACGCTTCTCCTCGCGGACGCTACGGATCATCCACTGGCGAAACCCGGGCTCGATGTGCTGGTCCTTGAGGGCGTGCAGCGCCCGGTAGCGCTCGGCCACCACGCGAAGGGAGGGGTCGTCGGACGGAGTCGCGAAGGCGGGATCGCGCTGGTGCCAGGCCGTGAACTCGCCCACCGCCGCGGCGTCGAGTCGTCGCCACGCGGCCTCGAACGCGCCGTAGGCGGCCTGATAGTCGCGGACGGACGCGAAGAGTCCGTCGGCCCGTGCGAGGAGGTCGGTCGGCGCCCCCTTCGCCAGCGAGAAGAGCTGGAACACCTGTCGCAACTCGTGGACGTCGAGCTGGAACGGCGTGGCGGTGAGGAAGAGCGCCTTGTCGAAGCGGTCGCGCAAGCAGCCGGCCACGCCGTGGGCGCGGACGGTGTGGGCGTTCTTGAGCTTGTGGGCCTCGTCCAGGATGACGAGCGAGAACGACGGCAGAAGCGCTCGCACGAGCCGGAAGCGCACGTCGTCGAGAAGCGCATCCACGTCGCGCTGGTCGAAGAGGTCGAGGCCGTGTTGGTGCCAGAGATCAGCGAAGCCCGGAACCCCATCGCTCTTCGCCGCAAAGACCTCGGGCAGGAGTGGCTCCAGCTCGGGATAGCCGACGACCCCGAGGAAGCGCACCGCGTCGTGCGTCGGGTCGACCCGATCGACCCGCTGATCGACCCGCCGAACCATCGCGTCGACGGTGTTGCGGTGCAGCCCCGCCCAGTGGCCAAACAGGGAGAGCAGGTAGGCCTTTTCGCGCGCGCCGCGGGTGCCGGCGAACATCGACACCGGGGCGACCACCACCCGCGCGGTGCGCGCCCTTGCTAGGAACGACGGCAGATCGTCGGCGCTCGCCACGCTGTCCTGGAAGTCGTAGACGGTGCGCTCGGGGTCGCGCCAGGTCTGGAACTCCTGCACCCACTTGGTGTTCAGGTCCGGGCCCGGGGTGAGCACCAGGATGCGCGCGTCACCTTTCGCTTGGTGGAACGCCGCGGCGACGCCGAGCGCCTCCCAGGTCTTCCCCATGCCGACCTCGTCGGCGATCACCACGCCGGGCTGCTGGTCGAGGCGTTCGAGCGCGCGCAGCACCGTGTCCTCCTGACGGCGGATGTCCGCGTCGGGGATGCCGTCGACGTCCTGTCGTCGATCGAGGCGCAGGAACCCGTGGAGCCATTTCCGATCGCGGGTCGTCACGTCTCCACCTCGTAGAACTTCCTGATCCGTTGCACCCACGGGCGGCGGCTCGCGTCCGGCGTGACCACCTCGAGACGCCCGCGCAGGTGCGCCACGAACTCGTCGAGCTCACGCGCGCGGAGGGGGGCGTCCGGCGTCGCGGGCCAGCGCACCGCGCGGAGGGTCGACAGCAGCTCGGCGCCGTAGAACCAGAGTTCTTCGCGGGAGAGGGAGCCCTTCGCATGGGCGTCCTCCATGGCGGTCCACACCGCGCCCGCGCCCAGGGCGCCGCACAACCGCTGGCGAACGCCCTGCACGGAGAGGTTGGGCGACGCGAGGTCCTCCGCGATCGCCCACCACGCGCGGAACACGTCGGGCGGACCGAAGCCCTCGCCGAAGATTGCGTCGAGCACCGTCTCGGTCGTGGCGGCGCCACGCTCGACCCGTAACGTCGAGAGGCGCTCGCCGCCGATGCGACGGCCGAGCAACGCGAGCAGCTCCCGGAGCCCGAGACCCGCGAGGCCCGCACTCGGCGGCAGCGCGGCGAGGTCGCGCACCAGCACCGGCACGCTGAACTCCTCCGCCGCGGCGACGAGCGTCAACTCGGCGCTCGCCTGCGAGAGCGCGAACGGCGCGACCTCGGTCGTCCCGGGGGGCACGCCGTTTCCCTCCGCAATCCCCTGGTCGAGGTAGCGGAGGGACCACTCCCCGAGCGGTGCGGGACCCTCATTGGACCATCGGATCGTCAGCGTCGAAGCCGCCGCGTCGTAGCGGGCGGACTCGATCCACCGGGACAGGTCGGGTTTCCCTTCGGGGAACTCCCGCTCCATCAACTCGATGCCGTGGCGATCGCAGGCGACCAGCTCCGGGCAGAGGTCCTTGAGCGAGTGTTCGCCCTCCAGTACCAGCACCACCCCGAGCTCTACGTTGCCGTTCTGGGACTGCGAGCGCAGGAGCGCGCCCTGGGAGGCGTTGGCCGATCCCATCAGGAGCCAGGTGTGGAGGCGTCCCCGTCGGCGCGCGGTGACCGCGAGCAGCTTGGCGTGCAGGGGGCGATGCACCCGGAGCCCGTCCTCGAAGCGCCACGCGGGGTGCAGCCAGAGCTTGAAGGCGCCCGCACTCGCAGCCGCAGCCTCGAGTTTCCTCGCGGGCGCGAAGGCTCGCGGGCGCTCGAGGGGCCACGCCTGATTGCGGCTGAGCGCGGACTCCCACTCGTCCCGCGGGATGCGTCGCCCCTGTGCCCCGTCGTCGAGGGCCTGCACGACGCTGGGACCGATCGATTGGGGCGTGAGCCAGCGGAGCGTCGGGCGCTTCTCCTCGTCCTGACCCTGCCACGACCACAGTCGCCCGAGGTGCTCTTCCAACAACACGGGACGGCCCGGCGCAGTCACGGCCGCAGGGTCGTCCCACACCACTGCGACGTCGACAGTGGCGTCTCCGCTCGGGCGCGCTTCCAGGAGCGTTCCCAGCACGGAGGACGCGTCGCCGTCACCGTCGTCCTGCTCGAAGAACGGGGCGAGCACGCCCACCCGGGTGATGCGCGCGTCGGCGGGGATCACGGCCAGGAGTTGCTCGAGGAGCGGTCGCTGCTCGGTGTCCACGATCAGGAACGAGCGCTCCTCCGATCGAGGCGCGGGCGTCTCCCGGAGGCGGACCTCGAGCAGCTCACGGATGCGCTCGAGCTGGGTGCCACGCGTCCGTGCGAGGTCGCCCGCCCGAGCCAGGAACCGATCGACTTCTCGCAGCGCGACGGCGTCGTTCGAGTCGGAGTAGCGGAGATCGCGGCTGAAGAAGAACTCGGTGTTGCCGCCGAAGCCACCGCGGGTGAGGTTGCCCGAGCCGATGAGCACCCGCGCGAACTCGTCGTAGAGCAGCACCACCAGCTTGGGGTGGAACACCCGGCGATCGACCTCGAGGAGATCGTACGGGACCCTGCGACCGGCCTGCCGGACGTCGGCGTCTACGATGCACACCACCGGGGTCTCGACAATCGCGGCGCGGGCCTCGTCGAGGAACCGCGCGGGCTGCTCGTCGGGGTCCGAGCCCAGTCGTAGGACGGTGCGGAGAACGTGCTCCTCGAAGAACGCTGGGTCGAAGGTGTAGGTGCAGAAGGCCGCGCCAAGGCAAGGGCGGTCCACGGCGAGGCGATCGAGAGTGAGGGCGCGGGCGAGCTTCAAGTCATCCTCCCGAGATCGCGTAGCAGCGACTGGACGACGTCGACCTTGAAGGTGGGGAAGGTGGCGCCCTCGGGGTCGGCCCCGTAGGTGGCGAGGTCGACGATGACGCGCTCTCCCTCGACGCGGATCCACCCGCTGCCGCGCGAGCGCTCGCGCTGGACGCGGTGGTGGTAGCCGACCAGCTGCTCCAGGATCTGCTCGGACGAAGCGTCTGCGAGGGATCGCGCTAGCTGTAGTAGTGCTGCGCCGTGCGCGGGGAGTCGCGCCATCTTCGCCGCGAGCGGGTGTTGCAGCACGGCCGTGCAAGCCGCTCGCAACGTGTGCGCCTCCGAGCCTGCGAGGGCGGTCTGCGCCACGTGAGAGCGGAGCGCGATCCAGCCAGCCTTGCGCGCGCAGTCGTAGAGGGCGTCGAAGCGACCGAGGAGCGCGCGGAAGAGGTCACCGAACACCCGCGCGAATTCAAGGTGGTCGCGCAGCGAGGCGGAGACGTCGCCGTAGTGGCCATCAAGGGTGGCGGAGACGACGTCGCGGGGACTGCGGACGGAGGCGTGGGCCGCGGCCTCGATGCATTCCATCCACCGGCGGGAGAGGGCGTCGGTGCGCTCCACGACGAGGAGGTGGTGCAGCCGCTGTTGGAGGTCGGGGCGATCGGCGATGGCGGTGAGGCGTGCGCGCTTGCCGACGCCTGCGAGGGAGAGCCCGTCGAAGCGACGGGGGAGGCGCACGGCCTTCGGGTCGAGCACCGAGAGGGCGTAGCGGGCGAAGCCCTCGGCGCGAGAACGGTTCTCGGTGGAGTCCCAGAAGCGCTCGATGATCTCGGTGGCGGCGGGCGCGGGTCGGAGGGTGCCGGGGAGCACGAGGCCGACCGATCGTAGCGAGGAGAGGTAGGCGCCGAGCCCGCCCAGCTCCGACTGACGGGCGATGAGGTTGAAGTCGAGTCGCAGCGGTGCGTCGCCCGGCGCCCACGCGCGCTTCGCACCGCGGATGCCCCGCATGCCGTCGGGGTGGGACGCGCCGAGCTGGCCGTCGCGCGACTCCAACACCGCCAGCGCCCAGAAGCGCTCCCAGCGTTCGAAGAGTTCGACGCGGCGATCGTCCTGGTCGGGGAGGCCGTACGCTGAGAGCGCCTGCTCGGCGAGGTGCAGGCCGTAGAGGACCACCGCGTAGTACCAGGCGCGCGACGTTCGGGTGGTCAGCGTCGGAAGCAGCCAGAGGCCGACCTGCTGCGCGAGGTACGCGAGGGCGAGCGGATCTTCGGGGGTGAACTCGGAATCGTCCGCGGGGCGCTGACCCCAGAAGAGCGCGTCGGCGGGGCGTTCGAGCGGGATGAGATTCATCGGGTGGGCGCGACGATAGAGCAAGAGCGCGGAGACGCGGGGGGCTTCATGACGGCAGACTTCGGTTACAACACCTGTCGATGCCGCGCGTTGATCGGGGTTCGAGGGTTGGGCCGTCTGGCGACGGGATGCCTCCGTGCGCAATGACCGTTGGGGTCTGGGGCGCGGACCACCCATGACCCTCTCCAAGACCCGCTGCGAGATCGGCACCTCGGCTCACCTGCACGAGATGCGGGCGCTCGAGTTCCTCGCGCAGCAGCTCCCCGATCGCGAGCCCTACCGCCTCTACGGCCTCAAGGAGCTCGTCGAGCCCGGCGGCCGCCGCTACGAGATCGACGCCATCGTCCTCGGGCCCAACGCCCTCTATCTCATCGAGATCAAGTCCCACCCCGCCCACGTCTCCGGCGACCACGTCGACTGGACCCTCCAGTGGAAGGACGGTCGCGGCCGCACCGTCATGGAGAACCCCGTCTCCCTCGCCAACCTCAAGGCGAAGGTGCTCGGCTCGCAGCTCGAACGCGAGCTCCGCGGCGGCCTTCGCCCCTACGTCCAGGCCCTCGTCTTCCTCGAACACCCCGAGGCCTCCGTCGAGGCGAAGAACGGCGCCGACAACTGGGTCGTCACCCGCCACGACATCCTCAAGGCCCTCACCACCGGGGTCTTTCCCGACGCCAGCCCCAGGCTCCGCACCTCCCTCATCGATCGCCCGCAGGCCGAGCGCGTCGTGGCCGCCCTGCGCAAGCTCGGCCTGCGCAACTCCGTCGCCCGTCGCCGCGTCGCGGGCTACCTCCTCGACGACGAGCTCTCCGACGGACCCGGCTGGCAGGACACCCGCGCCCACCTCGAGGCCGTCCCCGACCGCCTTGCTCGCGTTCGAAGCTACGTCGTCCCCGGCGATGCCAGCCGCGAGCGCCGCGAACAGCTCTCCCGCGCCGCCGCCCGCGAGGCCTCCCTGCTCACCGTGCTCTCCGACCACCCGCGCATCCTCAAGATGCTCACCGCGGAGATCGACGGACCCCTCGGCGGCCCCTGCCTCCTCTTCGAACACCACAAGGACGAGGTCACGCTGGAGCAGTTTCTCCGGCGCACGCCCGACCTCTCGTTTCAGCGTCGCGCAGAACTCGTTGCCCAGGTCGCCGAGGCGCTCGCGTGGTGCCATCGCAAGCAGATCCTCCACCGGGGACTCGACCCGACCAGCATCCTCGTGCGTCGCAACGACGACCCCGACGGGCCCGCGCTGACCGACCCGCCGCTCTCGGTTCGGCTGTTCAACTTCCAGCTCGCGGCCCACGTCGGCGGAACCTCCGGCACCCACCACGCCTCCGACTGGAGCACCGACCCGACGCTCGTCTACCGCGCTCCCGAGGTGCTCCAGAACATCGCCTTCGCCACCCCCGCGAGCGACGTGTTCTCCCTCGGCGCCGTCGCCTGGCGCATCTTCACCAACCAGTCCCCGGGCAACACCCTCGCCGAGCGGGCGAAGCTCCTCCAGGTCGGCCACCTCTCCCTCGCCGCCGCCCGCGACGACCTCGCGCTCGCCGCGCCGCCCGCCGCCGAGTCCTCCCTCGACGAGCTCGTGGCGATGGCCACCTGCGTCGATCCGGTGCAGCGCATCGACGACGTCACGGCCTTCCTCGGGCTCTTCCTCGACGCCGTCACCAGACCCGAGTCTCCCGAAGAGGAGGACCCCGACCCCCTCGAAGCCCGCGTCGGCGACGTGCTCAAAGGGGGGATCACCGTCAGGAAATTCCTCGGCAGCGGAGCCACCGCGCGGGTGCTGCGCGTGGAGCGCAACGGGCTTCGCTACGCCCTCAAGGTGGCCCTCGACGCCGAGCACGGCGAGCGGCTGCGCCACGAGGCCGACGTGCTCGAACAGCTCCGCGGCGACCGCATCGTGGTGCTCTACGACCGGCTCGTCGTCGGCAGGCGCGCCGCGCTGCTGCTGGAAGACGCGGGAGAGAGCCTCGCCGACCTGCTCCAGCGCGAAGGACCGCAGAGCCTCGACTACGCCCGCCGCTGGGGCGAGGACCTGCTGCTCGCCCTCGAACGCCTCGAAGAACAGGGCGTTCAGCACCGCGACATCAAGCCGGCCAACCTCGGGGTGCTCGACGGAGAGAGCAAGCGCCGCCGCCACCTGATGCTCTTCGACTTCTCCCTGAGCGGCCTGCCGCTGAGCGCCGTCACCGCGGGGACCCCGGCCTACCGCGATCCCTTCCTTGCCGAGCGTGGGCTCTGGGACGACGCCGCCGACCGCTACGCCGCCGCCGTCTCCCTGCACGAGCTCCTCACCGGGCTGCGACCGCGATGGGGGAGGGGCGACGGTCCGGTGGGTCCCAGCGACGAGCTCGCCCTCGACGCCGAGCGCTTCGACGCCGCGGTGCGCGACCGGCTGGTGGCCTTCTTCCGCCACGCGATGCACCGCGACCTCTCGCAGCGGCACTCCTCTGCCGAGGCCATGCGACGCGAGTGGGAGGCCTGCTTCGCGATGGCCGCCGTCGCGCCGTCCGCCGTCGCCCCTTCGGCCGCCGTGAGCCCAGGCCCGGAGGAGCCCGTCCCCACCTTCGACCTCACCGCCGTGCGAGCCGACACGCCGCTGGAGGCGATCGGGCTCTCGGTGCGCGCTCGCAACGCCCTCGACCGCTCGGGCATCGTCTACGCGGCGCAGCTCCTCCGGCTGCCCGAGAACCTGCTCTCGTCCATCCGGGGGATCGGGCGCGACACGGCGCGCGAGATCCAGGAGTTTCGTCGCAGGCTGCGCGAGCTCCCGCAGCTCGCCTCCGTGGTGGAGCGCGAGTTCTGCCCGGGCTATCGCGGCGAGGACGCCTACCTCGCGGTCACCGACCTCGACGAGGACCTGCGCATCAGCCTCGAAGACGCCGGGATCATGGGGCTCGCGGCGCTGGCGGCGGCCCCTCGCAGCCAGGTCGAGCAGCTCGCCCGACCGCACGGCTCGAAGGCCCTGAAGGCGCTGAAGGCGGCGCTCGATGCCGCGCAGGAGGAGCGCAAGCGCGCCGACGAGCCTCGCACCGTCGAGGCCTGGCTCGACGCCGCGCTGCCTCCGAAGACGAGAGCGAAGCGCTCGTACGTGAAGCTGGTCTGGCAGTGGATGGGCCTCGACCCGGCCGTGGCCGTCGAGCCGGGGGACTCGGTCGCGCTCTCCGCCGCCCTCGGCTGCACGCGGCAGAACGTGTCGGCCGCGCTGATCCGGGCGCGCGGCGAGTGGCGTGAGGGCACGACGCTGGCGCCGATGACGGAGCTGGTGGCCCGGCAGCTCGAGGCGCTGGGCGAAGTGGCGAGGCTCGATCGACTGGCGGAGACCGTCGGTGCGGTGCTGCCCCACGATGCGGGGGCGGAGCGCGACGCGATGGCGGCGCGGCGGGTCGAGGCGCTGGTCACCGTCGCGGTCGAGCGCGACGACACGCTCTCCATCGAGCGGGTGTCGGGTCGGCGCTGGGTGGCCCGCGATCACAGGCTCTTCGCGACGCTCAAGGCCCTCGGCGCGAAGGCCGACGAGCTCGCCGCGAGGATGCCGCTTCCGTCGTCGGGGGAGGTGCAGGAGGCGCTCAGCTCCATCGCTGCGGACACCGCGCTCGCTCGCCTGCCGACCGACCGGCTGGTCGCCCTCGCGGCGGACTCGAGCCGTGGGGCCGCGAGGAGCGCGAGGCTCGAGCTCTACCCCCGCGGGCTCGACGCGCGGCGGGCGCTGGCGCTGTGCCACGGAGCGCTGGCGGTCGAGCGCGATCGGATCTCCGAGGAGCAGCTACGCGCGGTGTTGCAGGCGCGCTACCCCGAGGCTGCCGAACTCCCGTCGCGACCGGCGCTCGACGAGCTCGTGAGCTCGGCGTTGAGCCTGGAGTGGGACCCTGCGGTGAGCGCGTGGCGGCGGCCCGGTGCGCGGGTCGAGACGTCGAGCCAGATGCAGAGCAACGTGGCCCCGGCGGCGATGCCGACGGTGACCCCGGCGGCGCGCCCGGCGAAGCGGAGCGCCGAGGCGCAGGAGGCGTGGGAGTTCGACGAGGCCCTGCGCATCGCGGCGCGGCGGCGCGACTGGCGGGTGCTGGAGGTCGAGCCACCGTATGCGACGCAGGTGGCGGAGCGCGTGGCGGAGCGCCTCGGGACGAAGGCCCGGTCGCTGGACGCGGCGCTCACCGCGGAGGCCGACGTGGTGATGGCGGAGCGCAAGGTGTCGGCAGAGGCCGTGGCGAGCGCCGACCGCGCGGGTCCGTCGGGGAAGCACTGGGCGTTGCTGCGGACGCTGATGCAGGGGGCCGCGGAGAGGGTCGCGGCGCGGTGGACGAAGGAGAAGGGGCCGCTGGTGCTGACGGACCTCGGGCTGGCGGCGCGGTATGAGCTGCGGGGGTTGCTGGAGACGATGCTCCAGGCGACGAGGGCGGACGATGGGCCGGCGGTGTTCCTGGTGCTGGCGCGGTATGGGGATGCGATGGCGGTGATCGATGGGGGCGTCGGGCCGGGGCTGCCGGTGCCGACGCACTCACTGGCGCAGTGCGTGGCGGTGCCCCAGGCGTGGGTGAAGAACCAGCACCGGGGCGAGGCGTAGGGGGAAGCCCACCCACGCCGGAGTTCCCCTTCGGTGTCGAAGTGACTATCGGGACCGATCCCCACTATCGGGCGCATGGGACTGGTGGTACGACCGCAGCGGTTTGTCGTGCCTTCAACCCGTGAGGAGGAGACGGTCATGAGCGGTGAAGTGAATGATAATGGCGGTCGTGCAACGGATTCAGGGGTGGTTAGTCACAACGAAGTCGATCCGGAATTCATCTATGAGATTTCAGTCATCGACCCGGTTACCAAGAAGAAGATCGTCATTGCCTTTCTGATGGCTTCTTCGAAGCTCATGGTAGATAGCGTGTTGGAGTACTGGCTCTTGAGGGATGCGTGGACCAACAATAAGCCTGGCGCGACGAGCGCGACCTGGACCTATCGTCCTATCTCCTCGTCGGATCAGGCATTCAATGAAGTGGCCTATCCCACCGCCAAGAACCCTGCTGACGCATTGACGCAGTTCAGGTCTCTCTTCGCGGTGGAGAACGGTGACCTCATGCGAAAGCACGTGGTGACCGTCCTCGCCTGACCCCGCACCGGCCCGCCGCCCGGCAGGTACATCACTCGCGCCTCCTGAGCCTCGCCCCATCCGGCCACCGCCCCCGCAGCCCCGCCATCACCTCTTCGCGCGACAGCACCTCGCGCCGCTGCCCCCCATCGGGCCCGCCGTCCGCCAGTAGCGCGGCGCACGCGGGAACCTCCTCCCACGCGCTGACCAGCGCGAGTGCCTGCGCCCGCACCCACGAGAGCGGCGCGCCCGCGCATCGCGCCCGCAGCGCCCGCCGCTCGTCGTCGCCGCTCGGCTCGCCGCACACCATCGCCAGGGCGCGCATCAGGTCTGCCACGGCCCCCGCGTCCTTGCCCTGCCACACCTCCGCCGAGCGCAGCGCGAGCCGCCGGGCCAGCCCCTCGTCGCCCTCCCGCCAGGCGCACGCCGCCTCGGTCATCGTCACCAGCCCCACCATGTCGGCGACGCCCACCGTCTCCACGGCCTCGACCAGCGCGGCGTCCGGGGCCATCCGTTCGCCGCGGCGGTAGCGCGCCGAGCGCCACACCCACTCGGCGCGCGCCTCGTGCACCGCGTGGCGACACCGCCGGGCCATCTCGCGCCCCTGCTCCGCGAGCGCGATGGCCCGGTCGTGATCGCCCGCCTCCATCCACGCCGACGCCCCCGCGACGGTGTGCTCCGTGCGGGTGGTGAGCCATGGCGCCCGCTCGGCCGCCTCCGCCCGCAGCGCCGCGGCCGCGGCGAAGCGGTGCTGCCGGTAGCTCAGGCGGGCGCGCCAGCCGGCGTACGCCGCCGCCACGTCGGGGGAGGGGACGGCCTCCGCCCACGGGGCGATCGACGCCAGCACACCCTCCTCGCGCTCGACGGAGGCGAGGCGGGCCGCGGAGAGGCGCAGACCCTGGCGGCAGCGCTCGATGCTCACGTCGTCGAAGGGGGCGATCGCCTCCGCCAGCGCGAGGGCGCGCGGCCCCGAGACCTCGCGGGCCAACGAAGCGCGCGCGAGGGCCTCCAGCGCCTGGAACCCGGGCTCTGTCGATGTCGCCCGGCAGATCTCGTAGAGGGCGCGGTTCATCACCTGCGGGCGGCCGTCGGCGAACGCGATCTCCACCCACGTCGAGAGCAGCCGCAGCCGCAGCGAGGCGAAGCCATCGGAACGCTCGCGGAGCACCGTGAGCCCATCGGCGAGCGCGACCTGCGCCGCGTCGAGGCGCCCAGAAGCGGCCCGCGCGCGGGCTAGCGCCTCGGCCTCGTGCAGCACCTCCTCGACGTCGGCATCGCCCTCCGGCCGGGCCTTGAGGAGGTGCCCGAGCCGACCTTCGGTGCCGCGGGGGAGCGCCGCGCCGAGCGCGCCGTGGAGGGCGCGGATGGCGTCGGCCCGCCACGCCGTGCCCTGCCACGAGGGTCGCAGCGGCTCGGTGCGACCGTCCTCCAGCGAGCGCGCCGCGCCGTGGGCGACCAGCTCGCCCAGCAGCGCCTCGGCCTGCCAGGCCGGCGCGCCGTACGCGCGAGCCAGCAGGGGCACTTCTGTGTGGGGCCACGCCAGAAGCACGCACTGGTGGAAGTCTGCCAGCTCGCCAGAGGGCGGCGGAGGTAGCGACCCGGCGGCGCCCTTGGGACGCGCGATGCTCCGGCCCTGGGTGACCTCGTCAAGGCGCTCCAACTCGTCCCGGTCGATGGCGAGCAGCGCGCCGTCGCGGCGACCGAAGCCCGCGTCGATCCAGGCGGCGATCTCCGCCCGCACGGCCCCTGGGCGCCCGCCGGTGCACGACCAGAGCAGGCGCGCCGCGTCGGACCTCACGTGGAGCAGCCGCTCGGGCGCGGCGATGAAGGCCGCGAGGTCGTCGGCGGAGAGCGGCTCCAGCGCCGTGGCGTGCGGCGCGTCGGGGTGCGCCGGGCGCAGCGCACGCAACACGGGGCGACGGGTGCGCACGAGCCCGATCGCCCGCGCGCTCTCCGTGTCGACGCCTTCCACGTCGTCGACCAGCAGCACCGTGCGACCTTCGAGCGCGCGGTCCAGCGCCTCGACCACGAGCGCCCGGAGCGATGCGAGGGTGACCCCGTCCGGCGGCGTCGGCAGGAGCGCGGCGAGGCTCGCGAACGGCGCGCGGGCGGGCCGCGTCGTGACGACGGTGTACCCGTCGTCCCGCAGCGCCCCGGCAGCTTCCAGGAGACAGCGCGTGGCGCCGCTGCCGGGCGGGCCGACCACGTCGGCGCTGCGACCCTCGCGGACGGCGTCGATCAGCGCGTCGACGGGGCGTCGCGATCCGGCCCAGGGCAGGGCGTGCCCGTCGTCCTCGAGGACCGCGCCGAGCAGGCGCCCGAGCGCCTCGCGGGCGTCAATGGGGCGCTGTTCGGGGGAGCGCGCGAGCAGCCGGTCGACCACGAGCGCCACGACCTCGGGCACGTCCGGCGCGACCGAGCGCAGCGACGGTGCGTCCCGGAACACCCGCGAGAACATCATCGCAGGCGCGCCTTCGATCGCGACGGGCGGGCGTCCGGCGAGCGCTTCGAAGAGCATCACCCCGAAGGAGTAGAGGTCCGATCGTGGGGTCACCGCCTCGCCGGTCACCTGCTCGGGCGCCAGGTACAGCGGCGTCCCGACGACCTCGTGGCCCAGGGTCACGCGGCTCAGGTCGGCCCCCAGGGCGATTCCGAAATCGAGCAGCACGGCGCGGCCCGCCGGCGTCACCATGACGTTGGAGGGCTTGAGGTCGCGGTGCACCACCCCCGCGGCGTGGACCCGCGAGAGCGTCTCGAGGAGGCTCAGGGCGGTCGGCGCAATGCGCTCCCACGGCGCCGGGGTCGGCACGCCCGGAAACCTCGTGCCCTCCACCTCCTCCATCACCAGGAAGGTCTCGTCGTGGTCGATGCCCTCGTCGAGCAGCCGCACCACGCCCGGCACGCGCAGCAGGCGCAGCGCGGCGACCTCGCGGCGGAGGCGCGCGGCGTCCACCGGCGAGGCCCACGCCGTGATCTTCACGGCGACGCGCGCGCCCGAGAGGGTGTCGGTCGCGCTCCACACCGTCGCGCTGCCGCCGCGCCCGAGGACCCGATGCAGTTCGTAGCGGTCGGCGACCCGCCGCGCCGTGGGATCGGATCGCCGCACGGGTCCCGACCCGTAGGCCGCCGGGGTCGTGAAGGGGTCGTCCAGGCCGCCCGGCGGCAAGCCCCGGGCGGTGGTCTCCAGGTCACTCTCTCGTATCGCCCCCATCGGGGCCGGAGGGTATCGAAGATCGCTCCGCCGCGAGAGGGCCGTCGTTCGACGGCCGGACACCGCTCCACACCAGTCACGGAATGCAGGCCCAGGTGCCCGACATCGCAGGGCCGCTCGTCCGAGGCTACACCGGGCGTCGAAATGCACTGCGGGAGGTGACCCGCAGAGACCCGACCCCCTGCGCGGGGGGCTCGCCTGTCGCTTCGAGCTGCGCGATCGCCGCCTCGATGACCTGCCGCGTGACCGGGACGACGCCCTCCAGCGCTGCCCTCAGCAGCGGCAGCGAGCGCACCGAGCCCAGCGCGGCGAGGCCCTCGGCCGCGCCCTCACGCGCCCGCCACTCCTTCGCGACGAGCAGCGCTTCCATCCTCTCGATCGAGGCGTGGTCGCCCAGTCGGCCCGCGGCGCACGCCGCTCGATCGGCGACGTAGGCGTCCGGCGAGGCGAGGTGGCGACGAACGTGCCCGAGGCAGTCCAGCAGATGCCGCTCTCCCACGCAGTCCAGGGCCTCCCCGATGAGGTCGCGGCGCTCCGCGGCGAGCGCGCCATCGAGGGCGACGGCGTGACGCGCGACCACCTCTGCGGTGGGACCGGCGCGGCGAAGTGCCAGCCGACCCATGTTCCCCATCTCGATGTGCTCGTCGGGGCGCGTGATCCCCTCGCACACCAGCAGGGCGGCGGCCTCGGCGTCCTCCTCGATGAGCCAGCGAAGGGCGGCCTCGGCCACGTATCGGTCGGCGTCACCCACCGCTGCCCGAACGACCTCGATCGACAGTGGCGACGGGTGCGGCAGGTTCAACAGCGCAAGGCGACGCAGCATCGCGTCAGGGTCGTCGCGCAGGACCCGCTCGCACGCTTCGGTCAGATCTGGAGACGCGAGCTCCGCGCCCACCTCCAGCGCCCGGGCGCGGATCGCTCCCAACGGGTGATCACCCAGGGCCCGCAGCACCGCCCAGCGCTCGGTCGCAGGGAGGTGCTCCAGGCCCGATAGCGCCGCGTAGAGCAGGTTGGGCTCTGGGCTGGCGAGGAACTCCCGCACCACCGGCTCCGCCGCCGCCCCGACGGCGTACACGAGTGCCTGGACGGCCGCGCCGCGGACGGTGACCGGCAGGGCCGCGTCTCGAACTGCGCGCAGCAGCATCCCTCGCGCGACCTCGCACTCCGCATCCGTGCCCCGCGTGCCCCAGATCTTCTCGTCGCGTCCCCAGCGACGATCGCCGTGCGCGAACTCGCCGAGGTCGCGCGCGACGTACGACCCGACGCGCTCCCAGCCGCCATAGCAACCCCGGCTCACGTCGATGGGGCGGTCGTCGGCGAGCAGGGGGTAGAGCGCCTCCGTCTCCGCCCGGCGGAGGTCGAGGATGCCCATGGCGAGGCGACAGCGCAGCGTCCGGCTTGGGTGATCGAGCAGCTGACGCAGCGTGTCCCGATCGGTGCGGGTGACCAGCTCCGTGACGGCGTGCTCGGTCTCTCCCGGCCCGTAGGGCAGCGGAGGCAGCTCCAGTCGGCGGAACCTCCTCACCGTGTGCACCAGCACCGCGATCGCCGGGTCGATGATCGGCGCCGGCGGCGGCGCGTGGTAGCTGCCCCGCCGCTTCTTCAAATCCAGCACTTCGATGTCGCTCCCCATCGCGGCATCGTACCGCTCCTCGCCGCCCGACGCGGTCGTCTCCCCCTTCCCATCGCCCCGACGTCGATGGTGGATGAGGGACCTCCGCGGCCCGCAGGTCATCTGCAACGACGGTCTCACCCACGCATGGAGACCCGGACGAGGTACCCCGCGAAGCAGCGGACGAAGCGGTCCTGTGAGAGGCGGAAGGGCTGCTCCTCCGCGGGGAAGTATGGATCGAGCACCAGGAAGTCCTCGTCGTCGATGCCGCACACGCACGCCGTGGTGCACGTGTCCGCCCTTGATTGCAGGAAGTGATGACGACGCTCCATGCCGTCGATCAGCTCCGATGGTCGATGATCTTGCGTGTCGCGCGGTCGATCTCCACGTGTCCCGCCGGGCGTCCGGCGCCGCCCACCGGCCCCCGGGTGACCTCGACCACGAAGCGCTCGCCATCCCTCAGGACACTCCGCGCGACGTCACAGAGGTGATCTCCCGGAGGGTTCTCCCAGAGCCAGGCTTGCGCCCGCTCCCGGATCACGTCCTCCGTGGAGAGGAGTGGCTCCGATCCAGGCAGTCCCGACACCTGTCCCGGTATGGCGTCGGTAAGCTCGAGTCCGAGGTACTCCCGACAACGGACACCCCCGATGACTCCGCTGCTGAACGCCTCGATCGCGAGTCGGCGGACGTCCGCGGCGCGGAGGCCGATCTCGCTCTCCAGTACGATGTCTTCCTCGAACCCCATGGGCGTGCCCCGAGGCTCGTCGAGCATCGCGTTGCGGTCCCGCTGGTCCAGCTTGAAGACGTCTTGAAGCCGGTTGATGGCGACGGTGTGCCCGACCCCGAAGTGATCCCGAACGGCTGCGATCGCGCCAGCCGATACGGGGTCGCGCGAGCCGACGAGCCGTTGCACCGCGCTCCCAGGAGCGAGGAAGCACGCCGCGAAGGCGTCTGCGATCTGCTCGATGGTCACGAACTCTGGGAGCCTGTTCCACTGGCGCGGGACATGGGACATGGACCGTGGCTCCGGGCGGGGACTGAACCACGCAGAGCGCTCCCGTTGATCGAACAGCAGGTGACCGAGCTCGTGCGCCAGGGTCATCCGGGTACACCAGAAGTGGCTGGGACCGTCGATGAGGTTGACCAGGACGGCGGGCCGCGGCGCAAGCGTGCTCGCTCCCTGGATCTCCACGCTGATGTCCTCGGGAATGGTCCAGAACAGCCGCGCTCCGAGCGCGCTCAGGATCTCTCGCATCGAGGGGATCGGCGCTTCGAGATCGACCCCGACGCGCAGCCTCGCGAGCCGGGCGCGGCGCTCGGCCTCCTTTCCGATGGAAGCTTCGATGGCTCCGCCGATGGGAGGGATGTCCGCGGCCTTTCGCCCGAGCTTCACCTCGATCTCGGCGACGTCCCGCACGACACGCAGAAACTCCCCGAGGTCGTGGTGGAGTTCGGTCGTGAGCAGCTCGGCGAGCGAGGGCCGCGAGTGCTGGTCGTACACGGATCGCAGCAGGACCGCGAGCGGCGCACCGGGCGCGCCTCCGTGGAGGAGATCGCGCGTGCGGAGCCCGAACAATCGGGCGCAGCGATCGACGAGCGCCGGGTCCGCCTCGGCCGAACCGGCCTCGATGCGGATGAGCTCTGCGACGTCGGCCTCCACGAGCTCGGCGAAGTCCGCGACCTCCAGGTGCACCGCTTCACGAGCCCTACGGAGGAGTGTCCCGATCGCGCTTTCCATCAGCGCGAATCTACCATGCGGAGGCGCTCGGACGGGCCGGTCTCGCGCTCGTACCCGGTGGGCGTTGCTCGGCACTCTCGCCGCGTCCGCCCCACGCACTTCGGATACACTCCACCCCCACCATGAGCACCGTGCTTCGCGAGCTCCTCGACCTCCCTCAGGAGGTCATCAAGTCCGACTTCGTCGTCAAGCTCACCGACGGCGTCGAGCGCCCGAAGACCCTCCTCCGCGACTACGCCGTCACCGGCAACATCACCTTCGCCTTCGACCAGGCGCTCTCGCTCGTCCAGGCCGCCGTGCGCGAGCACACCAGCGCCGCGACCTACGTCCACGGCTCCTTCGGCTCAGGCAAGAGCCACTTCATGGCCGTGCTCTCGCTGCTGCTCTCCAACCACCCCGAGGCCTGGTCGCAGCCCGAGCTCCACGCCCTCTACGAGAAGCACGCCTGGGTCCGCGAGGCGCGCCTGCTGCGCCTGCACCTCCACATGACCGGCTCCGCCACCCTGGAGGAGCGGCTCTTCCGCGCCTACGTCGACGCCATCCGAGCGCAGCACCCGACGGCGCCCATCCCTCCGCTCTTCGGCGATCGCGAGCTCTTCGACAACGCCCGCGCCCTGCGAGCCCAGGTCGGCGACGCGGCCTTCTTCGCGAAGCTCTCCGAGCGCGAGGAGGCCGCCGAGGACGAGGGCTGGGGCGACCTGCGAGCAGCCCACCGCTGGGACGCTTCCCGCTTCGACGCGGCCTGCGCCAGCGACGACCTCGACCAGCGGGCGCAGCTCTTCGACGCCCTCGTGCGCACCTGGCTCCCGGCCTTCCTGGGACAATCCCAGCGCTGGGTGGACATCGACTCCGGCCTCGGGGTGATGTCCCGCCACGCGAAGTCCCTCGGCTACAGCGGCGTGGTGGTGTTCTTCGATGAGCTCATCCTCTGGCTCACCAGCCTGGCGAGCGACCGGGGCAGGCTCAACGGCGAGGTGCAGAAGCTCGCCAAGATCGTCGAGGCCCAGGACCTCAAGCGCCCCATCGCCCTGGTGGGCTTCGCGGCGCGGCAGCGCGACATCGCCGAGATGGTGGGGCACCAGTTCGTCGGGGCCGACGCGGCGCTGCTCACCGACACCTTGAAGTTCTGGGAGGGGCGCTTCGAGACCATCAAGCTCGAAGACCGCAACCTCCCGGCGATCATCCGAAAGCGCGTGGTGCGACCGAAGGACCCGGCCGCCAAGGCCCGTCTGGAGCAGGGCTTCCACGACCTGCTGAGCAAGCTCTCGCAGGCCGACAAAGCCACGCTTTTGGGCGACCTCGGCGACGAGAACGACCTGCGCACCCTCTACCCCTTCTCGCCCGCGCTGGTCGAAGCGCTGGTGGCCATGAGCGCCTTCCTCCAGCGCGACCGCACCGCGCTCAAGGTGCTGGTCGAGCTGCTGATCGACCACATGGAGGACTTCCAGTTCGGCCGGCTGCTGCCGGTGGGCGACCTCTACGACGTGCTCGCGGGCGGCGAGGAGCCGATGGACGGCACCATGCGGGTTCGCTGGCAGGACGCCAAACGCCTCTACCAGAACGAGCTGCTGCCGGTGATCCAGGCCAAGCACGGGACGGCGACGCCGCAGCGGTGCCAGCGGATGAGAGACGACCACCGCCCGGAGCTGGGCTGCTCCAACTGCGCGGAGGCGCCGTGCCGCGGCGACAACCGGCTGTTGAAGACGCTGCTGCTGGCGGCGCTGGTGCCCGAGACGCCGGTGCTGCGCGGACTCACCGTGAGCCGGCTGGTACAGCTCAACCATGGGACGCTCAAGGAGGTCATCCCCGGGACGGCCTTCCAGCAGGCAGCCGGGAGGCTTCGCGACTACGCCGGGCAGGTGGGGAAGGTGCGCGTCGGCGACGGTCCCAACCCCACGGTGAGCGTGGTCATCGGCGGCACCGACCTGAAGCCAATGCTCGACGCGGCGAGCAACTTCGACACGCAGGGCGCGCGCAAGGCGAGGCTGCGGCAGCTGCTCTTCCAGGCCCTGGAATTCCGCCACACGGACGCGACGCCCGTGGAGCACGAGGTCGAGTGGAGGGGCTTCTCGCGCAAGGGCCTCGTGCACTACGGCAACGTGCGGGAGATGGACCGGTCGCAGTTCCAGGTGCCGTCTGGATACGACTTCAAGGTGGTGATCGATTTCCCCTTCGATGATCCTTCGCGCACTCCGCAGGAGGACGAGGGGAGGGTCGTGCAGCTCCGCGACGACGGGCTCAGCGCCAACACCGTGGTGTGGCTGCCGAGCTTCTTCTCCGACAAGGTGCAGCGCGAGCTGGGGCTGCTGGTGGTGCTGGAGCGCCTGCTCGATGGGGAGACCTGGCGGGGCTACATGCAGGACAAGCGCAGCGACGAGCAGCTCCGCGCTCGCGAGGAGCTCGACTCCATGCGCAACCAGAAGAAGAACCTGGTGCTGCGCGCCCTCGACATGGCCTACGGCATCCGCACGCCCGACCAGGACACGCTCGATCCGTCGCGGCGGGTCGACCGTCACTTCCATGTGTTCGTGCCGGAGTCGCAGATGGGGATGACCGCGGAGACGCAGCTCGGCCCCGCGCTCACCAGCGTCGTGCGCAACCTGCTGGAGGTGCGCTACCCGAGGCACCCGGCCTTCGAGCACGAGGCGGGCATCACCCGTCAGCGCCTGGAGGGCGCCCTGCGCAAGGTGCAGGAGATCGCCGCGGCGGACCACCAGCGCCTCGCCTTCGATCGCGCGGACGCCAAGGTGCTCGACGTGGGGGCGAAGCTGGGCTTCCTGCACCTGAGCGACGCGGTGGCGACGCTGAGGATGGAGCGCGCGCAGCGGATCGAGAGCGAGCTGAAGGAGCGGGGCATCGAGAACCCCGAGGTGCGCCAGGTGAGGGCGGCCTTCGACCGCGACGACCTCGCCGGGATGACGCCGGAGCTGAGGGACTTCTGCGTGCTCGCGTGGTCGGCGGTGACCAACCGCGAGCTCTACCGCGACGACCTCGCGGTGAAGGATCAGCCCACCCTCGGCAAGCTCTCCGACGACCTGGTGCTGTTGCGCCCGAGGCTGCCCGAGGGGACCGCGTGGCTGAAGGCGCTGACCCTCGCGGGCGAGCTCTTCGGGGTGTCGCGCGACGGGCTGAAGACCTGCACCGGGCGCTCGCTGCGGCGCTTCGCCGATCAGTGCGAGGCGAAGCGCAAGGAGGCCCAGACCGAAGGGGCCGAGCGCGTGGCCTCGGTGCTCTCGGCGTGGGAGCCGCTGGTGGGGAGCGGTCCGTGGCCTCGGCGAGAGACGGCCGAGAGCGCCGTGACGCTGCTGGGCCTGCTGGGGACGCGCGATCCGGTGGCCCTGGTGGAGGCGATGGCGGCCTTCACCCCGCGCACGAGCGCGACGGCGCTGGCGAGGCACCTGAAGGGCGCGAGGGCGATGCTCGCGGTGCTGGAGAAGCCCTACCTGCGGGGCATCTTCGAGTCGCTGCCATCGCGGCCCGAGTGCGCCGACCTGCTCGATCGGGCACAGACGGCGCTGCGACAGGACGAGCACATCGTCGCCCTGGTGGCGGAGTTCGAGGGCCTCGCCACCGAGGCGCAGAAGCGCGTGGTGAAGCATGAGAGCAAGGTCCACCGCGGAGAAACCATCCACGTCGACGATCGCCGTACGCCCCCTCGGGCGCAGGGTGGGACGCACGAGGTCGCGAGGCTGAGGGAGCAGCTCGACGCGATGGAGCGGGCCATCACGGAGGCCGGTCGCGGGGCCTCGGTGGAGGTGTCGTTTTCGTGGTCGGTGCGGGGCGCTCCCGGAGGGGACGCGGAGTGACGACGGAGAGCCCGGAGCTGCGAGAGCAGGACATCGTCAGCGAGCTCCAGTACATCCACCGGCGAGAGCGTCGAAGCCTGGACACCGCCCTCTTCGGTCGAAGCACCCTGAGCGAGGTGCAGGCCGAGGTGCTGGGCGCGACGCGGCGCTTCCGGGTGGTTCCGGTGCGCTGCGAGCTCGATCTTCGGAGGGCCCTGGTGCCCCGCGAGGAAGTGCCGCTGCTGGCGATGGTGGACTACCCCGCGGGGAGGCTCCCGGCCGACCTCGCCGGGCGTCTCGCCACGGGCGCCGTGAAGAACGTCTCCACCGAGTCGCGCCTCCGTCGTCGCTTCGGCGGAGTGAGCCTGCACCCGGAGGTTCAGCGGCAGCGCTCTCTCTGCGACGCCCTGCTCGAAGACGGCGCTCCCGTTGCGCTCCCCGCAGGCGCCGCGCAGCTCGACCTCGACACCGCCTGGCGGGTGCTGCTGCACGCCCGCGCGGGCTTCCCCTCCGATGGGCCCGCGACCCTCTCTCGCCTGCTGTCACACGCTTCGACCTCGAGCCCGCCATCGTCGTGGCTGGCGCTCGGGACGGCGCAGCCCGAGCTTCGCGCGGCCCTCTCGGGCTGGCTCGCCCGCGCCGTCGACCCGGCGGCCCCCGCCCTCTGGAACGCCTGGGAGCAGGGCTTCGGCGAGCCCATCGCCGCGCTGACCCTGGTGCTGGGACCGGTGGCTCCGAGGCTCGCGTCGAGCGCCTACCTTCGCCTCCAGGCGAGGGTGTGGCTCGCCAGGGTGTCGCCCTCGCTGGCCGACGCGATCGGCGCCGACGTCCCTGCGCTCTCTCGCTGGGGCGAGGCCGAGGCCCCGTTGCTGCGCCGCCTGGAGCAGGAGGCGCCGAGGGTGGTGACGGCGCTGGTGCGGGCCGCCGACGACCTGGTCCACCCCGACGCGGGAGAGGCCGAGGTGCGCTCGGCGGTGGCTCCGAGCACGGTGCTCGGTCTCGCGTGGACCCTCGCCCAGGACGCCTTCGGCGCGTCGCTCTCCGAGTGCCTCGCCAGGCCCTCGAAGGAGGCCTTCGAGCGCTCTCGCGAGCTGCTTGGGGCGGTGGAGCGGCACCGCCAGGCTGCCACCCACCCCGACGTGGTGGAGCGCGCTCAGATGGGTCTGCGCCTGCTCGGTTGGCGGGCCCAGCGCCCCGACCTCGCGTACCTGCGCACCGACGGCGCCGCGTGGGAGGTGACCATCCGTCTGGCCCAGGACTACGTCGCCCAGGGAGGCTTCGCGGACCTCTGCCGACGGTGCGTTCGAGGCGCCTCCGAGGGGGCGCTTGGGCGGGCGCTGATGGCCGTGGAGCAGGAGGCCGACCGGCTGCGCGACGAGGACGACCGCGCCTTCGCGGAGGGCCTTCGCGCATGGTCGGGCGGGGGGCGCCGCAGCGAGCAGGCGGTGCCCATCGAACGGGCGCTGGAGGTCTTCGGCGCGGACTTCCTGCGCGATGCGCCGCACCGCAAGCTGCTGGTGATCCTGCTGGACGGCGCGGCGTGGGCCAACGTGGTGGAGCTGCTCACCGACCTGGAGACCCGGGGCTACGGGCTGCTCCGCTGGCGGCCGAAGCGGGCGCTGGCGGGGGCGGCGGCTCCGCCGGTGCTGGCGGCGCTGCCGACGGTGACACAGGTGAGCCGGGCGGCCTTCTTCGCGGGGAAGGTCCCGGAGGCGGGAGACACCCGGCCGACGAGCGCCGACCCTACGCGCTTCGCTTCGAATACGGCGCTTCGTAAGGTCGCCGACGGCGCGAAGCTGCTGCTGGCCCCCGAGCTCCAGACTTCGGCGGGAGGAGCGTCCCCGGAGTCGCTTCGGCTGGTGCGAGGCGACGTGAGGGTGGTGGGCGTGGTGGTCAACGCCATCGACGATCAGCTCCACGGCAGCCGGCAGGTGCGGGTGCGCTACACGCTCGACGCCATCAAGCCGCTCGCCGACCTGCTGCGCGCTGCGACCGAGGCCGGTCGCGCGGTGCTCTTCGCGGCTGATCACGGACACGTCCCGGGTGCGCGGCTGCGCTCGGTGGGAGCGCGGGGGGAGGGCCACGAGGCGCGCTGGCGGGTGCTGCGCGAGGGCGAGTCGCCGTCGGCGGCGGAGGCGGTGTTCCAGGGCGACGGGGTGTGGTCGCCGAGGGCGGGGCAGCGGGTGGCGCTGCGCACTCAGGAGACGGACGTGTGGGGCATCGCGTCGGGCGACGGCGCTCACGGCGGCGCGACGCTCGCCGAGGTGGTGGCGCCCGCGGTGATGGTGGTGGGGACCAGCCTCGCGCGCAGCAGCCTGGAGGCCGAGCAGGACGCCGGGCTCGAAGCGCAGCCGCTGCCCCGGCCGCGATGGTGGGAGCTGGAGTGGTCGGCTCCGGTGAAGCGCCCGGTGGAGCCTGCGCCGCCCAAAGAGCCGCCGCGCCAGCCTACGCTGCCGACGATGGTGATCGAGCCGCCTCGACCGGTGGTGGTGGCTCCGGTGCCTGCGCCCGTGGCCTCGCGGTGGTCGAAGCTGCTGCTCGGCTCGGCCGCCTATGTCGAGCTCCCGACCTCGCAGAAGGAGCGGCTGCGTAGCCAGGTGGTTCCGCTGGTGGATGCGGTGATGGAGCGCGAGGGACGCATGGACATCGGCGCGCTGGAGCGGGCGTTGAAGCTGCTGCCGGGGCGCGGTGAGGGGGTGGTGTCCGTGGTGTCGGAGATCCTGAACCTGGAGGGCTACCCCGTGCTGACCTTCGATCCGGCGACGAGGCTGGTGACGCTCGACGCCACGCAGCTCTCGCTGCTTCACGGAGAGGAGGCGCCCCGGTGAGCCCGAGCGTGATGCGGCGCAAGGAGATCGTGGCGGCGCTACGCAACGGCACCGTCCCCCGGCGCGGGGTGGAGGTGCTGGCCACCGGCCTGGAGCGCTACCAGGGAGCCCTCGACGAGGAGCTGGAGCGCGCGGCGCTGGGGCAGGGCGTCTTCAAGGCGGTGCGCGGCGATTACGGGACCGGTAAGACCTTCTTCGCGCGCTGGGTCGAGCACCGGGCGCTGGCGCGCGGCTTCGCGGTGAGCGAGGTGCAGATCTCCGAGACCGAGACCCCGCTGCACAAGATGGGCACCGTGTACCGCCGCGCGATGGAGTCGCTGCGCACGGCGGAGTGGGAGGAGGGGGCGTTCCGGGCGCTGGTGGGGCGGTGGTTCTTCGCGCTGGAGGAGGAGGCGCTGGCGCATCCGGGCATCGACGCGACGGACGCTCACGCCGTGGCGACGGTCGCCGAGGAGCTGCTGGAGCAGCGCCTGAGTCGGGTGAGCGCGAGCCAGCCGTCCTTCGCGGCGGCCCTTCGGGGGTGCCACCGGGCGAGGGTGGAGGGCGACCACGCGACCGCCGAGGGACTGCTGGCGTGGCTGATGGGGCAGCCCAACGTGGGCGCGGAGGTGAAGCGCCACGCGGGCATCAAGGGAGAGGTCGACCACTTCGCGGCGGGAGCCTTCCTGCGGGGGCTTCTGGCGCTGCTGGCGCAGACCGGGCGTAAGGGCCTGGTGCTGGTGCTCGACGAGGCGGAGACCATCCAGCGGATGCGCGGCGACGTGCGGGAGCGCTCGCTCAACGCGTTGCGACAGCTGCTCGACGAGATCGACGGAGGCAGCTACCCGGGGCTCTACGTGCTGGTCACCGGGACGCCCGCGTTCTTCGAGGGGCCCCAGGGCATCCGACGACTGCCCCCGCTGGAGCAGCGGCTGCACGAGGATTTCTCGGGCGATCCGCACTTCGACAACCCTCGTGCGGCGCAGATACGGCTGCTGCCCTTCGATCGCACTCGGTTGATGGAGGTGGGGCGACGGGTGCGCGACCTCTACCCCGCGAAGGATGCGTCGCGGGTGGCGACCGCCGTCGACGACGCGGTGCTGGGCGCACTGGCGGACACGGTCACCGGGGCGCTTGGCGGCAAGGTGGGCGTGGCGCCGAGGCTGTTCTTGAAGAAGCTGGTGGGATCGCTGCTCGACAAGGTGGACATGTTCGCGGACTTCGATCCGCGGGTGGACGGGCGCCTCACGGTGAGCCCGTCGGAGTTCAGCGCCGACGAGGCCGCGGCGGCGGGGGTGGTGCGCGACGCGAGCGCGCTGTCGGCCGTGGACGACCTCGACGTGGGCGACGGGGACGCGTGAGCGACGGTGTCGGCCCCCTCACCGCGCTGCCGCGCGCCCTCACCCCCGCGGGGCGGGGGCAAGGGCTC
>CBIHPK010000070.1:0-37659 GCA_966211675.1 uncultured Myxococcaceae bacterium
GCGACGGTGAGGCGCATCGAGCTGGCGCCGCGGTCGCTCCCCAGGATGAGGTCAAGCCTCAGCCCCTTGACCCCGGGGGGGTCGACGCGCGATGTGTCGCCCGCCATGACCAAAGCCCTCGATGCCAAGCTCACCACCGTGTTCGCCGCCGACCGCGCCCTGCGCGCCGCGGAGATGGAATTCCTCGAGGGCAGCGGCCCCGAGCACCTCGCGGCGATCGAGCGCGCCATCGACCACGCGCTGACCCTCGACGACGACGAGGACACCGCCATCCGCCTCATGCGCGCGGCCGACCTGCTGGGCGAGTTCACCGGTCCGCAGGTGTGCGACCTGCTGCTGCGCCTGCTCGACCACGACGAGCCCGCCGTGCGCGACGCCGCCGGCACCACCCTGCTCGACCTCGGGTACTCCCGCTACGCCGAGGTGGCCCGCTCCATCGAGAAGCTCATCGAGGCCGGCAAGGCCCTCACGGCGCTCAAGGAGGTGCCCTTCGTGCTGGCCGAGATCGGCGAGCCGGGCGGCGTGAAGCTCTGCCTTCGCCTCATCAAGCACCCCGACGCGGGCGTCACCGCGGCCGCCGTCGAGGCCCTCGCCATGCTGGGCGACCCGTCGGTCATCAAGGACCTGGAGAAGCTCCGCAGCGACAAGCGCGTGGTCGACGTCGACGGCGGCGACGACGAGGGAGCTCCCTCCGAGGGCGGCGGCGGCCCGACCGTGGGCGACCTCGTCAACGAGGCGCTCGAGCACCTGCGCTCGCTCAAGGGCTGAGACCGCGCGGGCGGTCATTCCACTCCGATGACCCTCACCCCCCACGACGCGGCGCTCGAGCAGGCGCTGGCCTACGACGCCGCGTTCGTCCCCCGCTTCGCCCAGCGCTTCGGCGAGCGCCTCCTGCTCGCCCTCGACCTCCCTCCCCGCGCCAACGTGCTCGACCTCGTGTGCCGCACCGGCTACCCCGCGGTGCAGGTGCTCGACCGGGTGCGCGACGGCCGGGTCATCGCCCTCGACCAGGACGGCCGCTTCCTCGAGCTCGCCCGCGCCCGCGCCGGCACCGACCTCGGGCGGCGCATCTTCTTCAAGCAGGGCTCTCCCACCTCGCTGGGCTTCTCCGACGAGATCTTCACCAACGTCATCGGCAACCTCATCGACCGGGCGACCGGCGACCGCGCCGCGGTGCTCGCGGAGAGCGCGAGGGTGCTCCGCCCGGGCGGGCAGCTGGCCCTCACGCTCCCGCTGCGGGGGAGCTTCCTGGAGGTCATCGACCTGCTGCGGGAGGTGGCCCTCCGCCACGACCTCGGGCGCCTCGCCGAGCGGGTGGAGCAGTACGTCCAGAGCATGCCCACGGTGGAGTCGCTGCGGGCGGAGTTCGAGGCCCGAGGCTTCGAGCGGGTGTCCGTCGACGCGTGGGAGTTCTCCCTCGACTACGCCTCCTCCGGCGACCTCCTGGGAGACCCGCTGGTGCAGGCCGCGGCGCTCCCCGAGTGGCGCTCATGCGCCGAGGCGACCGATCACCCGGACGAGGTGCTGGCCGAGCTGCGCCGGTGCATCGACACCTACTTCGAGGGGCGGCGCTTCCTGCTCACCGTGGTGGGAGGGTGCGCCGTGGGACAGCGCGGCGACGAGCGAGTCGAGTAGGCTTTTTCGCACGTGCATCGCGCGCTACGCGGCCCATGCTGGGATTGTCAGAAGGGCGGGACTGACCTATGAGCGCAGCCGTGCAGACCACCGTTGAAGAGACGCCCGTGATCGATGGGAGCCCGCTCGCCGGGCCCTACATCGGTGACATCAACGCGACGCACCGCTTCGTGCATCCGAGGATGTTCCGAAGCGACTTCGTGGAGTTCTTCTCCAAGGTCCACCCGGCGGTGCCGGGCTTCATGTTCGTGCCGGTGATCGGGTACTTCGGCTGGCGCAGCGCCACCATCGCGGGCGCCCCGCTGATGCTCGGCACCCTCCTCGCCGGCTTCCTCTTCTGGACCCTGATGGAGTACGTGCTCCATCGCTTCTATTTCCACCTCGCGCCCACCACGCCGCTGCGCAAGTGGCTCTACTTCTACTCGCACGGCATCCACCATCAGTACCCCGACGACTACTATCGTCTGCTGATGCCGCCGATCCTGAGCGTCGGCGCGGCGGCCCTCTTCTATGGCCTCTTCGCGCTGCTGCTCCCCGCGGCGGTGGTCCCCGGGGTCTTCGCGGGCCTGCTGCTGGGCTACCTCTATTACGACTACGTGCACTTCGCGACGCACCACGTGAAGCCCCCGCGCGCCGCGTGGCTGAGCCCCATCGCCAACCTGATGAAGGAGCAGCGGCGGCGTCACATGAAGCACCACTTCCAGGACCACACGAAGGGCTTCGGCGTCTCCATGCCGCTCTGGGACGTGGTGTTCGGCACGCTCGAAGATCGCTGACCTCGGCGCCTTGGGTCGACGCCCTCCTCTCATGTAGAGAGGAGGGATGAAGACCCGCGCCGCAGTGGCCTACGAGGCCGGCAAGCCCCTGGTGATCGAGACGGTGGAGCTCGACGGACCTCGCTTCGGCGAGGTGCTCATCGAGATGAAGGCCACGGGGGTGTGCCACACCGATGAGTTCACCCGCTCCGGGGCCGACCCGGAGGGGTTGTTCCCGGTGATCCTCGGGCACGAGGGGGCGGGCGTGGTGCTGGAGGTCGGGGCGGGCGTCACCACGCTCAAGCCGGGCGACCACGTCATTCCGCTCTACACGCCGGAGTGCCGCGGCTGTAAGTCGTGCCTGAGCCGCAAGACCAACCTCTGCACCGCCATCCGAGCGACGCAGGGCAAGGGGCTCATGCCCGATGGGACCAGCCGCTTCCGCATCGGCGACACGCCCATCCATCACTACATGGGCTGCTCGACCTTCGCTCAGCACTCGGTGCTCCCGGAGATCGCGCTCGCGAAGGTCCGCCCCGACGCGCCCTTCGACAAGATCTGCTACATCGGCTGCGGGGTGACCACGGGCATCGGCGCGGTGATCTACACCGCGAAGGTGGAGCCCGGCGCCAACGTGGTGGTCTTCGGTCTCGGGGGCATCGGTCTCAACGTCATCCAAGGGGCGCGCATGGCGGGCGCCGACCGGATCATCGGCGTCGACATCAACCCCGCCCGAGAGGACATCGCGCGGCGCTTCGGGCTCACGCACTTCGTCAACCCGACGGAGGTCGAGGGCGACCTGGTGGCGCACCTGGTCGAGCTCACCGGCGGCGGCGCGGACTACAGCTTCGAGTGCGTGGGCAACACGAAGCTGATGCGCCAGGCGCTGGAGTGCTGCCACCGCGGCTGGGGCGTGAGCGTGGTGATCGGCGTGGCGGGCGCCGGGCAGGAGATCTCCACTCGGCCCTTCCAGCTGGTGACCGGACGGGTGTGGAAGGGCTCGGCCTTCGGCGGAGCCAGGGGCCGCACGGACGTGCCTCGCATCGTCGACTGGTACATGGAGCACAAGATCGAGATCGACCCGCTCATCACGCACAAGCTGCCGCTGGAGCGCATCAACGAGGCCTTCGACCTGATGCACTCGGGCGAGTCCATTCGCACCGTGGTGGAGTTCTGATGAGCGCCGGGTACACCGTGCGGGGCGAGCACCGTTGCCACGGCGGCGTGCAGGGCTTCTACGAGCACCCGAGCGCCTCCGTCGGGGGGCCGATGCGCTTCGCGGTGTACCTGCCGCCCGCGGCGCTGAAGGGCGAGCGAGTGCCGGCGGTGTACTTCCTCGCGGGGCTCACCTGCACCGAGGAGACCTTCGCGGCCAAGGCGGGGGCGCAGCGCGCGGCGGCGGAGCTGGGCCTCGCGCTGGTGACCTGCGACACGAGCCCGAGGCACGCGCGGCACCCGGGCGACGACGCCTCGTGGGACTTCGGGCTGGGCGCGGGCTTCTACGTGGACGCGACGGAGGCCCCATGGCGCGAGTCGTACCGGATGTACAGCTACGTCACGCGCGACCTGCGCGCGGCGGTGGAAGCGGGCTTCCCCGTCGACCCGGAGCGGCGCGGGGTGATGGGCCACTCCATGGGAGGCCACGGCGCGCTGGTGATGGCGCTGCGAGAGCCGGGCGCGTGGCAGAGCGTGTCGGCGCTGGCGCCCATCGTGGGACCGAGCGCGGTGCCCTGGGGAGAGAAGGCCTTCACGGGATACCTCGGGAGCAGCCGCGAGGCGTGGAGGTCCTACGACGCGGTCGAGCTGGTGAAGCGGGCGGCGGTGTTCCCGGGAGAGGTGCTCATCGACCAGGGGACGACGGACCGCTTCCTCGAGGCGCAGCTGCAGCCCGAGCGCTTCGTGGAGGCCTGCGCCGAGGCGGGCCAGGCGCTGTCGCTTCGGATGCGCGACGGGTACGACCACAGCTACTACTTCATCGAGACCTTCATCGAGGAGCACCTGCGGCACCACGCGAAGGCGCTGCTGGGGTGAGGTAGACGTCAGCGCGTCGCGAGCTGGCAGGTGCGGGTGGCCGCGCTGCAGAGAGCGCCGGGCGGGCACTGGAGCCGCGACACGGCGGGGTCGCAGGCGATGGGCGCGCACCCGGCGAAGTCGACGCAGGGGCCCCAGCAGCGGGCCGAGACGGCGTGCACCTGGCCCGACGGGCAGGTGTCGGGGATGCCGCCGCACTCGACGTGCATCGGGTCGCAGTCGAAGGAGGGCCCCACGCCGGCGTCGGGTCCCGCGCAGGCGCCGCGGGAGGCGTAGCGCTGCGGCGGGCACGTGGAGCTGCCGTAGAAGGTGCGGCCGTCGCAGCCGCACCAGGGGGCGGCGTCGTCGGTGCAGAGGCGGCCGGTCGCGGGTCGGCAGGTCCACGGGGTCGCGCAGCCTTCGGGGCCGGCGCACTCCTCGCCCGCGGCGCAGTCGAGCGTCGAGGAGCACTGGGGCCGCGGCGGACCCGCGTCGAAGGCGCACGGGCGGGCCGTGCAGCGGAGCATCCCGACGGCCGCGCACGTGCAGTCGTTGCAGCCGTCGCCCGAGGGGCAGGTCATCCCCACGGGGCAGCGCGCTCCGCTCGGGAGCGTGCACGAGGGGGTCGCCGTCGCGCAGGTTCCCATGTGCCGATAGGGGCGACCCGCGCAGGTCGAGCTCGCCTGGAAGTCGACGCCGTCGCAGCCGCACCAGGTGGCCAGATCGCGGGTGCAGGGCTCCGTCTGGGCTCGGCAGCTCCAGGGGGTGCCGCAGCCCGGAGCGCCGTCGCAGAGCTGGCCCGAAGGGCAGTCGGTGCTGCTGCGACAGGGCGCGGGCCCGGCGTCCATCGGGCAGAGGCGATCGGTGCACGCCAGCAAGCCCCCGGGGCCGCAGGTGCAGCTGTTACAGCCGTCGCCCGAGGGGCAGCTCGCGCCGACGGGGCAGATCCCGCCGCCGGGCAGCACGCACCCCGGAGGCGGACCGCCGTCGGGCCTGATGAGAACATCCATCGACGCGGGACGGTCGACCAGGACCGGCGTGTCGGTGGCGCTGATCGCATCGCCCACGTCCGCGCCGCCGTCCGTGGAGGACAGCGACACCGAGGCGCCGCAGCCCGAGAGAGCCAGCCAGAGACCCGCCATCCCCGCCGTCGTCTTCCATCGCATGGCGTGAGTTCACCCCATCGCGGCGCCGAGGACCAGCGGCGTCACAGGTAGCTGCTGTTGAACCACCACTCGGTGCCCACGCCGAGGAAGTGCTCCACGCTGTTGAAGCCGAAGGGATCATCCGGCGCATAGAGCCGCCGCGCTCCGTCGTCGCGAAGGCTCGCCGCGTAGATCACCTGCAGGTGGGGCCGGGTGTAGCTGCCTCGTCCGCCGGGGCTCACGAAGGGCATCGCCGCGAAGCGCAGCACCGAGCCCGCGAGCGCCCCGTTGCCCGTCACCGGGTCGATGGCGTTGTAGGTCACGCGCTGGTAGCTGACCTCGCCCGCGAAGCCCACGTAGCTGCCGATCCACACGATGGGCCTCGCGGCGACCGCGCCCTCGACCAGCGCGTCGCGGGAGAACACCCCCGCGTCGGCGTCGCGGAAGTAGCGGAAGTACGCGCCCACCATCAGCGCGAAGGGACCTCGCTCCCAGTTGGCCGAGAGCGCGAGGCGGAAGTCCAGCGCGCGGCCCGAGGTGCGAGCGCTCGCCAGCGTCACCGGCACGTCGAGGTCCCCGTAGGCCCCGAGGCCCTGCGCGTAGCGCACGAACACGTTGACGAAGGACGGTCCGCGGTAGAGCCCCGCCTGCGCTCCCAGCACCCAGCCGGCGTCGCTGGGGAGCTCGATCCTGGCGCCCGCGTCGTTGAGCTGCCGCACGCCCGAGGCCATCGCGTGATACTCGCCGTAGAGCGAGAGCTTGAGGCCCTCGCGCGCGGTGCGTCCCACCGAGTACCAGGTGGCCTTCGCCGAGGTGAGCACCCGAGGACGGTCGAGCAGGTAGGCCGTCTGCGGGCCGAAGCCCTCGCGAGGCGCCACGCTGATGGTCTGCAGCTGGTAGGGGTCGTCGAGGCGGTTCATCCCCACGGCGGCCTGTAGCACCACGTGCTCGCCGGCGTTGTAGCGGGCGCCGCCGCCGACCATGTTGAGGTTGTCCATCGGCCAGAAGTTGAGCAGGTAGACGTCGTCGCCGCGGTACATCCGGGAGCCCACCCAGAGCGTGAGGTCGTCGCTGCCGACGCCCGTCTCCTCCAGGTAGAGGTTGCGCACCGCGAAGGTCCCGTCGAAGCGGCCGGTGAAGTGGAAGAGGTTCTCGTTCATGGCGAGGGTGGTCACCGCGCGCCACCGCGCCGACCCGAAGCGCGCGTCGTAGTTGAACTGCAGCTCCGCGTAGGGAGGCAGCTCCAGCCGCGGTCCGAAGGCCACGATGTTGCTCGACCGGCCGGTGCGCCCTCGCAGGTCGCTCGCCACGCCGACGCGCCCGTACGACCCGAAGGAGAAGCCCGTCGGCGAGGCGGCCGAGGTCTCGCGCGACGCCAATATCGCAGGGGACGGCACCGGCGCGCTCGGAGGCAGCGGCTGCGCGACGGCGACCGGAGCGACGAGGACCGCGCCCAGGGCGCACGCGAAGGGGAGCAGGGACGGTCGGTTCACGCGCGGGACGATACTTCCCCGGCGAGCGAAAACCTACGGGGAGAGCGCTCCGCCGAGCGCGGTCATGGAGCCCTCGACGTTGTCGCCGGTGGCCTCGCGGATCATCCACAGCGCCACCGCGTCGCGGCTCGCGGCGGAGGAGCCGTCGCCGATGGGGCAGTCGATGCCGACGCTGCCGAGGCGGGCGCTCACGCTCTGGTCGCGCAGCGCCACCACGTCGCCGTAGCCGGAGATGCCGACGCCCGCCCAGGCGCGAGACTCCGCCCGGCAGATGGCCAGCGGCAGCGGCGACGGCAGCGGAGTGCCCGGCCGCCACCGGGGGACGCCCTTGCGAGGCGCCGGGAGCAGGGCCGCCAGCGCGAGGCCCGGGACCTCCGGGAGCGCGATGGCGGGCGGCGCCACCAGCCACGAGGCGGCGACGATCACGCCGTGCATGTCGGCCACCACGATGCTCTCCACGCCCACCGCGGGCAGCGGCTCCGGGGCGTGGACGCTCGGCCGGGCGCGGTAGCGCGGGGGCACGGCGATCTCGTGCAGGCCGTCGGTGCAGGGGATGGGCGAGACCACCGGGGCCGCGCGAGGGGCGAGGTCGTCGGCGGTGAAGGTGCCGGCGGCGACGGGGCCCACGGACTCGAGGATGGCGCGCAGCACGCCGATGCGCTCGAGCACCGCGATGCCCGTGCGGTGAAACTGCTCCAGCACCGCGAGACGTTGCCGCGTGCCCGCGTCGGGGCCCGACTCGCGGATCGCCGCGATGGCCGCCTTGGTGATCACCGAGAGCGGCAGCGAGCCGAAGCGAGCGTGCGCCGCCAATACGCACTCCAGTAATCCAGGCACCACCGCGCGGGTGGAGTCGCCCGGCGACTCGACGGACTTCGGGCGGACGGTGCCGATGCCGGGGGCGCGGGCGCGGCCGTCGACGAAGTGCAGCCCCATCCCAGGGCCCCCGAGGAGCACCCCCGCGGCGCCCAGCAGCGAGGCCGACGAGGCGCGCGCGGCGCCCGCGAGCAGCCCCGCGAGGGCCATGTCTACCGCAGTCCCCTGGTCCGCGAGGATCGATTGGGCTGCCGCCTGGGCGACCGTGTCGCGAGCGATGACCGCGTTGCGCATCGGCCGCTCAGCCGTCCTCGTCGAGGTCGTCTTCGTCCTCGCCGTCCTCGTCCTCCTCGTCGTCCTCCTCGTCGTCGAGGTCTTCACCCTCGTCGTCGTCGGAGCCCATGAGCTCGCCCACGAGCTTGGCGAAGCCGACGGCCTCTCGCCACGCGGAGCCCGAGTCGAAGACCACGAAGGCCTCGTCGGCCCCGGCGATGCGCTCGGCGAGGGCCTCGAGGCGGCCCATGGTGTAGCGCTGGTCGGTGCCCAGGCCGCGCATGCGAGCGTAGACGATGTTCTCCTCGGGCTCGTTCTGCAGCGGGTCACCGGCGACGACGGCGTTGAAGTCGCTGGCGACCGCGACGGCCTCCTCGCGCTCCCAGAGCCCGGAGGGCTCCCACACCAGGACGGCGCCGAAGTTCTTCGCGCGGTCGAGCACCGGCAGGAAGCGCTTGAGCGCGACGCTGCCCGGGGAGACGGCGATGGGCGTGCGGAGCACCACCACGCGGGCCTTGAGGGCGTTGACCTGGTTGGCGAAGCGGTCGAGCTCGGACTGCAGCTTGATCGGGTCGCGCAGCGGCCAGTCGCGCTCGCCGTAGAGCGAGTCGGGCGCCACGGCCGCGAAGGTGAAGCCCTCCGGGGCCGAGCGCTGCCAGCCGGCGAGGACCTTCGGCGAGGGCACCGGGGGGCGCAGGGTGTACTCCACGAAGCGGAGCTTGGACTGATAACGTTCCCGCTGGACGACGAAGCCCGCGGTGCCGACACGTACATTGCTCATGAGAAGGGCGCGGAAGCTACTCCACTCCGGGCGGCGGCTCCACCCGCCACGACCCCCCCGGCGGACGATTGGGCGGATTAGAGCACCAGCACCTGGAGCGCGACCAGCGCCCCGAGCGCGGCGAGGCCCAGCGCCGCGAGGCCGTGGAGCAGGCGCCCCGCGACCGTGCGACCGAGCGCCGCCATGGCGAAGGCGAAGCACGCGCAGAGCGGCACCGCGGCGTGCAGGGCGTAGTTGGCCTTGATCACCGGGTGGTGGTCGAAGGGGTAGGCCGCGCCGAAGGCCATGAGCAGCAGCACCGTCGTCACCACGCTCGCGGGCACCACCAGGGAGCCGTTGCGACCGCGAGAGCGGAGGTACTGACGGGCGAGCGCGACCATTCCCCAGACGCTGAGGACGGTGACCACGCAGCCGATCCAGATGCAGAGCCGGGAGGCGTCGAGGCAGTGGAAGTTGACCCGCGTCGCGTCGCGCCAGGCGACCACCGTGGGCCCCGGCAGCTGCGATCGGCAGAGGCCGCGGTTGAGGATGTCGGACCAGGTGCCGGCCACCAGATTGGCCCAGAAATTGGGGCGATTCCAGGGGCCGTAGGGCCAGCCCAGCCAGTCGAACTGCACGGGGAGAACCCACCCCAGCGGGCGCCGGTACGAGAGCGGCTCGGCCACGATGGGGTGGTCTCGCATCACCGCCACCTGACGGAGCATGTACTGGTGCGGAAAGGGGTGGCCGAACTTGCGCCAGTTGCGGAGGCACCACCATCCGGCGACGGCGATCCAGCCGGCGGCGCCGGAGAGCGCGAGCTCCGCGAGGGGACGGGCCACGCGGCGCAGACGGACCACCCCGGCGCGCCAGGCCCACGCGGCGAGCAGCGCGACGAAGCAGGCCACGAGCACCAGGGCGGTGGTCTTGGTGAGCATCGCGAGGCCCGCGAAGAGGCCGAAGAAGAGCGCGTCGCGACGGCGCACCGGGCGCAGGTCGACGGCGCCCTGCCGCTCGATCTTGAAGAGGAACCAGAGCGCGACGGCGAAGAACGCCGCGTGCAGCGACTCGTTGTAGATCTTGCCGTCGACCAGCACGCTGATGGGGAGCGCGGCGGAGAGCGAGAGCGCCAGCAGGCCCGCGGAGGGGCTCTGCGGGAGCGCGGCGCGGACGATCTTCGAGAGCGCCCACTGGCGCACCAGCCACGCGCCGACGGAGAGGTACGCGATGGGGCGCACCGCGTGGCACCAGCGCAGGATGCCCGCCGCGAGGACGTACCAGAGCGGCGCGTGGTAGCCCGCGTGGAGGTCCTCGCCGGCGTCGAAGAGGCGTCGGTTGGTGAGCACCCAGCGCACCGCCTCCATCGCCGACTCGTAGTCCGAGGCGTGGCCCGCGGAGAGGAAGCTCCGCGCGTGGACGAAGCGCAGCGCGAGCCCGAGGGCGGTCACCGCGAGCGCGACCGCGGAGTGCCACGGCCTCCACCGCCCCTCGGAGGGCGCCGGGCTCGGCGGACGCGAGGGCGGCGCGGATGATCGCTGCATCGCGCCGTGGAATAGGGTATTCGCGCGGCGAGATCCAATGATGAAGCGCGGGGCTCCAACGTCCATCAACGGCGAACCCTCCGCGGGTTCGTGGCGGCGGCTCTCGGAGTGGCTGTGGCGCTCGGCGGCCGTCCGTCAGGCGAGGGCCGACGCTCGCCCCCTCGACGCGAGCGAGCGCGCCAGCGCCGGGCGGGCCCGCACCTTCGCCGCGCTGGCCGAGCGCCACCTCGCCGAGCGCGAGCCATGGACCGACGGCGCCGACGGCACCCCGGAGGCCGCGGTGGACATGGCGCTGGCGCTCTACCGCGACGCCGCGAGGGAAGCGCGCGCCGCGCTCGGGGAGCCTCCCGCCGCGGAGACCTCGACGCCCTCGGAGGACGCTCGCCAGGAGCTCGACTCGCGGCGCTCGTCGGTGCGCGCCCAGCTGGAGGAGCTCGCTCGCCGGGGCGGCGACGTCGAGCCCCTGCTCGCCCAGCGCTTCGTGCGCGTGGGGGCGGTGCTCGCGGCGCTCGGGCTCCTGGCGGTGACGCCGAAGCTCGCCTGGTACGCCGTGCACCCGGACCTCGCGCCGGACGCGCCGTGGACCGCGAGCAGCGCGGCGGCGGGCTACGCGAGCACGGGGCGGGGCTTCGCGCCGCCGGACTTCAAGATCCCGGTGTTCTTCCACACGGAGGTGGAGCCCTCGCCCTCGGTGACCTTCGACCTCGCCCGCGTCGTCGACGTGCGCGCCGTCACGGTGGTCAACCGCGGCGACTGCTGCGACGACCGCGCGGTCCCGATGGTGATCGAGGTCTCCGAGGACAACGCGAGCTGGACCGAGGTCGCGCAGCGCCGCGAGACCTTCCGCCGCTGGGACGCGCGCTTCACCCGCACCGCCGCGCGCTGGGTGCGCCTGCGCTCGACGAGGCGGACGCACCTGCACCTGGAGTCGGTGGCGATCCGCTGAGCGGGGAGAGCCGGCGGGCGCCTACTGGCAGACGTTGGCGGCGCCCGGCGTGCCGAAGTCACCGCGCCCGAAGGCGGGGCCTCCCGGGCACCAGGCCGAGGCCGTGTCGTTCATGGTCGAGTCGAGGATCGCCGGGCGCAGCGACTTGGAGCGCCCCGCGATGATCGGCCACATGGAGGCGGCGGTGTTGGCGTAGCTGACGCTGTCGATCACCGTCGAGCCGTCGCTCGCCAGCAGCGTCACCGAGTCGGGTGTCGAGGTGCTGTTGGAGAGGTCCATCGCGCTGCCGTAGGCGAAGAGCACCGTGACGCCGCCGTTGGTCACCGTGTCGCCGTTCTTGCCCAGCAGGGCGTAGCCGCGGCCGGCCACCACGAGCGGGCCCGAGGCGGTCACCTCGAACATCTCCGTGCCGCTGCCGCGCACCCTCATCCCTCGCAGGTCGACCGGCGTCGCGGAGCGGTTGTAGACCTCGAACCACTCCCCCATCTGGTCGCCCACCACGTCGGGGTCGTTCATGATCTCGGTGATCACCAGAGCGCCCATCGCGGGGCCCGCCATGCACGCTCCGCTCACGCACGTCGCGCCGATGGCGCACCACCCCATCGGGGCCGTCGGAGCGCACGGGCAGCTCGGGCCCGTACACGGCGGCGGCCCGGTGTCCGGCGTGCCCACGTCCACCGGACCGGTGTCGCGAGGGCCCGTGTCGGGCGTGCCGAGGTCCATCGGTCCGGTGTCGCGAGGGCCCGCGTCGGGCGTCCCCACGTCCATCGGTCCGGAGTCGATCACCACCGGCACGTCCATCGCGACGACCACGTCCATCGGGGCATCCATCCCCGCGTCGACGCCCGTCTCCGCGCCCCGGTCCGTCGCCGAGTCCGCCGCCGCGTCGGCGTCCGCGACCGCGTCCCTCGCGCCGGCGTCGAGCGCGGCGTCCACGACCGCGTCGGCGATCGCATCGGCGCTCGTGTCCGATGGCGTCCCCGTGTCGACGAGGACCATGCCGCTGTCCGGCCCGGGCCGCAGCGCGTCCCAGTCGTAGGAGCAGCCGCCCAGCGCCAGCGCCGCCGCCAGAGCCCCGAGGCCCGCGCGCTCAGAACGCACCGCGCACCCCCACCGTTCCGAGCGACGGGTCGACGTAGGCCTGCGGGCTCCCGTCGCTCAGCGCCCTCGGGCCGCCCACGACGATCATCACCACGCCCGCCACCACCGCCGCCGCGCCCACGCCGAGGGCCACGTTGGCCATGGTGGTGAGCCGCTCGCCGTCGTCGATCTGCCGCACCCGCTCGGGCGTGCACGAGGGGCGCGGGCAGGTCCGCCCGAGCTCGTCGTACTGCGAAGAGGCCATGGAGCCCAGCACCGCGAAGGTGGCCAGCGAGGCGAGGCCGAGGCCGCCCACCACGAAGCCCGCCACGCGCACTCCCCCGCCGCTCCTCGAGGGCGGCGTGACGACGAGCGGCGGAGGCAGCTGCGACGCGGCGGGGGCGCGACGCAGCGCGAGCTCGATGGACGCCCGGCCGCCCGCGCTGAGCCGCACCACCTGCTGCGACGGCAGGAAGCCCGGCGCCTCGGCGACCACCGTCACCTCGGCCGGGTCGTAGGGGAGCGCGACGCCCAGCGCCGCGGCGTCGAGGGTCGTGCGACCGATGCGGACGGTCACGCCCGGCGGAGGGTCGATCACCCGCACGGAGAGCTGCGCCACGCGGGGCTCGATCTCGACCAGGGCGCTGCGGGCGAGGTCGCGGGCGCCCTCGTAGCGCCGGTCGGTGGCGAGCATGTCACCGGCCTCGGAGACCGTGCGGGACAGCTCCGCGGAGGCCTCGGCGAAGCGCCCGAGGCGCTGCAGGCAGAGGCCCGCGTAGAGCCGGGTGTTGGGGCTGCGGAACAGCTCCAGCGAGGCGCGAAACTCCGGCAGCGCGTCGGCGAAGCGGCCCTGCTGGAAGAGCACGCGTCCTCGGTCGAAGCGGGCCTGCGCGGCGACCGCGGCGGGGGTGGCCTCCGCGGAGGGCGGCGACTGCGCCAGGGCGGCCGAGGGAATACCCGAGAGGGTAAACAGCGCCCCGAGCACCGCGGCGCGCGACGGAGACGAAGGGCGGGCGGAGGGCATCGGTGCGCTGGCTCAGATCGAGGTGGGAAGCTGAGGACCCGACGGCGCCGCAGGAGCGACCGGCGGAGGGGAAGGCGGCGTCGGGAGGGGAGCGACCGGCTCGGCGACGGCCGCGGGGACTCGGACCAGCGCCGGTCGACGAGGCAGCGCCGGCGGCGGCAGCGGTCGGGGCGGTATGGGCGCTCGCGCCCCCTATGGCGCTGGAGGCGGGGGGGCCCGGGCTGCGAGGGGGGGGGGGGGGGCGACGGGCGCGGGCTGCGGGGCGGACTCCATCGCGACGACCGGCGGCAGCGGCGGGACCACGGCCGCCGGGGGGGCGACCGGGGTGGCCGAGAGGGCTGGGACGTACTCCGCCGGGTGGTTGGCGGCGTCGATGCGCCAGATGACCGCGCCGAGCAGCGCCCCGAGCAGCACCACCCCGGCGACCAGCCAGCCGAAGCGGCGGGGCTTCGGCGCGGGCTTCGGCGCGGGGGCGACGGGCTTCGAGACCAGCGCGAACACCGGCTCGGGCCCGGCGGCCTGCGCCTCGCGTCGGGCGGTGGCGGCGGCCTCGTCGAGGGCGGGCGAGGAGATCAGCGTGGGCGGCAGCGCCACCACCTCGGGGACCGAGGGCTCGGAGGCCTCGCTCGAAGCCGAGGCGGAGCCCGAGGGCGCCGGGCCCGAGGCGGGCTGCGGTTGCGGGAGCGGCGGGAGCGGCGGGAGCACCCGCGAGCCGGAGATGCGGTGGTCGGCCGGCGCGGGGGGACGGACGGTGGGGGCCTCCGGGCTGGAGGTGTTCATCTTCGCGGCGGCGGGGGGGAGCGGAGGCGGGGCTCCGAGGCCGCGCGCCGTGGGCATCGTCGGAGGGAGCATGCCGAGCTGCATCTGCGTCGGGGCCTCGTCGGCGTAGCCCGTGGGCGGCAGCGAGCTCGGCTCCTCCGGGGGGATCGTCGAGCGGCCCGGCGAGGGGATGGCGCTGATGGCGCGCAGCGACTCGGCGCTGGGGCGATAGACGGGCAGGTCGCGGGTGGTGGCGCGGCGGCGGGCGTGCTCGGCGATGATCTTCGGGGCGGCGACCTGCTTCACGTGCTCGGCGACCACGCGGTAGGAGGCGATGTCCGAGCCGGAGACCGCTGCTTCCAGGGCGTCGGCGAACTCGCGGGCGCTCTGCCATCGGCGCGCCGGGTCGCGGTCGAGCGCGCGGGCGAGCACGCCGTCGAGGGCCTCGGGGAGCTCCGGGTCGACGGCCCTCAGCCTCGGGATGGGCCGGTTGAGCAGGGCCTGCAGCACCTCCGCGTCGGTCTTGCCGGGGAAGAGCCGTCGGCCGGTGAGGCACTCCCAGAGCACGGTGCCCAGCGAGAACAGGTCGGCGCGCCGGTCGATGGGCGAGTCGTTGGGCTGCTCCGGCGCCATGTACGAGAGCTTGCCCTTCACGATGCCGGAGCGGGTGTCGGCGATGCGCTCCTCGGCCTTGGCGATGCCGAAGTCGGTGATGCGGGAGATGCCGTCGGAGCCGACGAGGATGTTGTGCGGAGAGACGTCGCGGTGGACGATGCGGAGCGCGGTGCCGAGGTCGTCCGTGAGGTCGTGCGCGGCCTGCAGGCCGGCGAGGATGTCGAGGGCGATGCGCAGCGCGATGGGCCGGGGGATGCGCTGCTCGGTGGCGCGCGCGGCCTTGTAGAGCCCGAGGAGCTGGTCGCCTTCGATGTACTCCGAGACGATGTAGAGCCCCTCGGGGGAGCGCTCGAGGTCGAGGGTGCCGACGACGTTGGGGTGGTGGATGCGCGCCGCGAGCCGCCCCTCGTCGAGGAACATCTGCACGAAGGTCTCGTCGCGCAGCAGGTGCGGGTGCAGCAGCTTGATGGCCACGAGGCGCTGGAACCCCGCGACGGAGAGCGCCCGCCCCAGGTAGACGGTGGCCATGCCCCCGGCGCCGAGGTCGGAGACGATCTCGTAGCGGCCGAGGCGCGTGCCCGCGGACATCACCCCCGGGACGGCCGGCGCGACCGGGCCTTCGGGCGGAGGAGGAGGAGGCGTCGGGGAGGGCATCGGAGAGGTGACCACGGGACCGAGTACGCGCTCTATACCACCGGTGGCGTCGGCGCGGGGAGTCGTGGCAGCATCGTCGGCTCCAACGATGACCGACCACCAGACGACGGACGAAGGCGCGACGACCGGATCAGACACCCTCGATTCACTGCGCAACGGCGTAGAGGCGGTGGTGACGGGGTCGTTCCTGTTTCGCTCGCTGGAGCCCGAGTCGCGGCGCGACCTGGCCGACCGGGGGGTGGTGATGGTCTTCCCCCCGGCCAAGGTCGTGCTCACCGAGGGCGAGCCCAGCTCGGACTTCTACCTCATCGACCAGGGGGTCGTGGAGGTCACCACCACCACGCCGGACGGCGCCCCGGTGGTGCTCGCCACGCTTCAGCACGGGGCCTTCTTCGGCGAGGTCGCGCTGCTCAAGGGGCTCCCCCGCACCGCCACGGTGACCGCGCTCACGGACCTCAGCGTGGTGCGCTTCGACCAGGCCGACATCGAGGACGTGCTCAGCCGCAACCCCGGAGCCCGGCGCATCCTCGAGGCCATGATCGAGGGCCGCGCCCGGGACACCGTCGAGAAGGTCGTGCGGGCCCTCTCCAACCCCGCCCCGGCGGACCACGACCCCACGACGTGACCCCCTACGCGGTCACGCTGCACCCCTTCGAGGAGCGCGCGTACCTGAACGCGTGGATGCCGGCGCTCGTCGAGCGTCGGCCCCTCAACGTGCTGCTCGACCTCGCGGGCGAACACCCGGCCCTGAGAGAGCGCCTCGCCGCGTGGGTGCCCACGATGCGCTCCGCGGTCGAGTCTCTGCGCGCCGGGGATGGCCTCCCGTGGAGCACCTCGGTCAACTACGCCTTCGCCATCGTCGCCGCGCACCACCACCCGGTCTACCTGCTGGGCAACCTCGGGCTCTCCTACTGGCGCAGCAGCTCCGAGTGCCCGCTGCGGCCGTACACCCGCTCGGCGTCCATCCTCGCGGCGCGCACGAGGGAGCTGGGCGCGGCCGTGGGGGAGATCCGCGAGGGCTTCGCCGGGCCCGCGACCTCGGGCTCCTTCGTGGCCGCGGGGGAGGTGTTCCTGCTGGTGCGGGACATCGAGCGGCGCACCCGGTACTTCCTCGATCGCCTCCAGGAGGCCGGCTACGACGGCTACGCCGAGCTGCGCGTGCTGCTGGAGGTGATGCACTACGCGAGGTCCAACCACCTCGGGGTGATGGAGCTCACCCACGCGGTCGACGACTTCGGCCGGCCGGTGCTCTTCCCCGAGGCCAACCTGCGCGGCGGACTGCGCGGCGGGCTCAGCCCCGCCGTGGACGAGCGGCTGCGCAAGTGCCTCCTCCGCTCGAGCTGAACGGGAGCCCCTCCGACCCGATGAGCGAAGACGACCCCGCCGGCTGCGCCCACGCTCCCTTCATCCCCCGCGGCGGCCTCGACGACGAGGAGGGCGCGCGGGTGCCCGCCGGGGTCGAGGTGGTCGACGCGCACGTGCACCTCTTTCCCCCGGGGATGTTCGACGCCATCTGGCGCTGGTTCGACGTCCACGCCTGGCCCATCCGGTACCGGCTGCACTCCGAGGAGGTGATCGGGTTCCTGCGCGAGCGAGGGGTGTCGCGCTTCTGCGCGCTGCACTACGCCCACAAGCCGGGGCTCGCGGCGGTGCTCAACCGCTACGTCGCCGGGCTCGCGGCGGCGCACCGCGACGTGGTGATCCCGCTCGGCACCGTGATGCCCGGAGAGCCCGGCGCGGAGGACTTGCTGCGCGAGGCGCTCGGTCCGCTCGGGCTTCGGGGCATCAAGCTCCACTGTCATGTGCAGCGCATGGGGGCCGACGACCCGCGCATCGACCCGGTGTACGCGCACTGCCAGGACGCGGGCGTCCCGGTGGTGATCCACTCGGGGCGAGAGCCCTCGTCGCCGGCCTATGGGGTGGACACCCGAGCGCTCTGCGCGGTGCAGCAGGTGGAGCGGGTGCTCCAGCGGTACCCGAGGCTGACCCTGGTGGTGCCCCACCTCGGGGCGGACGAGTTCGAGGGCTACCTCGACCTGCTCGATCGCTACGAGCACCTGTGGCTGGACACCACCATGGCGATCGCGGGCTTCTTTCCGGGGGAGGTTCCGACGGGGCTCTTTCCGGGCCGGGCGTCGCGGCTGCTCTACGGCACCGACTTCCCAAACCTGCCCTACGCGTGGGACCGCGAGCTGCGGCGGCTGCTCTCGGTGGTGCCCGAGGCGGAGCGCGCGGCGGTGCTCTCGGGCAACGCGCTCCGTCTCTTCGGCGGCTGAGAGGGGGGGGTACCCTCTCAGAACGCGGTGCCCAGGGCCGCGCCGAAGCGGGGCTCCGTAGCCCCGTCGAAGCTCGCCAGGAGGTCGGCCCGGTCGCCGCTGCCGATGAGCGCCGGCACCACGCGGAACACCGTCACGAACAGGTTGCCCAGCGCGCCTCGCCAGGCCACCGCGACGTCGTCACGGCCGTCGCCGTCGAGGTCCCCGACGCCGGCCACGGCGCGCACGGTGGCGCCGACGGTGACGAGCCCGGAGAGGCTGAGCGACGAGCTGGGGGTGAGCCCGCCGCGGACGATGGCGCTCGATCCGCCGGGGCTCCAGCGCACCAGGTCATCGAGGCCGTCCGCGTTGACGTCCCCGACGGGGGTGAGCTGCGAGCCCGCGGCGCTGGCCATGGCGTCGATGGGGTTGGCCGTCAGCGGGGCCGAGGTGATGTTGGTGACCCAGAGCGGGGGGTTGTTGCCCTGCGTCGCGAGCATCTCGCCGTAGCCGTCGCCGTCGAGGTCGCCGGCCGCGGACACGGTGCGCCCGATGTCCGGACCGAAGGGGATCCCGGTCGGGGGGTTGATCGTCCGCGAGCCGCGGCCCGAGCTCGCCCAGAGCCCCAGGTGCCCGACGGTTCCGCCGCGGCCGGGGTTGGCGGGGCTGCCCTCCAGGTAGTCGCCGAGGCCGTCGCCGTCCACGTCGCCCGCGGGCGCGATGGCGAAGCCGTAGAAGACGTCCGGGCGGATGTCCCCGCCGGTGCGGCCCAGGGTGATGCCCGTGGGCGTGCCGCGGAAGAAGCTGATGTAGCCGTTGGGCGCGCCGGTGGCCACGGGCACGCCCGCGACGACGTCGCAGAGCCCGTCGCCGTCGAAGTCGCCGACGCCCGCGACCGGAGGCGACGGAGGTGGCATCGCCGGAACCTCGATGGTGCCCACCACCGGCGCTCCGACGAAGCCCGTGCGAGAGCCGAAGTGCACATAGAACTGCGGGCCTCGGGAGGCGACCAGCAGGTCGGGGAAGCCGTCGCCGTTGATGTCCCCGGCGCCGGTGACGCGAGCGCCGTAGGTGGCCCGAGAGCCCGGGTCCGCGGAGGCCGGAGGAGTGAGCACCGCGGCGCCCGCGAGGGACAGCGAGGAGAACGACGCTCCGCCGCGGAGCACGTAGACGCGGCCCGTCGCGACGCCCGCGTCGACGGGTGACTCCTGCGCGGGTGATCCGATCGCGAGGTCGGGGAAGCCGTCGCCGTCGCCGTCGGTGAGGGTGCCGAAGACGCTGCCGTCGCCCGCGCGAGACGGGAGCCCCGCAGGTCGGGCGGCCACGCGAAACTCGCTCACCGGCGAGGAGCGAAGCATCGGGTCGGGCGCTCCGGGGACCCGCACCCTCCAGAACCACGTCGTGCCTCGGGTGAGGGCCATGGAGCCGGAGAGCGTGGCGACGGTCGCGCCGGGCTCGAGGGGAATGGTCCGATGGATCGCCGCGAAGTCGCGGCTGCCGCTGATCTCCAGCACCGCGCGCTCGTCGCAGGAGCGCAGCACGAAGCGGAGGTCCGGCCGGTCGTCGCGGACCACGGAGCCCGACCACGGCGAGCGCAGAAGCGGCGGCGCGGTGATGACGCACGGCGCGTCGACGGGAGGAAGATCCCGCGGGATGTCACGAGGGACATCCACCGGGGCGTCCGTCGCCGCGTCCATGGGGACATCCATCGGGACATCCCTCGCGACGTCCACGGGGACGTCCAACGCCACATCCCTCGGGACATCGACGGCGACGTCGATCGGCACATCCACTGCGACGTCCATCGGGACATCCATCGGGACATCCATCGGGACATCCATCGCGACGTCCACTGCGACGTCCATCGGGACATCCGTGGGGACGTCCACGGAGGCCTCCGTCGAGGTGTCGCTGGCGAGGTCCGCGGGGACATCCGTCGAGGCGTCGGGGCGATCCGGCGAGGGGGCGTCCGCGCGGGCGTCGACCCCCGCGTCGAGCGCGGAGGCGGAGGCGTCGTAGGGGATCTCGGGCTCGATGAGCAGTCCGCATCCGGAGCCCAGGAGCGCGACGAGGGGGAGCATCGACGACCGCGAGGGGAGACGCATCGAGGGCGATCGTACGCACATCCCCGGCTGCGGGCACAGGCGATGCGCGCGGCGCGTTGACCCAAGGGTGACGGCGGAGAGACGATCGCACCCTCCGTACGGCGGCTCCGATGGGCGGAGAGCGTCGTCGGGCGGAGTAAAGGGGTGCGGGCGAGATGTTGAAGGTCAAGGTCGAGAACGGAAGCACGCTGAAGTTCCTGGATCCGCGGTCGAACACGGGCCTGGGGGTGGTGTTCCAGCGCACGCTGCGCATCCCCGACGACGGGAAGAACTACCCGCTGCCGCCGGGGCTCGGGTCCTTCCCGGTGCGCCGCGTGCTCGACTACAAGGACCGCGTCCCGGCCTCGTGGCTGAAGTCCTCCGGGGTGTTCATCCCGATGTACCAGCGCGAGGCGATGTGGATCTCCTTCCAGTCCCGGCACTGGCGGCCCAACGCCGTGAAGGTGGCCGCGGGCAAGATCAACGCGGTCTCCGGGAAGCCCTGGTCGCAGGCCCTGGAGGCGCCGTCGCAGCCCGAGCGCGGCGGACTGCGCGCCCTCTTCGGCGGTGGACCCTCGGAGCCCGAGCAGGACTACCTCACGGTGCCGCCGCAGCCCTGGCTCGACGGGTTCAACTCGGGCAAGGGGGTGATCCGGCAGTTCGTCGCGATGCCCCTCGGCATGGGCTACACGGTCGAGGGCCAGGTCACCGGCAAGGAGGAGCACGGCGGCATCCAGCTCATCGTGTACGAGCCGAAGCCGGGGCGCTTCCCCGAGCAGCCCCCTCCCCCGCCGCCGCCGAGGGCGCCGTCCTCGGCCCCCTTCGGGGGGCCCGTGTACAGCAGCGCTCCGATGCCGAGCATGGCGATGCCGATGGCGGTGCCGGGCGCCGCCCCGAAGGCGCAGTCCATGGGCCTCGGCGCGGGCGGCAAGATGGAGCAGAAGATCTACCCCGACCCGCACGGCCTCGACACCTGGAACCCCGACGACTACGGCCGGGTGTTCGTGCACATCGTCAACAGCGTGATGTGGCGAGAGATCACCGGAGAGGCGGTGCCGCCGTCGCCGGTCGACGCGAGGGCGTACTCCAACGCGGGCTATCCCTGGTTCAAGATCTACGACGACGAGAAGGGCGACGTGGCCCCCTCGGAGGTGCTCTCGAAGGTGAAGTCCATCGCCCAGATGGACGATCAGCACGGCTTCGTGGGGCTCGACGACAACGACCCGATCGAGCTCGCCGCGAAGCAGGTGAAGGGCATCGGCAAGGACGACGTGCCCGACGGCGACTGGTGACGCTCGGGTGATCCGCTGCCCATCTGTTGCCCCCGCCGCCCCGACGGGTGCATCCCTCGGGGATGCGCGCCCACCAGCTCCTCCTCCCCATCGGTCTCGCGCTCGCGGGCGCCTGTAGCAGCAACGAGAGCGTCGTCGGCGGCGGCGACGCGGCGGCGGACCTCGGAGCCCTCGACACCGGGGCCCCCGACACCGCCGACCTCGACACCGGGACTCCCGACACCGGGGCCCTCGACACCGGGGCCCTCGACACCGGGGCCCTCGACATCGGCGAGGTCGGCAGCGACGCGGGCGAGCTCGACGGGAGCGTCGACGCGGCCGCGGATGTTCCGGTCGATCGGGGGCCCGAGTGCTCGGCCTCGCAGGTGGTCTGCTCGGGAGCGTGCGTGAGCACCGCCAACGACCCGGCGCACTGCGGCGACTGCGGCCATGCCTGCCGCGCGGGCGAGGTCTGCGCCGAGGGCTCGTGCCGCATCGCGTGCCCGGCGGGGCAGTCGGTCTGCGGCGCCTCCTGCGTGAGCCTCGACCGCGACGCCCTGCACTGCGGCGCCTGCGAGACCGCGTGCGGCGCGGGGGCGACCTGCGCGATGGGAACCTGTCGCTGCCCGAGCGGGCAGGCGCTCTGCGACGACCGCTGCGTGGACACGTCGGCCTCGACCTCCCACTGCGGCATCTGCGGGCGCTCGTGCGCTCTCACCCACGCCACCCCGGCGTGCGTGGCGGGCGCCTGCCGCGTGGCGGGCTGCGAGGCGGGCTTCGGCGACTGCGACGGGATGCCCGACAACGGGTGCGAGACGGCGGTCGACGCGAGCCTCTCGCACTGCGGGGCGTGCGGCCGCGCCTGCGCTCCGGCGCACGCGACGGCGAGCTGCGAGGCGGGCGCCTGCGCGGTGGCAGCCTGCGAGGCGGGCTACGCCAGCTGCGACGCGATGGCGGCCAACGGCTGCGAGGTCGACGCGCGCACCGACCCGCGCAACTGCGGAGCGTGCGGGACGATCTGCGTCACCGGGGTCTGCGCGGCCGGGCGCTGCGTCGCGCCGAGGAGCTGCCTGGAGCAGAAGACCCTGCGCCCGACGTCGGCGGACGGGCGCTACACCATCGACCCCGACGGGGCGGGGACCGGCGCGGCGCTGGAGGTCTACTGCGACATGACCACGGCGGGCGGCGGCTGGACCTACGTCGCGACGGTGACCAACAACGGCGACGCGGCCAACGCGGGCCGCTGGCTGGTGACCTCGCCGGTTCCCAACGCGTGGGAGAGCGCGACGGCGAGCTTCGGGACGCTCGATCCGAGCGCCAACCAGGACTACCGCTCGCTGGCCTTCGCGAGCGTCGAGGCGAGGGCGGTGATGATCACGCACCGCAACCTCTTCCTGCTGGCCACGGACGACGGGTGCCTGCAGGGCCGCTCGCTCCAGGCCTCGCTCGCCCGCCTCGACTGGACCTGCGGCGGCTCGGAGGTCTTCACCCGCCACCCGGACTGCACCCACGCGTGCGTGATCTCGAGCGCGACGCCCCGCGCCGGCGACACCGCGCTGCTCAACGGCGTGGCGCGCGCGAGGCTCTACCTGAAGGCCGGCGAGGCGGACGGGGCGCAGGACACCAACCGCGACCGGACGTACCTGTCGACCAGCTACCGCGACAACGTGGACTACCCCACCGGGCTCGGGGCCTTCTGCAGCGGGAGCTCGTGCAGCCCGCGCACCGGCGAGGCGGACGTGAACGACCGCTCGGACGCCATCACGCCGAGCGCGGGGTCGGAGTTCTATGGAATCTGGGTGCGCTGAGCGGGCACCCGCCGCCCGTCAGCCGCAGCGGCCGCCGAGGAGCCCGCGCTTGAGCCCCGCGTTGGGCGGCGTGGAACCCAGCCAGATGCTGAAGAACACCCGCGCGAAGTCGTCGCCCTCGATGGTGCCTCGCACGGTGCTCCCGGTCTGCACCTGGACGCCGGCGCCCGCGGTGTACGTGAAGGTCACGACCGAGCCCTCGTGGAGCTCGGGCATCCAGCTGTTGAGCCGGTTGATGCGCGCGCTGAGCGTCGGGAGCGCCCCTCCGGCGTTGCGCGAGAAGCCCTGCTGGAAGGCCTCGGCCATCTCCTCATGGGAGACGTCGCGCACGAAGTGCAGCACCAGCCGCCGCGTCTCCGTCGACTGGACGATCGCGGGCCCGCTGGTCGAGCGGTGCTCCAGGTAGAGCCCGGCCACGTAGACGTCGACGTTGAACACCGTCGCCTCGCGGATGCCGAGGCCGTTGAGCGTCAGCGCGGTGCCGTTGACGGTCACCGCGTCGGGCATGCGGACGCCGCCGCATTCGGCCGCGTGCGCGGGCATCGCCAGCGCGAGGCAGAGGGTCATCGTGGTGAGGCTCGACAGCGCTCTTCTCATGGTCGCATCCCATCCCTTCCAGGGCTCCATCTCCAACCTCGCCCGCCGGGCTTGTCAATCACCCGCCGCGGGGCGCGACGCGCGTGCGTCCTGCGCGCAACGGGTGCGTCGGGACCCTCTGCGGCTCAGCGCGTCCACGAGAGCACCCGGGGCTCGGCTCGCTCCACCGGGTCGGGCACCACCAGGGGGTACCCGACGAGGATGGGCGCGATCGCAGCGCCGGACTCCGGCAGCCCGATCTCCGCCTTCACCTCCGGCGAGTTGAGCACTGGCACCGCGAAGCCGATGGGGCAGCTCCCGAGCCCGGCGTCGCACGCGGCCAGCATCAGGTTCTCGGCGGCCAGCCAGCAGTCCGCGTCGCTGTACGGGCTGCGCGCCTCCACGCCGATGACCACGAGCGTGCTGGCGTCGTAGAAGATGTTGAACCCGGGGTCCTGGAGCAGCGCCGCGTAGTGACCCGCGTCGTGATCGGTCGCCGCGGCGGCGAGCAGGCTCGCCCTGGCCCGGTCGGAGTAGCGCTTGAGCTGCGCCACGTCCTGCACGATCGAGAAGCGCCACGGCTGGAGGTTGATCGCGCTGGGCGCCTGGACCGCCGCGCGAAGCAAGGCGCGCACGGTGGGCTCCTCCACCACGCGAGGGGTGTACGCGCGGACGGAGCGGCGGGAGCGGAGGGCGTCGATCAGCAGCATAGGGGTGTTCCCCCCTGCGGAGGAGCAACCGTCGTGCCTTCGGAGCCTGGGGGTTCAGGCCCGGCGGGACGTCGCGTGCTCCATCATCAGCGCCTCGGCGAGGCTGAGCGCGGCGGCGTCGATCTCCCAGATCTTCTTGGCGCCGAAGCGCTCGTGCAGGAGCTTGAAGAGCGCGTCGTCGACGAAGGGCGTCACGCGGCCGCTCTGGTACTCGCGCTCCTTCTCCACGTAGAGCCCGAGGAAGGTCTCGTCGCGGAACCACTTGCGGTTCTGGTCGTTGAGCCGCTCCACGGTCTGGTCCGAGGGGTCGCGCTGCAGGAACTCGAAGAACATCCCGCTGGGCTTCGTGCCCGGGAAGTACCACTCCCCGCTGAACACCTGGATGAGGTTCTCCTCGTCGTCCTTGAGGATGGGGGTGATGAAGTTCACTCCGCGCTCCAGGGCGTGCTGGTGGAAGGCCAGCAGGTCGGGCGTGCGCAGCGCGATGTGCTGCCAGTGCGCGGCGGCCTCGTGCGAGTCGAGCATGGTGCGCACGTGCGACGGCTGCCCGGCGGGCTCCGAGGGCTGCACCACGGCGATGATGGTGTTGGTGAGCTTGGGGTCGTCGGCGCCGGAGCCCAGGCGCACGGCGTAGGTCATCGACTGCTCGCCCTCGCCCTTCACCCACTCCTTGCGCTTGTCGTAGAGGAGGTCGTCCGGCCCTACGCCGAACACCGTCTTGAAGAGGACATACGCCACATTGTAAAGCGCCGGCTGCAGCAGCAGCGTCATGTGGTCGACCCGGAAGTTGAGGAACGCGGGCTTCGTCGTCGTCATAGGGGCGCGGAGACTAGTCCCACGTCGCGGCCGATGTGAAGGGTCGAGGCACTGGCGCCCTCTCCCGCGAAGCGCCACAACGGCTCTCCGATGAGCCCCCCGAAGCCCCTCCCCCTGTCGATCCTCGACCTGGTCCCGCTGGCCAATGGGATGACCAGCGCCCAGGCGCTCTCGCACAGCCTCGACCTCGCCCGGCACGCCGACGCCCTCGGCTACACCCGCCTCTGGTACGCCGAGCACCACAACATGCCCGCCATCGCGAGCACCACGCCGGAGATCATGATCACCCGCGCGGCCATGGCGACCTCCCGCATCCGGCTCGGCGCCGGGGGCGTGATGCTGCCCAACCACTCGCCCCTCAAGGTCGCCGAGACCTACCGGCTGCTCGAGGCCATGGCCCCGGGGCGCATCGACCTCGGCCTCGGCCGAGCGCCCGGCACCGACCCGACCACCGCCCTCGCCCTGCGCCGCTCTCGAGAGGCCGTCTACGCCGACGACTTCCCCGCGCAGCTCGGCGAGCTGCTCGCCTTCGGGGGAGAGCGGGAGTTCCCCAAGGGACATCCCTTCGCGGGGGTGAAGGCCCAGCCCGAGGACTCCCCGCTGCCGCCGGTGTGGCTCCTCGGGTCGAGCGACTACAGCGCCCAGCTCGCCGCGCAGATCGGCCACGGCTTCGCCTTCGCGGCGCACTTCAGCCCCACCTCCCCGGAGGGCCCCATGCTCGACTACCGCCGCCGCTTCCGCCCCGGCGCCATCGAGCGGCCGCACGCCATCCTGGCCCTCTCGGTCTTCTGCGCGCCCACCACCGAGGAGGCCGAGCTCATGGCCATCCCCACGCTGGTGGCCTTCGCCCGGCTGCGCACCGGGCGGCCCTCTCGCCTGCTCAACGCCGACGAGGCGCGCAGCTACCGCTTCACCCCGAGCGAGGCCGCGGCGGTGGAGGGCATCCGCGCGGTGCAGATCATCGGCACCCCGGAGGCCGTGAAGGCCCGCATTGACGAGCTCGTGGCGCTCACCGAGGCCGACGAGGTGATGGTCGCGATGTTCGCCGCCGAGCACTCCGAGCGGCTGCGATCCTTCGAGCTGCTGGCGGAGGCCTACGGCCTCCCAAAGACCGCGCCCGCGACGCGATAGGTTGCCGCCCCATCGCGGGACCGATAGCGTCCGCCGCCATGAAGCGATCGATCGTCCTGCTGGTGGCCCTGGTCTCCCTCGGCGTCGCGGCCTGCGGCTCGGCGATCGCGCCCGCCCAGGCGGATGGCCGCGACTGCAACGTCGGGCTCGCCGCGAGCGCTTGCGGCGCCACCTCCTACTGCGACCCGGGCGTCGCCTCCTCCAACGGGGTCTATCCCCGCAACCGGACCTACGGGATGTTCGGCGACAAGCAGCACGCGGTCGGCACCTGCCGCCCGAAGGGAGCCGCGGGCGCCGCGTGCGCGGGCGTCGACCAGTGCCTGAGCGGACGCTGCGTGCACCACGAGGCGCCCACCGCGCCGGGCGTCTGCGAGTAGCGCCTCACCCCACCCGGATCACGATCTTCCCCCGGGTGCGCCCCGACTCCACCCGACGGTGCGCCTCGGCGATCTCCTCCAGCGGAAGCACCGCGTCGATCACCGGCGTCACGGCCCCCGACTGCACCACGTCGGCCAGGGCCTGCAGCATCGCGCCGCTGGTGGGTCGCACCACCATCTTCACCGCCACGCGGCGACGCCACCACGCGCCCATCATGAACGCCGCCTGCGCCCCGAGCGCCCTCGCCACCCCGGCGTAGGGGCCGTGCTTCTTCACCGCCTCGGGGATGCCGGTCACCACCAGGGCCATGCGCCCCCCGCGCTTCAGCACCCCCAGCGAGCGGGCGCTGGCCTCTCCCCCGATGGACTCCAGCACGGCGTCCTGCTCGTAGAGCACGTGGTCGTACTGCTCCTCGTTGTAGTCGATGACCGTGTCGGCCCCGAGCGAGCGCACGAAGTCGACGTTGCGCGCGCTGCAGGTCGTCGCCACCGTCGCGCCCAGGTGCTTCGCGAGCTGGATGGCGATGGTCCCGACGCCGCCGGCGCCCGCCTGGACGAACACCTGCTGACCCCTTCGCAGCCTCGCCGCGTCGACCAGCGAGGCCCACGCGGTGAGCCCCGCCAGAGGGAGCGCCGCGGCCTGCAGGTGGTCCAGCCTCGCGGGCTTGCGCGCCACCTGCGACTCGTCGATGGCGACGAGCTCCGCGCAGGTCCCGGGGCGACGGTGCGTGGGCGAGGAGAACACCTCGTCGCCCGGCTTGAAGCGCGTCACGCGCGAGCCCACCGCGACCACCTCGCCGGAGACATCGAGCCCGGTGATCTGCGGCAGCCGGTAGTGGATGAGCGCTCGCTGCGCCCCGTGGCGGATCTTGCAGTCGATCGGGTTGACGCTCGCCGCGCGCACCCGGATGAGCACGTCGCGCGGGCCCGGCGTCGGGTCCGCGACCTCCTCGACGCGCAGCACGTCCGCGTCCCCGTAGCGATGGAAGAGGGCGGCCTTCACGGCGCGTCCCCGGGCGTCGCGTCCTGAGGCTCCGGGCGCAGCCGGTCGCGCAGCGCGACGGCCACGCGGGCGAGCGTCACTCGGTGGGCGAAGGCCAGCAGCAGCGCCAGCGCCGCCCAGGCGAGCTCGAGGAGCCCGGTGGTCCAGGAGGTCAGGTAGTAGACCCGAGGGCGGAAGGGGCGCTCCGGGGTGACGAGCTCTCGCGAGACGCTCACCACGCGCTCGTAGGCGGGCAGCGTGATGGCCACCGGCGTCACGCCCTGCACCAGAGCGCTGCCGTCGGTGACCGCCTGGTAGCCGTTGCTGATCGAGCGCCCGATGCGCTGGAGGGGGTTGTTGTTGTTGTCGTTGCGCTGGTCCTCGGCGCCTCGGGTGACCTCGGAGAGCGGAGCGCGCCCACGATGCCTCCCTCCCATGCCCCCCTCCTCGTCGTAGGTGACCGGCGCCAAGGCGCGCTCCGGGCGGCTCCGGGTGAAGGTCGCGAGGCCGACGATCAGGATCAGCGCGCCGAGGGCGGCCGCACCCAGCAGGAGCGCGCGGGCGAGCGAGTGGACGCGGCGGAGGAGGAGGCCGCGGAGGATCCAGAGCCCGGCGGCGGAGAGCGCCGCGGCGAAGAGGGCGCCGGAGACGAACCACGCGCCCGCGAGGACGGCGCCGAGCAGCGCACGGTGGCGGGCGTCGCGCGCCAGCAGCCACGCGAGGCCGAAGGCGAAGAGCACGGCGAGCAGGTCGTCGACGTTGAGCGCGAACCACGGCCGGTCGCCGCCGAGCACCGCGACCGGCGCCACGAAGGCCGGGAACCCGACGTCCGCCGTGACCCGGCTGGCGGTGAGCCGGTAGCGCGGCGTGGGCAGCTCCATCGCCCCGCCGAAGAGCCCGAGGGGGGCGCTGCCGAGGGTCTGCGCGCGCACGTCGTGGCGGCCGTTGCGCAGCGAGACCAGCACCTCCCGGGCGTCGCGGTCGGCGTGCATGATGCGCTCGGCGACGCCGTCGGTGGCCAGGAAGATGGGCCGGCCCTGCGGGTCGAGCGTGAGGTAGTCGATGCCGTTGTTCTCGTAGGTGATCGTGTCGTCGGAGACGAGGTCTCCGCGCCGGGTGAGCACGGTCATCCGGCGGTGCGAGTGCACCACCGCGGCGAGCGCGTCGAGGCTGCTCAGGGTCTGCACCGAGACCGCGAGGTGGTGGCCTCGCTCGACGAGGTAGAGCCGCGATCCGGGCTGGGTGCGGGGGATGGGCGACTCGGCGGCGTCGATCTGGCGGGCGTCGCCGGTGACCGTGAGCCGGTGCTCGGGGTCCGACTCCAGCAGCCACCACTCGTACTCCGAGCGGGGGTCGGGCTCGAAGCTGCCCACCGAGGCGAGGGTGCCGGTGATTGTGATCTCCGCGGCGCGGCCGGCGGTGGGGAGCAGCAGCGCGTCGCCGTCCACGCGCCACCCGGTGGAGCCGGTGACGTCGAGCACCCGCTCGCCGTTGCGCAGGGGAAGGCGCACCACCCCGAGGTCGTTGCCCGACTGGAGCACCAGGCGGTCGGTGAAGGAGACCTCTCGCCCGACGCGCAGGGCGTGCGAGCGCTGGAAGACCGTGGGTCCGGCGGCGGGCGCCGCGGCGCTGCCCCGGTCGAGGTGGATGGTGACGTTGGAGAGGCCCGCGAGGTGCGCGCCCTCGACCACGCGAGCGCCGGTGATGTCCGCGTCGAGCGCGTTGACGGGACCGGGGATGGTGAGCGCGAGCTCGTCGACGAGGGAGAGCGATCCGCGGAGGACGAAGCGCCTCGCGGCGGTCTGGACGAAGTACGCGTTGGCGTCGAAGCTGACCGCGGCGGGGCGGCCGTCCTCGGTGACGTTCTCCAGGCGCACCCGGCCGGGCGGACCGAAGAGGGGAATGGCGACGGGCCCGGGCGCGAGCACGGCGCCCTCCAGCTCGAACTGGAGCGATCCGGGTTCGAGCGCCCCGGTGAGGCGCAGCCGGGTGAGCGCGAAGCAGCGCTCGGTGCAGGGCGCCGGGCCTCGGTGGGTCTCCACCCAGCGGGTGAGCTCATCGAGCTGCGAGGCCCACGAGCCGGGCGCGGCGCCTGCGGGCGCGGGGGTCTGCGCGTGGGCGAAGGGCGCGAGGAGCAGCGCCATGAACAGCACGGCGAGCGCGGAGCGGAGGGGGCGGTTCATCCGCCGGAGGGTAACTCCAGAGGCCGTGCAGCGGACCGCCGCGGGAGCGATCGGAGGTGATAGACCATGGAGATCCCATGGACCTCGAACTCACGGGCAGGACGGCTCTCATCATCGGCGCGAGCCGGGGCATCGGCCGGGCGATCGCCGCGAGCCTGGCGAGGGAGGGCGCGAGGGTCGCGCTGGTGGCGCGCGGCGAGGAGGCGCTGCGGGCGACGGTGGCGGAGCTTCGGGCGACGGGCGTGGAGGCGCACGCCATCGTCGGCGACGTCTCGACCGAGGCGGGCGCGCAGGAGGCGGTGGGCGAGGCCATCGAGACCCTCGGGGGCGTCGGGGTGCTGGTGAACAACGCCGGAGGCAGCCTCGGGTCGGGCACCTTCGAGAAGGCCACCGCGGCGCAGTGGCGAGAGGTGCTCGACCTCAACCTGATGGCCGCGGTGTGGTGCAGCCAGGCCGCCGTCGGGTGGATGCACGAGCACGGCGGAGGGGCGATCGTGAACGTGTCGTCGATCTGCGGGCGGGAGTACTGCTCGACGGCGCCGTACATGGCCGCCAAGGCGGCGCTCATCGCCATGACCAAGGAGATGTCCGTGAGCCTCGCGAGGCACCGCATCCGGGTGAACAGCGTGGCGCCGGGGTCGGTGATGTTCCCGGGAGGGTCGTGGGACCGTCGGGCCAAGGCCGACCCGGAGCGCATCCAGAAGATGCAGCGCGACGAGCTCCCCATGGGGCGCTTCGGGACGCCCGAGGAGGTGGCCGACGTGGTGACCTTCCTCTGCTCCGCCCGAGCCGGCTGGATGACCGGCGCCTGCGTCCCGGTCGACGGCGCCCAGGGCCGCGCGCTCTGACCCTCGAAGACCCGATGGCCAGGTGAGGCGCCCTGCCACGAGGGCGCTGGGGACCTGTACCTCCCGGCCACACCCATGCCGCCTTCGCCGCGGCTCTCCGGGCCGTTCCGGTCCCGTGGAATGCCTTTCGCAGAGCCAGTGATCCCGTCCGGTCTGACCACCACCGACGCGCTCTCGGGCGCACCAGCGACAGGATCCACCACCATGAGCAACGGCCCTGCTGACCCCTTCCTCACCGACGTCCGCGAGCTCCGCAAGCGCGCGCGCAGACACATCGAGAACGGCGCCGTGATCGAGAACTACCGAGGCGACCGGGAGAACGTGATCAAGCTGCTCAACGTGGCGCTGGCGACGGAGATCGTCTGCGTGCTGCGCTACAAGCGGCACTACTTCATGGCCTCCGGGCTGGAGTCCGGCGCGGTGGCCGACGAGTTCCTGGTGCACGCGGGCGAGGAGCAGGCGCACGCGGACGAGATCGCGATGCGCATCACGCAGCTCAACGGCGAGCCCAACCTCAACCCCGAGGGGCTGCTCTCGCGCTCGCACTCGGAGTACGTCGAGGGCGAGACCCTCAAGGACATGATCCGCGAAGACCTGATCGCCGAGCGCGTGGCCATCGAGTCCTACGGCGACATCATCCGGTACATCGGCGACAACGACCCGACCACGCGGCGCATGCTGGAGGGCATCCTCGCCAAGGAGGAGGAGCACGCGCAGGACATGTCCGACCTGCTCGCGCGCTACGGCGAGGCCGCGAAGAAGTGACCCCGCGCCCCTCTCGCGAATCGCTGCGGGGAGACGCTCCCCCGAAGCCGAGGCACCGCGTCTCGCGCTTCACGGCCTTCGCGCGGAGGGCGTCGCAGATCGCCGGCCGGCCGCTGACCTTCCTCCTCGCGGTGGTGGTCATCGTCGCCTGGGCGGCGTCGGGGCCGCTCTTCCACTTCAGCGACACCTGGCAGCTGGTGATCAACACCAGCACCACCATCATCACCTTCCTGATGGTGTTCCTCATCCAGAACACACAGAACCGCGACAGCGAGGCGATGCACCTGAAGCTGGACGAGCTCATCCGCGCGGTCTCCGAGGCCGACAACGCGATGCTCAACCTGGAGGAGCTCGAGGACGAGGCGCTGGCGGAGATCCACGCCCGCTACACGGCGATGGCCGACGCGGCGGGCCAGCACCTGCATCGGCGCGGCGTCCGCCCGAGGTCGTGACCATGGCGCCCTCGACCCGGGGAGGCGGACGTTGCCAAGCGCCCGGTCGCGGTGCACCTTGCGCCCCTACGACGACATGGCGCTGATCGAATTCCAGGGCGTAGACAAGGCCTTCGGCCCGAAGGTCATCTACACCGGCCTCAACCTGTCCATCGAGCAGGGCGAGGCCCTCACGATCCTCGGCGGCTCCGGGGTGGGCAAGAGCGTGATGCTCAAGATGCTCATCGGGCTGCTCAAGCCCGACCGCGGGGACATCATCTTCGACGGCAAGAGCATCGTCGGGATGCGGTCGAGCGAGCTCGCCCGGGTGCGGCAGCGCATCGGGATGGTGTTCCAGGGGGCGGCGCTCTTCGACTCGCTGACCGTGCGGGAGAACGTCGCCTACGGGCTGCGAGAGCACTTCCACATGAACGAGTCGGAGATCTCCGAGCGCGTCGACTGGGCCCTCTCCCTGGTGGGCCTTCCCGGCGTCGAGGCGATGAACCCCGCCGACCTCTCCGGCGGCATGCGCAAGCGCGTGGGCCTCGCGCGCACCATCGCGCTGCGCCCCGAGGTGCTGCTCTACGACGAGCCCACCACCGGCCTCGACCCGATCAACACCACGCGCATCAACAACGTGATCGTCTCGCTCAAGGCGGCGCTCAACGTCACCAGCGTGGTGGTCACGCACGACATGAAGACGGCCTTCGCCGTGTCCAACCGCCTCGCGATGGTGCACAAGGGCCGCATCGTCGCCAGCGGCTCCGTCGACGACTTCCGCAACACCAAGAACCCGCTGGTGCACAACTTCGTCACCGGCCAGGCGCCCGAGGACGAGGACATGGCCGCGCTCATGGCCCGCTCCCAGTAGGCCCTCCGATCCCCCTCCCTACGGCCCCCTCTCCTCCCTTACTCTGACCCCTCCGCGAGCGACACCCCCCATGGCTAGGAACGTCAAGGTCGGCATCTTCCTCCTCCTCGGCCTCGTGGTCGCCGGGGTGCTCATCTTCCTGGTGGGCGACGAGCGGCACATGTTCCAGCGGCACGCGACGCTGCATGCGACCTTCCGCGACGTCGGCGGTCTGAAGGTCGGCTCGCCGGTGCGCATGGGCGGCCTCGACGTGGGCCAGGTCGAGTCCATCACCTTCGGCAACAGCCAGCGCGACCGGCTCATCCACGTGTACTTCACCATGATCTCCGAGCAGCTCCAGCGGGTGCGCTCGGACAGCCGGGTGAGCATCGCCAGCAAGGGCCTCCTCGGCGACAAGGCCCTCGACATCAGCATGGGCACCGCCGCGGGCCGGGCGCTCGCCTCCGGGGCCACGGTGCAGTCCGAGGAGACCGACGACATGGCCGGCGCGCTGCGCGCCGCGTCGCAGGCCGCGGTGCGGGTCAACACCGTGCTCGAGGACATCTCGCACCTCACGGCCACCCTCGCGGCGCCGCAGACCACCGCGGACCTGCAGTCGGCGATGCACGACCTCAGCTCCATCACCCACCAGATCGCCGTGGGCCCCGGCCCCGCTCACGAGATGCTCACCAGCGAGCCCATGGCCCGGCGCATCGACGCCCTCGTCGCCTCCCTGCAGAGCACCGCCAACCACGCCTCCGGGACCATGGACAGCGTCGACGGCCTCGTGCGCGAGGCGCGCACCGGCAACGGCCTCGTGCACGCGCTCCTCTACGACCGCCAAGGGGGCCAGATGGTGCAGCGCCTCGCCGCCGCGGCCGACGAGGTCGGCGCCATCACCCGCGACGTGCGCACCGGCAACGGGGGCCTCCACCAGGTCATCTACGGCACCGACCTCTCGCAGGCCCTCGCCAACGTGAACCAGGTCTCCTCGCAGACCAACGCGCTGATGACGGACATCCGCGCGGGCCGCGGCACCCTCGGGGCGCTGCTGGTCGACCCGTCGCTCTACGAGGACATCAAGACCCTCGTCGGCAACGTCCAGCGCAACGAGGTGCTGCGGGCGCTGGTGCGCTACTCGATCCACCAGGACGAGGGCGCCCGGCCCAACGTGGCGGCGACGCCCGCCGGGGCCAACCAGCGGGTGCTCCCTCGCGCGACCCGGTCGGCGCCCGCGGCGCGGCCCCCGACGGCGCCCTGAGCGGGCCCTACGGCGGGCTCGTGCGTCGGCGGCCCTTGCGCTCGCGCTTCTGCGCGTACATCAGCGCGTCGGCCCGCGCGAGCAGCGCCTCGATGGGCTCCGGCTTCGCGGGATCGCAGACCGTCATCCCCACGCTCACGCCCAGGGCGTAGGGCCTCTCGGCCGCGGCGTTGAAGGCCGCGAGCTGGGCGTGCAGCCGCGAGACGATCGCCTCCGCGGCGTGCTCCGGCGCGAGCGCGGCGAGCACCACGAACTCGTCGCCCCCGAGGCGCGCCAGGATGTCCGACTCGCGGAAGGTGCGGCGCAGCACGCCCGCCAGCTCGGTCAGGGCCCCGTCGCCGGCCTCGTGCCCGAGGCGGTCGTTGATGAGCTTGAGCCCGTCCATGTCGAGGAAGCAGAGCAGCACCGCGGCGCCTGCCCTGGACGCCACCCGGAGGTGCTGCCGCGCCAGGTCGAGGAAGCCCCGGCGGTTGTGCAGCCCCGTGAGCTCGTCGGTGTGCGAGCGCCGCTCCACCGTCGCGGCGTACTGCTCGCGCTCCACCACGCGGCCGAGCTGCGTGCCGACGTTGGCCATCAGCGCGCGGGTGCGCTCGCCCGGCGCCTCCGCCGACTCGCTGTAGAACTCCAGCACCGCCACCACCTCCGGGCCGACCCGCACCGGGCACGCGAAGCCGCCCCGCAGCCCGACCGCCCTCGCCGTCGCGGCCCTCGGGAAGCTGCCGTCTACGGAGACGTCGTCGATCCAGGCGGGCTGCCCCGTCGCCAGCACCCGCCCCGGGAGCCCCTGGCCCTCGACCAGCAGCGTCGCCGCCGTGAGCTCCCGGAAGGGCTCGTAGACCCCCGGCCGAGCGACGTGCCACAGCTCCGTCGGGAGCAGCGCCCCGTCGCGCCGCACGTACGCATGCCCCACGGGCCAGCCCAGGTAGCCGCACACCAGCGAGAGGCAGCGATGCATCGCCTCGTCGCTCGAGACGGCCTCGTTGGCCGCGATGGCCACCTCCTGCAGCAGCGCCACCGCCGCGGTCTGCGCCTCGAGCGCGAGCTCGGCCTGCTTGCGCGCGGTCACGTCCACGAGCACGCCGCGCAGCCCGACGACCTGCCCGGCCGCCCCGCGCACGGGCCGCATCCGGCCCCGCATCCAGAGGTCGTCCCGGTCCGCGGTCCGCACGCGAAACTCCACCTCCATCTCGCGGCCCTTCCACACGGCGCGGTAGCACGTGGTCACCGCCCCGACGTCGTCCGGGTGGATGAGCTCCGACGCGAACTCCGGCGCGCCGAGCCAGCGCGACGTCGGCTCCCCGGTGAGCGCCTCGCACTGCGGGCTCACGTAGGTGAGCCGCCGCGTGGCGAAGTCGGCCTCCCAGACCACCGCGTCGAGCCCGGCGATGAGCGCTCGGTACCGCTGCTCGGCCGCGGCGGACTCCCTCGCCACGAGCCGCAGCTCGATCTCTCGCACCGCCGAGCCGCCGAGCTCTCGCAGGATCTCCACCTCCTCCTGGCTCCAGCGTCGCGGCCGGGGGTCGATCACGCAGAGCGTCCCGAGGGCGTGCGCGTCGGCGGTCACCAGGGGCACCCCCATGTAGGCGACGGCCCCGAGCTCGCCGATGGCTGGGCTCTCCCGGAGCAGCGGGTGCCGCCGGGCGTCGTCGATCACCATCGGCCCCGGCGAGGTCAGCGCGAACCGGCACAACGAGTGCGAGAGCGGCACCTCGCGCCGCGACGCCCAGGGCTCCGCGAGCCCGACCGCGCTCACGAAGAACTGCCGGTGGTCGTCGACCAGCGACACGGCGGCGACCGGCGCTCGCAGCACCCTCGAGGCCAGCCGCGCCAGCCGGTCGAAGGCCTCGTCCGGGGCGCCGTCGAGGAGCCCGCTCTCGGCCAGCACCCGCAGCCGCGCCGGGTCTCGCAGCAGGGCCGTGGGCTCGGCGTCGATCATCCCGCCTCGTCGTCTCCGTCGATCTCGTCGGCCGGCGTCGAGCCGTCGCGCTCCTCCGCGAGCCGCCGGTAGATGGTGCGCGTGGCGATGCCCAGGAGCTGCGCCGTGAGCCGCTTGTCCCCGTGCGTCACCCGCAGCGTCTCGCGGATCACCATCCGCTCGATCTCCTCCAGCGGCGTCCCGATGGGGACCACCAGCTCCGAGCGCGCCTGCTCGCTCTCCACCACGCTCTTGGGGAAGTCCCCCACGTCGAGGGTGCCGCTGCGCGAGAGGACCACCGCGCGCTCGATGGTGTTCTCCAGCTCGCGCACGTTACCCGGCCAGGTATAGCGGGAGAGCTTCTCCATCGCCGCGGGCGACACGGTGAAGGGCCCCTTGCCGTTGCGCTGCCCGAACACCCGGAGGAAGTGCTCCACCAGCAGCGGCACGTCCGCGGGCCGGGCGCGCAAGGGCGGCGCCGTGATGGCGATGACGTTGAGCCGGTAGAAGAGGTCCTCGCGGAAGCGGTTGGCGCCCACCTCCAGGGAGAGGTCGCGGTTGGTGGCCGCCACGACGCGCACGTCCGCCCGCTGCGTGCGCCCGCCGAGGGGCTCGTACTCGCCCTCCTGGAGCACCCGCAGGAGCTTCACCTGCACCGCCGGGGAGAGCTCGCCGATCTCGTCGAGGAAGAGCGTCCCCCCTCGGGCCTGGGCGAAGCGCCCGTCGCGCTTGGCCACCGCCCCGGTGAAGGCCCCCCGCTCGTAGCCGAACAGCTCCGCCTCCAGGATGCTCTCCGGGATCGCCGCACAGTTGACCGCGATGAAGGGCGCCGCCGCACGGCCCGAGCGCGCGTGGACATAGCGGGCCAGCAGCTCCTTGCCGGTGCCCGACTCGCCCAGGATGAGCACCGTCGCCATGGAGGGCGCCGCCTGCCCGGCCACCTCCAGCACCTGCCGGAGCGCCGGCGAGGTGCCGATGATCTCCCGCTTTCGCAGCGCCGAGATCTCCTCGCGCAGCACCCGGTTCTCGGCCACGAGCGAGGCCTTCTCCGCGGCCTTGGCCACGCTCTTCACGATCTGCACCCGCTTGAGCGGCTTCTCCACGAAGTCGTACGCGCCCCCGCGCATGGCCTCCACCGCGGTCTCCACGGTGCCGTAGGCGGTCATCACGATGACCTCCGTCTCCGGCGCCACGGTCTTCACGGCCTTCAACAGGTCGATGCCCGAGGCCCCGGGCATCATCAGGTCGGTGACCAGCACGTCCACCCGCTGACGCCGCAGCAGGTCGAGGGCGGTCTTGGCGTCCGGCGCCGTGGACACCCGGTATCCCTCCCGGGAGAGCAGGCGCTCCAGGGATTCAAGGTTCGACCGATCGTCCTCCACCACCAGCACCGACGTGTCGCTCGCATTCACGGGGCGCAGCGTAGCCCTGCGCGCCGTCCGCCGCGACCTCCGCGCCTCATCTCCCGACCGTCGCCTTCCGGTGTACAAAGCCTCGCAGGTTTCGTGGAGGCGCCGGCGGAACGCCGGTGCGGCGGGCGCGCGAGGAGATGGCCGATGCGTTCATGGCGTGGGTGGGTCATGGGTCTGCTGGTGGGGTCGTTGAGCGCGTGCGGCTCGACGGTGCTCGAGCTTCCGCCGATCGACGCGGCCCCTGACAGCGCCTCCGACAGCGCCTCCGACAGCGCCCTCCCGGACGACAGCGCCCTCCCCGACGACCGCTCGACCTCGCCCGACGCCTCCACCCTCGACGCCACCGACGCCCCCGAGCTCCCCGACACCCCCGACGCGGCGCCCGCAGACGACCTCGTCCCCGTGGGCGACACCGGGGGCGACGCCACGACCCCGGGCGATGCCCCATCGCCCTCCGACGCGCCCGACGCGAGCGACC
>CBIHPK010000071.1:0-37388 GCA_966211675.1 uncultured Myxococcaceae bacterium
CAGGACGACCTTGCGTGAGCCATCATGAACATTCCGGGAAGGATCAGGGTTTCCAACCCGCGGGCACGGCGGGCGGAGTGACCCGGGCGGCCCCCCTACAGGGCCTACCGCGCCTCGAAGGCCTCTCGCACCGCGCCCCGCAGCGCCTCGTCCACCAGGAACTCCCCGCCCGTCTTCGCCATCGCCCTCGCCGCCGTGAGCATGGTCTCCAGGCCCCGCTCGGCGCACGCCGCCCTCGCGAAGGCGTGCTGGTGGCAGAGCGTCTCGCCCACGTCGCAGATGGCCAGCCACGGGTGGATCGACGGCACCGCGTGCGAGACGTCCCCCATGTCGGTGCTGCCCATCCCCACGCGCTCGTCGGTCTCCGCCGCGGGGCGGCCCATCGACTCCATGTGCCGGGCGAAGGCCCTCGCCAGCGGGAGGTTGGTCACCAGGTCGCGGTAGCCCTTGCGCGGAGCGAGGGTCACCTCGACGCCCGCGGCCATCGCCGCCGCCCTGGCGCAGCGCTCGACGATGGCCCGCACCCGGGCGAGCTCCTCGAGGCTCCTCGCTCGCACCGAGAACTCGCACGCCGCGCGCTCGGGGATGATGTTCACGGCCTGGCCGCCGTCGGTGATGTAGCCGTGCACCCGCACCCCGTCGCGGAAGTGCACCCGCTGCGAGTCGACCAGGTTGAAGGTCTGGATGCACGCCGAGAGGGCGCTGTTGCCGTCCCACGGCGCGGCGGCGGCGTGCGCGGGCTGGCCGTGGAAGGTCATCGCGATCCAGAGGTTGGCCAGCGTCCCGTGCGCCACCAGGTCGCGGTCGAAGGGGTGGAACATCATCGCCGCGTCGACCCCCTCGAAGACCCCCGCGTCGAGGAGCAGCGCCTTGCCGCCGCCTCCCTCCTCCGCGGGCGTGCCCACCAGGTCGACCCGGAAGCCCTGCGCCTCGGCCGCCGGGGCCAGCGCGAGGAAGGCGCCCACCGCGCCCGCGGCGATCAGGTTGTGCCCGCAGGCGTGGCCGATCTCCGGCAGCGCGTCGTACTCCGCCAGGATCGCCAGCCTCGGCCCCGTGCTCCCCGCCCTCGCCCTCAGCGCCGTGGCGAGGCCGCCGAGAGGGCGCTCCACCGGGTGGCCCCGGAGCGTGAGCAGCTCGGAGATCCACCCCGCGGCGCGGTGCTCCTCGAAGCGCAGCTCAGGGTGCGCGTGGATCTTCAGCGCCAGCTCGCGCAGCGCCGAGGCCTCCGCGTCGAGGGTTCGATCGAGCGTCTCGGCCAGCGTCGCGGGGAGCGTCATGACCCTTTGCGGAATACACCAGCCGCGGACCCCTTGGCCAACGCGCTCCGCCGCGGCGCTACGGGCTCACGACCGCGAGGCCCACGCGCCCGGGGTAGCCGGCGCCGATCCACGCGACGACCGCGTCGGGGCCCTGTCGCACCAGGCGGTATCCGCGGGCGAGCTCCGGCCCGGTGGTGATGGCGTAGGGGTCGACCACGGTGCGGCCGCTCGCGTCGACGCGGGTCACCTCCAGCCGTCGCCCGTGCCCCGTGCTGCCCGTGTACGTGCCCAGCAGGATGAGGCTGTCGGTGCCGACGCCCACCACCGGCGAGGGGTTGAAGTAGGACGGGATGTGACCCAGGTCGAGGCTGCCGGGCATCGGGCGTCCGCGGGTGTCGAGGCGCACCCGGGAGATGCCCGGAGAGGCTCCGCCGAAGCTCGCGTGGGTGAGCCACACGAAGCCGTCGGCCCAGGCCAGCTGCGGGTACTCGGTCTGCGCCCCGACGGGCTGCACCGGCTCGCTCGCCCGGCCGTCGGGCTCGACGCGCACCACCAGCACGCCCAGGTCGCCGCCGGTGCCTCGGCCTCCGCGCGAGGCCACCAGCCAGCCGTCGCCCACCCACGCCGCCGATCCGTAGCCGGCCTCCACCTCGTCGGGGATGAGCGCGTGCACCGGGCTCGCCTGGGTTCCGTCGGCGTTGAGCACCACGCCGTTCACCGTGGCGCCGCGGTCGCCGTAGCTGGTGGCCGTGAGCAGCGGTCCGCCCGAGGGTCGCCCGGCCAGCGTGGGGGTCATCCCCATCGGAAGGAGCGCCCCGGCGCCGCGGTTGCTGCCGTCGGCGGTGAGCGGGACGACCCGGGTGCCCGCCTCGGTGCCCACGGCGAGGATCCATCCGCCGTCGACCGCGGCGAGCGCCACGCCCCGCGCGTCGCCGACGCCCAGGCAGTCGCGCTCGGAGAGCTTCACCAGAGCGGGCGAGTAGCGGGCGAAGTGCACCGCGTGGCCGTCGTCGCTGGCCCACGCCACGCCGATCTCCGAGGCGGTGGCGGCGACCGCGAGGGAGGTGGGCGCCACGCCCGCCACGTCCGCGCGAATACACTGTCGGGTATGCGCGCTGATGGCGCAGGCGTCGCAGCCGCGGGTGTCGCGGCCGCACCAGGCCCCGCAGCGCAGGGTCCCCCCGGCGTAGCCGAGGGAGACGCAGGTGGCGCCCGCGAGCGCGTCGCCGTCGCACTGCTCCGGCTCGTCGGTGCAGCACACGCCCGCGTCCCGCCCGGGCGGACCGCCGCCCGGACCGCCGCCGAAGCAGGGCATGCAGCGCTGGCACGAGTCGATGCGGCCGTTGCCGCAGAGGGCCGGGGCGCAGGTCTGCGAGGGAGGGGTTCCGCCGGTGAGGCAGGCGAGCGAGGAGCCGCCGTCGATGGGGGCGACGTCCACGGGCGGGACGTCCACCGGCGGCACGTCCACGGGCGGGACATCCACCGGCACCACGTCGGGGCCGCGGTCGACCGGGACGTCCATGGCGACGGGGACGTCGAGGCCCGCGTCCTGCGGCACATCCTGGCCCACCTCCACGGCGTCGGGGGCGGCGGCGCTGTCCGAGGGGACCGAGACGACCTCCGCGGCGCAGGCGGAGATCACGGCGGAGAGCGCGAGGAGGAGCGATCGGGGGCGGGGCGCGAGGGCGGAGGGCATGCGGAGACAAGAGCACGGATGGGGCCAGCGCGTTGGTGGGGCTCCGGTGAGTTGGAGTAGAGTCCGCGGCATATGCTGGGTGGTAGGAAACAGATCCTGGTGGCCGACGACGAGGCGAACATCCGCCGGGTGGTGTCGGCCCAGTTGCAGGCGGACGGCTATGACGTGCACGAGGTGGGCGACGGCGCCCAGGCCATCGAGGCCCTGAAGGAGCACCACATCGACGCGGTGGTGACCGACCTCCGCATGGGCACCATCGACGGCATGGCGGTGCTCCGGTACTGCCAGGAGCACTGCGCCGACCTCCCGGTGATCATGATCACGGCCTACGGCACCATCGACATCGCGGTGGAGGCGATGCGGCTCGGGGCCTTCGACTTCGTGGCCAAGCCCTTCGACCTGGCGGAGCTTCGCAACGTCATCACCAAGGCGCTGCGCACCAGCGAGCTCCGCACCCGCGACGTGCAGATCGAGGGCCTCGGCAAGGGGCGCTACAAGATCATCTCCAACGACCCGGCGATGGTCGACGTGTACGGCATCCTCGACAAGGTCGCCGACACGCCCGCGACGGTGCTCATCAGCGGCGAGTCGGGCACCGGCAAGGAGCTCATCGCGCGCGCCCTGCACGAGAACAGCTCCCGCAAGGACAAGCCCTTCATCCGGGTGAACTGCGGGGCGATCCCTCGCGACCTGATGGAGGCCGAGCTCTTCGGCTACGAGCGAGGGAGCTTCACCGGGGCGGTCAACAGCAAGCCCGGCCGCTTCGAGCTGGCGCACGGAGGCACGCTCTTCCTCGACGAGATCGGCGAGATCCCCGTGGAGATGCAGGTGAAGCTGCTGCGGGCCATCCAGGAGGGCGAGATCGACCGGGTGGGCGGCATCAAGCCGATCACCGTGGACGTGCGGCTCATCGCGGCGAGCAACCGCGAGCTGAAGAAGGAGATCGCCGCGGGGCGCTTCCGAGAGGACCTCTACTACCGGCTCAACGTGGTCCCCATCCACCTGCCGCCCCTGCGCGAGCGGCGAGGGGACATCCCCCTGCTGGTGGAGCACTTCCTGGGCGTGTACGCGGGCCGCTTCAAGAAGCCCGTGAGCCAGCTCTCGTCGGAGGCTCGCGACGCGCTGCTGGCCTACGCCTGGCCGGGCAACATCCGCGAGCTGGAGAACGTCATCGAGCGCTGCGTGCTGCTGGCCGACGACAACACCATCCGGCTGCGAGACCTGTCGACGGAGGTGCGCAGCACGGCCGGGTCCGGGGCGGGGGCGAGCGGCGCGGGCGACGACGAGGACGACGGCGACCCCAACGCGATCGGGGGATTGAAGGGCCTCGTGAGGGAGCGCACCCGGGCGCTGGAGCGAGACCTGATCATGAAGGCCCTCGACCAGACGAACACCAACGTCACGCAGGCCGCGAGGCTGCTGAAGATCTCCCGCAAGAGCCTGCAGATCAAGATGAAGGAGCTGGGGCTGCGGGAGCTCAACACGTGATGCGACGCTGCGTGATGGGCGCCCTGCTGGCGCTTGGACCCGGTTGTCAGAAGAGCGACCCGCCCCGACCCCCGACGCCGCCGCAGGCGCGCGTGGACGTAGGCGTGGCGCGCGTGGACTCGGGCCCGGCGGACGCTGGTCCGAGGGAGCGGGTGGTGCTGCGGCTGCGGGTGAAGAACGTCGACCGCGTGCCGCTGCGGATCCTCACCAACCCCGACTCCAACGAGCTGATCCACACGCACCGGGTGCGGGTGAGCTCGGACCGCGCGGCGATGTACGCGGGCGGCGACCGGGTGGATCGGGTGAAGGCCTTCCCCATCGGGCAGATGGCCCTCTGCACGGCGGACGGGGGCGCGGGCTACGGGGGCTTGGGGCAGCCGGGCGAGATCACCCTGGCGCCCGGGGAGAGCTTCGAGGCGGCGCGCTGGGACGGCATCCTCCGCGAGGAGGTGCTCGACCCGCAGCGCGGGGTGTGCGCTCGTGAGCTCAGCCCCACGGCGGCGCGCTACCGCTTCCGCCTCGACCAGCCGCAGCTGGAGGGAGCGCCGAGCTGCGAGCCCGCGGTGACCGCGTGGCCGATCCCCGACGACGCGGGGGTGCCGGTGCTGGAGATACGCTGCCGCAACGCGCCGCGAGACGCGGGCGTGCGGGCGGCTCCGGGGGCGGCGCCGTAGGGAGCAACCATGAGTGCTGCGCGGGTGACCTTCGTGGCGGTGGTTCTCGCGGGGGTTCTGGGGGCGAATCGCGGGTGGGCCTGCGACGAGGCGGCCCACGCACGGGCTGCGCAGGCAGAGCGCGATCACCAGCTCCGCGAGGCCATCGATCAGCGTACGGACCTGTTGAGGTGCGCGGGGGGTGCGCGGGCGGTCGACAACCTGTTCGCGCTGGCGAGCGACCACGCCGCCGTCGGGAACGCTTCCCTCGCGGCGGAGTTCGGCGAGCGCGCGGCGGAGCAGGCGCCGACCGACCCGCGCGCGGTGGCTGCGATGACTGCGGCCGCGGGGTACCGGCTCGCGCGTGGAGAGTTGCTGCGGGCCGAGTTCGACGTGCACTGGCTGCTGGCGGCGGGGAGCTCGACGGAGGCGACGTCCACGCGGGCTCTCGAAGTGGGCGCGGCGCTCGAGCAGGCGCGCCAGTGGAGTGCGGCAGTCTATTGGTACGACTGGCTGCTGACGCAGCTCACGTCGCCGGAGCAGGAGTCGGTGTGGCAGCGGGCGCTGTCCGGCTTGTACCGTGCGGTCGACGGCCGTAGCGTCGCGGGCGTTCGGGGGGTGGAGCCTCAGATAACGTGGTCGCGCCTGGGGCCCGAGAGCGTTGCCGAGGCACGGTTCCGTGTCGCGATGCAGGCCGTCGATGGGTGCGCTCGTCTCGCCGAGATTCTCGCGAGCGAACCGCGTATCGGCCGGAGGAGTTGGGAATCGTGGCGCATGCGCCGCTACGGACCGTGGCTGGCTCGTCAGCGGACCTGCGGACGCACGGCGACTCGACTGCTCAACGAGATCGTGGCCCTCCACGATCCACGCTGGGAGGCCGCTGCGCGGAGGGCGATCGGGGCGCTCTGGACCCGGCTCGCACGCACCGTCCGCGCTCGGCAGGTACCACCCGAGATCCGGCGAAACCCGGAGCTGATGGACGCCTACGGCCAGATTCGATAGGTGGTCCGAGGCAGGCGTCGCGCGTCGTTCACCGACGACGTCGGCGGTCGGGTCCATTCGCACGTCGTTCACCGACGACGTTGGCGGTCGCGCCCCTCCGCTTCGCTCCGGGTGAGGCCGACGATCGATGGCGTGGGGCGCGTGCTGATGTCGTGGGCGGCCCATGCAACCTCGCCTCGTCGTCCCGGCGCGCCGTGGTACGGTGCCCATGGCTCCGGTCGCGCGCGGCGATGACCGTCTCGGCGAACCCGCGGGCAGAGGTGATCGACGACCGATGGCGCTCAAGATCGACCAGGACCACGCGCGCTTTCGCGACATCGTGAAGGGCCGCATCCGAGAGAACCTCAAGCGATACATCTCGCACGGCGACCTCGTCGCCCGGCAGGGCAAGGACACGGTGACCATCCCGGTGCCGCAGATCGACCTGCCGCGCTTCCGCTTCGGCGAGAAGCAGTCCGGCGGCGTCGGTCGCGGCAAGGGCGAGCCCGGCGACCCGATGGACGGAGAGGGCGAGGCCGAGGGAGAGGGCAAGGGCAAGGCGGGCAAGGACGCCGGAGAGCACGCGCTGGAGGTCGAGGTCGCGCTCGATGACCTGGCGAAGATCCTCGGCGAAGAACTCCAGCTCCCTCGCATCGAGCCCAAGGGCAAGGCCCGCATCGTCGCCGACCGGGACAAGTACACCGGCATCCAGCGCTCCGGTCCGGAGTCGCTGCGCCACTTCCGGCGCACCTACCGCGAGGCCCTGAAACGCCAGATCTCTTCGGGCGTGTACAACCCCTCGAAGCCCGCGATCGTCCCCATCCGGGAAGACCGTCGCTACCGCGGCACCAGCACCAGCGTGCAGCCCGTCGCCAACGCCGTGATCGTCTACATGATGGACGTCTCGGGCTCCATGGGAGACGAGCAGAAGGAGATCGTCCGCATCGAGAGCTTCTGGCTCGACACCTGGCTGCGCTCTCAATACACGGGCCTGGAGTCGGTCTACATCATCCACGACGCGGTCGCGCGCGAGGTCGACCGGGACACCTTCTTCCATACGAGGGAGTCCGGCGGCACGATGATCTCGTCGGCCTACAAGCTGTGCGCGGAGATCCTCGCTCGGCGCTTCCCCTCCTCGGACTGGAACGTCTATCCCTTCCACTTCAGCGACGGCGACAACTGGTCGGTAGACGACACCCTGCAGTGCGTCGACATCCTGAAGAACAAGATCCTGCCGGGCTCGAACATGTTCTGTTACGGGCAGGTCGAGAGCCCCTACGGTTCGGGTCAATTCGTGAAGGACCTGCGCGAGCACCTGGGCAAGGACGAGCGCGTGGTGACCTCGGAGATCCACGACAAGGACGCCATCATGGAATCGATCAAGGAATTCCTGGGGAAGGGGCGATAGATGGTCTCCACCGGACTGCGCGAGTCGCTCCCGGAGTATCTGCGCGAGTGGCAGGAGAAGATCGAGGGCTACGCCCGCCGCAGCGGGCTCGATTTCTTCCCCCAGGTCTTCGAGGTGCTCAGCTTCGACGAGATGAACGAGGTGGCGGCCTTCGGCGGCTTCCCCACTCGCTATCCCCACTGGCGCTGGGGCATGGACTACGAGCGGCTGAAGAAGTCGAGTGAGTATGGGTTGTCACGCATCTACGAGATGGTGATCAACAACAACCCCTGCGTGGCCTACCTGCTGGAGGGCAATTCGCTCACCGACCAGAAGCTGGTGATGGCGCACGTCTGCGGCCACAACGACTTCTTCAAGAACAACTACGCCTTCAAGGTCACCGACCAGGACCGCCGTCCCCCGGGCAGCGCCGAGGACATGGTGGTCTCTCGCATGGGCCGGCTGCCCGCGCGCAAATGGATCGACACCTTCGCCAACCACGCCTCGCGCATCCGTCGGCACATGGACCGCTACGGGGTGAGCCCGGTGGAGGAGTTCATCGATGTGTGCCACTCGCTGGAGAACCTCATCGACCCTCCGGGGCGCATGCTGGAGGGCCGTCCCCGCGCTCCGGAGAAGGACGAGAACGCCCCGGCGGAGGAGGTCCCGCGGCTGAAGTCGAGCGGGTACATGGACTCGTTCATCAACCCCAAGGAGTACCTCGACGCGCAGCGCGCGAAGATGAACGCCGAGGCGGCGAAGGCCAAGCGCTTCCCGGAGAGCCCGACGCGCGACGTGCTGTGGTTCCTGCTGGAGAACGCTCCGCTCGAGCGCTGGGAGCGCGACGTGCTGGAGGTGATCCGCGAGGAGGCCTACTACTTCTGGCCGCAGGCGCAGACCAAGGTGATGAACGAAGGCTGGGCAAGCTTCTGGCACTCGAACATCATGACGGGCTTCGCGTGCGACGCGAGCGAGATCATCGACTACTCCGACCGCAACGCCTCGGTGATGGGCGGCGGGGGAAAGAACCTCAACCCCTACAAGCTGGGCGTCGAGCTCTATCGCAACATCGAAGAGCGATGGAACAAGGGCCGCTTCGGCAAGGAGTGGGAGGACTGCGTCAACCTCGAAGACCGGCTGCACTGGGACCGGCAGCTGGGCTTGGGGCGCAAGAAGATCTTCGAGGTGCGCGCGCTCTACACGGACGTGATGTTCATCGATGAGTTCCTGACGCCGGAGTTCGTCATGGAGCACAAGCTCTTCACGTACGCGTGGTCGAACCGCAACGACCGCTTCGAGATCGACACGAGGGAGTTCAAGGCCATCAAGGAGAAGCTGCTCTTCCAGATGACCAACTTCGGAAACCCCTTCATCTACGTCGAAGACGGCAACTTCGAGAACCGCGGCGAGCTGCTGCTGCGGCACGAGCACCAGGGCGTCGACCTCGACCAGGAGAAGAGCCGAGAGACCCTCAAGAACCTCTACCGGGTCTGGCGGCGTCCCTGCACCCTGGCCACGCAGTTCGACGGTCGCGCGACGCTGCTGCGCTTCGACGGCACGGAGCACACCAGCAAGGCGGTGAAGTGACGAGTCACTCCAGGTAGTCGAGCTCCCGCCCGTAGGTCTCTTCCATCCGCCAGAGCGACGCCAGCGCCAGCGCCAGGCACGCGCCCCCCACCACCACCGCGCTCGCCACCAGGGACAGCCCCCGTCCCTTCAGGCCGATGAAGGCCGCCGTCAGCAGCGGCACGCTCCCTCGCACGAAGTTGGGCACGCTGGTCGTCACCGTCGCTCGCAGGTTGGTGCCGAACTGCTCCGCCGCGATGGTCACGAACACCGCCCAGTACCCGATGCCGAAGCCCATCGCCGCGCAGAGCCCGTAGAGCTGTGTCGCCGTCCCGCCGGACTGAGCGAGGAAGGCCATCACCAGCGCCGTCGTCAGCAGCAGGAAGCCCAGCACCACCTTGCGGCGAGACCCCACCCACTGGCTCAGCGCCCCGCTCCCGAGGTCGCCCATCACCAGGCCCAGGTAGGTCCACTGCACGGCGCTGGCGCCGGTCACCTCGCCGGTCACGTGGAAGGCCCGCGCGAACTCCGGAGCGCCCGTCACCAGGATGCCCACCACGAACCAGATGGGCAGGCCGATGAGCACGCAGCGCACCAGGCGGAAGAGCCTCGGCGGCGACAGGAAGAGCATCCCCAGGTCGCCGCGCTTCACCGTCTCCTCGCGCACCCGAGCGAACATCCCCGACTCCAGCATCGACACCCGCGTGAGCAGCAGCCCGAAGCCCAGCACGCCGCCGATGAGGAAGGCCGTGCGCCACGAGTAGTTCTTGCCCACGTAGGCCGCGAGCACCGCGCCGAAGAGACCGACGCCCGCCACCACGGCCGTCCCGTAGCCGCGGTGCTTCGCCGGCAGCGTCTCGCTCACCAGCGTGATCGCCGCGCCCAGCTCGCCCGCGAGGCCGACGCCCGCCACGAAGCGCCAGAACTCGTACTGCCCCAGCGTGCTCACGTAGGCGTTGGCGATGTTGGCCGTCGAGTAGAGCAGGATCGACCCGAACAGCACGCTCACCCTCCCCCGCTTGTCGCCGAGGACGCCCCACACGAGGCCCCCCAGCAGCAGCCCCCACATCTGCCAGCTCAGGAGCGAGAGGCCCACCGTGAGGCTCTCCGAGGGCGCCACGCCCAGGTCACGGAGCGAGGCCGTGCGCACGATGGAGAAGAGCAGCAGGTCGTAGATGTCGACGAAGTACCCGAGCGCCCCGATGAGCACCGTGGCGATCATCGTGCGACGGGAGGCGAGCTCGGCGGAGGAGGTTCCCACGCGGGCGATGACACCCGAGGCGGGAGAGGCGCGTCAATCGTCGAAGGGCGGCGGCGCGGGATAGCCGCCGGTGTCGCCGTCGCGAGCGGCCTCGGGCTGCGCCGGGGCTCGATAGGGCGCCGCGTCGGGCGCAGGAGGCGGCGGCTCGCGATGCAGGCGCCGTTGCCACACCGCCACGGCCGCGCCCACCGCGCTGGAGAGTCCGATCGCCGTCACCAGGGCCTCGATCACCATCAGGGCTCTGGTGCCTATACCACCTGGCGGCGCTGCCGGTCGGAGACGCGAGCCACCACCGCGGCGTAGAGCGCCTCCAGCCGGTCGCGGGGGAAGGCGAGCTCCGCGCCCTGCCGACGCGCGCTCGTGACCTGGTCGGCCGTCGCGACGACCGCCACCCGCAGCGTCTCGGCCATCGCCGGGCTGCGAGAGGCGGCCAGCAGCAGCCGCGCCCCGTCGAGCGCCGGCATCGGGACCGCCGCCACCAGCACGTCCGGGCGGAGCGTCCCCAGGGCGAGGAGCACGTCGATGGAGGCCGCGGCCGCGTGCACCTCGAAGTCCTGGGCGAAGACCCCCGCGAGCATCTCCGCGCCCACCGGGTCGCCCCCCACCGCGAAGAGCAGCGGCCGTACGCGCGACACCTCCGGAGGGACCTCGTAGCCCTGCTGCTCCAGGAAGCGAGCGAGGTCGGGCCGCAGGATGCGACGGTGACCGCCCGCGGTCTTGTGGGCGGGGAGGAGCGAGCGGTTGATCCACGAGACCACGGCGGGGCGCGTGACGCCGCAGTAGCGGGCCACCTCCTCGCTGGTGAATTCGCGCTCGCCGAGCATCTTGCGCCCAGACTCGCACAAGCTCTTGACGACGGGAATCGTCGCTGGTAATCCCTCGTCTCCCTCGAACGGAGAGGGGCTGTAGCTCAGCTGGGAGAGCGCCTCAATGGCATTGAGGAGGCCACCGGTTCGATCCCGGTCAGCTCCACAACAAACCAAAGCATCCAATGCCAAAGGATGCGCCACCACTACCGGGTTGAAGATCCTCAGCGATCTTCGACCCGGTGGTGTTTTGGGGATACGGGCCACCGCGCGGGCCCGTGGGCGGGCTTGATCCCCCGGCGGGGGATGGCGCATCTTGCGCGCCCCATGCGCCACCCCACCCTGCTCACCCTGACGCTCGCGCTGCTCCTCCCGGCCTGCGGAGCGCGGCAGTCGACCCCCTCCAGCGCCCCGGTCGCCTCCACCGCCGACGCCCAGGTCTCCGCCTCGGCGGACGTGCCCGCGGCCTCTCCGTGGCAGGGCCTCGCGCTCGCCGAGCTCTCGACGCTGGTGCGAGAAGACGCCCAGCGACGCCTGGTCACCGAAGGCGAGCCCGGCTTCGACGCCGCGCAGCTCGGCGCCTACGTGGCGCACCCCGACCAGGCCCCGGCCCTCTCGGGCAAGCGCTGCGACCGGCTGCTCGACCTCGCGGTGGTGGCCCTCGCCAACCACGCGCTCGACGAGGCCGAGGGGCTGGTGCGCCTCGTGCGCGCCCGGGCCCGCAACCGCAACATGGTCTTCGCCGGGACCACCGTGCTCTCGGAGATCGCACGGCAGCGCGCGGGGGAAGACCCGGCGGCGCAGCAGCGGGCCATCGAAGGTGTGCTGAGGGAGCTGCCCAAGCCGCGCTTCGGGGCGGCGACGGTGGTGTTCCAGGTGTTCCAGACGCAGGCGCAGCTGGACGCGCGCGTGGAGCAGACCAAGCAGCAGATGGTGTCGCCGGAGACCGCGAGGGCGGTGCTCTGGTTCAGCGAGGTGATGCCCGGCGTGGTGCGCCACCGCGAGCGCTTCCTGGCCGCGGTGACGGCGGTGCGCGCGGAGCTCGACCGGCAGCCCGCGGAGCCGGAGTTCAACTTCCACGACGTCGACCTCGCGGGCCAGCGCGACGCCCGCCCGGTGAACGTCGCCGTGTGGGACGTCGGGACCAACCCCGAGCTCTTCCGCTCGCAGCTGCTGGAGAACCCCGGTGAGCCCGCCAACGGCCAGGACGACGACCACGACGGGCTCGTCGACGACACGCACGGCATCGCCAGCGACCCCGACCCCGCGCAGACGGCCCTCTTCTACAACCCCGGCGAGGACGTGATCCGGCAGTACTCGCCCTTCCTCCGCGGCGTGATGGACCTGCGCGCCGGCATGGCCTCCACCCCCGCGGCGCAGCGGGTGCTCGAGCTCCAGCGGGGGGTCACCGACGCCGCCGCGGCGAGAGCGCTCGACCAGCACCTCGACGCGGTCGGCGAGTGGGCCCACGGCACGCACGTCGCCGGGATCATGCTGCGCGGCAACCCCCACGCCCGGCTCGCGATCTTCCGCAGCGCGTGGGCGGGCGAGAACCGCGTGTACGACGAGCGAGGCCCGACGGACGCCGAGCTCGACGCGGAGGGCGCCAACATCGACGCCATCGCCGGGTTCATCAACCGGCACCACGTCCGGGTGGTCAACGCGAGCCTCGGGTTCTCCCGCGAGTACGTGGAGGACTCGCTGCGCCACGAGCGCTCGCTCTACCGCACCGACGCCGACGTGCGCGCCCGCGCCGAGGTGGTGCAGGAGCGCCGCCGCGCCAACTGGCAGCGGGTGTTCACCCAGTGCCCGCAGACCCTCTTCGTGGTGGCCGCGGGCAACAGCAACCAGGACGTGATGGAGTACGGGGAGGTCCCGGCCAGCAACAACGGCGCGACCAACCTGCTGGTGGTGGGCGCGGTCGACCGCTTCGGCCACTGGGCGACCTTCACCAACAGCAACCCCGACCGGGTGCAGGTCTTCGACCACGGCGTCGAGGTCGACAGCCTCGTCCCCAACGGCGAGCACGTCCCGCTCTCCGGCACCTCCATGGCCTCGCCCAACGTCGCCAACCTCGCGGGCAAGCTCGCCTCGCTCGACCCGGCGCTCACCCCCGAGCGGCTCATCACCGTCATCCGCGAGACCGGCCGCCCCATCGCCGCGCCCTTCAGCGGCCGCATCACCGACGAGGCCGCCGCCATCGCCCGGGTGCGCCGCGAGCGACGCCCCGCCCCGGCCGCGCGCCCCGCCCCGGCCGCGCGCCCCGCCGCCCGCTGATCGACCGGCGCCTTCCCGATCCCCCGATGCGACGCACCAACCCCGACCTGAGCGCCCTCACCGGCGCCCCCGAGCTCCCGTACCCCGCCGAGGACATCATCGCGGCCTTACAGGAGGTCGTATTGCCCGAGCGGCTGGAGCGCCTCGACGAGGTGGCCGCGGCGAGGCTCTCGTCGGTGACGGTGGTGCTGGAGTCGGTGATCGATCCGCACAACACCGCGGCGGTGATGCGCACCGCGGACGCGCACGGCGTGGGCGAGGTGCACATGATCGAGCTGGGCACGAAGCCCCTGCTGGCCAAGCGCGTGACCCGAGGGTGCGAGCGCTGGATGGACGTGCCGGTGCACCGCACGACCGCGCCCTGCGTGGAGGGCCTGCGCGCCCGCGGCTTCGAGCTCTGGCTCGCGGACATGAACGGGACCGCCACCCTGGAGGAGGTCGCCCGCCGCCCGAAGGTGGCGCTGGTCTTCGGCAACGAGCACCTCGGGGCGAGCGCCGAGATGCGAGCGGCCTGCACCGGGACCTTCGCGGTCCCGATGCGCGGCATGGTGGAGAGCCTCAACGTGTCGGTGGCCGCTGGGATCGCCCTGCACGCCGTCACCAGGGACCGCCCGGGCGACCTTGGCGAGAGGGAGGTGCGTGCGCTAAGAGCGCGCTTCCTCATGGAGAGCGTGCGCAGCCCGGAGCTGGTGATCGAGCGCTGGCAACAGTCGCGGGGGCGGCGTTGAGCGCGCGCATCGAGCGGGCGAAGAGCGACTCGCCGAGGCTGCCGCTGACGCTGGCGGGCGTGGTGATCTGCGGGGCGCTGGGGTACCGCGGCGCGATGTCGGTCCCGTGGCCGCGGGAGATGGAGAGCGGGGCGGGGCTCATGGGCGCCATCGAGCCCTCGACCAACGGGACCGCCCCGGAGGCCGCGGACGCGGGGCGGGCGGTGGTTCCGGCGGTGGTGGACACGACGCCGCGCGCTCCGGTGCGGGTCACCCCCGGGGCGCTCCAGGGCTGCGGCGACGGCGAGGAGACGGACATGGCCCCGTCGGCCTGCGACGCCCCCGCGCCGGTGGAGGCGGCCCTGCGCGCCAGGCTCACCGAGGTGCTGAGCCGCTGCCCGTCGGCCATGGAGGCCGCTCGCGATCCGTCTCGGATGCTGAGCATCGGGCTGCGCGTCGACCGACCGCGACGACGCCTCGCGGTGCTGCTCGGGCGAAGCTCCTCGGTGGCCGACCGGCTCTCCTATGTGGCCTGCGTGCGAGAGCAGATGGGCCCCATGGAGGGCCTCTGGGCGCTAACCCCCGCGCACCCGCGCTACCTCTACTACTTCGTCGCGCGCTTCGGTCCGCTGGGGGCGAGCGACGTCGTCGCCCCGACGCCTGCGCCCGCCCCGACGCCGGTGCCCGTCGCGGCTCCGACGCCTGCGCCCGCGGCCACACCGACACCGACCCCGGCGCCGAGCCCGGCACCGAGCCCGGCACCGGAGCCCGCGGCGGCGGCGGCGGGGCTGCCCACCACGCAGGAGCTTCAGCGCATGCGCTCGCTGGGCCCGGCGACGGTGACCTGGGGCGTGGCGATCATCCGCGACGCCCCTCGCACGGGCGCCATCGTCGGACGCCTGGTGCAGGGCACCGCGGTGGAGATGGTCGACCACCGCGGCGGCTGGTACGCCATCCGCTGGGGCCGCAGCGGAACCAACGTGGGCTGGACCTTCCGCGACGCCATCGGTCAGTAGGGCCGATGGGCTGACGGGTGTTCCCGCACCGGCTCCGGTGCTAAGTGCGACAGCACTCCAATGAGGGACTCCATCGAGGCCGGGCCGTCGTTCTTCTCCGTGCTGGGCTCACGCCGCAGCGTGCGCGGGTATCTGCCCGAGGAGGTTCCGGCGCAGACGCTGGAGTCGATCTTCCGCGCGGCGCAGCAGGCGCCCTCATGGTGCAACATCCAGCCGTGGCGGGTGTGGGTCACCCGCGGCGCCCAGACCCGCGCGGTGGTCGACGCGATGCTCTCGGCCGCGGAGGCGGGGCCCCCGGCGCCGGACTTCCCCTGGCCGCCGGAGTACCCCGAGCCCTACGGCCAGCACCGCCGCGAGTGCGGCGCCGCGCTCTACTCCGCGATGGGCATCGCGCGCACCGACCGGGCCGCCCGCCAGGAGGCGTGGATGCGTAACTTCCGCGCCTTCGACGCGCCGCACATCGCGATGGTGGCCATCGACCGGCGCTTCAACCACTACGCCATGCTCGACCTCGGCTGCTGGCTCCAGTCGGTGCTGCTCGGCGCCCTCACGCTCGGCGTCGCGACCTGCCCCGAGGCGAGCCTCGCGACCTTCCCTGATGCGGTGCGCGGGGTGCTCGACATCCCCGGCGAGCTCGGGCTCGTGATGGGCATCGCGATGGGCTACGAAGACCCCTCCGCCCCGGCCAACGGGTGCCGCACCTCGCGCTCGCCGCTCGAGGACAACGTCCACTTCGTGGGCTGAATCACCTCCCGAAGAGGCGCTGCATCCACGACGGCGCCTCGGCGCCCGGCGCCTCGCCCGCCGCGGCCTTCTCCTCGTGGCACCGGCAGCGCTCGGCCTTCGGAACGTCGCCGAGCACCTGCTCGACGTGCATCCCGCAGCCCGCGAAGGTCGGCTTCCCGCACTTCCCGCAGCTCACCCGGCGGCACATCAGACGCCTCCCATCGGGGCCGCGGCGGCCTCTTCGCGGTCGTGTTCCTCGATGCTCCGACGCACTTCTTCCATGTCCAGCTCCTTCACCTTCTTCACCAGCTCGTCGAGCGCCCCGGCGGACATCGCCCCGGGCTGCGCGGCCAGCAGCACTCCGTCCCGCACCACCAGCAGCGTGGGGATCGCCCTCACCTCGAAGGCCGCGGCCAGGCCCTGCTCGGCCTCGACGTCGACCTTGCCGAACACCACGTCGGGGTACTTCTTCGCGGCCGCCTCGAAGACCGGCGCGAAGGCGCGACACGGCGCGCACCACGAGGCCCAGAAGTCGATCAGGACGGTGCCCTGCTTGATGGTCTCCGCGAAGTTCTGCTCATTCACCGTGGTCGTTGCCATAGTGGCCTCCATGCCCGGTGAGAGCCTCGTCCTCGCAGAAGGGTTCAGGGCTTCTCGGCGAGGAAGTCTCGCAGCGCGACCTTGACCGAGGCCTGCACCGCCGCCGGGACCTCCACCGAGGGCCCCGCGGTGCGGCAGAGCGCGAGCGTGGACTTGAGCGAGTCGCAGGTGTTGCGGCAGCGGGCGCAGCCCTGGAGGTGACGCTCCATCTCCGCGCAGACCTCCGCGCTGATCTCGTCCTCCAGGTGCTGCGAGAAGAGCGTGAGCACGTCGGGGCACGGCGCCGCCGTCGGGGCCTTCTCCTCCGTGGGTGGCACCCCCAGCACCGGCGCCACGTGCGCCCGCACCGCCAGCCTCGCCCGGTGCAGCCGGCTCTTCACCGCCTGCACGTTGATGCCCAGCACCTCGGCCACCTCCGGGGCGGTGAGGCCCTCCACGTCGCGCAGCACCAGCACCTCGCGGTACATCGGGTCGAGCGCCGCGATGGCCTCCTCCAGCGCCCGCTCGACCTGCTTGCCCGCGAGCGCCTCGTCGGGGCTCTTCGCCTCGTCGACCAGCTGCGCCGCCTCGCGCGAGCCCTCCGCGTCGAGCGAGCGCTCCTCCGCCGGGCCGTGCACGCGGCGGCGGCGCTTCTTGATGCAGAAGCTCCGGGCGATCGTGTAGAGCCAGGTGGAGATCGACGACGCGCCGCGGAAGTCGCGCACCCCGCGCGCCATCGCGAGCATCGTGTCCTGGAGCACGTCCCGGGCGTCCTCCGGGTCGCGGCAGAGGCGCAGCCCGAAGCGGTAGATCTGCGACTGGTGGTGACCGAGCAGCGCCTCGAGCGCCGCCCGATCACCGGCCCGAGCCTTCTCGAGGAGTTCGAGGTCGTTCATCGAGGCTGAGGGTGCAGCCCCCGGGCGCGCCCTGTCCACGCCGCGGAGGCTCCGGCCCGCAGGCTCAGGAGGCCTGGCGGAAGGCCGTGAGGTCGACGCGCAGCCGGATGGTGTTGGACACCTTCAGCCGGAGCGGAGGGAAGATCGAGACGTTGTAGTCCGAGAGGCGGACGCTGAACTCGGACTGCACCCGGAGCATGTCCGAGTTGACGCCGAACTGGGCCATGTCGGCGTGCTCCGCGGTGAGGGGCACCAGCCGTACGGTCACGGGCACGGTCACGTCGCGCGTCACGCCGTGGAGCGTGAGCCGGCCGGAGACGCGGCCGTTGACGGCGCGGCCGGGGGCGAGCGGCGCCGCGAGCGTCGTCGAGACCAGCTGGAAGGAGATGTTCGGGTTGTGCTCCGCGTCGAACCAGTTGGAGCCGCGGAGGTGTTCGTCGCGCATGTCATTGCCCGTGCGCAGCGATCCCGTGGGGATGGACACGGTGCCGGTGAGCCCTCGGCTCGGGTTGGCGAGGTCGATGGAGAGGTTGCCGGTGGTGGCCGTGGAGACCCCGTCGACGGTCTCGATCGGGGCGTCGGAGGTGAAGGCCACCCGGGAGATCCCCGAGGGGCGGAGCTCGAAGCGCTGCACGCCGGTGAGCGGAGCGCGGGCCGGCGCGGCGACGGGCGCCGGAGGAGGCGGGGCGTTCTGAGCGCTGCCCAGCGGCGCGGCGAGCGAGACCGTCATGAGGATCGAGAGGGCGGTGAGGTGCCTGTTCATGGTGCGATGTCTCCGTGAGGATTCGGGGGGTGCGTCGAGGCATGGCGCGACCCGCGAAGCGCTCGGTGGCTTCCGGGGGGTGCGCTCATGCTGCCGTCGGGTCTCGATCGGCGAGGTCCGCTGTGGCGCCGGTGGCGCGACGGACAGGCAGCAGTCTAGCCGTTGCCGAACCGTACACCATCCCCTCCGAATGCAACCTCAGGTTGCCGGATCAGCAACCCTCCCCCGCGTCGCCCGCGGCGCTCAGAACAGCACGGGCAGCGGGATCGCGCGCGACGTGGTGGTGCCGTCGCCGAGCTCGCCGTGCGTGTTGCGCCCCCAGCACCGCGCGGTCCCGTCGGCGAGCGCCGCGCACGTGAACTGGTGGCCGCACGAGATCGTCGTGGCCGGGCTGATGAGCGGCACGTCGCCGGGCGTGTTGCGCTGCGTGAGGCCGCTCGGGTCGCCGATCTGGCCGTCGCTGTTGTAGCCCCAGCACTGCAGCGGAGCGCCGGTCACGAGGGCGCATGCGTGGTACGAGCCCACGCTCACGGCCGTGGCGCGCGCGATCGAAGGGATCATCCCGGGCCGCGCATCCAGCCCCGAGGTGCCGCGGCCGAGGGAGCCGTAGCGGTTGGTTCCCCAGCACCAGAGGCGGCCGCCGAGAGCGAGCGCGCAGGTGTCCTCGCTGCCCGCGGAGATGCTCGCCGCGATGAAGCCCGACACCTCGACGGGCGCGACGCTGGTGGTGGTGGTGCCGTCGCCGAGCGCGCCGCTGAATCCGCCGCCCCAGCAGTATGCGCCGCCCTCGGTGCTCACCGCGCACGAGTGCAGGTAGCCGCTCGAGACGCGCGAGACGGACCCGAGGCCCACCACCGAGGGGGAGCGCACGTCGGTGAGGGGGCCCGTTCCGCAGGCCCCGAAGGTGTTGCGACCCCAGCAGAGCGTCGCCCCGTCGGAGCGCACCACGCAGTTGTGCCCCGAGCCCGCGCTGATCGCGGTCACGCCGCTGAGCGCCGGGACGGGCGCCGGGGTCGAGCGCTGCGCGGTGCCGTCGCCGAGCTGCTGGGTGGAGCCCGATCCCCAGCACGACACGGTGCCGTCCATGAGGCGAGCGCAGGAGTGGGTCCCTCCGACGGCGATCTCGGCGACGTTGCGCAGCCCGACCACCGCGACGGGGCGGGTGCGCGACACCCGGGTGCCGTCGCCGAGCTGCCCCTCGCCGTTGGAGCCCCAGCAGCGCACCGTGCGGTCGCTCATCAGCGCGCAGGCATGCCCCGAGAGGTCGTTGCCGAGGCTCGCTCGCACGTCGACGGCGGTGACGCACGCGCCCGCGGAGCACAGCAGGGCGCAGGGCGTCGAGCACGCTCCGCAGTGGAGCGCGTTGGTCTGCGGATCGACGCAGACGCCGCCGCAGCTGATCATCCCCGTCGGGCAGCGAGGGACATCGGGAGCGACGTCGAGCGCCACGTCGGGGCGATCGGGAGGAACATCCGCGGAGACGTCGACGGACGCGTCGGGGCGATCGAGCGCGGTGTCGACGGGCGTGTCGGGGCGATCGAGCGTGGTGTCGGCGGGCGTGTCGAGGGGCGCATCGAGGGCGCTGTCGCGAGGGACATCCATGGAGACGTCGATCGGGGGAACGTCGATCGGGGAGACATCGACCGGAGAGACATCGACCGGGGGGACATCGAGAGGGACGTCCTCGGGAGGGACATCGAGCGCAGGGACATCGGGCGCAGGGACATCGGGCGGAGAGACGTCCTCGGGCGCGGGGACATCGATCGGGGCGACATCGGGTGCGGTCGCGTCGGTGAGGTCGGTCACCGCGTCGGCGTTTGCCTCGGCGGCGTCTCGCGAGCTCCCGTCGAAGCTGAAGTCCTCGAAGGAGAACAGCGCCGTGCACGAAGGCAGCGCGCAGAACGACAGGATCGCCAGTAGGGAAGGCCGCACGCGCGAAGACTCCTTTGGGAGCAGACACCACCAGCGAGGCCCCAACGCCCGACGCGCGGATCTCATATCACGGGGGGGCGGTGGTAGCTTCGCCCGGGTGAAGCCTCGTCGCCTCCTCGCCGCGTCGACCCTGTGCTGCGTCCTGTCGATGTCGGCTTCCTCCTCCGCGCAGTCCTCGGGCCTCGCGACGGACGAGATCGCTCGCAGCCACGCGGAGAACGGCGGGCGCTACTTCCAGCTGGGGCGCTACGCCGACGCGGCGAGGGAGTTCCAGGCGGCGTACGAGCTGTCGCTGCGACCGGAGCTGCTCTTCAACCTCGCGAGGGCGCTGGAGAACGCAGGGCGCGACGGCGAGGCCCTCGCCGCCTACGAGCGCTTCGAGGCCGTGGGCTCGCCGGGGATCGACCCCGTCAACCTGCGACCCCGCATCGAGGCCCTGCGAGCGCGCCTCCGGACCACCGCCTCGATCGCCCCGGTCGTGACCCGTCGGCCGCCGACCCCGATTGCTCCCACGCCCGTGCCCAGGCCTCGCGTCGAGCGCCCCGCCGACTCGCGCAGCCTCGCCCTGCCGGTCACCCTGCTCGGCGCGGGAGGCGCGCTCCTCGTCACCGGGATCGCGCTCGGGCTCACCGTCTCCTCGACCTACTCCGACCTCGAGGCTCGCTGCACGGGCCACGTGTGCGACCCCTCCCTCCAGGGAGACGCGGACGCGGCGAGCACCCGCGCCGTGATCGCCGACGTGCTCGGCGGAGCGGGCCTCGCGGCCATCGCGACGGGCGTCGTGGTGCTGCTGCTCCCTCGCGCGTCCAGCGACTCGCGCTCGCCCAGGGTCGGCTTCGCGTGCACCGGGGCCGGCTGCTCGGGCCGCGTGGCGATCACCTTCTGACCGCCTCCGCCTCCGCGATCAGCCCTTCTTCGCCGCCTCGCGCCGCCGTCGCCTCGCCACCGCCGCCAGCGCCAGCCCGAGGCCCCACGCGCCCCACGCGCTCACGCCCGCAGCGCCGGGGACCACGGAGCACCCGCCGCCGTCGTCCGGGGGGTTCACCGCCGCGGTCACCCGCACGGTGGTGCTCACCGAGGCCATCTCGAAGGGCGCCGCCCGGTTGGTCGCATTGAACAAGCGCAGCAGCTCACGGCCGCGGTTGTCCGTGGTGTTGGCGGCCGCGATGGCCTCCACGTAGTGCTTCGTCGTCGCCCGGTACATCAGCCGCACCGTCACCGGGACGTCGCCCGCGGTCGCCGGCAGGGCTACGTCGAAGCTCGCGTCGTCCCAGTGGCGGAGCGATCCGCCTTCGCCGCCGGCGTAGTCGCGGCCCACCGGCGCGGTGCGCGCGTCGGAGCGCATGCCTCGCGGGGGAATGCGCGTGTCGTTGATCACCACCGAGTGCAGCGCCACGAAGTCCGAGTGCACGGGGCGGCCGTTCTCCATGTGCCCGGGCTCGAACTCGTAGACCCTCGCCTGCGGGTCCCGCACCAGCTCGTCGTCGACGTAGGCGCCGCTCACCACGCGGGCCCCGACCTGCACCTGCACCCAGATGAGCCGCGCGTCCTCGTAGCCCGTCGGCAGCTTGTGCCCGGTGTTGTTGGTCACCCTCACCCGCAGCCGCACGGTGGACCCGGCGGCGCCCGTGGTGGGCGGCTCGAGCAGGGTCACCGTGGCGGCGCTGCGCAGCGAGGCCTGCGTGGCCGCGCGGGCGCTGTCGAACTCCATGTCGAGCTCGCCGGGGAAGGCCGCTCGCAGCAGCGAGAGGCCCCACTCGTTGCCGCCGAGGAAGTCGTGCCTCCGCTGACCCGGGCGCGTCGGAGCATTGGGGATGCGGGTGGAGGGCAGCGGGTCGCCGCCGACCTCGGGCATGTGACAGGTCTGGCAGGTCTGCGGGTCGGTGCGCCGGGCGAAGTCGCTCTGCGACCACTCGGTGTAGGTGCTCTGCAGGGGGAAGGCCTGGCCGGTGTCCTGCCCTTCGGGGGTGAGCCGGTGCACCGTCGGGTGGTCGACGTTGTGGCACTGACCGCAGAGCCTCGCGTCGCGCAGGAAGCCTGAGCCCATGGAGGGGTGCCGCGGCGAGATGGCGGGGTCGTTGCGGGGGCCGAAGCGGGTGGGAAGCCCGTCGACGGGGGCGTCGCTGAAGGTGAGCTGGGCGTTGGAGAGGAACGGCGCGCCAGGGTCGTCCGCGGGCACGATGCTGCGATGGCAGGTGTCGCAGTGGACCCCGTCGTTGTCGCCCTGCACCGCGTCGAGGGCGGCGCCGAAGCCAGAGGCGCGGCCGCTGGTGAAGCCCGTCGGGGTGTGGCAGCGGAAGCAGACCGTTCCGACGTTGGGGATCTGCTGGTTGGCGACGGTGAGCGTCGCGAGGAAGAGCGGGTCGCGCGCGGCGTTGGCCATCATGGACGGCCCCCAGGTGTCGCCGGCCATGTACGTCTGGCCGGCGGGGGTGGTGTCGCCCGCGTGGCACTCGGTGCAGCGGGCCGCGGGCTCGAGCGGGGCGCGCAGGGTGCCGGGCTGGGTGCCGTGCGGCTGCCCCCAGGCGGGCGCCGAGAGCAGCGAGAGGACCCATGAAATCTGGACGGAAAGGGCGAGGCGGGAGCCGGAGAGGCGCTTCACGCGGCGGATCATAGTCGTACGGCGCTCGATGGCCAGCAGGGCGGAGGTTGGCCTGATGCGCCGCGGCAGCGTACAAGCCCGTCCCTCCCAATGCTGTACGAAATCTATACGCGCATCGCCGTCGGGGCGGTGCTGGAGCCCGACGCCACCCACGATCTCGTCCGGGGCTTTCACGTGTCGCTGGGCCTGGAGCCCGACGCGTCGCTCGCGGAGGTGCACGAGCGGCTGCTCGAGCAGGCCCTCAAGCACAAGCGCAACGTCGACCCGAGAGTGCGCTACGAGCTGGAGTTCGAGCGCTACGTCGACGAGCGCTGGGACATCGACTGCGCCATCGGCGGAGTGACCGACGGCGGCGTCGACGGCACCCGCGGCTACGTCTTCGTCGGGGTGCGCATCGAGCAGTGGGAGGACGTGATGCACGACCACTCGCCGCACCTCTCCGGCCGCCCGAAGACCCTGGCCAAGGGGGACCTCTCCGCGGGCTCGGACTTCCTCAAGCACATCGGCCCCGCGCACAAGAAGGAGATCGACCACGCCGCGCGGATGCGCCGACGCGCCCGCAAGGAGATCGACCTCGACGCCATGAAGCGGCTGCGCTCGCTCCCGACGAGGGAGCGCGAGGTGTACTGGGCGCTCATCCGCTGGCTCGTGCCGAAGCCCGCGTGAGAGCTCCCGAGCGGGCCCTCTGGAAAGGGTGAAACCGTGACGCCCCGCGTCGCGCTGGGCTACGGTGGCCGATCGATGGCATCCGCCGATCCATTGCTGGCGAACGAGAGGGGCAGGCGCCTGGGGCCGTACGTGCTCGAGCGCCGCATCGCGTCCGGCGGCATGGCGGACGTGTACCTCGCCCGGCAGGTCGCCGGGGCCGAGGTGGGCCGCACGGTCGCGCTCAAGGTGCTCAAGAGCGAGGTCGCCACCGACGACGACACGGTGCGGATGTTCCTTCGCGAGGCGCTGGTGGCGGAGGGCTTCCACCACCCCAACCTCGTGCCCGTGTACGAGGTCGGGCGCGAGGGCGACCGGCTGTTCCTGGCGATGGAGCTGGTGCGCGGCGTCTCCGTCGCCACCCTGATGCTGCTGCTCGCCAAGAAGGGCCGGTCGATCCCCATTCCCCTGGCGGCGCGCATCGTCGCCGACGTGCTCGATGGCCTGGCCTACGCCCACGAGGCCCTCGGCGCCGACGGGGCGCCCCTCAACGTGGTGCACCGCGACGTCACCCCGCAGAACATCCTCATCGCCGAGGACGGCGTGGTGAAGCTGGTGGACTTCGGCATCGCCCGCGCGGAGACCGCCCTCGGTCGCACGCAGGTCGCTCGGGTGAAGGGCAAGTTCAGCTACATGTCCCCGGAGCAGTGGGAGCCCGGCTCGCAGCCGCTCGACAAGCGCGCGGACCTCTTCTCCCTGGGCGTCTCGCTCTACGAGATGTCCACCGGGAGCGGCCGGCTCTTCAAGGGCTCCGCCGCGCCGGAGCTGTACAAGGCCGTGGTGCGCGACACGATCCCTCCGCCGCGCACGAGGGTGAAGGACTACCCCGACGACCTCGCGAGGGTCGTGATGACCGCGCTGGAGCGGGACGTGTCGAGGCGCTGGCCGAGCGCCCGGGCGATGCGCGCGGCGCTGGGCGGGGTGATGGAGGCGCACGGCTGGGCGGTGGAGACCTCCACGCTGGCGAAGCTGGTGGAGTTCGCGCTCGACGGCCAGGCCATCGAGACTCGGTGGGAGCGCATCGACGCCGGGGAGATCCCCTCGCCGGGCGACGACACGCCGACGATGGTCGACGACGCGCCGGCGGAGGGCGGAGGCGCCGGGCTCTCGCTGCTGCGGCCCGCGTCGGTGTTTCCGGGAGCGCTGCACGCGACGAGGGCGAAGACCCCGGTGCCCGCGTCGGCGATGGTGCTGGGCTCGCTGCCTCCGGCGCCGCTCGAGCCCGCGTATGAGCTCGGCGCGCCGAAGGGGCCCTCCCCCGCCGAGGCCCCGCTGGAGCACCAGGGCTCGTCGGGGATGTCGGGGCGGATGAAGTGGGCCCTCGTGGCGCTGGCCCTCGCGGGCTGGGCGACCGCGGCGGCGACCCTCGGGCTGTGGGTGAGCGAGAGCCACCGCGCCGACGCGCTGGAGCGGCGGCTGGCGCTGCGCAACGCCGTGGCCGCGCCGCCCCCGGCGCCGGTCGTCGACCCGTCGACGGTGGTGGTCCCGGCGGGCGGGGACGCGGCGGCGACCCCGGCGCTGGAGACCCTCTCCGTGGCGGCCGACCCGGTGCTCTCCTCGACGCTGGCGACCGCGTGGGCGAGGGCCTTCGCGCAGGGTCCGGGCGGAACGAGGGTGACGCTGACGCCGGGCGACGCGAGGGCGATGGTGGCCTCCGGCCGGGCCATGGTGGGGCTCTTCCTGGCCGCGGGCACCGACGCCCGAGCGGCGACCGAGCGGGTGGTGGGCTACGACGCCGCGGCGGTGGTGGTGCACCCGTCGAGCCCGGTGCGGGGCCTCTCGCTGGCGGAGCTGGGCGAGCTCTTCGCGGGGCGCATCACCACGTGGCGCGCGGTGCGGGGCGCCAACGTGACGCCGCGGCTGGTGCTGCCCTCGGGGGAGACCTCGGCGCAGTCGGTGCTGCGGGCGATGGTGCTGGCTCGGGCGACGCCGTCGCTCACGCTGGCGCCGACGGTGGAGACGGTGGCCGACGAGGCCGCGGCGGTGCGCGCCGTGGCGGCCGACCCGAGGGCGGTGGCGGTGGTGTCGCTGGGCGCGGTGGACGCGACGGTGCGAGCGCTGGGCGTGGCGAGCGGGCGAGCGGCGGCGGTGGCGCCCACCGCGGCCTCGGTGCGCACGCTGCGCTACCCGCTGGTGCTGGCGGTGGTGCTCGCCCGGGAGGGAGCGAGCGCTCCGACGAGGGCGATGGAGGGCTTCACCGCGCTGGCCACGAGCCCGGCGGGCCAGTCGCTGCTCACCGGCGCGGGGTACGTGGCGCGGTAAGGGGGAAGGGGGAAGGGGCCGCGACCCGATCGGCGATTGGCGATATCCCCATTGGATATCGAAGTCGCCAATGGGCGCGTATGCCCTCTATCGCGGGTCACGCCCCGACGGCCGGGGGCTCCTTGCCCAGCATCGACTCGATGTCCTGGAGCGCTCTCACGATGGACGCCTTGCCCGCCTTGGCGCCGTAGGCGATGGGCATCATCACCTGCCGCGCGGCGTCGACCACGGGAGAGAAGTGCCGGTGGCCGATGAGCTCCTCCAGCACCACCACGGCCCCGACGCGGCCCTCGCGCACCCGCCGCTCCAGCGACGCGATGCCCTGCGGGTTGCCGTTGTCCGTGGCGATCCACTCGACCTCGGCGCCCAGGTGCTTCTTCAGCCGCTCCAGCTTCTCCTGCTTCACCACGCCGCCCAGCAGCACCAGCGGCCGCTCGACGCAGAGCGCCAGCAGCTTCGGCAGCTCGGGCCACGTGGCCGCCTCGTCCTCCTCCGGGGCCGCCACCGCCGCCCGCAGCGCCTCGGGGATCACGATGCGCGTCGCCACGGAGCGCGGCGCCGGGCCCGCCTGCACCTGCTCCCGCTCGCGCTTCGCCCGCTCGGCGCGCGCCACCCAGTCGCCGTGGTGGTTGCGCGCCAGCCCGAAGATGTCCCTCGTGTTGCGCTGGAAGGCCTTCGCCGTCAGCACCCGGAACATCCTCGTCAGCAGGTCGTTGCCGTCCGCGAGGCCCTTCGACTGGAGCCCCCTCGCCCGGCACGCGAACTCCTCCGCCCACGGCTTGAACAGCCCGTCGCTCAGCCCATCGAAATCCATCGACTGGAACTCCCGGTAGAGCCCCTCGATCTCCGGGTCGGTCTCCACCCGGCGCGAGGCCACCGGCGCCTTCGCCTCCTCGTGCGCCTCCTCGTGGGCCTCCGACGCCACCTCCACCGCCGCCGCCGACGGCGCCGCTGCCGCCTCCGTGCGCACCCTCGCCTCCGGCAACGCCTCGATCAACGAACGCAATGTCAGCGCGGCTTTCACCGCGGAGGATGTGCGCTGCGCCTCGATGCCCACGCGCACCGCCACGTCGGCCACGAGGTCGGCCTCGATCGCCTTCAGGTAGTCGTCTGCTGCGGCCTTGATGCGAGCCACCCGGTCTTCGGACTCGCGCTTCTTCGAAGAGAGCTGTTCGCGTATTTTTTCCAAGAGGCCATCCACGGTGTTGGTCATTGAGGTCGTCTCAGCCTAGCAGGCGCCGCGCGCCGGAGCGCTCGCCTGCCGCCTCGGCCATGGGCGATCCGCGCGGTGCTCGACACCCGCACCCGGGTTGCACCATCATCGCAGGCCCCTCATGCGATACCCACTCCTCGCGCCCTGCGTCGCGGCGGCCTTCCTTGGTTGTGGCACCGACCCCCAACCTGCAACCCCCCTCGACGCCGGGCGCGACGCGGGCGCGATGGACGCCCCCGCCGCGGATGTCCCCGCGGTGGACGTGCTGCGGGTCTCCCCCGACGTGCCCCCGCCCTCGGAGTGCAACGACATCGAGATCGAAGACCTCGTCGAGCTCGGAACCCTCGAGGGAGAGCTCACCCGCCTCACCGGCGACACCCGCGGTCAGCGCAACAGCAACACCGTCGGCCTGCAACCCCCGGCGGCCTTCAGCACGCAGTGCAACTTCCGATCGACCTACCAGCGGGTGTTCCGCTACGTGATGCGCCACGCCGGGTCGCTGCGGGTGAGCACCGCCAACCCCGGCACCGCGGCGACCTTCGACACCACCCTCGCCGTGCTCGCCATGCGAGCGTGCGTCACCAATCCCCGCGACTTCTACTGCAACAACGACGACCCCACCGCGACCGCCGCGAGCCGCAACCGCTTCGCCTCGCGCGTCGCCACGGCGGTGCTCCCCGCCGGGGCCGTGGTGCACCTCGCCGTCGGCGGCCTCGCCTCCACCACCGCCCTCCCTGGACGCGTCGTCCAGGGGGCCTTCGAGCTCACCGTCGAGGAGGTCGCGCCCATCGCCGAGGGCGCCCGCTGCGACCGCCGGCAGCTCACCGGAGCGTGCGCCCCGGGGCTCAGCTGCGTCGGTCCCTCCCCCGGCGCCGTCGACGGGACCTGCCGCCGCGCCGGCACCGCCCCCGGCACCCCCTGCGTCGCGGACGCCTGCGAGTCCGGCCTCGCCTGCGACACCACCTCCAGCCTCTGCTACCGGGCGCAGCCCGCGGGCATGCCCTGCGAGGCCGGCGCCACCGCCTGGAACCGCTGCTCCCCCGACGCCTCCTGCGTCACCCAGCCCGGCGCGGTGGGCGTCTGCCGGGCGAGGGGCTCCGTCGCCAACGCCGCCTGCGCCCCGGGCAACACCTGCACCGGCGAGGGCCTCGCCTGCGACGCTCCCAGCGCCACCTGCCGCGTCACCGTGGCCCGCGACGGGGCATGCAACCTCAGCGACTCCGCGTGCCCCGCGGGGCAGGCCTGCCACTTCGCCCACGGCGCGCAGTCCGTGGGGCGATGCACCGACGTGGCCACGGTCCCTGGGATGGCCTGCGGCACCGGCAACGCCTGCACCGGCGCCGGGCTCACCTGCAACACCGGCGTCACCCCCGCCCGCTGCAACGGCGCCGCCGCGGCCCCCGGCGAGGTGTGCACCGCCTTCGTCCCGTGCATGACCGGCAACGTCTGCTTCCTCACCGACCCGACGGACCGCACCCGAGGGCGCTGCTTCGCCGACGGCCTCGAGGCCGGACGCTGCCGCGCCACCGGGGCCGCCTGCGACGCGGGCCTCGTCTGCACCAACGCCGCGACCCCCGCCTCGGGACGCTGCGTGCGCGTCGCCACCGTGGCCGAGCCCTGCGACCTCTTCGCCTCCGGCGTGATCTGCGCCACCGGCACCACCTGCGCCCGCGACGGAGCCTCCCCCACCGCGGGCCGCTGCCGGGCGGACGGCTCCGCCCCGGGCGCCGCCTGCCGCGCCGCCGCCCCTCGCTGCGACGGAACCCTCCGCTGCAGCGCGGCCACCGGCGCGGGCGTCTGCCAGGCCGACGGCGAGGCCGGGGCCTGCGACCCTCGGACCCTCGCCCTCGGCTGCGCCACGGGCCAGGTCTGCCACGCCACGGGCTTCAACACCGGGCGCTGCGCGACGCCCAGCGCGGAGGTCGAGCCCAACGACCGGGTGAGCCTCTCGCAGAGCCTCGCGGGGCCTTCGGCGTCGGTGCGAGGGAGCCTCCCCTCGGGCGACCTCGACTGCGTCTCCGTGGAGGTGACCGCGGGCTCCCGGCTCGTCGCTCGCGCCGCGGGCGCCAACGGGCTCTGCCCCAACACCGCGCTCACCCTCGACCTCTTCGACCCCGGCGGCCGGCTGCTCGGCACCGCCAACGCCAACGGCGCCTTCGGCTGCCCCCTCCTCGACGGAACCCTCGCGGACAGCCCCGCCTTCTCGGTGGCGCGCGACCTCGGCGCGGGCCGCTACACCGTGTGCCAGCGCAGCGCCAACAACAGCGACGTGGGCGAGACCGTGCTCGACGTGGAGGTCGTCCCCGCGCCATGAGCGAGGCCACCGAAGACCCCGCCGAGGGGGTGCTGGTGGTGCGCCGGGGCCCAGGCGCCAACTGCTCCTCCATCGGCAGCGCCGTGGAGATGCTCTTCCTCTCGGCCACCATCGGGACCGCCCTCCTCGCCGCGGTGGCCGCCTCGCTCGACCCCAGGGACGACGAGTCCGACGAGCCCGACGAGCCCGCGGCTCCGCCCCCCGAAGCGCTGTGACCCTCCCCCTCACCCGAGCGCGCCGGGAGCCCTTCGGCGCATGGATCCGCCTGGGCGACGACACCCTCGTCGCCCTCGACCAGCGCCGCGCCGACCGCCTCGGGATCGCTCCCGCCGACTTCCCTCCGGGCCACGTCTCCGCCCCGCTGGAGGTGCACGTCGCGGTCACCGCCCGCTGCCCGGTCGACTGCTCGGGCTGCTACCAGTCCGCCACCAGCGACGGCGCCCACGTCCCTTTTACCCAGCTCCGTAAGACCCTGCACGAGCTCCACGCCGCGGGGGTCTTCACCGTCGCCTTCGGGGGCGGCGAGCCCCTCTTGCGCGACGACCTCGGCGCCCTCGCCGACGAGGCCCGATCGCTCGGCCTCACGCCCGTGGTCACCACCAGCGGCTACGGGCTCACCGCCGCCCGCGCCCGGGCGCTCCGCTCCTTCGCGCAGGTGAACGTCTCCCACGACGGCGTGCTCGGCGGCTACGAGGCGGTGCGAGGCTTCGACGGCGTCGCGGTGGCCGAGCGGGCCATCGCCACGCTGCGCTCCGAGGGCATCGCGGTGGGCATCAACCACGTGCTCACGCGGCAGAACGTCGACGGCCTCGCGGCCACGGTGGAGCACGTGCGCTCGCTCGGGGCGAGGGAGCTGCAGCTGCTGCGCTACAAGCCCGCGGGGCGAGCGGCCTCGCTCGACTACCTCGCCCGGAGGCTCACGCCCGCGCAGTGCGACGCCCTCGGGGAGACCCTGCGCGCCCTCGCCCCGACGCTCGGCGAGGGCTTCTCCGTGCGCGTCGACTGCGCGCTGGTTCCGCTGGTGTCGAGGGCCCTCCCGGACGCGGCGACGCTGGAGCGCTTCGGGGTCTTCGGCTGCGAGGCGGGAGGCCACCTGGGGTCGATCCGACGCGACGGCAGCGCGGGCGGGTGCAGCTTCGACGACGCGCCGGGGGCGGAGGGGATCGACGGGTTCCGGGCCTTCGTGGCGGCGCCGCCGGAGCCCTGCGCGTCGTGCCCGCTGCGCCGCGTGTGCCGTGGCGGCTGCAAGGTCGTCAGCCGCCACCTGGGCCACGGCTTCGCGCCCGACCCGGAGTGCCCCAGGGTGATCGCCTTCCACTCCACCGACCCCTCCCCATGAGCGCCCGCCCCTGGACCGTGGGCCTCTCCCTCGCGCTCTCCGTCGCGCCGCTGATCCGCACGCTGGTGTCCCTGATCGAGCGCGCCACGCACCCCGAGCCCGACCCCGCGGTGGTGGTCTGGGCCGCCCGCTCGCCCTTCCTCGACCGGGTGCTGGTGACCGCGTACCTGACCGTGGCGCTCGCCGTGGCGCTCACCGCCCTCGCGCGCCGCGCCCCGTCGCTGCGAGGCGATCGGGCCCTCCACGCCGCGCTGGCCCTGGGCGCCGCCGGGGCGCTGCTGGGGCTGTGGCCATGAGCGTGATCCCGATGGTCCCGATCGCGGCGGCGCTGGTCGCGAGCGCGCTGGCGCTGGGGGTCCCGGGGCGCTGGTCGAGGGCGCTGGCGGGGCTCTGCGCCCTGGGCGCGCTGGCGGCGGTGCTGTCCACGAGGAGCCTCTGGGAGGCGGACGTCCGGCGCGCGGTGTTCATCGCGTCGCAGGCGCACGGCCGCTGGCTCGACCGCTCCGTCGACCTGCTGCTGGCCTCCTGCGCGATCACCCTCGCGGCGACGGTGCGCGCCTCCCGGGCGGGCTACGCGCTGGCGCTGGCGCTGGCCGCGGGGGCGCTGCTCTGCGGGGCGCTGGGGCGGTAGACGTCGGCCCCCACCTCACCGTCTCACCGGAAAACCAGCCCTGGTATTCGCGAAAACCAGCCCTGGTATTCAGCCCCGCAGCGACACCAGCAGCGCGCCCGCGCCGCCGAGCTCGTCGGGCGCCGTGCGGAAGGCGTCCACCTCGTTGGCCGTCGGCGTCGACGCGAGGGCCTTCACCACCTCCTCGCGGAGCACCGACGCGCCCCCGGGCGAGTTCTTCCCCCGGCCGCAGATCACCGCCACGCAGCGCAGCCCGCGGGCCCTCCGCGAGCGCACGAACTCCTGCACCCGAGCGCTCGCCTCCACCGCCTCCAGCCGGTGCAGGTCGAGGGTCTCCGCGGGCAGCACGAAGCGCCCCAGCGCCTCCAGCGCGAACTCGTGCCCGCGGCGGAAGCCCACCACCGTGCCGTCCTCGCGCCAGTCGACGGTCAGCCCCGCTCCGCCCTCCGCCGCGGCGCGCTTCAGCTTCGTCTCCAGCGGAACCCGCTTGGGCTTCACCTCCCCCTGCGGGTCGCTCGCGCTCACCCGCGCGGCCTTCTCCGTCAGCGGCTTCACGCCCATCATCGCCGACGCGAAGAGCTGCCCCTCGTCCGGGCGCCACACGTCCACGTCGCGTCGCTTCGCCGCCGGCGCCCTCTCCGGCGCGGCCTTCGCGGGCTTCACCTTCTCCTGCGGGAGCCCCAGCCAGCGCGCGTGCTCGGCCCTCGCCTCGGCCTTCTTCTTCTCCTCGGCGGCCTTCGCGTCGACCTCCGCCTGAAGGTCGTCCTTCACCCGCTGCAGCGCCGCGAAGGGGTGGTGCGCGTCGGGCTTGTTCTTCCGGCTCATGACTGCGCCGGGACCCGGAACCTCGCCCGCAGCGCCGTCTGCGCCGCGAGCAGGCCCGCGAGGAGCCCGTCCTCGTAGTGGAAGTCCGAGTCGTCGAGCTCGCGGAAATCGTGGGCGTTGCGCACGTCCTCCGCGGTGAGCCCCGGCCGCAGCCGGCGCGCCAGCGAGAGCACCTTCAGCTCCTGGTGCTCGACCATGCGCTGCAGCAGGTCCTCCATCGCCAGATACATCTCGGTCTCCATACGCTCCGCGTCGCCCTCCTACCGTGCGCCCAGCGCCTGCGCCAGCACCGCCGGGACATCCTCTTCGACCACCTCCACGAGGTGCTCGTTGTGCGGGTGTATCGCCACCGCGCACCCGCTCCGAGGACAATGCCCCAGACAGCCCGTCGCCGTCACCCACACCCTCGACGCGATGCCCGCCGTCGCGCGCTTCAGCGTCGCGAACACCGCCGGCCCGCTCTCTCCGCAGCCCGATCGCAGCGGGTCGTCCGGGCGCCTCGCGTTGGTGCACACCAGCACGTGAACCCTCGGTCGAAGGGTCGATGGCCTCATCGTCCGCTCGCTCCCAGCGCGCGCAGGTGCGCCGCCGCCCTCGGGCGCCACGGGTCGTCCGGCGACGCGCCGTCGAGGTAGCGCCGCCATGCCTCCGCCGCGATCCGGCGGTGGGCCTGCACCTCCGCGGCGTCGGCGCTCACGCCGAAGGGGTTGCCCGGCGCGAGGGCCCTCGCCACCGCCTCGTGCGCCATGCCCTGGTAGTAGAAGCGATCGTAGGCGGGCACGTAGAACACCCCTTCCGAAGAGAGCGCGTCGATGAGTGCCTCGGGGTCGAAGCCCCGGGCGGTGCGCGGCGTGCTCATGCGAGCGACCGCTTCGTCCGAGGCGGCGCGCACGGCCATCGCCGCGTCGGGAGCGGGGTCCATCTGGGCTCGGTCGCGGGCGATGGAGAGCCCCAGCCAGCCGAGGGCGTACTCGGGTCGCAGCGTCACGCAGGCCACGTAGCTCTCCACCGCCGCGCGCACGTCGCCCAGCGCCAGGAACGCGTCGCCCAGGTTGCCCAGCACGATCGACCGGGCGTGGTCGCTCATGGGGAATCGCAGGCTGGCGAGGTAGTGGTCCCGCCAGGGCGCGTGCTCGCTGCGCCAGGTGTGGACCATCGCGAGGGTGAAGTGAGCGTCCTGGGCGTAGGGCCCGTCGGGGTCGAGCTCGAGGGCGCGAGAGGCGTCGCGGGCGGCGCCGTCGAGGTCGCCGACGCGCTCCCGGAGGTGAGCGGCCGAGGCGAGGGAGCCCACGTCGTCGGGGTCGAGCGCGAGGGCGCGGTCGAAGTGGGCGAGCGCCTCCCGGCGGAGGGCGTCGTGGGAGACGTCGTCGCGCTCGGGAGAGAGCCGGCCTCGGACGTACTCCGGCAGCTCGTCGAGGAGGTTGACCCAGCTCCCCGCGCGGCGATGGCGAAGGGCCTCGCGGGCCCCCGGGGCGGTGGCGCGGCTCCAGAGCGAGGAGGCAGCCTGCGCGGCGGCGATCGCCGGGAGGGCGAGAGCGCAGAGCGAGAGGAGCGCGACGCGGAGGAGCCTCACGTCGACCTCCCCACCCTCGGAGCGCCGCCGCCCAGCAGCAGCGGCGTGGCGATGCGGTGAAGCTCCTTCAGGTGCAGGTCGAGCCGGTCGGTCTCCGCGCGCGCCTCGTCCAGCAGCCGCGCGAGCTCGTAGAGCCGCTCCCGCTCCCCGCTCGGCGGCATCGGGACCTCCATCGACAGCAGGTCGCGCACGGCGATGCGGGGCAGGCTCGCTCCGGCGATCAGGCCCCCGAGCACCCGAGCGAACTCCGCGGTGCGAAGCTGGAACGCGAGCAGCCACGCGGACGACGGATCGACCGGCCGGAGCGGCAGCAGGTCCGTGCTGCACACGCCGTCGCAGCGGGCGACCGCGACCTTGCGGAGGTTGGGGCGCAGCTTGCCGAAGAGGATGTCGCCTCGCTCGAAGCGGAACTTCGCCGACCGGATGCGCGCCTCCGCCGCGGGCACCGCGCGGTGCACCCCGACCTCCGACACCACGTGCTCCAGGCCCACGTAGCCGCTCCCCTCGGGGATGCTGTCCGGCGCGCACCGCAGGGCCTGAGCATGGACCAGCGAGCCCAGCCGATGGCGGGTCCAGCGCTTCGCCCGGGCGCTCAACGGACCCTCTCCCCGATCGCCGCGAGCAGCTTGCCCAGCCGCTCCGCCGAGGCCGCCGCGTCGGTGAGCGCCGCCTGCATCGAGCGCTCTCCCGCCGCCTCCGGACCGGTCCCGCCCAGGTGGCGCCCCGGGCTCAGCGCGAAGTCCTCGCCCAGCTCGTCGCGCCTCACCCGGCGGCCGAGCTCCCGCCGCAGCGGCCCCACCCGCGCGCCCGTTGCGTACGGCAGGAGGGCGTCGAGCTCGCTCTCCCCGGCGGGCTCCCGCTTGTCGTCGAGGGTGAAGCCGTCGGTGCGGGCGCGGGCCATCAGCACCTCCGCCGGATCGTCGCCCGAGCACCACAGCAGCAGCGCCGAGCGCACGTCGGTGTACGGGCGGAACACCCCCGCGGGCAGCTCGATCACGGCGCTCAATCCATGGCGGCAGACCAGCTCTCGCCGCACCTGCACCGCCGACCTCGCGGCGCTGGTGAGGAAGCCCGACGGGACCACCACCCCGGCGCGCCCTCCGGGCTTGAGCCGCTTCATCATCAGCTCGACGAAGAGCACCTCGCTCCGGGTCGAGCGCGACCCGAAGGCCCGTCGTCGCGCCTCGTCGACGCTCCCCGCGAAGGGGGGGTTGGCCAGGATCACGTCGGCCTCCGCGGTCACGTCCGAGAAGGCGTCGCGCCGGCGGATCTCGGCGCCGTCGACCCCGTGCAGGAGCATGTTGGCCTTCGCGATGCGGGCCATGGTCCAGTCGCACTCGTCGCCCAGGTAGCGTCCGCCTCCGGGGCCGCGGTGCTCGTGCGCGGCGATGAGGAAGCCGGCGGTCCCGCAGGCCGGGTCGAGCACGCTCTCTCCGGGGCGAGGGTCGAGCGCGCGCACCAGGAACCCGACGATGTGCCTCGGCGTGCGGAACTGCCCGAAGTGCCCCGCGGTGCTCAGCCTCCGCAGCACGTGCTCGAAGCAGTCGCCGAGGAGGTCCCGGTTGCGGTCGCCGGGGGTGATGGCCGCGGCGAGCGCGGCGGCGCGGGCGAGGAGCGGAGCGTCCTGCCAGAGCGCCGGGTCGGGCGTGGAGAGACCGAGCGACTCCATGGCGCCGGTCATGAGCGCGACGCAGCGAGCGGAGTCCCCGGCGAGCGCGGCCTCGCGCACCGCGGCGCTCGCGTCGCGAGAGAGCACGAAGAGGCCGGTGAGGTAGTCCACCACCGCCAGCGGGTTGGTGACGCCCGACGACCAGATGAGGTCCCACAGCTGGTCGACCGTCTTGCGGACGCTGGGATCAAGCACGGCTACGCCACCGGGTGCGTAGCCGATCGCCGCGCTCCCCGCCAGCGCCTGCTCACCTCCCCTGTCGCGATGTGGACCGACTCCCCCGCGCGAACCTAGAGTGCCCCCTCGCATGAGCTACCTCGTCCTCGCTCGCAAGTGGCGGCCGCAGACCTTCGCGGACCTCGTCGGCCAGGAGCACGTCGTCCAGACGCTGCACAACGCCATCACCCAGGATCGCCTCTCGCACGCCTTCCTCTTCACCGGCGCCCGCGGCGTGGGCAAGACCACCATCGCCCGCATCCTCGCCCGCTCGCTCAACTGCCTCGCGAGCGACCGGGTCACCGCGACCCCGTGCCTGAAGTGCGCGGCCTGCCTGGAGATCGCCGACGGCCGCGACCCCGACGTGCAGGAGATCGACGGCGCCTCCAACAACGGCGTCGACGACGTGCGGCGCCTCCAGGAGACGCTGCCCTACCGGCCGCTGCGGGACCGCTACAAGGTCGTGATCATCGACGAGTGTCACATGGTCTCCACCAACGGGTGGAACGCCCTGCTCAAGACCCTCGAAGAGCCTCCCCCCCATGTGAAGTTCATCTTCGCGACGACGGAGGTGCACAAGGTCATCCCGACGATCCTGTCGCGGGTGCAGCGCTACGACTTCCGGCTGCTGCCGACCCGGCAGATCCGCGACCGCGTGGCGTACATCCTTACCCAGGAGGGTATCCGCTTCGACGAGGACGCGGTCATGCTGGTGGCGCGCGAGGCGGCGGGATCGCTGCGCGACGCGCTCACCTTCCTCGACCAGGTGCTCGCGGGCGTCGAAGGGGAGCTCACCGGCGTGGCGGCCTCGCGCCTCCTGGGCATCGCCAACCGGGGGCTGCTCGACACGCTGGTGCGGGCGATGCTCACCGGCGACGCGAGCGGGGCGCTGGAGACCGTGGGGATGTTCGCGCGCGAGGGCTTCGACCTGCCCAACGCCGCGCGGCGGGTGCTGGGCGTGCTGCGCGACCTCGTGGTGGCCCGCGTCGCCAAGGACCCGGACTCCATGCTCGACCTCGTGGACGAGGAGCGAGCGCAGGCGATGGCCCTCGCGAAGCAGCACGACCCGGCGGACCTGCAGCGCCTCTTCACCGCGTGGGCGAAGGTGACCGAGGACGTGAGCCGCGCGCGCGAGCCCCGCTGGGTGCTGGAGATGGCCGCGGTGCGCCTCGCGAGCCGGCCCACGCTGGTCCCGGTCGAGGAGCTGATGGCGCGGCTGGTGGAGATGGAGCGCCGGGTGTCGTCGAGCGCCCCGAGCCCCGGCTCCTCGCCCGCTCGTCCGTCGTCGGGAGCGAGCGCTCCGTCGGGCGGCAGCGCGCCGACGCCGACGGTGCAGCGCCCCACGCCCTCGGGCAGCGCGCCCGCCGGGGGAGCGCCGAAGTTCAGCCCGCCGCGCATGTCGGCGGCGGCCGCGGTGGCGCCGGAGATGGCGCCCGCGCCCGTGACGGCGGCGGTGAAGCCCGTGGCCCCTCCTCCTCCGAAGGCGCTGATCCAGTCGCCGAGGATGCCTCAGCCCTCTCGCCCCACGGAGGCCTCGGAGTCGGCGCCGGTGGTCGCCTCGGCCCCGGTGGTGACCGTGGACGTGTCGGGCGCCATGGCCGCGATGGAGGCCTGGAGGCGAGTGGTCGACGCGGTCGACAAGACCCTGGTCCCGGTGCTGAAGGGGGCCGTGCCGCTGGAGGTGTCGGGCGAGGCGGTGCGGCTGGCGATCGACCTGAGGGACAGCTTCTTCCGGAAGAAGCTGGCGACCGAGGAGGCGCAGGCGGTGATCCTGGAGGCGGCGAGCCGGGTCTTCGGGACGCGGCCGACGATGGAGCTGGTGCAGGGGACGCTGCCCGACGACGCGCCCTCCATCGCCCGCCTGGAGGAGCTGGCGAGGCAGGCCGAGCGCAACGCCAAGGAGGCCGTGCTGCGAGCGCACCCGCTGGTGCAGCTGGTGGTCGAGATGCTCAACGGCGAGGTCGCGAAGGTGAAGCTCGACGGGGACCCGGACTGAGCGGCTGACGGCGCTGGGCCTGGCTGGCGGGCGACCGGCCACGCCAACCC
>CBIHPK010000072.1:0-37315 GCA_966211675.1 uncultured Myxococcaceae bacterium
GCCGGCTGGCGCCCCGCGCCCCTGGCCGGCCTCACCCCCGCCGCGAGCCCCGCCCCCGCCACGACCAGGATCGCCCGGCGCACCCACTTCGCCCTCTCGCGTCGGCCCGGCTGCGTTGTGTCCTTCGCCACGTTCAGTCCCTCGATTTCAATACCGACACCATGTCGAGCCCGGCGATGCGACGCCGCACCACCCAGGCGCTCGCGACGCTCGCGGCCAGCACCGTTCCGGCGGCCATCAGGTACGTCGCGCGGGAGATCAGCAGCGGCATCCGGAAGAGCTCGGCGTCGATGGACTGGAGCACCAGCCACGCGAGCCATCGCCCCAGCCAGAGGCCCATCGGGATCGCGACCGCCACCACGATCGCCTGCTCGCCCAGCAGCACCGAGGCCACCTCCGCCTCGGTGAAGCCCAGCACCCGCAGCGTGGCCAGCTCGCGGCTGCGCACCGAGAGCGCGATGCGGGCGTTGTTGTAGACCACCCCCACGGCGATGATCCCCGCGAAGACCGCGAGCACCACGGTGAAGGTGGCGCTCATGCGCGAGGTCTCGTGGCGGAAGTACTCGATCAGCGACTGACGCCGCGAGGCCGACGACACCGCGGGCAGGCGCCGCACCCGCTCGAAGAAGCGGTCGGCGTACGCCGGGTCGAGGCGCACCGCCACGGAGGTCACCCGCCCGCCGTCGTCGCGCAGCCGGTGGAGCGCGCCGAGGTCCATGTACGCGGTGAGGCCCATCATGTCGTCGACGAGCGCGGTCACGGTCACCTCGCGAGGGCCGACGGCCCCCTCGGCGTCCTCCACGGTCACCGGGTCGCCGGCGCGCAGACCCAGTCGCTCGCCCAGCGCCCGGCCCAGCAGCAGCCCCTCGGCGGGCGGTGGCCAGGGCGTCGCGCGCTCGTCGATCACCCGTCGCAGCACCGAGGCGCGAGGCAGCCCGAGGATGGCCGCGTCGCGCACCCGCAGCCCGTGGCGAAGCCGCACGCCCGCGGCCCGCTGGGGCTCGGCGTAGAGCACCCCCGGGAGCCGCGCCACCTCGTAGACCGCGCGCGGAGGGAGTGGCCGGGAGAAGGACACGGTGACGTCGTCGGACTGCGCCCGGCCGAACTGCACCGCGAGCACGAGGTCGAGCGAGTCGAGGGAGAAGCGCCCCGCGACCATGATGGCCGCCGCGAAGGAGATGCCCACGGCGGAGAGGGCCGCGCGCCCGGGGCGGCGCTCGAGCTCGCGCAGCACCATGCGCGCCGCGGTCGGCAGCAGCCGGTGGAAGCCGGTGCGCTCGAGGAGCGTGGGACGATAGCGCGGCGGAGGCTCGGGGCGCATGGCCTCCGCGGGGGGGACCCGCACCGCCGAGCGCACGGCGCTGAGGGCGCCCGCCACCGCGGAGCCGACGCTCGCCAGCGCGCCGAAGGCCAGCGTGGAGGCGCTCGGCCGGAAGGTGAGCGAGGGGAAGCGGAAGAAGTCCTCGTAGAGGGTGATGAACCAGCGGCCCACCACGGCGCCGAAGGCCACGCCGAGGGCCGCGCCGAGCAGCGCCGTGACCAGGGCGTGCGAGAGGTAGTGCCGAGCGACCTCGCGGTCGCCGTAGCCGAGGGCCTTGAGCGTGGCGATCTGCTCGCGCTCCAGTCCGAGCAGCCGCGCCAGCACCATGTTGACCAGCAGCGTCGCCACGCCGAGGAAGAGCAGCGGGGTGACCGTGGCCTGTCCGCGGAGCTGGACGATCTCCTGCTCGACCCAGCGCGCCGAGGGGTGGCGAGAGCGGCCGTAGGCGCCGATGGTCCCGTAGGGGCCGAGCACCTGGTCGAGGGCGGCGATGACGGAGGCCTCGCGGGCGCCGCGGTCGAGGCGCACGCCCACCTCGTTGAAGGCGCCCTCCATCCCGAAGGCCGCGGCGAGGGCGGGCTCGTTCATCCACAGCACGCCGTAGCGGCGGTTGTCGGGGATGAGCGTTCCGGGTTGCATCACCGAGACGAACTCCGGCGAGAGCGCGACGCCTGACAGCCGGAAGCGCTGGCGGCGACCGTGCAGCACGGCCACCACGTGGTCGCCCGGACGGAGCCCCCAGGCCCTCGCGAAGGACTCGTGGACCAGGGCCTCGTCGGCGCGCCCGGGGTCGGGCATGCGCCCCTCGCGGAGGTACACCTCGCTCAGCAGCGAGCGCCCGAGCGGAGGGAGCGAGACCGCGTGCGCGGCCACGGGCTCGGCCATGCCCGGCATGTCGAGGGTGACCTCCTGGGCGAGGCGCGCTTCGGCGATGGCGACGCCGGGCAGCGAGGCGATGCGAGCGAGCACCGAGCGAGGGGCGCGGCGCACGGAGGAGAACACGTCGGGGAAGCGGGCGCGGGCGTACCAGCGGTCGCGCTCCCCGCGGAGCGAGTCGTAGGCCGAGCGCATGGAGAAGAGGCTGGCCACGCCGCAGGCCACCACGAGGGCGATGGTCAGCACCTGCGCTCGCATGTGCCAGAGGTCGCGCAGGAGCTTGCGGCGGAGCGCGCTCACCATTGGAGCTCGGAGACCGGCGAGGGCGAGGGGTTGCGCTCGTCGCCCACCACGCGCCCGTCGCCGAAGCGGATCACCCGGTTGGCCATGCGGGCGATCACGGCGTTGTGGGTGATGACCGCGGTGGTGCTTCCGAGCTCGCGGTTGACCCGCGCGAGGACGTCGAGCACCACGCGCCCGGTGGCGCAGTCGAGGGCGCCGGTGGGCTCGTCGCAGAGGAGGACGTCGGGGCGGCGCGCGACGGCGCGGGCGATGGCCACGCGCTGCTGCTCGCCGCCGGAGAGCTGCGAGGGGAAGTGGTCGAGGCGCGATCCGAGGCCCACCAGCGAGAGGGCCTCGTCGGGGGACATCGGGTTCGAGGCGATGTCCGTCACCAGCGCCACGTTCTCGCGCGCGGTGAGCGAGGGCATGAGGTTGTAGAACTGGAACACGAAGCCCACGTGCTCTCGGCGGTAGCTGGTGAGCGCGCGCTGGTCGCTGAAATCCAGGGGCTCGCCGCGGTAGAGCACCTCGCCCGTGCTGGGCGAGTCGAGGCCGCCGACGATGTTGAGCAGCGTGCTCTTGCCCGATCCCGACGGGCCGAGCAGCACCACGAACTCCCCCTCGGTCAGCGCCAGGTCGACCCCTCGCAGCGCGTCGATGGCCACGTCGCCCATCAGGTAGCGTCGCGTGAGCCCGCGGGCCTCCAGCACGGTCACCCTCCTCGGGGCTGCATCGTCGGGCATCGTCGGCTCACCCAATCAGACATCGTGCCAGCAACCCAGCGGCCGGGCGCGAGGCTCCGGTCCGTGGTCCGGGTTTCGCAAAGTACGCCGAGCGAGGTGCCTCATGCCGCGATTCCTGATCCATTGGGCGACCGTCGCCTTGAGCCTCTGGGTGGCGACCGAGATCGTGCCCGGCATCCATGTGAGCTCGCTCACGGTGCTGGCCATTGCTGCGCTGGTGCTCGGGCTCATCAACGCCTGCGTGCGACCAGTGCTGGTCTTCCTCACCCTGCCCATCACCCTGGTCACGCTCGGGCTCTTCTACCTGGTCGTGAACGGCCTCTCCTTCGGGCTCGCCGCGTGGCTGGTCCCGGGCTTCAGCGTCAACGGCCTCGGTCCCGCGATGCTGGGGGCGCTCGTGGTGAGCGTGCTCTCGTGGTTCATCGGACTCTTCACGGGCGCCCGCGACGAGGAGCAGTGAGCGCGGGTGCGGCGCGCAGCACCTGCGCCGTGGCGAGCGCCCTCCGCGCAGGGCGTGCGCCATCCGCGTAGACACCCCCGCTCGGAGTCGCTATCTCGCGGACGATCGATGCTCGCTCGACCACCGCAGGAGCACACGCGCTGATGACCTGGCTTCGACGGGCTCTCAAGGCCCTGGCGCTGCTGCTGGCGCTCTCGACGGTCGCGTGGTTCGGGGTCCGGCGGGCGCTCGGTCCGAGGGTCTCGGTGGTGCTCCCCGCGCGGCGCGAGGTGGTGCAGACGGTGGTGTCGAGCGGCCGCGTGCTCAGCCCTGCGGAGGTGAGCCTGGGGAGCCAGCTCGGCGGCCTCGTGCGGGCGGTGCGGGCGCGCGAGGGCGATCGCGTCACGGCGGGTCAGGTGCTGGTGGAGTTCGACGACCGAGAGCTCGCGACGCAGGTCGAGCAGGCGCGCGCCGGGGTGCTCGTGGCCTCGACGCGCGTGGGCCAGCTCCGCACGGTGAGCGCGCGCGTGGCCGGCGAGTCGGTGCGCCAGGCGGAGGCCAACCTCCGCGCCGCGGAGTCCACCTGGGAGCGGCAGCGGACGCTGTTTCGCTCGGGCGCCCTCGCGGCCTCGGAGCTGGAGTCGGCGCAGCGCTCGCTCGACGTGGCGCGCAGCCAGCTCCAGTCGGCGCAGATCGCCGCGGCGGGGCAGAGCGCCGGGGGAGGGGACGCCCGCGTGGCGGTGGCGGGCCGGGTGCAGGCCGAGGCGGTGCTGCGGGTGGCCGAGGCGAGGCTCGAGCAGGCGCGCGTGGTGGCGCCCGCGGACGGGGTGATCATGCGGCGCAGCGTGGAGCCCGGCGACGTGGTGACCCCGGGGCGAGCGCTGCTGGTGCTGCTGCGCGATGGAGACACGGAGCTCTCCATCACGCCCGACGAGCGCAACCTGGCGGACCTGCGCGTGGGCCAGCGAGGCGTCGCGTCGGCCGAGGCCTTCCCGGGGAGGCCCTTCCCCGTGGAGGTGGCGTACATCGCGCCCGCCATCGACGCCCTCCGGGGGACCGTCGAGGTGAAGCTCCGGGTCCCTTCGCCGCCGCCCTTCCTGCGGCCCTCGATGACCGTCTCGGTGGAGGTCGAGGTCGCCCGGCACCCCGGCGTCCTCTCGCTCCCGCCGGACGCCGTGCGCGACGCGGCCACCGCCTCGCCGTGGGTGATGCTCGTCGGCGCCGACGGCCGCACCGCGAGGCGGGCAGTGACCCTCGGGCTGCGCGGCGAGCGCGTGGTGGAGGTGAGCTCGGGGCTGCGGGAGGGCGAGCGCGTGGTGCCGTCGAGCGCCGAGGCCGCGGTGCGCGTGGGGCAGCGGGTACGTCCTCGCCCGATGGAGGCCTCTCCCCCAGGGGGCCCCTAGATGCCGATCTCGTGGTTCCTGGCGCTGCGCTTCTTCCGCGAGGGGCGGCTGCAGTCGGTGCTCATCGTGGTGGGCGTCTCCGTGGGCGTGGCGGTGATGGTCTTCCTCTCGGCGCTCATCGATGGGCTCCAGACCAGCCTGGTCGCGCAGACCCTGGGCACGCAGGCGCACGTCGTGGTGCGACCGCCCGACGAGGTCGCGCGCCCGATGCTCGCCTCCAGCGACGCCGTCGCCATCGCCGCGCGCGTCGAGCGCACGGCCCAGCGGGCCCGGTCGATCGTCGGCTGGCAGCAGGTGGTCGACGGCCTCGCGGCCATGCCCGCGGTGACGGCGGTGTCGCCCACGGTGTCGGGGCCGGCGGTCGCGACCCGCGGCAACGCCACCCGCGCGGTGGTGCTCTATGGCGTCGACCCGGAGCGCTTCGCGAGCATCTACCCCATCCGGCAGCGCATGGTGGCGGGTCGCTTCGAGCCTGGCGGGACCAGCTGCGTGATCGGCCGGGAGCTGGGCCTCGACCTCGGCGTGGGGGAGGGCGACCGGGTGCGCCTCGGCTCCGTCGACGGGGCGAGCGAGGTGTACCTCGTGGCGGGCGTGTTCGACCTGGGCAACCGCGAGGTCAACCGCCGCTGGGTGGTGATCTCGACGCGCGGCGCGCAGACCCTGCTCGACCTGGTGGGCGGCGTGTCGAGCGTCGACCTGCGGGTGCGGGACATCTTCGCCGCCGACGCGGTCGCGGCGGACATCACCGCGCGCACGGGCCTCGTCGCGGACAGCTGGATGAAGACCAACGCGCAGCTCCTGGTGGCGCTGCGGTCGCAGAGCAACTCCAGCCAGATGATCCAGTTCTTCGTGATCCTGGCGGTGGCGATGGGCATCGCGAGCGTGCTGGTGGTCTCGGTGGTGCAGAAGGGCAAGGAGATCGGGATCCTGCGCGCGATGGGCACCTCGCGGCGGAGCGTTCTCTGGGTGTTCCTGATCCAGGGCGCGATGGTGGGGCTCATCGGCTCGGTGGTCGGGACCGCCCTGGGAGCGGGCCTCGGCGCGCTCTTCGCGGGGATGGTGCGCAACGCCGACGGGACGCCCACCTTCCCGGTGAGCGTGACCCTGGCGCTGGTGGCGCGCTCCGCGGCGATCGCGTTCTTCACGGGGATCTTCGCGGCGGCGCTCCCGGCCCGCAGCGCGGCGAGGCTCGACCCCGCGGTGGCGATCCGCAATGGCTGAGCCCGTGCTGCTCCTCGAAGGGGTGTTCAAGTCCTACGGCGAGGGAGTGCTCACGGAGGTGCTGAAGGGCGTCGACCTGCGCATCGAGCGCGGGGAGTTCGCGGCGCTGGTGGGCCCGTCGGGCTCGGGCAAGAGCACGCTGCTCAACATCCTCGGGCTGCTCGACCGGCCCACCACCGGGCGCCTCACCATCGCGGGAGAGGACACCACGCGGCTCGACGACGCGGGGCTCACGCGGCTGCGGGGGCGCACCATCGGCTTCGTGTTCCAGTTCCACCACCTTCTGCCGGGGCTGAGCGCGGTGGAGAACGTGATGATGCCCATGATCGCCGCGGCCGGGCGCAGCTCGAAGGAGATGGTCCCTCGCGCCCGCAGGTTGCTGGAGAGGGTGGGGCTCGGCGCGAAGGCCGACGCTCGCCCCAACGCGCTCTCCGGGGGCCAGCAGCAGCGGGTGGCCATCGCCCGGGCGCTCGCGCTCGAACCGCCGCTCGTGCTCGCCGACGAGCCCACCGGAAACCTCGACACCAGGACCGCGGACCAGATCTTCGAGGTGATGCGGGAGTTCAACCGCGAGCTCGGCGTGGCCTTCCTGATCGTGACCCACGACCCCCGCCTCGCCGCTCGCTGCGACCGCACCATCGACCTCGTCGACGGGCGCATCGTCTCCGATCAGGGGGCGGCGGGCTCGACGCGCAGCACGTAGGCGCCGCGGTACTGGTTGGCCATGGTGATCACGCGGCGGGCGGCGTCGGTGGCGACGAAGAGCGTGCTGTCCGGGCCGCCGAGCAGGCGAGTGAGGCTGATCCGGCGGATCGCCCCGACGAGGTCCAGCGAGGGGAAGTCGGCCAGCGGGAGCAGGTCCATGAGGTTGGGCAGCGGCAGCGGGGACCAGAGCGCGCGGTAGGCGTCGAACTGATCGATCGCGGAGTTGGGCAGCAGCATCACCTCGATGGAGCGCCCGTCGCCGAGGCCGCCGTGCTCGCGAAGCCAGAGCAGGTCTTCGACGTCCGGCCACTGGAGCGCGCAGTCGGGCTGGAGGACGTAGACCCACGCGCTGGGGAAGGGGAGCCCGAGCGGTCCGCCTGGAGCCACCGTGTCGCCGTCCGCGGTGGCGGCGCCGACGTCGATGGAGCGGCCGCCGTCGAGGGCGAGGCGGACGAAGCCCCGGGTGCTGGTCATCGCGGTGAACCACGCGCGCTGTGCCGGAGCGAGGGTGACGTCCCCCGCCCGAAGCGGCGTCGAGAAGGGGTTCTGTACCTCGTAGCGCACCGTCTGCCCCGGCGGGACGGTGAAGCCCAGCGGCGCCTCCGGGACGCCCCGAGGCGCGGCCGGGTCGGCGGTGGTCTCGAAGCGCCGGAGGGTTCGCCAGTCGAGCTCGTAGATGCCCTCCGGGAGCGCGAGGACGTCGGTGACGGCGTAGTCCACGCGGGTGTTGGAGAGCGGCGCCACGAGTCGATCGGCGGAGGCGTCGGGGCGGGGGTAGAGCCGGGTTCCTTGGCGACAGCCGACGAGCACGGCGGCGTCGGTGGCGTCGACGGTGGCGACCACGCAGTCGACGGAGAGGTGGCGTGCGGTGTGGGTCGCGAGGTCGACGATCGCGAGGCCCTGCGAGCCCAGCGCGATCCAGAGCGCGTCGCCCCGCACGCGCACGCCGAGCGGCGGACCCGGCAGCGGGACCCTCGCGCTCGCGCCCGAGTCGGGGACGAAGAGCACGCCCGCGCGACGCTCCACCGCGGCGACTCCGCCGGGGACCTCGACGACGTGGAGGAAGGTCCCTTCGGCCAGGCGGACGGGGTCGCCGATGGATCCGTCGGGGCGGATCGGGCGACGCCAGAGGCCGCGGTCGACGGCGGCGAGGTAGAGCCCGTCGCCGTGCACCGCGACGCCGCGGTAGCGGGCGTCGGTGACGACCGACGCGCGGACGGCGCCCGTGGAGGCGTCGAAGAGGGTGATGTACGAGCCCAGGAGACCGACGCAGTAGACGGTGGCGCTCGACGCGTGGACCGCGAGGCGGTTGCAGTACACGAGCGGCGACGGCGGGGTGCGCGGCTCGCTCACGACGGTGCGGACGAGCCCCGCGGCGCTGCGCTGATAGCGAAGGAAGCCGCCGTAGGAGTTGGCGACGAAGAGCGCCCCGTCGATGCCCGCGGGGGTCACGAGCCGGGCCGCGTGCGGCGTCCCCGTGACGTCATTGGGGATCTCGACGTTGGTCCCGACCTGGCGGAGCACCGCGCGATACGCGGGCGCATCGGGCGCATCGGGCGCATCGACGATGGGGGTATCGACGATGGGCGCATCGACGACGGGCGCATCGACGATGGGCGCATCGACGACGGGCGCATCGAGCACATCGACGACAGGCACATCGGCGACAGAGGCATCGACGACAGACGCATCGACGACGGGCGCATCGACGACGGACACATCGGTCGCTCCGCTGTCGAAGGCGACGGTGGTCGGCGGATGTTCGGTCGGGGAGCAGGCCGCGAGGAGGAGCGCTCCGAGCCCGTTGATCGTCCGCCGCCAGGACCTCCACGGGAGCGGGCGCACGATGGGCATCGGGGCCGGAGCGTACGACAACCCCAGGCGCGCCGCCCGGCGCTCTTCCGTCGCACCTCGGCCGTGCGGTAGCCTCCGGTGCGATGAAGCACCCCGCCAGGTGGGCCTCCGTGCTCGCGCTCGCGACCTTGCTCGCAGGATGCAAGGACGACCCTGCGCCCTCGGCCGTCGATGCCGGCGCCGCGCTGGACGTTCCCGTGGTGGACACGCCCGTCGTGGATGTTCCCGCTGCGGTCGACCAGGGCACCGACGCGGGGACTCCTCCCGACTCCGGGCGTCCGGTCCCCTACGCGGGCCCCGACGACTGGTGCCCCGGCCGGGACCACTGCCGAGGGACGGGCGACAACCGGCTCTACGTGGGCGCCGGGCGGGCGCTGGTCACCCCGACGCTGGTCGAGTCGCAGTTCGACGACCGCAACGGCGACCACGAGTGGCAGCGCAACGAGCCCTTCACGGACGTCAACGGCAACGGCCGCTTCGACGCCATCTGGATGGCCGGCTTCGGCAACGCCCGGGTCGCGCGCGGGGTGCACGACGACCTGGAGGTGCGGGCGATCGCGTTCCGCTACAACGACACCACGGTGGCCTTCGCAGTGATCGACGCGGTCGGGTACTTCATCAACGAGATGGACGCCGCGCGCGCCGACCCGATGCTCGCCGGGCTCGACATCGACCGCGTGATCATCGGCTCGACGCACGTCCACGAGGGCGTCGACACGGTGGGCCTCTGGGGTCCGTCGGCGAGCCAGACGGGGCTCAACCGCGAGTACCAGACGCTCACCCACCAGCGCATCGCGCAGGCCGTTCGGCAGGCCGTGATGGCCCTGCGACCGGCGCGCATGCGCGTCGTGCAGGCGGCCCCCACCGACGCGATGGGAGACACCCGCGGCTACGTCAACGACACCCGAGACCCGGTCATCTACGACCCCACGCTCACGGTGGTGCGCTTCACCGACGCCGAGCGCCCCGACACCACCCTCGCCACCTGGATCAACTGGTCCGCGCACCCGGAGTACTCGGGCTCGCGCAACGACCAGCTCAGCGCCGACTACGTGCACTGGCTCCGCGAGGTCACCGAGAACGGCGACGCCTCGCGCGGGCTCACCGGCCTCGGCGGCACCACGGTCTTCGTCAACGGTGCCCTCGGCGGCCAGGTCGGCCCCGGCGGGACGCGCATCCCCGGCGCCGACGGAATGGTCATCGCCGACTCCGGGCTCCCCAAGGCCGAGGCCGCCGGGCGCAACATCGCCCGCTTCGCGCTGGAGGCCATCGCCCGCGACGGGGTCGACATCCCCGCGAGCGAGCTCTCGCTCTCCTACCGCACGGCCCCCATCGCGGCGGAGGTCGAGAACGTCGGCTACCACGCCTACTACCTCACCAACGTCTTCGCGCGAGAGCTGCTCTACTTCGATCCCGCGCTGCCCTTCGACGAGACCAACATCCCGTGGGTGCGCTCGCGCGTGACCTGGCTCCAGGTCGGCCCCGTCGGCACCGTCACCGCCCCGGGAGAGCTTCACCCCGACCTCTGGGTGGGCACCCGCGACACCCGCTGGTCGTGGGGGCAATCCCCCCTCACGCCGATGCAGCCCAACTCGCCGGACCTCTCCACGGCCCCGGCGCCGCCCTACCTCCGCGACCTGGTGCTGATGAACCCGGGCGTGCGCTACGCGTTCGTGTCGGGCCTCACCGAGGACTTCCTCGGGTACATCGTCCCCACGTACAACTTCCTCCTCGACCCGGTGACGCCCTACCTCAACGAGCCCGCCGGCGATCACTACGAGGAGACCAACTCCATCGGCCCCGGCGTGCAGCGCTTCCTCTACGCCCCGATGGAGGCCATCGTCCGCTGGCGCCCGCAGCCGTAGGCCCCGTTTACCCACTCCCGTAAGTTTCACCCTTCAGACACTGGAGCAACCCCCATCGTGATCGTCAGGCACACCGCTCTCGTCCTCGCCGCCCTCAGCCTCGCCGCGTGCAGCAGCGACCCGGCCGCGCCCGCCGACGCCGGGACCACCCCGACGGACACCGGGTCCGTCGACTCGGGCTCCACCCCGACGGACACCGGATCGACCCCGACGGACACGGGCTCCGTCACCGACGCCCCCGCGGCGGACGTCCCGGTGGTGCGCCGCTGCAACGTCAACGGCGGCGAGTCCTGCTTCGAGCTGCCGACCGTCGCCGTGATGGCCAACGGCGGCACCGGGATGCCCATGGTGGCGCCGGACTTCGCCTGCAACCTCGCGGCGGTGACCACCACCACGGCGGCGCTCCCCATCTCCGGGCGCGTGGCCGACTTCCAGACCAACGCCCCGGTGGCCAACGCGACGGTGGACGTGTTCTCGGGCCTCAACTACCTCGGCGCGCCGCTCGCGACGGGCATGTCCGACGCCACGGGGATGTACACCGTGACGGTCCCCGCGGGGACCATGGGGCCGCTCTCGTGGCGGGTGCGCGCGACGGACACGCTCGACACCTACCTGGTCAACGACACCACCGACCTCACCCGCGCGGCGGTGACCGGGAGCAACCGCAACTCCGTCGCGTCGACCACCGCGGGCCTGCTCGCGGCGCTGCTCGGTCAGTCGCGCCGTGAGGGCACCGGGATCATCGCGGGCAACGCCCTCGACTGCCAGCGCCGCGACCTCATCGGCGCCATCGCCACCATCTCCAGCACCTCGTCGGTCGCGACCGGCGCCCGCCCGACCTTCGTGCCCGACGCGCAGGTCTATTACTTCTCGCCCACCAGCGGGCTGCCCACCCCCCGCAACGCCGCCACCATGACCAACGTGACGAGCAGCAACGGGCTGTACATCTCGATCCAGATCCCGCCCTCGACCACGGCGACCTACTACGCGCAGATCTGGGGCTTCCGCACGACCGCCGCGGTGGCCATGGGCGCCGCGGGCCTCTCGCTGCTCTCCGAGGTGCCCGTGAAGGTGCTGCCGGACGTGCTGGTGACGGTCAACAACGAGCCCCTGCGGGCCCCTTGAGCGACCAGGCCAGCGACCCCCGCCGCGCGCTCCCGATCGGCGTCTTCGACTCCGGCCTCGGGGGGCTCACGGTGGTCCGACAGATCCGCCGGCTGTGCCCGCAGGAGGACGTCCTCTACCTGGGCGACACCGCCCGCGTCCCCTACGGGACCCGCTCCGCGCAGACGGTGCTTCGCTACTCCCGGGCCTGCGCGAGGGCGCTGGTCTCGCGCGGCATCAAGCTGCTGGTGGTGGCGTGCAACACCGTGAGCGCGGTGGCCCTCGACATGCTGCGCGTCGAGCTCGACCTGCCGGTGCTCGGGGTGATCGAGCCCGGGGCCGGGGCCGCCGTGGCCGCCACGCGCCGCCACCGCGTCGGGGTGCTCGCCACCGCGGGGACCATCGCCTCGGGCGCGTACCCGAGGGCCATCGCGTCGCGCTCGTCGCGCACGGAGGTCTTCGGCCGCGCGGCGCCGCTGCTGGTGCCGCTGGTGGAGGAGGGGTGGCTCGACGGGGAGGTCCCGAGGCTGGCGGTGGCGCGCTACCTGGAGACGCTCGCGGCCTGCGACGTCGACGTGGTGGTGCTCGGGTGCACGCACTACCCGGTGCTGCGCGACGTGATCACCGTCGAGGCGCGCCGGGTGCTCGGCGCGGGCGCGTCGGTGGTCGACAGCGCCGAGGCGACGGCGGAGGAGCTGCGCGACTTCCTGGAGGCGCGCTCGCTGGGCGCGGCGTCGGTGGGGGAGGGGCGGCTGCGGATGCTGGTGACGGACCGGCCGCAGAGCTTCGCCGAGGTGGCCTCGCGCTTCCTCGGACACCCGGTGGACGAGGTCGAGCAGATCGACCTGTAGGCCCGACCGACCACGGCCGCACCCAACCCGTCGGCCCATCGCGCTACGCTCCGATGATCATGCGAGAGCACCGCGGCGCGCCGTCCTGGTCCATCACCTGGGTTCTCTTCGCGGCGGCCTGTAGCGCCACCGTCGTCCCACCGGGCGACAGCGGCGTCCGGACCGACGTGCCGCCCACCACGCGGTGTCCCTCCGCCGAGCCCGGCGACCGGACGCCCTGCTCGGACCCGGACCTGCAGTGCGAGTACGGCGCCGACCCGCGCCGCGAGTGCCGTCGCGTCGCGTCCTGCTCCGCCGCCGAGTGGCGCGTCCGGGCGCTCGGCGACAACGGCGTCGCGCCCGCGTGGTGCGCCGCGCCGCCTCCCCCCGCGGAGTGTCCTGCCACGATCGAGGCCGCGAGCGGACAGCCCTGCGGGGCCCAGGGGGCGGTCTGCGCCTACGGCGGATCGCTCTGCGAGTGCACCAACTGCTCGTCGTTTCCGATCTCCACGTGCGGCGGGAACGCGACGTGGCAGTGCGATCAGCGCCCGCTCGCGCCGGGCTGCCCCCAGGGCTCTCCTCGCTACGGCGAGGCCTGCTCGCAGGCGGGCCTCACCTGCGATTACGGCTGCAACAGCCCCGACGGCGCGGTGCAGTGCACCGGCGGCGCATGGCAGATCGGCTACATGCGCAACTGCCCCATCTCGACGCGCGCCCTCAAGCGGGACATCACCTACCTCGCGCCCGCCGAGGCCGACGCGCTCGCGGCGCAGGTGCGGGCGACGCGGCTCGCGACCTACGAGTACACGATCCCCGCGATGGGCGGACGCCGCCGCCTCGGGTTCATCATCGAGGACCAGCCCGCGAGCTACGCCGTCGACCCGGAGCGCAGCGAGGTCGACCTCTACGGCTACACCAGCCTGCTCGTGGCGACCGTGCAGGCGCAGGACCGTCAGATCCAGGCCCTCACCCGCCGCATCGAGGGCCTCGAGCGGGCCCGCCCGTCGAGGCGCTCGACCCGCTGATCGGCCGCGCCCTTTGTAAGAAGCCCTCGGGTGCTGTTAGTCACCCTGGCATGAAGATCGCCATCGTCGGAACCGGCGCCATCGGCAGCACCTTCGCCTTCCATCTCTCGAAGGCCGGCCACGCGGTCACGGTGGTCGCTCGCGGAGCGCGGCTGGAGCAGCTCCAGCGTGATCAGGCCATCGTGCTCGTGACCGGAGAGCGCGCGGCGGTGAGCGTGAGCCCCGCCCTCGACGCGACCACCCCGTGGGACCTCGTGCTCGTGACCGTGCTGGCCTCGCAGGTCGACACGGTGCTCCCGGCGCTGAAGGCGAGCGCGGCCCGGACCGTGATGTTCATGTTCAACACCTTCGAGGCCCTCGACCGGCTGAGGGACGCCGTGGGCGAGGCGCGCTTCGCCTTCGGCTTCCCCGCGATGCTCTCGACGCTCACGGAGGGGAAGCTCAAGCGAGAGATCCTCACGCGTGGCCAGATCACCACGGTCACCGACGCCGCCTGGGCCCGGGTCTTCACCGACGCGGGCATCCTCACGGTCGTCCACGACGACATGCAGAGCTGGCTGCGCACGCACGCGGTCTTCGTGGTCCCTCTGCTGGCGATCGCCTCGGTGGCGGCCAGCCGCGGCGCGGGCCTCTCCTGGAGCGAGGCTCGAACCCACGCGCTGGCGATGTCCTCCGGCTTCCGCCTCGTGCGTCAGCTCGGCAACGCCATCACCCCCTCCGCGATGCTCACGTTGAGCCGACTCCCGACCTCCCTCGTCGCGTCCCTCCTCTGGGGCATGAGCCGCACGAAGGCCCTGCGCGAGCTCGGGGCGCACGCGCCCGGCGAGGCCCGCACGCTCATCGACCAGATGGCCGCCGCGGCGCCGGGTCAGGCCGCCGAGCTGCTCGCCATCCGCCCGTAGCGCGACCTCCACCCTGGCCATCGGACGGGCCCTTCCCTACAACGGCGGCGCGCTCGCCCGCTGGTGGTCGTCGCGTCCCACAGAGGTTCACTCCCGCCATGAGACGTCTCTCCTTCCTAGGCTCGCTCGCGCTCGCCGCCTGCGCCCACAGCACCGCCCCCTGTCCCTCGGACACCACCGCGCGCGCGGCCTCCGCGGCCACCGCCGACTCCGTCGCGTACGTCCCCACCGGGGCCGACGGGGCGCCCGCTCCCTCCACGCTGCGCATCACCAGCGACGCCTTCGCCGAGGGCGCGACCATCCCGATGCGCTCCGTCTTCGGTGGCTTCGGCTGCACCGGCGAGAACCACTCTCCCGCGATCCAGTGGGCGGGCACCCCGGCGGGCACGCGCTCCTTCGCGGTGATCGTGCACGACCCCGACGCCCCCACCGGGACGGGCTTCTACCACTGGGTCGCGTACGACCTCCCGGGCGACACCCGCTCGCTCGCCGACAACGCCGGCGCCGAGGGGTCGCTCCCCGCGGGCGCCCACGTCGGCCGCACCGACTACGGCAACGGCGTTTACGGCGGACCGTGCCCGCCGCCCGGCCCCGCGCACCGCTACCGCTTCAGCGTGTACGCGCTCGACACCCCCGCGCTCGGCGCCCCGGAGGGCAGCAGCGCCGCGCTCGTGCGCTTCATGCTGCGCGGCCACGTCCTCGCCCACGGAACCCTCACCGGGACCTACGGGCGCTAGCGCTCACGCGACGGCGATCACGATCTTTCCCCGGGTGCGACCCGCGATGCTCATGCGGTGCGCGTCGGCGAGCTGGGCGAGGGGGAAGGTCGCGTCGATGTGCGCTCGCAGGCCGCCGCGCTCGTAGAGCCCGCCGAGCCAGCGCAGGTCGTCGGCCCTCGGCCTCAGCATCACCCCGCGCACCCGCCGCCGGAAGGTCAGCGTGTAGAAGAGCTGCCACGCGAAGGTGCCGCCGCCCGGCGCGCAGCTCACGTACACGCCGCGCGCGGTCAGCCACGGAAGGAACCTCCCCACCGGCGCTCCGCCCACGCAGTCGAGGATGACGTCGAAGTCGCCTCCCGCGTTGGGGGCCGCGCCGGTGGTGTAGTCCACGACCTCCTGCGCTCCGAGCGAGGTCACCAGCGCGGCGTTGCGGCCCGAGCACAGCCCCGTCACGTGGGCGCCCGCGGCCCGCGCGATCTGCACCGCGAAGTGCCCGACGCCCCCGGAGGCCCCGACGACGAGCACCCGGTACCCCTCGGCGCCGGACATCGGCAGCCGCGCCTGGTCGCGCAGGCTCTGGAGCGCGGTCATGCCCGCGAGCGGGATCGCCGCCGCCTCGGGGTAGCCCATGGCCTCGGGCATCAGCGCGAGCGCGCTGGCGGGCACCGCGACGAGCTCCGCGGAGGCGCCGGAGCTCATCGAGGGGTGGCGGGCCCAGACCCTCGCTCCGACGGGGAAGTCCCCGGAGGCGGAGACCACCTCGCCGGCCAGGTCGAAGCCCGGGACGAAGGGCAGCTTCGGGCGCATGAGGTTGAAGGGAAACTCACCCTTCGCCATCTTCCAGTCGACCGGGTTGACGCTGCTGGCGTGAACCCTCACCAGCGCCTCACCCGCGCGAGCGACGGGGTCCGGCTGGTCGGCGTACTCGATGTTCTCCGGACCGCCGAGCGCTCGATATCTTGCGACCTTCATCAGGGCGCCGCTTATATCCCATCGCTGCTCCATCGAGGCGCGGTCGGTAGACCCCCGGATGACCGGGAACGTGCGGCCTTCGCGCGGTGCGGCGCTGATGCCTCGGACCATGATACGGTCGCGGCGTGCTGACGGAGAGGTTGAGGATGCGACGCGATTCGGCTCTGTGGGTTCTCGCGCTGGCGGTGGTGGTCGGCTGTAGCGGAGCGAGCGTCTCCACGCCGCCCGTGACCGAGGACACCGGCAAGACGCCGGACGGGGCGGTCGTCGACGAGGACGTCTCGACGGAGACGGACACCGGCACGACGGAGGACGCGCCCAAGGCGATGGACGTCGTGACCGTCGACGACGTGACCGTCGACAGCGGCCTCGACGCGCCGCCCGCGCAGGACGTCGCCGCGGACACCGGGATGGACGCCTCGACGCCGCTCGACGTCGCTCCGCCGAGGGACACGCCGGACGTGCCCGACGTCGCCACCGCCGACGTGCGGGTCTCCTGCAGCCGGGTGAGCGACTGCGCCGCGGTGCCCGGGCGCCCGGCCTGCGACCTCGTGAGCGGGCTCTGCGTGGAGTGCGTCCCGACCTCCGACACCTGCGCCGCCGGAACCTACTGCGACGCGACGCGCCGCTGCGTGGCGGGCTGTCGCAACGGCTCCGACTGCGTGGGCGCCCCCGGAGGACCGGTCTGCGACACCACCCGCCGCATGTGCGTCGGCTGCCTGACGGACGCCAACTGCGAGCTCGGCAACGTCTGCACCTCCGGGGTGTGCGTGCCCGGCTGCTCGGCGTCGCGCGGCTGCCCGACGGGTCAGACCTGCTGCTCGGGCTCGTGCATCAACACCAGCACCACCGTCACCGCCTGCGGGTCGTGCACCCGCGTGTGCAGCACCATCCACTCGACCCCCTCGTGCATGGCCGGGGCGTGCGTCTCGCGCTGCGAGGCGGGCTGGGGCGACTGCGACACCAACCGCGACAACGGCTGCGAGACCAGCACCACCAACAACCCCTCCAACTGCGGCGCCTGCGGCGTGGTCTGCTCGCTCGCCCACGCCTCCGCGACCTGCGCCAACGACCACTGCGCCATCGTGGCGTGCAGCGCCGGCTACCAGGACTGCGACCGCAACGCGACCACCGGCTGCGAGGCCGCGCTCATGACCAGCACCACCGACTGCGGCGCCTGCGGCAACGCCTGCGCCACGGGCCAGTCGTGCAACGCCGGCGTGTGCCAGTGCCCGGCCGGACAGACCCTCTGCCTCGGCGCCTGCACCCCCACGCTGACCGATCGGCTCAACTGCGGCGCGTGCAACCTGGCGTGCCCCGCGGGCCAGGCCTGCGTGGCCGGCTCGTGCACCTCGATGCAGCTCTATCACGGGTGGACGTCGCCGGTTCCGGGCTGCTCCACGGCCAGCTACAACACCACGGCCGCGACCAACCAGGGCGGGCGCTACCCGTACAACATCGGTGACTCCAACGCGTGCCGCGCCTGGAAGCTCGCCGCCACGGTGTGCACCACCCAGCCGACGGACTACTCCGGCAACGCGAACTTCACCTGCCCCCGGGCGGGTGGCTTCACCGACCCGACCTTCGGCACCTACTGCCTCGTGCTCAACCAGTACGCCTGCTCGGGGTGCCCGGGCGCCTGCAACGCGGCCTGCGTGTACAACCCGCTCTCGCTCCGCAACTGCTCGGGCAGCGAGGCCGCACAGCCCTGACGATCGCGCAGGCCTGCGACCGCGCGGAGCCTGCGATCCAACCGCCGCACTCCAAACGTCTCCGAAGGCTCGCTTCATGACACGACGAATCCTCAGCGCGTTGCTCGTCCTGGTCGTGGGTTGCGCGGCGGGCAGCGCCAACGAGCTGCCCCCCGACGACGCGTCCATCAAAGACCCCGACGCCAAGGCCACCGACGACATCGTCGTCGAGGACGACCTCGGCAAGGTGCCCACCGAGGACGTTCCGGTGGGGACCGACGACATGGGCGCGCCTCCGGTCGACACGGGCCGCCGCTGCGCCGCCAACATCGACTGCACGGGAGCGTCCGCGCCGGTCTGCGACAACGCCTCCGGGCGGTGCGTGCAGTGCCTCCCGGGGGAGACGGCCCACCCCTGCGCGCGGGGCTCCTACTGCACCAGCGCCAACGCCTGCGCGACCGGGTGCGCCAGCGACCTCGACTGCGTCGGCCTCGCGGACGGCGGCCCCCCCTTGAGCTGCAACGTCGCCCACGAGTGCACCGCCCCGGCGTGCCGCGTCGACGACGACTGCCCCCTCGGCAACGTGTGCCGCAGCGGACGGTGCGCCATCGGCTGCTCGCTCTCGCACGGCTGCGCCGGTGGGCTCTCCTGCTGCAGCGGGATGTGCGCCGACCTGCAGCGCGACCCGGCCCACTGCGGCACCTGCACGACCGCGTGCAGCACCGTCAACGCCACCGCCGCGTGCGTCACCGGCGCCTGCCGCCTCACCTGCGCCTCGGGCTTCGGGGACTGCAACGCGCGCGTCACCGACGGCTGCGAGGCCTCGGTCACGTCCAGCCTCACCAGCTGCGGCGGCTGCGGGATGGCCTGCACCTTCACCCACGGGATGGGCGTCTGCGCCATGAGCACCTGCGTCGTCACGGGCTGCGAGCCGGGCTTCCAGGACTGCGATCGCAACGGCGCCAACGGCTGCGAGTCGGACCCCAACACGGACGTGATGAACTGCGGCCGCTGCGGCAACGTGTGCGCCGGGGGCATGACCTGCACCGCGGGCGTGTGCGCCTGCCCGAGCGGGCAGTCGGTCTGCGGGACCGCGTGCACCAACACGCAGAGCGACCGGCTCAACTGCGGGATGTGCAACCTGGCGTGCCCCGCGGGCCAGGTGTGCGTGGCGGGCATGTGCTCGTCGATGCCGCTCTACCACGGCTGGACCTCGCCCATCGCGGGCTGCGTCACCACCGGCTACACCACCACCGCGCCGACCGCCCTCGGCGGGACCTACCCCTACAACGCCGGCGACAGCGCCGCGTGCCGCGCCTGGAAGCTCGCCGCCACGGTGTGCACCACGCAGCCAGTGGCCTACTCGGGCAGCGACAACTGGTCCTGCTCGCGATCGGGCGGCTTCACCGATCCGACCTTCGGCACCTACTGCCTCGCGGTCAGCCAGTACTCCTGCTCGACCTGCCCGGGCGCCTGCAACGCGGGCCCGTGCCGCAGCGGCTCCAACACGCTCCGCAACTGCAGCGGCTCCGAGGTCGTCCAGCCCTGAATACACCGCCCGGTAATCCGCCGGGCTCGTCGCCCCCTTGCGCGCCGCGCTCCCATCGAGGAACCTCCAGCCCTCCAATGGACCGCCGCACCACAGCCCTCCTCACGCTGCTCGCCGGTCTGCTCCTGCCGCTCGGCGCGCTCGCCCAGCAGCACCGCCACCGCACCGGCCGCCCCGCGCGCATCAGCCTGTCGAGCTACCGCGCCATCAACCAGCGCTGGCACTCGGCGACCACCGTGCCCGCGGCGCGCTACACCGCCGACGGGCGCATGGTGCTGCGGCTCTCGTCGCTCAACGGCATGGGCTCCGCCGAGCTCACCCCCGAGCGCCAGGACGGCGGCTTCGACGACGCCGCCCGCGCCGAGGTCGCCCGCGTGCTCGGCGACCGCCGCACCGGCAGCCACGCCCCCATCGACCGCCGGCTCATCGACGTGATCTTCCAGATCGCGCGCCACTTCGAGGTGGGGCAGGTCAACGTGGTGTCGGGCTTCCGACAGGAGTCGCGAGGCAGCAACCACTCGCTCGGCCGCGCCGCGGACATCGTGCTCCCCGGCGTGAGCGATGAGGCGGTGGCGGAGTTCGCGCGCAGCATCGGCTTCCTCGGCGTGGGGGTCTACCCCGTGAGCGGCTTCGTCCACGTCGACGTGCGCACCCGAAGCTTCTACTGGGTCGACCGCAGCTCGCCCGGTCGCACCGCCTCCCGACGACGCTCTCGCCGGCGCCGGGGCCACGGGCTCCAGGAGGTCCACGGCACGCTCGCGCAGCAGGCCGACGCCCGCGCCCGCGCCCTCGGCATCGCGGCCCTCGGCGGCACCGACGCGCCCGCCGCCGCCCCGGCCCCGGAGGCCGACGACGAAGAGGACGACGAGCAGCCCGCAGCCCCGCAGGTCTCGCCGAGTGGCGGTTGACGTAGACGTCGAGGCGCTCGTCGCGAGGGCCGAGATCGACCAGGCCGCGGCGCTCGCCGTCACCCGCAAGCAGTGGCGCCGCGCGGCGGAGCTGCTCTCCTCGCTGGGTCGCGTGGCCGACGCCGCGGTGGCCGCGGTGGAGGGCGACGAGTGGCGCCTGGCCATGGACATCGCGCTCCAGGCCTCCGACGAGCAGGTGCTGAGCGCCCTCTGCGCGCGCCTCGGCCGCGACCCGGGCCGCGTCGCCCAGGCGGCGGCGCAGGCCCGCCTCGCGAGGCGCGACGACGTGGCCGCGACGCTGCTGGAGGAGACGCAGCCGCTCGAGGCCGCGGAGACCTGGTACGCCCGAGGCGAGTACGCCAGGGCCGCGCCGTGCTTCGAGCGGGCGAACGACCCCGCGCGCGCCGCCCGGGCGTGGGAGCAGCACCTCGCGCAGAGCCCCGACGACGCCCCCGCGGCGCTGCGGCTGGGAGAGCTCAGGGCGAGGCAGGGCGACGACGAGGGGGCCGTGAGGGCGCTCCAGGCGGCGGCGAAGGTGGAGGCCAGCGACGAGGTGATGGCCCGGCTCGCGGCGGGGATGCGGCGCCTCGGCTACCTGCACGCCGCCCGCTACTGGATCGCCCGGCTGCGGGACCGCGACGCCTCCTGGCCGGTCGATCCGGAGGCCTACGAACCTTACCTGCCGAGGGCGGAGGGCGCGGCGAAGCGCTACGCGGGGCGATACCGGGTGGTGCGCGAGGCGGGCTCCGGGGCGACGGGCCGGGTGCTGGAGGCGGTCGACGAGCTCACCGGCGACTCGGTGGCGCTCAAGGTGCTGACCGTGAGCGACGACCGCAGCGCGGCCTTCGGGCGCTTCGTGCGAGAGGCGGAGCTGGCCCGGACGCTCGATGACCCGTGCCTGGTGAGGATGCGGGCGCTCGATCCAGAAGGGCCCACCATCGTCTACGACTGGATGCCCGGAGGGACGCTCTCCGCGAGGGTCGGGTCGATGCCGCTGCGGGAGGTCGGGCGCGTGACGCTGCGGCTGCTGCACGCCCTGGAGACGCTGCACCGGCACGGGGTGGTGCACCGCGACGTGAAGCCGAGCAACGTGCTCTTCGACGCGGCGGGGCAGGCGAGGCTGGGCGACCTCGGCGCGGCGCACCTCGGGGACCTCGGGGCGACGGTGACCGGAGGGCTCGTCGGGTCGCTGCCGTACATGGCCCCGGAGCAGATGACCGGCGCGCCGGTGAGCGCCTCGACGGACCTCTACGCCCTCGGGTGCGTGGTCTTCGAGATGCTCGCGGGAGAGGCTCCCTATGGTGGTCCGGACTACATGGCGCAGCACCTGGGGGAGCCCGTTCCGAGGGTGACGGCGCTATGCCCGAGGCTGCCGCCGGTCTTCGACGAGGCGATCGAGAGGCTGATGGCGAAGTCGCAGGACGACCGCCCCCAGGACGCCACCGAGGCGCGCGCCCTGCTCTCGGCGCTCCCGTGGGACCTCTCCGACGAGCTGGTGCTGGAGCGCCCGCTGCCCCGCAACGACCGCCGCTCCTCGGTGCCTCCCCCGCCGATGGACCGCGACGAGACGCAGCGCGTCCGCACCGGGTCCGGGTGGGAGGACGCCTTCACCGGGGCCCGGCTCGCGCGGGTGACGACCTTCCGAGGGGCGAGGGAGCGGGTGCTCGCCTGGGCTCGCAGCGGCGCCCCCGAGCTGCAGACGCTGCTCGACCTGGAGGAGGGCCCCGCGGAGGACGTGTGGTGGCTCTCGGCGGTGGAGGCGAGGACCCCGATGAGGGAGGTTCCGCCGCTGGCGAGGGAGCGGGCGCTGCGGGCGCTGGAGGCCGTCGGGGTCTCCGCCCTGGTGGCCGTCGACCTGACCGTGGCCTGGGACGGCGACGACGCCGTGACGCCCCTCGCGGCGGCGCTCGCCGTCATGGGCGTGCACGCCGCGGCGGAGTGAAACTGGAGGGCCCCGGCCCGATCTGCTAGGGGCTGCCACCATGCGGATCGGGCGCGCTACGGCAGGGCGATGGGGCGTGGCGCTGGCGATGCTCGGCGCCCGCGCGGGGCACTCGCAGGTGCCGCCGAGGAGGGTCCCGGTGAGCGGCCCGGTGGTGGCCGAGGCCATCGCCCCGCGCGCGGCGGACGACGTCTCCGACGGCACGGTGCTGCCCGCGGCGGCGCGCTCGCGGCGCATCGAGCGCGAGGGCGAGGTGGTGCGCTCTCGGCCGGACATCGAGTCGGCCCGCCGGGGCACGCTGGCCCGGGGCGCCCGGCTCGCGGTGCACGAGGCCACGCAGGGCCGCGGGTGCCGCACGGCGTGGATCCGCATCGACGCCGACGCGTGGGTCTGCGGCGACGGGGCGACGCTCACCGCGGACGGTCCGCAGGCGGTGCGCCAGCCGGTGGTGCGAGAGGGCGAGGTGGTGCCGTACCAGTACGCCTTCGCGACGCACGCGGGCGTGCGCACCTACCGGCGCATGGAGGACGTCGCCGACGAGAACTGGGCCGAGGAGCTGGAGCGGGGGATGTCCGTCGCGGTGGTGGGCACCGCGCGCATCGACGGGTCGAGCTACGTGCACACCGCGAGCGGGCGCTGGGTGTCCATGCGCGACCTGTCCTTCGCCCGCCCCAGCGAGCGCTCGGGGATCTTCTACGAGCCCGGCGAGACGGTCGCCTCGGTGGGCTTCTTCCGCTCCAACACCCGCGCGTGGCCGACCGCCGAGTCGGCGCTGCGGGACAGCGGCCCGTCGGGCTCCTCGGTGGTCTTCACCCGCCGCGAGGTGGCGCACGTCCGCGAGGAGCGGGTGCTGCGGGGCATCCGCTTCGCCCGCCTCGACGGCGGCTGGGTGCGCTCGTCGCTGCTGATGCGCCCCAACGTGGGAGCGCCCCCGAGCGGGCTCGGCGCGAGGGAGCGCTGGGTCGACGTCGACCGCGCGCAGCAGATGCTGGTGGCGATGGAGGGCTCGTCGCCGGTCTTCGCGACGCTGGTCTCCACGGGCCGGGGAGAGCACCCGACGCAGCCCGGAGAGCACCGCGTGTGGTCGAAGCTCGCGACGACGGACATGTCCAACGCGGGCGACAGCGAGCTCATGACCGCGACGGCCCTCTACACGGCCGCTCGGGTGCCGTGGGTGATGTTCTTCCACGAGGACCAGGGGCTCCACGGGGTCTTCTGGCACGACCTGTTCGGCCGACCCCGCTCGCACGGCTGCGTCAACATGGCCCCTCGCGACGCGGCCTGGCTCTTCCAGTGGTCGCCCCCGACGCTGCCCCCGGGATGGACCGCCGTCCTCCCCACGGCGAGCGACCCGGGGCTGCGCGTGCGGGTGCGCTGAGGCGTACGCTTCCGGTGTCATGACCACGCTCCCGGTCGACCACGACGCCCGCCTCGCCCGCGCGCTCCAGTCGCTCGACGGGCTCTCCGTCGGAGACGCCTTCGGCCAGCGCTTCTTCGGCCCTCACTTCACCGTCGGGTCGATGATCGCCCAGCGCGCCATCCCCCGCGCCCCGTGGGAGTACACCGACGACACGGAGATGGCCCTCGCGCTCTTCAGCGTCTTGAGGGACCACGGCGCCGTCGAGCAGGACGCCCTCGCCCAGGCCTTCGCGCGCCGCTGGCGCAGCGACCCCACGCGCGGCTACGCGGGCACGGCCATGGGCATCCTGCGAGAGCTCGACCGGGGCGGCGACTGGCGAGAGGTCTCCTCCGCGGTCCACGGCGGCACCGGCTCCATGGGCAACGGCGCCGCCATGCGCGTGGCGCCGCTGGGGGCGTACTTCGCGACGGACGACCCGGCGCGCGTGGTGCTGGAGGCGAGGCGCTCCGCGGAGGTCACGCACATGAACCCCGAGGGCCAGGCCGGGGCCATCGCCGTGGCCCTCGCGGCGCAGCACGCCTGGCGCTCCACCCACGACGGGCTCTGGCGGGAGGGCGGCGTCACGCTCTGGCAGCACGTCCTCGCGCACACCCCCGACTCGGACACCCGCGCCGCCCTCCACGTCGCGCGCGACCTGCCCCCCGACGCCACGGTGCGCCTCGCCGCCTCGGTGCTCGGAACGGGCTACCAGGTCATCGCGCAGGACACGGTCCCCTTCACGCTCTGGTGCGCCGCTCGCTCTCCCTCCGACTACGAGCAGGCCCTCTGGCTCACCCTCGAGGGCCTCGGCGACCGCGACACCACCTGCGCCATCGTCGGCGGCATCGTGGCCCTCTCCTGCCGCGAGGAGACGCTCCCCGCGGAGTGGCTCGCAGCGCGCGAGGCGCTGGCCTTCGAGCCCGTGGTGAAGCCGCTGCCCTACGAGCCATGACCCGCCTCCCGGACCGTACCGTCACCCGCCCCGATGCCCGTGGCGCCTCGCGCGCCGCCGACGCGCAACCGTGGCTCTGCCTCGTCGCCTGCGGGCAGCGCCCCGGCCTCGCTCCCTCTCGCCACGGCCTCGGGGGCATCGCCCGCGTCTCCATCGGGCGGGGCGACGCGGTCGATGGCGTCGATGGCGACGCGCTCTCGCTGCGGGTGCCCGACCCGTGGATGTCCTCCGCCCACGCCACCCTGGAGCGGGTCGTCGGGTCGTGGATCCTCACCGACGCGGGCTCCAAGAACGGCACCCTGGTCAACGGCGAGCCGACCCGTCGCGCTCGCCTGGAGGACGGCGACCTCGTCGAGGCGGGGAGCACCTTCCTCGTCTTTCGCGCGTCGCTCTCGGCCGGGGACGAGCCCGACCCGACGATCCCGCTGGGGGAGCGCCGCGAGGACCTCGGCCCGCTCCTCCACTCGACCCTCGCCCGCCTCGGCGCTGCCACGCTCCGCATCGACCCGTCGGCGCTGCGGGCGCTGCTCTCGTACGGCTGGCCGGGCGAGCTCAACGAGTTCGAGCGCTGCCTCGAGGAGTCCGTCTCCCGGTCGCGGCCGGGCGACACGCTCACCGTCGAGCACCTGCCCGCGGCGCTGCGCTCGACCTCGTCACCTGCGACCGTCCCGGCGCCCTCTCGCACGGAAGGTCCGCCGGTGTTCGTGAACGAGGGCGACACCTGGGCCATCACCTGGGGCGGAGCGGTGGCGCGGCTTCGGGACGGAGACGGCGTGCGCTACCTGGCCTACCTGGTCGCCCGTCCTGGGGTGGAGGTGCATGCGATGGAGCTCACCTCCTTCGCGCGCTCGCCGAGTGGCGAGGCGCCGCCCCCGGGGGCGGGCATCGAGGCCGACGAGGAGGGCGCGGGGAGGGAGGGCGACGCGGGCCCGCTGGTCGACGCGCAGGCGAGAGAGGCCTACCGGCGGCGCATCGAGAGCCTGCGGGATGTCGTCGAGGAGGCGACCGGCTGGGGCGATCGGGAGCGGGCCTCGAAGGCGCAGGCGGAGCTCGACGCGCTGGCGAGGGAGCTCGCTCGCGCGGTGGGCCTCGGGGGCCGCGAGCGCAAGGCGGGCTCCGCCGCGGAGCGGTCGAGGGTGACCGTGACGATGCGCATCCGGGGGACGCTGAAGAAGCTCGCCGAGGTGCACGCTGCGCTCGCCGAGCACCTGGACGCGACGGTGCGCACGGGGACCTTCTGCGGCTACACGCCTCGCCGAGCGTGAGAGAGGGACCGTCGCGGTGTTGACAGGCTCGGCGGGCGCACGCTCCCATCCGCCCTCGGAGGCGATGGAAGACCCGCTCGGCATCGTCGGAACGCGGCTCGACGGCAAGTACCTGATCGAGGCCGCCGTCGCCGAAGGGGGCTTCGGCAGGGTCTACCGGGCGAGGCACTGCAGCCTGCACTGCCCCGTGGCGGTGAAGGTGCTGAAGGTCCCCGACGACCTGGGGGGGCCGGGGCGGAGGGAGTTCCTGGAGGCGTTCTCTCGCGAGGCGCGGACGCTGGCGAGGCTCGACCACCCGGCGCTGGTGCGGGCGATGGACTTCGGGGTCTCCGCCGCGGCCTCCGGCGAGCGCGTGCCGTGGATGGTGCTGGAGTGGCTGGAGGGCAGCACCCTGGAGGCGCACCTCGCCGCTCGCGAAGGCCGAGGAGGGTGCTCCCCCGCGGAGGCGCTGGCGCTGCTGCGACCGGCCATCGAGGGCGTCGCGAGGGCCCACGCGCTGGGCGTCGCGCACCGCGACCTGAAGCCCTCCAACCTCATGCGGGTGGAGGGTCCGATCGGGCTGCGGGTGCTGGATTTCGGGATCGCGCGGCAGATGGAGCCCGGCGACGAGGCCTCTCCCTCGGGCGAGACGGCGTCGCGCTCGATGAGGGTGTTCTCCCCGGCCTATGCCTCGCCCGAGCAGCTCGGAGGCACGCGCACCGGGCCCTGGACGGACGTGCACGCGCTGGCGCTGATCCTCACCGAGGTGCTCACCGGCCTCGCCCCCTACGAGGCCTCGACCGGCGACGGCGGCGGGCTCGACCTCTCCCTCGCGGTGCTCTCCGCCGAGCGCCCGACGCCCCGTCGCCACGGCGTCGACGTGGGCGCCTGGGAGCCCGTGCTCGCCCGCGCCGCGGCGCTGCGCCCGGGCGATCGCTACCCCGACGCAGGCAGCCTTCTGGAGGCCCTGGAGACGGCCCTCTCCGGCGCCGTCCATCGCCCGCTGGAGCGCTCTCCCACGGCGTCGAGCGTCCCCGCCGCCTTCGCCGCGACGCAGCCCGGCGATGCCCCGCCGCGCCCCCTCCCTCGCGTCCCCCGCGCCGCGTGGATCAGCGCCGCCCTCGTGGCCCTCACGCTCGCCGTCGCGGGCGCGGCGCTCCTCGGCCGCTCTCCCCCGGTGGACCGTCGCGAGCCGCCCGCGACGGCCGTCGCGACCGCGCCCTCGACCCCCGCGCCGGAGCCTCCGCCGCCGGTCTCTCTCCCGCCCGTCGCCGCCGCGCCCGTGGCCCGCGAGCTCCCTCCGGCGCGCCGCCCTGTCGTCCACCCGGTCGTGGCCCGGCCTCGCTCCGAGACGCCCGCTCCTTCGAGCGCGATGGTCGCACCCGCGCCCGCGGTCGTGGCCCCGCCGGTCGTGGCCCCGCCCGTCCCCGCGGCCCCGATCCGCACCCCTCCGCGGACGGTGGAGCTCGCGCCCGGTGAGTAGGTCCTGCTGGCGAGCCTTCGCGCTGACGCTCGCTCTCGCGTCCCCAGTGGCGGCGCAGGAGGGCGACGAGATCGCCCGGCGCACCCTCATCGAGCAGGCCGAGCAGGCGCGCTCGGCGGGCGACCACCCCCGGGCGCTCGACCTCGCCCAGAGGGCCGGAGCGATCCGCATGACCCCGTCGGTGCGGCAGATCATCGCGTACGAGCACGAGGCCGTGGGCCACACGCTGGAGGCGCTCGACGCCGCGCAGGGCTGCGAGCGGGAGGCCCGCCTCGACGCCTCGCTCCGCAACCGCGACCGGATCCTCGAGGCCTGCGCCTCGCTCTCGACGACGCTGCGGTCGAGGGTGGCGTGGGTGACCGTGCGGGTGCCTCGGCCCACGCCGCCGGGGCTGCGGGTGACCGTCGGCGGGCGCGAGCTGCGGCCGGCGCTGTGGGGCGTCGCGTGGCCCGCGCTCCCGGGCGCGCTGGTCATCGACGCGACCTCCGAGGACGGGCGCTTCCACCGGGTGGTGTCCGCGGACGCGGGCTCGCCGGTGGAGGTCGTGGTCGACCCATCGCCGGGAGCGGACCACGTGCCGCCGAGAGGCCCCGGCGCGGGGCCGTGGATCCTCGCGGGCGCCGGAGCGCTGACCCTGGGCGCGGCGGCGGCCTTCGCGGCGCTGCGGGTCGGGGCGAGGGACGCGAGGGACGAGGCCGACGCGGCGGACCACATGGAGGCGGCGATCTCGCACAACGAGCGCTTCGAGACCTTCACGGTGCTGACGGACGTGGCGCTGGGCGTCGGGGCCTCGGCGCTGGCGGGCGGAGCGCTGTGGTACCTGCTCGCTCGCGGCGGAGCGACCCCGCCGGTGAGCGTCGCGATCCACCCGGGCGGGCACGGGGTGACGGTCGGCGTGGGAGGGACGCTGTGAAGCCCTGGGCCCTCGCCACGCTGGCCCTCGCGGGCTGCACCTTCGACGGCTGGACCTATCGTCCTCGCGACGCCTCCCCGGAGGCCGCGATGGACGCCGCCGCGGACGTGACCCACGACCTCCTGGATGCGCCCGACGCGCCCGATGTCACCGACGCGCTCGACGCGACCACCGACGCGCTCGATGTCACCGACGCGTTCGATGCGACCACCGACGCGCCCGATGCGCCCGACGCTCCGGTCGACGTGATCCTCGACGCGGCCTGCGACGCGTGCCCGTCGTCGACGCCTCGCCCGATCGCTCCGCTGTCGGGCTCGGTGCTCTCCACGGGACGGCCGACGCTGCGCTGGCAGCTCGCCGCGGGCGCGACCGGCACCACCATCGAGGTCTGCCGCGACCGCGCCTGCACCATGGTGGAGTTGACCTTCTCGACGGCCCTCGATCGACAGACGGTCCCGATGTACCTCTCTTCTGGCGTGCACTGGTGGCGCGCCGCGGGCACCGTCTCCGGGTCTCGCTCGACGGGCTTCTCTCCCTCGTGGCCCTTCATCTCGGGCCCGCGCCCTGCTGGACCGGAGAGCGTGGTCGGTCGGATGCTCGACCTCGATGGCGACGGCTACGCCGACCTCGCGACCTCGACGAGCGACCCCGGCGGGGCGGTGCGGGAGATCCACGGAGGCCCTGGCGCGCTCGCCGACCGGGGCACGCTGGTCCACGCGACAGGCTCCGCAGCGGACCGCGAGGACGACCTCTTCGGAGAGCGCCTCTCGGCGGCCGGGGACGTGGACGGCGACGGCTTCACCGACCTGGTCGTGAGCTCCCGTGGCTACGCGCGCAGCCGCGGGGCGGCGTGGTGGGTGCGCGGCGGTCCGGTCACCGGCGAGCGGGTGCCCGTGCGGATCGATCCCCCGGCGGGCGCGGGCGTGGAGTTCGGCACCAACGTCGCGGGCGTCGGGGACGTGAACGGCGACGGCTACGGCGACCTGCTGGTCTCGACCTCGGGCATCGGCGGAGCGGTCACGGCCTACCTCCTCGGGGGAGGACCCGACGGCCCCGGCCGGGTGCTCAACACCCTTCGCGGCGTCCCCGGCGAGAGCTTCGGGCCGGCGATCAGCGGCGTCGGCGACCTCGACGCCGACGGCTTCGCGGACGTCGCCATCGGCGGCTACGCGGCGGACACCCGCGGTCAGGTGACCGTGTACCTCGGGAGCGCGACGGGCCTCGTGGAGTCCTCGACCCGGAGGATCCCCTCGCCGAGCGCGCTCCGGTACAACGCCTTCGGCGGCGCGATCTCGCCCGCGGGGGACGTCGACGGCGACGGCTACGCCGACCTCGTGGTGGGCGACTACGCCGACGGGCACGGCCGCGCCTACCTCTTCCCGGGCGGCGCCGCGGGACCGGCGACGACCCCATCGGTCACCCTGGAGTCGCCTTCGGGGGGCGACGACTTCGGAGCCACCGTGAGCGGCGTCGGAGACGTGGACGGCGACGGCTTCTCCGACGTGCTGGTGGGCGCTCCGCAGAGCGACGGGGACTCCGGGCGAGCGTGGCTCTACCGGGGCCATCCCACGGCGCCGCTCGCCGCCTCGCCGCAGGCGCTCGCCTGGTCGCCCTCGACCGACGGCGGGGCGGCCATCAACCAGCGCTACGGCACCTCGCTCTCGTCGGTGGGCGACCTCGACCGCGACGGCTACGCGGACCTGGTCGTGGGCGCGGCCTCCCGCAGCGGCCTGCTGCGGGAGAGCCTGGTGGTGTTTCGTGGAGGGGGATCCGGGGCGGTGACGCCCGCGGCGTGGGTGATCGTGTCGCCCTTCGCCCCGTCGCTGCGGGACTACGGCTTCGCGCTCGCGCCGTGAGCGTTCAGGGCGTCACGGCGCGGTAGATCTCGCCCGCGAGGCGTCGCAGCACCAGCCGGTCGCCGTGGGCGGCGAGGGCGATGGCGTTGGCGTCGTAGAGGTCCCAGCGGTCGGCGCGCCCGGCCACCGCGTCCTGGCGAAACACCTGCGGACCGCGGCGCATGTAGACCGAGGTGCCGGTGTCGACGATCTCTCCGCCGCCGGCCATGAGGTCGGTGGTGGAGGTGGCGATGGCCGTCCACGAGCCGCTGGCGAAGCGGGTGACGAAGGTGCCGTCGGGCGCGCTGGCGTAGAGGGCGTGCGGCCCCACCCAGAGAGAGCGAGCGGCGCCGCCGATGACGGTCCATCGGGAGCCGTCGAAGCGCAACACGTTGCGGCGGTCGACGGAGAGGGCATAGAGGCCGTCCTGGTTGGCGACGAACTGGGCCCCCGCGCCGCCCACCTGGGTCCAGCTGTTGGGGGTGTTGTTGTAGCGCCAGATGCTCCCGTCCGACGGGGAGATGGAGTAGAGCGCGCTGCCTCCGGCCACGAGCCGCGAGGAGCCTCCGCCGATGGTCGTCCAGGTGGTGCCGCTGGACCAGCGCAGCACGTGGGCCCCGTCGGCGGACACCCCGAAGACGCCCACGTCGTTGACCGCGAACGCGCGCCCCGGGCCGCCGATGACCGACCAGCGCCGCGTGGGCAGGTCGTAGCGCATGAGGTTGTTGGTGCCGTTCTCCGTGGCGTAGACCCCGCCGCTGCTCGCGTAGAGCGCGCCCATCGGGCCGGAGAGGCGGTCCATGTGCGGGTCGTCGACGCAGCCGCACGAGCCGGTGAGCGAGGTGATCATCCGGAGCTGGTCGGGCCGGCACGCGGGGTTGTTCTCCAGCTGCCCGCAGGTCTCGAAGGAGGTCTGGATCACCGCCTCGCCGCAGTTGCCGACCAGGTACGGCATGGTGTTGACCTGGAAGTCGAAGGCCACGCTCGCGGCGACGCCGCAGGCCGAGCGCCCGGCGCCCGACGGGTCCTCGGTGATGTCGTTGATGCCGTGGACGTAGCCGTGCGTGTGCATCACCTCGTGCAGGAAGGTGTTGGCGTAGGTGGTGTGCGGCCACGGCGCCGGGGCCATCCGGCAGGCGGGCGCGTCGGTGCCGTCGTTGCGACACACCGGGTTCGGCAGCGAGGCGATCACGCCGTCGAGCGTGCCCGGGGTGAAGGCGAGGCCCTCGTCGGCGGTGTGGTTCCAGGCGCCGGTCTGGCCCGTCGCGCCGATGCCCAGCGTGCTGTCGCAGCCGTAGACGACGTTGTTGTTGCCGCTGGCGGCGGCGATGGCGCGGGCGGCCTGCGTGGCGCGCGGCTGGTCGTAGTTCTGGTCGCCGGTGCAGCGCACGTAGGGGCCGATGGAGTAGCGGCCCACCCGAGCGGCGCCCGGTCCGAGCACGGCGCCCTGCACGCAGCTCACGAAGGCCGGCGAGGCGGTGGCGAAGCGGGCGTAGCGGGCCGAGGCGTTGAGCAGCGCGCGCTGGCTGTCGCTGCAGGTGGCGTTGGCGATGGACTGGCCGCGAAGCTCCTGCGTGTCCGAGCCGGTGGGGTCGCCCGCGCCGTCGACCGGGGCGCAGGCGGCGAGGCCGAGGAGCGCGAGGCTCCCGCGAAGAAGGTTGCTGGATCGGATGTTCATGGTGCTTCGACTCCCTCAGGTTGGTGGAGGCGGCGCCGGTCCGGGCCGCCTCGGAGCGGGAGGCGTCACCTCCGGCGTGACGGCGTCACCTTTCGCAGCGGCGCGAAGAGCGCGGCGAAGACCGTTGGCTCCCTCTGTTGCACCGTGCGATAACTGCGCGCCCGCGGGGCCACCAACCCGATCCTTCGCCGCGCGGCGGGAGTGCACCTAACGTGACGAACCATCGCTCGAACCGCGCGCTGACGGGGATGTTGCTCAGCGCGGCCGTGGGCTGCGCGGGCTCCAACGCGCTCCACACCCGCTTCTCCGCGGTGCACAACACGCTCACCACCATGGGCGTGAGCCAGCTCGGTCCGCTCTCCGAGGGCTCCCTCGCGGAGGGCGCCACGGCGCGCTTCCCGGTCGAGCTCGACGCCCGCTGCCACACCTTCGTGGCCTTCGGCGACGGCGCCCGCGACGTCGAGCTCAACGTCCTCGACGCCAACAACCAGCGCGTCGCCGGCGACAACACCCGCGACGCGCAGGCCACCGTGCAGTTCTGTCCGACGGTGCGAGGGCGCTACACCCTCGCGCTGCGCATGGCCGAGGGCGGCGGCGGCTACCTCCTGGCCAACTGGCAGGGCGGCACCAACGCCTCCTCCGGCGCCGCGGCCGAAGGGGGCCCCGGCTCCTGCGCCAGCGCCATCCCGATCACCCCGGGGCAGACCGTCACCGGCGACACTCGCCGCGGCCAGGCGCACAACGACGGCTCCTGCGTCGGCGCGGAGGAGGGCGAGGCCGGCGCGCCGGAGCTCGTCTACGCGCTCACCCTCGAGCGCCGCCAGCAGGTCACCATCGCCGTCGAGCAGGCGGGCTTCGACGGCACCGTCTACGTCCGGTCGGGGAGCTGCGAAGACCCGTCGAGCGAGGCCCCCGGCGGCTGCAACGACGACGACGGGGACACCTCGCACTCGCGCGTGGTGCTCGCCCTCGAGCCCGGCACGCACTTCATCTTCGTCGACGGCTTCGCCCGCAACGCCGGGACCTTCTCCATGACCGTCACCGCCGCCGACATCCCGACCATCGCGGACGTCTGCCAGAGCGCCGCGGCCCTCACGCCCAACACCGCCGTCACCGGCACCCTCACCGCGCAGGACCTCAACCTCTTCCAGGCGCGCTGCGGCAACAACGCCCGCGGGCCCGACCGGGTGTACCGCCTGGAGGTGCCGCAGGAGTCGCGGCTGCAGCTGCACCAGGAGAGCGACTACGACGGGGTGATCCACTTCCGCCGCGCGTGCGCCGACGCCGCCACCGAGGTGGCCTGCAACGACGACGCGGAGGACCAGCAGCACGCGCGCATCAACGCCGTCGTCCCCGCGGGCACCTACTTCGTCTTCACCGACGCGTTCCAGTCCAACGCCCAGGGCGCGTACACCCTCCAGGCGGACCTCGCCCCGGTCGCGGGCGGCAACACCGCGGGCGACACCTGCGCCGACGCGCAGCTCCTCACGCCGGGCACGCCCGTCGACGGCAACACCTTCCAGGCCCGCGACGACGTGCGCTCCCCCTGCGCCGCCGCCGACGAGGGCTACGACGTGGTCTACCGCCTCAACGTGACCGCTCGCTCTCGGGTGAAGCTCTGGTTCGACAGCAGCGACCTCCGCGAGCAGGGCACCATCACCGTCGCCCGCGCCTGCGACGGCGCTCCGCTCACGCAGGCCACCTGCCGCCCCGGAGCGCTCGGCGAGGCCCGCGCCTTCGACCAGGTGCTCGACCCGGGCAACTACTACGTCATCGTCGACAGCGCGGCCCCGCGGCGCTTCGGTCGCTTCCGTCTCAACTCGCGCGTCGAGAGCGCCGCGGAGGTCGAGCGCGTCTGCCGCACGGCGCCGCTGCTGGTCCCGGGCCGCACGGTCACCGGCACCACCGCCGGGGGCACGGACCGCTTCCAGGCCTCCTGCGCGGGCGGAGCGCGCAGCCCGGAGAACCTCTACCGCCTCGTGGTGCGCCGCCGCTCGGCGGTGCGCGTGTCGGTGACCTCCACCACCAGCGGCTACGATCCGGCGGTGTTCATCCGCCAGACCTGCGCGCAGTCGAGCACCGAGCGCGGCTGCAACGACGACGCGGGCGACGTGCAGCACTCGCAGGTCGAGGCCACCCTCGACCCGGGCACGTACACCGTCTTCGTCGACGGCTACGCCAACCACAACAGCGGGGCGTACTCCCTGGAGTGCCAGGTCACCCCGCAGTGAAGCCCGCGCGCGGTCCCACGGACCCGCGCGCGACCCTCGTATCCCCATTCCGACAGGAGCCGACGCGCCGCCATGCTTGAAGAAGTCATCGAGGAGCTGAAGAACGCCTACACCAAGGCCCACGACGCGCTCCGGCGCGACCTCTCGCGCCTGCGCACCGGCCGGGCCAACCCGTCCATGCTCGACGGCATCCGGGTGGACTACTACGGCACCCCCACGCCCATCGCGAGCATGGCCACCGTCTCGGTCCCGGAGCCCCGGATGATCCAGATCAAGGTGTGGGAGCGGGGGCAGTCCAAGGCCGTCGACAAGGCCATCCGGGAGAGCGACCTGGGGCTCAACCCGCAGGTCGACGGGGACACCCTGCGCATCCCCCTCCCCTCGCTCACCGAAGAGCGCAGGAAGGACCTCGCCAAGAAGGCCCGCAAGGAGGGCGAGGACTGCAAGATCGCCATCCGCAAGGGCCGCAAGGACGCCAAGGACATGATCGACGCCCTGGTGAAGGACGGCGACGTGAGCCGCGACGACGGCGACGCCGCGTGGAAGAAGGCGGAAGACCTGGTGGCCGCCGCGGTGAAGACCGCGGACGACATCGTCGCGGCGAAGGAGAAGGAGATCATGACGGTGTGAGACGCACCGTCGTACGCACCACCTCCGCGCTGCTCTCCCTCGGGCTCGGCGCGGCCCCCATCCCCTCCTTCGCGCAGGACCGCTCCCCCTGGCTGCCGCCCCCGGCGCTCGAGCAGCCCGTGGCGCCGCTGCCTCCGCCGGGGGTTCCTCGCGCCGTGGTGCCCCCTCCGCCGCGCTCTCCGCTGCCGCCGCTGCTCACCCGTCCGCTCTCGCTCCCCGCGGGGATGATCACCCTCCAGTGGGGCGCCGGCTTCGCGTACAGCTCCCTCGGCGGCGTCGGCTTCGTCCGCACCAACGGCGGCCTCGGCCTCTCCTTCGACCTGAGCGCGGGCCTCGGCAAGCACCTCCAGCTCGACTTCGGGACGGGCCTGCGCTTCTCGACCCTCCTCGCCGCCGACCGCTACGGGCGGGTCTTTCGCGACGACGTCTTCCAGACCGGCAACCGCTTCGTCGGCAACCCCTGGGTGAAGCTCCGCTACGCCTTCCTCGACGACGGCTCTCGGCCCCTCGGCGTCGGCGTCGAGGCCCTGCTCCAGGCGCCCCTCGCCGAGGCCAGCGCGTGGAGCGTGGGCCTGGGCGTGCCCGTGCAGATCGCCCTCCCCTCGGCGCGGCTGCGCGTGGAGAGCGGGGTGTTCATGCAGTTCGTGCTGAGCGAGGGGTCGGCCATCCACAACGTGCTCAACATCCCCGTGCGGGTGCTGCTCGGGGTGTCCGAGGGCTTCGGCGTCGGGGTCGTCACGGGCGTGCAGCTGGGCAACGCGCTCCGCTCCGACGCGACGGACCCGAGGGTGCAGCTCGGCCTGGTGCTGCGAGGTCGGGTCACCGCCTCCGTGGAGATCAGCGGCCAGGCGATGCTCCCCGCCGCGTCGCCCTCGGGCCTCGACGCCTACGGCCTCGGCCTCGCGGTCACCCACCGCGCGCGCTGAGCGCGGCGCCCCAGGGCTCGCGGCTTGCTACCCCCGTCGGACCATGTTGCTTCCACAGCCTCGTTGGCCCCGCTGGACGCGCGTTGTCTGCGCCGTCGGTGCGGCAGCCTGCCTGGTGGGGGTGCGGCCCGCCGCCGCACAGCCCTCCGCCGACGCATCCCATGAACCGGGCCCCACCGTCTGGACCGACGACGCCGTCCGCGCCCGCGCCCGTCGCGCGGCCTTCCGGGTGCGCCGCGCCGAGCACGCGCTGCGGGTCGCGCAGGCGGGCCGGGTCTTCGGCGAGCTCCCTCGCGTAGGCAACCCCACCGTCGGCGTGGTCGCGCTGCCGGGCCTGCCGAACTACGGAGCGCTCACCTACGCGGTCTCCATCGGGCTGCCGATCGACCTCGCGGGGGTGGGTCGGGCCCGCTCCCGCGAGGCCGAGGCGGGCGTGCGCGTGGGCGCGGCGAGGCTCGTCGCGGAGCGGGCGGCGGCGGAGGCGGAGGCCCGCGCGGCGTGGGTGGCGGGGGGGGTCGCCGGGGCGCTGGAGGCGATCCATCGGGCGAGGCTCGCGTCGGCGCAGGAGGCCGAGGCGCGCATCGAGGCGAGGCTCGCGGCGGGCGACTCGACGGCGCTCGACCGGGCGATGGTGCAGCGGGAGCGGGCGGCGGCGGAGGCGGACGTGGCGAGGGCGGCGAGGCTGCGCCGAGAGGCGGCGGACGCGCTTCGCATGGGGCTCGACCTGCCGGCCCGAGCGCCGATCGAGGTCTCGCCATTGGGTGTCCCGGCGAGGCCGACCGCGGAGACCGTGGCGCGAGCGGCGGGCGCCGCGGGATCTCGCCGGGCGGAGGTTCGCGCGGCGCAGGCGAGCGGCGCGGAGGCGTCGGCGAGGGAGGTCCGGCAGGGGCGCGAGGCGGTCGCGCCGATGTCCGTGGGCGTGGAGGGGCAGCAGGTGGCCGTCGGTCCGCAGGAGACGGCGAGCTCGCTGGGGCTCTCGCTGCGGTGGGAGCTGCCCTTCGTCCGTCGGGCGCAGGGCGAGCGCGCGGTGTCCGCGGCGGAGGCGTCGGCGTCGCGAGCGGACGCGAGGATGCTCCAGCGGGTGGTGTCCCGCGAGGTGGAGGCGGCGGCGGCGCGGCTGGAGAGCGCCCTGGTGGAGCTCGACCTGCTGGAGCAGCGCGCGCTCCCCGCGGCGATCCACCTGGAGGAGCAGGCGACGGTGACGTGGGCCGCGGGCAACCTGGAGTGGTTCCGGGTGCAGGAGGCGCGTCGGGAGCGCCTGGAGCTGGCGGCTCGCTCGCTGGAGGTGCTCCGGGAGGCGTGGCTCGCCCGCATCGAGCTCGACCGCGCCTCCGGGGTGGAGCCGTGAAGACCGCGCTGCGCGTCGGCGCCTCGGCGCTGCTGGCGGCGGCGTTGGTGGGCCTCGCGGTGATGCTCTTCGGGGCGGTGCGGTAGGGGCGGTTGCGGCCTACAGGCGTCTGTAGCTGCAGCTCTGGGCGTTGGTCTCCTCGTGGGGAGCGACCGCCCACGCCAACCCGACGCGCCTCACCGTCGCGAAGCGACGGGCGCGACCGCCCACGCCAGCCCAGTGCGCCTCACCGTCGCGAAGCGACGGGCGCGACCGCCCACGCCAACCCGATGCGCCTCACCGTCGCGAAGCGACGGGCGCGACCGCGACGCCAGCCCAGTGCGCC
>CBIHPK010000073.1:0-35857 GCA_966211675.1 uncultured Myxococcaceae bacterium
AACGGCCGCGAGCGCATCTGGGTGTTCCGAAAAGCCTTCTCTACAAGCCTTTGAGTGACTTGTGTGCCGAACGGAGCTGAGCGCGGGGGTAGGGCGCGCGGCAGCGGGGAAGGGGGCACTCCCCCAGCCGAGCCACCCCGCCAATCCCCTCTCAGTCCCTCTCGACCCCCGCGTCGCTCGTCACCTCGATGCCGCCACCGAGATCCTCCGCGCTCGCGTCCGTCCCCGTCTCCGCGCTCGCGTCGGTGCCCGTCTCCGCGCCCGCGTCCGTCCCCGCGTCCGTCCCCGTCTCCGCGCCCGCGTCCGCGCCCGTCTCGGCCACCACGGCGTCCGCGCCGCCGTCGCCGCCGTCGGGCTTCGGGCCCTCCGGGATGATCACCCGCACCACGCGCTCGTCCACGGTCACGCCGTCGCCCACCAGCGTCACGCGCACGAAATACAGCTGCGGGTATTCCGTCTCCCGCAGCGTCACGTTGCGCAGGTGCACCCGGAAGGTCAGCCGCGTCCTCGTCGGAACCGTCGTGAAGGTGTCCTGCACCCCGTCGGGCATCCCCATGGGGACCAGGTCGGCCCGCTGCGGCGGCGTCGCCCCTTCGGGCGTGCGCGCGCTCACCGCCTCGATGGAGCGCACGAAGGCGTTCGGGTCGCTCGTCGCCCGGCCGCTCACCCGCGCGAAGGCCAGCGAGTCGAGGAAGCGCAGGATCCCGTCGACCAGCGCCACCCCGAGCCCCGTCCCGTCCTCGGCGATGTCGAACACCAGCGGGCACACCCCGCCCACGGCCGCGCGCATGGAGCCACCGACGCCCGTCGAGCACCGCCCGCCCGTCGCAGGAGCCACCGCCCCGGTGCGCACCGCGAGCGCCTCCATCTGCGAGCGAGAGCCCTCCCCCGACGCGATGCCGATCATCCGAGCGCCGATGAGCTGCAGCGCCGCCCCGGCCTCCTGCGTCGAGTGCGTGCCCGGGACCGCGTCGCCGTAGTCCACCGGCTCGTGCGAGGGCGCGTCCGTGACGTTGATCACCACCCGCGCCGCGCCCGCGCGAAACCCGACGCCGCCGACCACGCTGTCCGCGGGGGTCCCGGCCGGAGGGACGAAGCGGGGGATGTTGCCCAGCGGCAGCCCCATGAGACCCGCGCCGGTCGCGATCTGGTAGAGCGCCTCGCCCCAGGGCTCCGGGGGGTCGCCGCCGTTCTGCAGGGGCTGGTCGAGGGAGTTCACCGCCACGGTCACCCGGGAGAGGTCGGTGGTGATGGGCGTGAGCAGGTTGTACGGCGCGTCGGTGTTGCGGCCGTAGGGCGCCACCGGAAACTCACCGAAGCGCGACACCCCCATGGCCAGGTCGCCCACCCGCGCCCGCAGCGAAGGGATGATGTTGCTGCCCAGGGCGACCTTCAGGTTGGCGATCTCGCCGTTGAAGCTCCCGGTGGTGTCGACGTTGAGGTGCACGTCGAGCTTCGTGGCGCGGGGCTCGGCCTCCATGTCGAAGCCCTGCTCGGGGCCGTTGAAGGGGAGCGTCACCGTCAGGTCGTAGGAGGGATAGGGGGAGGCCGCGCGCGACGGCAGCGCGTCGGAGGCCAGCACCACCCCGAGGTCGCTGGAGGGGACCGTGCGGTCGCCCGCGTCGAAGGCGCCGAGCCCGGGGGGCCGGTCGCCCGCGCAGCCCGCCAGCGTCGCCGTGATCACGAGGTTGCGGGTGAGCGCCTTCACCATCGGGCACGCTAGCACGGGAGGGCGCCCCGCCGGTCCGTCACACCGTGAGCCGGTCGCCGGTCACCGGGATCATCACCCTCGGCGCGCCCCCTTCGAGCAGGGCGTCCCGAAGCGAGGACTGCGCCGGGAGCTCGCCGTGCACCAGGGCGATGTTCTTGAGCGAGCCCTGCTCCTGGCAGGCGCGGGCGTAGCGCAGCAGGTCGTCCCGGTCGGCGTGGGCGCTGAAGCCGTTGAGCACCACCACCTCGGCGCGGCGCTCCCGCTCCATGCCGAAGATGCGCACCTTCGATCGGCGCTCCACCAGCCGCCGCCCCAGCGTGTGCTGCGCCTGGAAGCCCACGATGAGCACCGTGTTGCGCGCGTCGTCGATGGTGGTGCGCAGGTGGGGCAGCCCGCGGCCGCCCTCGCACAGCCCGCGGGCGGATATGATCCCCGGGGGGTCGCTGCGCAGCGACAGCTCGCGGCTGGCCTCGACGTCCTGGATGTAGTGCAGCCCGTCGAAGTCGAAGGGCGCGTCGTGCGCGGTGACCATCCCTCGCGCCTCCTCGTCGAAGCACTCGGGGTGCATCTTGAACACCTCCGTGATCTTCGAGGTGAGCGGCGAGTCGATGAACACCGGGATCGGCGGCAGCGACCCGCTGCGCCGCAGGGCCTTCAGGGCGAAGACGATCTCCTGCGCCCGCTCGAGCGCGAAGGCCGGGATGATCACCTTGCCGCCGCGGGCGAAGGTGCGCTTGATGGTCTCCGCGAGGTCGTCGTCCATCTTGGCGATGGGGTCGTGCAGCCGGTCGCCGTAGGTGCTCTCGGTGATGAGCATGTCCGCGCCGGGCACCACCTCCGGGTCGCGCAGGATGGGCATGTTGTTGCGCCCGAGGTCGCCGGTGAACACCACCCGCCGGGTGCGCCCGTCCTCCTCGACGTCGAGCGCCGTGATGGCGCTGCCGAGCACGTGCCCGGCGTCGAAGAAGGTCACCCGCACGCCCTTCGCGACCTCGAAGGCGCGGTGGTAGGGCATCGCCACGAAGCGCTCGAGCGCCTCCAGCGCGTCGGCCTCCGTGTAGAGGGCCTCGACGGGGTCGCTGTCGACGAGGCCGCGCTCGATCTGCTTGTTGAGGTAGCGCGCGTCGGACTCCTGGATGTTGGCCGCGTCGAGCAGCATCGCCGCGCAGAGGTCGTGCGTGGCGTGCGTGGCGTAGATGGGCCCGTCGTAGCCCTGCTTTACCAGGAGCGGTAAGGCCCCGGAGTGGTCGATGTGCGCGTGCGAGAGGACCACCGCGTGGATGTCCCGCACCGGCAGCGGCAGGTGGCGGTTGCGCTCGACGCTCTCCCGGCGGTGGCCCTGGAAGAGACCGCAATCGAGCAGCAGCGTGGCGTGCCTCGTGCGAACCAGGTGCATCGAACCGGTGACCGTCTGGGCCGCGCCGACGAACTCGATCTCCATGCCGACGATGCTACCGGACCGGAGCAGCGAGGCGGGAGTTGCAATCGGCCTCGGGTCGTGTAGGTTCGCGGCCCCTCTGCGAACGCCGATGCGTCCGCTCTATTGAACTTCGAGGACTGCGATGCGTGACATGATCCGCCTGGTGTCGTCTGCTGGTACGGGCTTCACCTACTACACCAACAAGAACAAGCGCACGACGACCAACAAGCTGGAGTTCAAGAAGTACGACCCGGTCGTCCGCAAGCACGTGATGTTCACCGAGATGAAGATGCCCAACCCCAAGAAGCAGGGCTGATCGTCTCCGTCCCTCCCTCCGTCCTCCTCGTCCGGCGCCCTCGTCTAGAGCGCCGCCCGGACGCTCTCCTCCACACCGTCCAATAGCAGCGCGAGCTCCTCGTCGGGGATGTTCAGCGGCGGCGTCACGTACACCGTGTCGCCCATCGGGCGCAGGTAGATCCCCCGCGAGCGCGCCTCGTCGAAGACCCTCCACCCGGTGCGGGCGAGGTAGCCTTCGCCGCCGAGGTCGAGGGCGCCGATCATCCCCAGCGAGCGGGAGCGCGCCACGCCCGGCAGCTCGCCCATGCGAGCGAAGGCCTCGGCGATGCGCGGCGCCTTGCGGGCGACCTGCGCGGGGATGTCCTCGTCGCGGTAGACCCCGAGCGCGGCGCGAGCGACCGCGGCCCCGAGGGGGTTGCCGCAGTAGGTGTGGCCGTAGAAGAAGGCCCGGGAGTCGTCCCCGCGGAAGCCGTCGAAGATGCGCTCCGTGGCGAGCGTCGCCGCGAAGGGGACCGTCGCGCCGGAGAGGGATTTCGCGAGGCAGAGCAGGTCCGGTGCGGCGTCGGCGTGGTCGCAGGCCCAGCGCTGGCCGGTGCGCCAGAGGCCGGTGAAGACCTCGTCGGCGACGAGGAAGGTGTCCGCCGAGCGGGTGAGCTCGCGCACCGCGCGCAGAAACTCCGGCGGGTGCATGCGCATCCCCGAGGCCCCCTGGACCATGGGCTCGATGACCACGCCCGCCACCTCGTCGCCGTGCGAGCGCAGGATGCGCCCGATGGCGTCGAGGCACTGCTCCCAGGTGTTGCGGTCGTCCGCGAGCGGGAGGCGCAGCACCTCGAAGGTCCACGGGGCGTAGAGCCGGGTGAAGGCGGAGACGCCGCCGAGGCTGGTCGCGCCGAGGGTCTCGCCGTGGAAGGCGCCGTCGAGGGCGATGAAGCGGGTGCGCGCGGGGCGGCCGTTCTGCGCCCAGTACTGGCCGCAGAGCTTGATGGCGACCTCCACCGCGGTGCTCCCGTTGTCCGAATAGAACACCCTGGAGAGCCCCTCCGGGGCGAGGGCGCAGAGCTCGGCGGCGAGGCGCGCGGCGGGCTCGTGGGTGATGCCCGCGAGGGCGCAGTGGGCGAGCGAGTCGAGCTGGCTGCGCAGGGCCGCCACCAGCGCCGGGTGGCGGTGCCCGAGCGAGGCGACCCACCACGAGGCGTTGGCGTCGAGGTAGCGGCGGCCGTCCATGTCCGTGAGCCACGAGCCCTCGGCGGAGACCACCACCAGGGGATCGGTCTCCGCCAGGTAGCGGTCCATCGGGGTGTACGGGTGCCAGACGTGGCGCTTGTCGAGGGCTACGAGGTCGGCGCGGTCGGTCATCGGAACCCGTGATGGGGCGACCGGGGCGCGCCGGTCAAGGGGGCCCGATGGGCGCCTTGCGCGGCGGCGCTCGATGGGCGACGCCTTGGGGCTCCCATGCACCAGCCCATGCCGCCCGCTCCGACCTCCGCGATCCCCACGGTCTCGTTCGTCGCCCTGGGCCTCGGCCTCTTCGGGGCGCTGGTCTTCCCGCTGGCCTACCTCGGCGTCGCGCTCTTCTTTCCGCGCAACGACGTCGTCGACCGGCTCGGCCCCGTGATGATCGTCGGCGCCCTCGTGGTGGTCGCGGCCTTCGTGTGCGCCATCGTCGGCATCGTCCAGTCGCGAGCGCGCAACGCCTCCCTGGTGCCCTCGATCATCGGCCTGGTGCTGAGCCTGCTGGCTCCCTTCACCGGCGCGGCGGCGAGCTTCCTCGCGGTGCTCTTCGCGGCCGGCGGCGGCGTGCACGGCCGGCCCTTCCGCGTCGGGGCCTGGGCCCGCACGGCCCGGCCCGAGCGCGGCGAGGCTTGGGTCGACGGCGCCCCCTCCCCGGCGGTGGACTCGCTCTCCCCGGCGCTGCGAGAGGGCCTCGCCGCGCGATGGCTCAACGCCGCCCTGGCCGAGCACGCCTCCGTCGCGGCCTTCGCCCGGCTCTCGCTCGACCTCCTCGCGGTGGGCGCTCCGCCCTCGCTGCTCACCGGGAGCGCTCGCGCGGCGGCGCAGGAGGTCGAGCACGCCCGGGCGTGCTTCGCGATCGCCGCGGCCCTGGGCGGGCGCCCGGTGGGTCCAGGGGCCTTTCCGGAGGCGACGGAGGGAGCGGCGAGGACCGTCGACCTCGCGACGCTCGCGCGCGACGCCTACGTCGACGGCTGCCTCGGCGAGGGGGTGGCCGCGGAGCTCGCGAGGAGCGCGTCGGAGCGCTGCAGCGACCCGGTGGTGCGGGCGGCGCTGGAGCGCATCGCCGACGAGGAGGCGGACCACGCGTCGCTGTCGTGGGAGATCGTTCGCTGGTGCCGGTCGAGGGGCGGCGACGCGGTGGAGAGGGCGCTGCGCGAGGCGGCCGTCGCGCCGGTGGCGCTGCCCGAGGACGAGACCGACGACCGGGAGAAGCTGGCCTGGGGATCGCCCGCGCTGGGGGAGGGGAGGCGTGCGCTCGGGGCGGTGCGCGAGGCGCTGGCGGGTCGCGCTTGAAGACCCTGTCGAGCCAGGAGCTGGTGGCGCTGCGGGTGATCGACGCGGGCCAGGAGACGGTGATCCCGCTCGGCGCGACGCCGGTCACCCTCGGTCGACGCCCGGACAACGCCGTGGTGCTGCGGTCGCTGTGGGTGTCCGGGCTGCACTGCCGCATCGAGCCTCACGGCGCGGGTCACCGGGTCGTCGACGTGGGCTCCCGCAACGGGCTGCTCTTCAACGGGCAGCGGGTGACCGAACGGGTGCTCTCGGACGGCGACGTGCTGCGCATCCCCGACCCGACCACCGCGGGCGTGGTGACCCTCGCGTACGTCAACCAGCTCTCGCCGCGCGTGTCGAAGGCCGCGACGGTGGCGCTGCACCGGCCGCTCGCGAAGGGCGCCGGGGTGGTGACCCTCGGTCGCGTGGACGCGGACATCCTGCTCGACAACCCGCAGGTGTCGGCCCGCCACGCTCAGGTCGAGTGGCACGGCTCGTATCACACGCTGCAGGACAACCGATCGACCAACGGGACCTTCCTCAACGGGCGGCGCGTGCACGCCGCGGTGCTGCTCAAGGCCGGGGACGTGATCCAGATCGGTCCGTTCAAGCTGCGCTACGACGGGGAGAGCCTGGACTCGTACGACCAGCGGGGGGCGCTGCGCATCGACGCGCGCTCGCTGCGCCGCGAGGTGCCCGACCCGCGGGGAGCGGGCGCGAGGGTGATCCTCGACGACGTCTCGCTCTGCATCGAGGCCTGCGAGTTCGTGGCGCTGGTGGGGGGATCGGGCGCGGGCAAGTCGACCCTGATGATGGCGCTCTCGGGCTACCAGCCCGCGGACCGCGGCGAGGTGCGGGTCAACGGCGACGACTACTACCGCCACTTCGACGCCTACCGCGCCATCCTGGGCTACGTCCCGCAGGACGACATCGTCCACCGGATGCTGCCCGTCGACCGGGCGCTCTCCTACGCCGCGCGGCTGAAGCTGCCGGCGGACACCCTCGACGAGGAGATCGCTGCGCGGGTCGAGAAGGTGCTCGCGGCGGTGGAGATGACCGCCCACCGAGGGACGCTGGTGGAGCACCTCTCCGGCGGACAGCGCAAGCGCGTGTCCATCGCCGCGGAGCTGCTCAACGACCCGTCGTTGATGTTCCTGGACGAGCCGACGTCGGGGCTCGACCCGGGGCTCGAGAAGAAGATGATGTTCACGCTGCGACGGCTCGCGGACAGCGGCCGCACGGTGGTGCTCGTCACCCACGCCACCGCGAACATCACCCAGTGCGACCACGTGGTGTTCATGTCCGCGGGGCGCATGGTCTACTTCGGACCGCCCGCCGAGGCCCTCGGGTTCTTCCGCGTCACGAGCGGCGACTTCGCGGACATCTACACCAAGCTCGACGGCGTCGCCGACCCCGACGGACCGCTGGTGCGCACCGACCTCCGCGACGAGTACGCGCAGTGGCAGCGGCAGCACCCCGAGGCGACCGGGCGGCCGCTCTACGCCGAGCTCTGGCAGATCCGCTATCGACGCTCGGAGCAGCACCAGCGCTACGTGGTCGACCGCCTCGCCCGCGCCCCGGCTGGTCCCTCCGTCGAGGGGAGGGAGGCGTCGCGAGGGCGTCGCGCGGGGGCGCGGTACTCGCCGCTGCGGCAGTTCGACATCCTCGCGCAGCGCTACGTCGACCTCCTGGCGCAGGACCGTCGCGGCCTCGCGATGCTCCTCGCTCAGGCCCCGCTGATGGGGGCGCTGCTCGCCATGGTGTCCCGCGCCGACTCCCTCACCGGCCGCCACGCGGACGCCACCGAGGCCCGCAAGCTGCTCTTCATGCTCTCCACCGTGGGGGTGTGGTTCGGGATCATCAACGCCGCCCGCGAGGTCTGCAAGGAGTCCGCGATCTTCCGTCGGGAGCGCCTCGCCGACCTTCGCGTGGGCCCCTACGTGGCCTCGAAGGTGGCGGTGCTGGGCGCCCTGGTGATGGTCCAGTCGGCGCTGCTGCTGGGCGTGGTGAGCCTGTGGGTGCGGCTCCCTGCGCACGGTCTGGTGCTTGGGCCCGTCGCGGACTTCTACCTCACCACGGTGCTCTCCTCGGTCGCCGGTCTCGCCCTGGGGCTGCTGATCTCGACGCTCGCGTCGACGCCCGACAAGGCCATGAGCGTGGTGCCGCTCGCGCTGGTGCCGCAGATCCTCTTCGCGGGGATGATCTTCGAGCTCGAGGGGGCCACCACCGTGGCCTCGTGGTTCACCGCGAGCCGCTGGTCGATGGACGCCTTCGGCGCGCTGGCGTCGATCAACGACCTGCCCGCGAGCCCCGGCGGCCCTAGCGCCGCCCGCGCCGGGGTCGCGGCCGCGCAGTACGAGAGCACCGCGAGGCACGTGCTGCGCTGCTGGGCGATCCTCGCGGGCTACGCCGCGGCGTGCGTGGGGCTGACGGCGGCGATCCTCCAGCGACGCCGGGCGTGAGGGGGCCTGAGGGCGTCGCCCGCCTACCGGGCCGAGGCCCCCGAGGGCGCTGGCAGGAGGCGTCCGGAGGCGGTGTCGATGCGCACCTGCTCGACCCGCAGCGTGCCGTCGCGGAGCCTCGCGGCGATGTGCGGCCGGGCCCGGAACTCCGCCCGGCGGGCCTCTCGCTCGTCGACGCCCGCGGCGAGGTGGGGGTAGCGCGCCCTCAGCGCCGGATCGCCCGCGACGCGTTCGGCGGCGCACTCGGTGTGCGTGGTGAGCACCACGAGCTCGACGCCGTTGTCGACCGCGAGCTCGAGCATCTCCTCCTCGCGCTCGCTCATCACCGAGCCGGCCAGGCGCAGCACGTAGTAGTAGCGGCGCGTGTCGCCCACGAGCTCGTTGGTGTCGATGCGCGCGTCCATGCAGACGACCAGCGCCACGAGCGGGTGGTGCGTGCTGCGGGGGAAGAGGTCTCGCACCCGGGCCGCGAGGGCGTTGTGCTCGAGGAGCTCCGCCCAGACCGCCGAGGGCGGGCGATGCCCGTGCGGGTGGATGGGGTCCTGGACGCGGTAGCCGAGGTCGACGAGCGCGCCGCCGATCACGAAGTCGAGCGAGTCGCTGGTGAGCATCGCCACCGCGCCGGCGAGGAGCAGCGCGCCGCCGAGGGTCAGGAGCACCCGGGCGCGGCGGGAGAGATCACGAAGACGCGGAAGAGCCATGGGAGGAGGGTCCTCGCAGCGTGGAGGTGAGCGGGTCGTGACCCGAGGGCCGATGGGTGCAGAGCGGGTCTTCGCCCAGCAGGTCGCCGCTCGCGAGGTAGGCCCGGGCGCGAGAGCCGCCGCAGGCGCTGCGCACCTCGCACTCGCCGCAGCGGCCGTGGAAGGAGTCGACGTCGCGGAGCGACTGGAAGAGCGGCGCCTCGCGGTAGATCTCGAGCGCGTCGCGGTGGCGGACGTTGCCCGCGGCGACCGGCAGGAAGCCCGACGGGAACACCTCGCCGTCGTGCGACACGAACAGGATCCCGTTGCCATCGCGGATGCCCGCGGCGTGACCGCGGCCGGGGGTGGCGAGCCGGCTCTCGGCGACGATGCGACGGAAGTGCGGCGCCTCGGTCGTGGTGACGACCATGCCGGGGACCGTGGCGCGCCCGGCGAGCCATTGGAGCAGGTCGGTGCAGGCCGCGGGGGAGATCGGCTGGAGTACGACCCCGCGCCCGACGGTGACCAGGAAGAAGAGGCTCCATCGCGCCGCGCCGATCTGGCGAGCGAGGAGCTCGATGCCGGGGATCTCCGCGAGGGTCTCCTGGGCGACGAGGGTGTTGACCTGGAAGGGCAGGCCGAGCTCCCTCGCCTGCTCGCCCGCGATCAGGGTGCGGGCGAAGGTCCCCTCCACCCCTCGGATGCCGTCGTGGATGGCCTCCGTCGCGCCGTCGATGGAGAGCGAGATGGCCTCGACGCCGGCCTCCTTCAAGGCGCGGATGGCCTCGCGCGTGAGCCGCGGCGTGGCGCTCGGTGAGACCGAGACCCCGAGCCCGAGCGATCGGCCCTTCGCGATGAGCTCGAAGAGATCGGGGCGCTCCAGGGGGTCGCCCCCGGTGAGGACCACGTGGGGTTTCGGGTTCCCTGCCGCGAGCTGTTCGAGGAGCCGGAAGCCCTCCTCCGTGTCCAGCTCCTCCTTTGCGCGGACGGTCGCAGCTTCTGCGCGACAGTGCCGGCACGCGAGCCCGCACGCCCTGGTGATCTCCCAGTAGACGCGCATCGGAGCCTGGGAAAACGAGTAGCGATCGCGCATGGTCACGATCGCCTACGCAAACTCGCGGCCAGCGCTCTCTGGCGACGCGGCTACGCGATGGGCGGCCAGATCGAGTTGATGCCGGGGTCCTCCGGCAGGAACACCACCCACAGCGGCTCGCCCGGCTGGCGGAGCATGTTCACGATGTCCCAGCCCTTGGTCGATCCGCCGAGGGGCTGGCCGTTGACGTAGAACACGTACTCGATGCGGTAGGGGCTGCGGCCGTTGATGGACTCGCTGAAGTCCTGTCGCACGCCGACCAGCTGACCCTCGGCGACGTGGCCGCGGGTGAGGGCGTCGATCTGCCGCAGGGCCGACCTGCGAGAGGCCGAGCGAAGCAGTCCGCCGATGGTTCCGAAGAGGGCGCCGAAGGCGAAGAAGCCGAGGCCCAGCGGCAGGAGCACGAAGCAGAGCCCGACGCCGATGACCGCGAACAGGACCCCGATGGCCGCGAAGACGGTGCCGACGATGGCGCCGACGTTCTTCGACCCGAGCAGCTCGCTCGTGTAGCGCTGGGGCAGCCGCCGAGGGATGGCCGGGGGCGCCGCCGCGCGCGTCGGACCCGGCGGGGCGGGCAGCGCTCCGCCGCAGTTGGCGCACTCGACGGCGACCATCCCTACGGGCCAGTGGTGCTTGCACCAGGGGCACGTGATCCCCGCCGGTGCGGGCGCCGCAAACATCCCGTTCTGCATCATCGAGACCTCCGAGGGCCTCGGGTTACACCATCGGGGCGCGGCCCGCACGGTGACCGGAGCGCTTCGGGGCCGTGAGGTAGACCCGGCACGCGGGGCAGCGCGCCTCGGCGCCGGCCAGCGAGCGCAGCGGCCCCGCCAGTCCCCCCGCGTAGAGGAAGAGCATCGGCATCACCATCACCCCAAAGCCCTTCAGGACCATGAGGGCTCCGGGGACCGACAGCCAGAAGCCCACCTCGGCGACGCGCCAGCCCCAGTGGGGCCTCACCGGAAGCACCCACGCCTTGCAGCGATCACAGGGCCAGTGTTGCGGTGACGGCGCGGGGTCCAGCACGGCGACGGTTGTAGGGCGCTCCGGGCCGCGGGCCAAGGCGGGGGGGTCTACGGAAAGGGGTCGAGTGCCTGGCGGGTCAGTCGGCGCACATCACGCGCACCCGACCGGTGCGAAGGGGCGTCTCGGTGAGCGCGGCGGCGAAGCGCCGGGCGTCGCGCTCCGAGCGAAACGTCACGGTGAGAACCTGCGCGCCCTCTCCCGTCGGGATCGTGCTCGGATAGCCCTCGCCGACCGCGGGCGTGCAGTTCAGCTCTCCCACGCTCGCGGCCAGGTGGGCGGCCTGCGTCTGCTGGAAGAGCGCGTTGAGCTCCGGGGAGGGGCCCGCGCTGGCCGAGAGCGTGACGGCCCACACCGTCGCTCCGTGCGCTCCGTTCACGCCGACGGGAGGGGGCGGGCCCGCGCGGAACGCAAGCGTGCGAACGCCGACCAGCGGGGGCGCGGCGGCGGGGGCGCTCGCGTCGGGCTCCGCCGTGGCGGGACATCGCGGGGCCGAGGGGTTGCCGGGGCCGAAGCAGCTCGCGTCCGCGAGGCAGGCGCGGAGGCAATGGTCGCCCGTCCAGTTGCAGCCCGACAGTGCGAGGCACGGGTCGCACGAGGCCGCCGACTCGCACGCCGCGGTCGCCGGAGCGGCTTCGGTTCCGGCGTCGGAGGGGGCGGCGCTGGCCGCGCTCGAAGGCGAGGAGGGAGGCGCGCCGACGCCCTGGCGCTGGGTCGAGCCCTGGCACGCGACCAGGGAGAGAAGCAACGCCGCGGGGAAGGTCCAGGTCTTCATGGCGCGGCGAGTATCATCGAGCGTGGGAGGCCCACAAGGCTCGGCCGCGGGGCAGCGAGGCGGCGCGTCAGGTCGGGGCGCCTGCGTCGAGCCAGGCGGTCACCTCGCTCGTGTCGAGCCCGAGGCTCGCGCAGCCCGGGACGATGAGCTCCCTCGTGGCGGCCAAGAGCGCCGCCTCCAGCACGTCGGGAGGGGGGTGGCCGTGCGCGACCACCGCGTCGGTGAGCGCCGCCGGACGGGGCGAGGCTCGCCAGATCCGCAGGTTGGCCCGGGCGAGCCTCGGCAGCCAGCGCCCCACCTCCGCGCGCACGTCCGGACCCACCGCGGCCAGGTGCGCCCAGCCGAGGCGCGCGTGGTCGATCTCGTCGGAGAGCAGCTCTCGACACGCCGCCCGCGCGAGCGCCCCGGTGGTGTGTTCCAGCGTCACCTCCAGGAAGGCGCTCGCGGTGGTCTCGTTGAGCAGGCAGTGGCCGACCACCCAGAGCGTTCGGCGCAGCGAGGGCGAGGCCGACGGGTGGCGGGGGTGGTCGTGGGGCAGAAGGGCGGGCGGGTCGAGCTCTCGACCGGCGAAGCGGGAGGCGACGAGCCGGCAGAGCTCGGCGTGGCGGTGCTCGTCGTCGACGGCGCGGTCGGCGAGGCGCACCAGCTCGGGCGCGGCGCCGAGCTCGGACAGCGCGTCGCGCACCAGCTCGAAGGAGGTCGCCACGCGTCGCTCGGAGGCGGCCCGGCCGATCCAGACGGCCTCGATGGCGAGGCGATCGGCGTCGGTGAGGCGCTCGATCGAGGGGTCGTCGGGGAGCGCGCGGCTGGTGACCTGTCCCCCCCAGCGCCCGTCGGGTCGGATGGCCATCGGCGGCTACTTCGTCGGGTGCCAGCCGACTTCGACGTCGCGGGTGTCGGCCGCGTCCGCCGCGGCGGTCGCGTCGGGCGCGCTCACGGCGTCGAGGGGTGCGCCCGCGTCCTGGTCGGCGGTCGCGTCGAGGACCGCGTCGACGTCCGAGGGCTCGCTGACGTCCGTCGCAGGACCGCTGTCCGGGAGGGCGCTGACGTCGGGGAGGGCGGCGGTGTCGATCGGGGCGGCGACGTCGGGGAGGGCGGCGACGTCGGGGAGGGCGGCGACGTCGGGGAGGGCGACGACGTCGGGGAGGACGACGACGTCGGGGAGGGCGACGACATCGGTCGGGGCGACGGGGGTGTCGGCGTCGGTCGGGGCGGCGTCGTGGCCGACGGGAGAGATGGTAGTGGCGTCGGTCACGGAGCTGCTGCAGCCGAGCGAGACGCCGACGATCACCACGGCATGGAACAGACGGGACAGCATCGGGGTCGCTTCCTCCGTGGCGACAGTACCCGCGGGGCGCGATTCGCACCACGGGTCCCCCTCCGTCGCGCCGCCCTCCGCTTCACCCCGCGGGCTCGTCGCGCAGGTGCTGCCTCGCGACGTTCGACCACGGCCCCTTCGGATCCAGCGCGAGGTACCGCTGCCAGTGCGCGCGCGCCTTCTCCTTCTGGCCGATCTCCGTGAGGGCCATGGCCAGGTTGAAGTGCGCCTCCGCGAAGTCCGGCTTCAGCGACAGCGCCCGCTCGAACAGCGGAACCGCCTCCCGGTGCACCCCCCGCTCGACCAGCAGGTAGGCCAGGTTGTACGGCGCCTCGGCCTGCGACGGGTCCGCCGCGATGGCCCGGCGGTACATCGACTCGGCCTCCGCGCGGTCGCCCGCCACCAGCCGGAGATTACCCAGGTTGGTAAGCGCCGTGGCCAGCCGCGGGTCCAGGTCGATGGCCTTGCGGTAGGCCAGCTCCGCGCGGTCGCGGGTGGTCTCCTCCTCGTCCAGGCGCAGGCCCTCCAGGTAGTGGGCGTAGGCGTCGCGCTGGCGCTTCGAGGGCTGCGGTCGCAGCGCGCGCACCACGTCCTCGCGCAGCGAGCTCAGCTCGAAGTCGAGCAGCCGCTGGCCCGTCACCGGGTCGAAGCGGGCCCCGTCCTGGCGGGCGACGAGCTGGTGCCCCTCGGCCCCGAGGCGAGCGTCGGTGACCGGCCGCGCCATGCCGGGCTCGGTGGTGCGCAGCGACTCCACCGCGCGGCGGATCGAGCGGAGCGAGACGCCAGCGTCCACCAGCCGCCGGGTGGTGCGCGCCGCCAGCAGGTCGGCGAAGGTGTACGCGCGGCGGTGCCCCACGCGGGCGCTCGGGGCCACGATGCCCATGCGCTCCCAGCTCGCCAGACGTCCCGGGCGGAGCTTCAGGATCTCCGCGACCTCGCGGGCGGAGAAGAGCCTCGCCACCGTGTCGGTGCCCGGGGTCTCGGCGGTCGGAGGGCGGCGCACGGCGTCCTCGACCCGCCGGCCGCGGCCGAAGTCGACGTGGATCACCTGGCTCGAAGGGTTCTGGTCGGTCTGGTCGCTCACCGTTGGCGGGCGGCACCGTACCGTCGCCGAGGCCCGGGACGCGAAAATCGCGCGAGTGCGGTACACCCCACGGCCTCTATGCAGGTCATCGGTCTGACGGGCGGGATCGCGTGTGGGAAGAGCGCCGTGGCGGCGCTGCTGGCCGAGCGGGGCGTCGCCATCGTCGACGCCGACCAGGGGGCCCGGGAGGTCGTGGCCCCGGGGAGCGAAGGGCTCGCGGAGGTGGTCGCGGCCTTCGGCGAGGAGGTGCTCGCCCCGGACGGATCGCTCGACCGAAAGCGCCTGGGAGAGCGGGTCTTCGGCGATGAAGAGGCGAGGCTGAAGCTCAACGCGATCCTGCACCCGCGTATCGCGCGGTGGAGCGCGGAGCGGTTCATGGCGCTGGCCGCGGAGGGCCGAGGCTTCGTGGTGTACGAGGCCGCGCTGCTGGTGGAGAACGGCGCGCACCGGGCGATGGGCGGGCTCATCGTGGTGACCGCGCGCCCGGAGGTGCAGCGGGCGAGGCTCATGGCCCGGGACGGCATCGACGCCGCGGCGGCGCAGGCGCGCATCGACGCGCAGTGGCCGCTGGAGAAGAAGGTCGCGGTGGCCACCGAGGTGATCGACAACTCGGGCGACCGCGAGGCCTTGCGGGCGCAGGTGGAGGGGCTCCATACGCGGCTGGTCGAGGCCTTCGGTCGCTGAGCGGCGCGGCGGTCGGTTGCGCGGTTGTGTTGGCGCGCAGGGCTGATCTAGAGTCCGCGCGCGAAATCCACGGCTAGGAGGGACTGAAGCCATCATGCGTACGAGCGATCCGGGCGACCACGACGACCTGCCTGAAGTTCCCGACCTGCCCGACGAGCCCTCCGGGGATGGCGGGGCGATGGTCAGCGACGACGAGGCCGTCCGGCGCATCAACCGTCGCGTGAGCCCCATCGGCTGGCTCGGCATCATCGCCGTGCTCGGCGTCGGCGGCGGCACCGGGTACTACATGCTCAACACCGCCCGGCAGGAGCAGGCCGAGGCCGACGCGCTCACCCGCGGCCGCGCCGAGCTCACCGCCATCACCGAGCGCAACCTCCCCAACGCCGAGACTGCCCGCCTCGTGCGCGAGGTCTACGAGCGCTACCCCTCCCGCAGCGTCCGCCAGGCCGCGCGCCGGCTCCTGGCGCAGCTCAACGACCCGGAGTCCGTCCCGATGCTCATCGCGGGCCTCTCCGAGCCGGGCGCCGGGCGCAAGCAGGCCGCCCTCGGGCTCGCGGAGATCGGCCTCCCCGCGGCCGCCCCGGCGAGGGCCCCGCTGCTCGCCATCCTCCCCACCGCCGACCCCGCCACCGAGAAGCTGGAGATCGCCTGGGCCCTCGTGGTGCTCCAGGAGCCCCAGGCATGGCCCGTGGTGCGGCAGCTCCTCGAGGAGAACAAGCTCCAGACGGTCACCAACCTCGACGGCCGGCGCATCTTCGACCCCGCCCTCGTCGCGCGCATGGCCGGCCGGGAGCGCCTCCACGAGCTGGTCACCTCGCGCTCGACCACCTCGCTCCGCCTCGCGGCGCTCTCCCTCGCGGAGATCGGCACCCCCGAGGTGCTCGATGACCTCACCATCCTGGTGCAGAACCCCGACGTCAGCATCGCCCGCGAGGCCGCGATCGGCCTCGGCCGCACCGGCGACCCTCGCGCCGCGGAGCCCCTGGTGCGCTTCCTCAACGCGCACCCCGACGCGCGCGAGGGCGTGCTCTCGGCGCTGGCGGTGAGCTCCGGGGCGCAGGGCCTCGGGGTCATCATCCACAGCGCGCAGGACCTCCCCACCCGCGCCACGGCCACGCGGCTGCTGCGCGACCAGCGCGACCCCGACGGCGGCGACGCCCTCTTCGAGGCGCTCAACATCGCCTCGGGCACCGACGAGGTCTCCGTCGGCATGAAGCGCAACGCGGTCTTCGGCCTCGCGGAGATCGGCGACCCCCGCTCCGTCGACGGGCTGCTCGCGTACGCCACGCACGCGCTCACGCACACCGACCCCAACGCCACCTCCGAGGCCAAGCAGGCGCTCGACCTGATCCGGCAGGTCCCGGGCGCCTCGGCGCGCGCCAAGGAGGGCCTGCTCGCCATCGTGCGCGACCCGCACGGAGACTTCGTGCGAACGCCCTCCATCATCGCGCTCTCCCGCTCCGGCGACCCCTCGGTGGCGAGCGTGGTGGCCCCCTTCCTCTCGCAGCCCGACGCCATGGAGGGCGCCGCGGTGGCCCTCTGCGCGCTGCACAGCCCCGAGTGCGCGAGCCGCGTGCTCCCGATGGTCCGGATGCCGGCCAACCTGCACATGGTCGAGGAGACCGTGGTCGACGAGCCGGTGCTCAACTCCCGTCGCACGGCCATCCGCGCCCTCGCGTGGATGACCTACGGCTCGACCCCGGTCGCGCCCGCCGCCCGCGCCGCCGCCGTGCGCGAGCTGCGCCGCATCGTCGAAGACCCCAACGACCGCCGCTCGCTCCGCGAGGAGGCGGGCTACACCCTGGCCGCCGTCGCCGACGACGCCGCGCTCAACGACATGGCCGCCAAGGCGACGGACACGCACGTCCCCGAGGAGGCCCGGATCTATTACATCTACGCGCTGCGCGGCCGGGCCACTCCGGAGATCGCCACGCGCCTCGTGCAGACCTACCTGCGCCGGGGGACCAACCCCGACGTGATGCGCGGCGCGGCCATCGCGGCGGGCTTCGGGGCCAACGAGGCCACGAGCGACACGCTGATCCCGCTGCTCCAGACGACGGAGCCGCAGGACGCGGGCGTGCGCTTCGCGGCGGCGATCGCGGTGGTGCTGGGCGGCAACGCGAGGGCGGCCAACGCGCTGCTCGACGTGCTGGTGGGCAACGACGAGCTCGCGGGCATGCTGCAGAACGAGTTCGCTCCTCGCGGCGCGGGCGGCGGCGCCAACAACGCCACGGTGCAGGAGAACTGGTCGCTGCTGCCGCTGACGGCGCCGATGTTCGAGGACGGCCGGGTGTTCCGCCGCATCGAGGTGGCGACGCTGCTCGACGCGGGCAAGCAGAACAAGCACTTCGGCTGGGCGGTCAACTGGCTCACCCAGCGGCTGCGCAGCGGGTGGGACAACGCCATGGGCGTGAGCGCCTACGACGTGCGCCGGCTGATGCGCGAGGCGGCCATGGGCAGCGACGCGTACCGCCGCGACATGGCCTTCCGCGGGTTCAGGGTGCTGCTCGACCGCGGCTCGCTGCACTCGCTACGGCGCCAGACCCGCGTGGCCGAGGCGAGCGAGCGCGCGCGCCACGAGCTCATGGAGCTGTCCGGCGGCGGCAGCGGCCCCTCGCACTGAGCGCCGCCCTCTCCTCCCCTCTCCCCCCTCCTTCGACCTCCTCTCCAATCCCTTCGATGACCACACGGCTTGTGGCAATCCGTCACGACCGGGGCGGACCTGCGCCGGGCGATCAGACCGGGAGCCGCCCGTGCGGCAGGTGATCGTCGGAGGGCACGTCGGCCTTGTAGTCGGTGAGCAGCCACACCGCCGCCAGCGTGATGCCCGCGGCGATGTAGAAGATCCGCGCGGAGCCCACCCGGGAGAAGCCGACGAGCCAGGGCGCGGCCACCAGCAGCGGCGCCATCAGGGCCTCCAGGCCCCCGTGCACCGGGAAGGGGACCATCTTCAGCAGCCCCATCGGGAAGGCCGTGAGCAGGGTGATCGCCGTGTGGAGCGCCGCCAGCACGTAGCAGAGCGACGCGGCCCGTGAGCCGAAGCCCAGCACCGCGGGCGCCAGCACGAAGCCGGCGATGAACACGAGGTCGAGATAACCGTGGGCGCGGGGTGAAAGGATCTTCATGTCAGCCTCCGAACTTCCATGAAGAACCTTCGGTGCTGCAGCGGGTGTGCCGGGAGGAGGCTCAGCCCTCGCGGCTGGTCCCTCTCGGGGAGTCGGCCGCCGCGTCGAGGCCGTGGGCTTCGGCGTCCGCGGTGCCTCCCAGGTCGCTGATGCGCACGCCCGTGGTCGCGGCGCGATGGGCCGTGAGCCCTGGGGCGACGCGGTCGATCCACGCCCGGACGCCCGGGTGGGCCGAGAGCTCCGCCTCGATGCGCTCGCGCTCCCCGTCGGCCTCGAACCAGCCGGCCTCGCCCAGCAGCAGGTCGAAGAGCAGCTCCGCGTGGCGGGGCAGGCGGGTGTCCGTCGCCCGCGTGCGGGCCAGGTCGCGGGCCAGCTCGCGGTCGCCCAGGCGCAGCGCCACGAGCACGCGCACCACCAGCGAGGCGCCCGTGGCGAAGGGGAAGGTCGGGTGCTCCGTGGCGATCACGTCGAGCTCGGCCAGGGCCTCGTCGGTGCGGCCCATGGCGGCGAGCACCCGCGCTCGCAGGGCGATGAGCGACGGCACCAGGATGTCGCTCATGCTGGCGCTCACGGCGGCGCTCTTCAGCAGCCGCCCGAGGCCCCGGTCGCAGAGCGCGAGCGCCGCGGGCAGGTCGTCGCGCCGCTCGGCGTGCTCGGCGAGGTCGAGCAGGGCGATGGCCGCGTGGGCGTGCGTGGTGGCCTTGGCGGCCCGATCGAGCCTCGCGTCGGACTCCTCGACGCGACCGTCGGCGTAGAGGGACCTCGCCTCCCGGATGGCGCGGTCGAGCGCCCGGTTGCGACGCACCGCGAGCGCGACCAGCGAGACCAGCATCGCGGACATCAGCCACGGGCCCGCGGCGGGAGGCATCGCCCCGCGAGAGAGGATGACCGCGACCGCGATCCCCGTGGTCACGGCCACGACGAGCACCATCCGCTTGCGGGGGTCGGGCGCGAGCTTCTTGCCGAGGGCGCGGTCGGCGAGCACGCGGGCGCGGGCCTCGGCGGAGGCCACCGGGAGGCGGCCCGGGTCGACCGCGAGGGCCCGCTCCGCGGCGCGCGGCGCGAAGGGAGCGGCCTGCGGGACCACCGTGACGATCCATCGGGCGGCGGCGGAGAGCTCGCCCTCCCGTGAGGCCGGGGCCCGGTAGGCGCTGCCCGCGGGCACCGCCGCGAGCCGGCCGAGGGCGCGCACCAGCATGGCCTCGCGGCCGCTGAGCTGATCGAGCTGCGAGCGGGAGCGGGTGAGCTCCCCGACCAGGGCCTCGCGCTCCCCGGAGCGCGCGTGGGTGACCGCGCGGGCCAGGGCGGTGATGCCCTTGAGCAGCGGCTGCACGTGCGGCGAGGCGTCGACGCGGGCGGCCTCCTCCCGGGCCATGGCGGCCTCGCCCGCGGCCGCGAGCATCAGCGCCCGGTTGGCCCGGAGCACCAGCTGGTACTGCTCTCCCTGGGCTCGCGCGAAGAGCGGGGCCTTGAGCGCGAGCGCCTCGGCGGAGACGGCCACCGCGCCCGCGGCGTCGCCCCTCGCGAAGAGCACGTAGGCGCGCTGCGAGAGGGCGGCCATGCCCACGAGGCCCCCGCGGCTCTCCGGGGGGATGGTGTCGAGCAGCGCCATCGCCTCGTCGTAGCGGCCCTGCGTGAGCAGGTCGTGCGCGGCGTTGTTGAGCATCACCGCGGGCCCGATGCGCCGCTGCCGCAGCCCGAGTCCGATCATGAGCGAGCCGAAGAGCGCGGACAGCGCCCCGACGACGGCCATCCCATGGAAGGCCGCGATCACCCCGAGGCCGAGGCCGAGGTAGACCCCTCCCAGCACGAGCATCCGTCGGGCGGATCGGAGGGTGGGGTGTTGCGGCAGCGGGGGCTTCGGGGCGGGGCGATCGGCCATCGGGGGTGTTGGCGCGCAGCCTACAACGACTGTCCCCGGGAGCCTCCTCCATGCGATGGGTCCGTGTTCGATGGAGAGGAGTGTTGGAGGATGAAGAAGGCGGTCGCGCTGCTGCGGGGGATCAACGTCGGGAAGGCCAAGCGCGTGGCGATGGCCGACCTGCGCGCGCTGGTGGAGGGCCTCGGCTACCGCGACGCTCGCACGCTGCTCAACAGCGGCAACGTGGTGTTCGGCGTCCCGTCGACGGCGCGCGGGGACGCGGCGAAGCGCATCGAGGAGGCCCTCGCGGCGAAGCTAGGGCTGAGCGCGAAGGTGCTGGTGGTCTCCGCGGAGGAGCTCGCCGCGGCGGTGCGGGCACACCCCTTCGAAGCCGTGGCCACGGACCCGTCGAAGTACCTGGTGACCTTCGTGAGCGACCCGGCCTCGCTGGCGAAGCTGGCGCCGCTGGCGGCCCGCGACTGGTCCCCCGACGCGCTGCACCTGGGCGAGCGGGTGGTCTACACCTGGAGCGCCCACGGAGTCCTCCAGAGCGAGGTCATCACGGCGATGAACAAGGCCCTGCGCGACGGGGCGACCTCTCGCAACTGGGCCACGGTGCTGAAGCTTCACGCGATGCTGGAAGAGGCTCCCGCGTAGGGGTTTAGCGCCAGCGGAAGTACGCCGCGCGCACGGCCTGGCCGCGCCTGGGGCGGTAGGTCGCGCCGCGGAAGAGGATGGTCCTCGCGGCGTCGTCGTAGTCGAAGCCGTCGGCCCGCGAGCGGGGCGTGAGGGCGCTGTCGACGCGCACCCTCAGCGAGGCCGAGATGGGCGGCACGGTCACCTGGAACTCGCTGGCCGCGCCCGCCACCGCGTCGGTGATGCGGGAGAGCGCCGCGGAGACCTCGGCGTCCGTGGCGCTGCTGATCGGGATGTACGCCCCGCCGTTGCCGGTCACCACGCAGGGGACGAAGTTGTCCGTCGAGGGGCAGGTCGAGCGCGAGAACAGGTTGGCCATGGCGAAGGTCTGCCAGCCGTTGGTGCCGAACCAGCGGGTCACCGCGCGCACCCGGTCTTCGCGCAGAGCGCCCCAGCGCACCCGGTCGTTGGCGAAGTAGCGCTGGTCGTCGTTGGTGCCCGCCTCGTCGGTCACCAGGAAGGCCACCCGCTGCGCCCCCGCGCGGAAGCGCCGTCGGTCGTCCGGGTCCATGGTGCGGCGGTCCATCGCCTGCGCCGTGGTGACCGCTGCCGCGAGGGGCTCCTCCTCGCCGCCCTCCAGGGGATACGGTTGCCGCGTGTCGCGCACGTCGTTGCTGTAGCGCTGGTAGGTCACCGCCCAGGCGAGCTGCTGAGCGCCGTCGGGGTCCGCTCCGTTGATCCAGGCGAAGCCGGGGTTGTCGAGGTCCGGCCCCGCGGCGGCGCTGCCGGCCTGCACCACGCCCACGCGCAGGTCGATGCCCGCGGCGCTCATCTCCCGGAAGAACCGCGCGGCCACGTTGCCCAGCCGCTCCTGGTCGTCCTCCATCGAGCGAGAGGTGTCCACCAGCCAGAGGAAGTCCGCGCTCACGTTGCGCGTCGCCACGATGCGCTGGCAGAGCGTGTCGAGCACCGCCCTCCCGTCGGCGAGTCCCGTCGCGTTGGTGAGGTCCTGCAGCCGGATCGCCGTCGCCGAGCGCACGTCGTCGAAGCGCCCCTCCGGCGCGGCCGCCACCAGGATGATCGCCCGACCGAGCTCCGGCCGAAGCACGGTGCTGACCTCGAGGGTGAAGCTCCGCGACCCGCTGAAGCCCGGCCGCGACGGGCCCGGGTTGAGGCCCGCCACGTCGCGCGCCACGCGGTCCCGCACCACCGCCGCCGAGGTCTCCAGCGAGCTCAGCCGGAACGAGCTCCGCCGCAGCGCCCAGCCCTCGTCCGTGCGCCCCTCTCGGCCCACCAGCACCGGCACCGCGCCCACGCTGGCCGCGATGCGCCCCTCCCAGATCCCCGCGGCCTCGGAGAGCGAGCGCGACTCGGGCAGCTCCATCACCAGCGCCGCCACGTCGTCCGAGGGCGCGTCCGTCGCGAGCGCCGCGAAGGAGCGCGACGGGTCCTCGGTCACGCGCGGCGTCGACCACGCGGGGTCGAGCGCGAGCTGCGCCTGGGAGCGGGTGAGCGCCGCGACGGTGGGCTCCTCCAGCGCATCACCCGGGCACAACGGATCGAGCGGGTCGGCCAGCACCGTCACCGGGCAGGAGAGCGCCTCGCCGCTGCGAAGCCGGTAGGGCGTGGTGACCAGCAGGTCGTAGGTTCCCTCGACGTCGGGCGTGAGCGATGCGCGGTCGTCGCCCGAGGAGGTGACCGTCGCGCGAGACCGACGCGGGGCCTGCCGCAGCGCCCAGGTGTACCCGCTCGACCGGGGTGTGACCTCGTCCACCACCAGCCGCAGCGCGGCCTCGGTGGTGACGCGGGCGCGGACGCGTAGCGCACGGCATCGGGGCTCCGGAGCGAGCGGCGCGTCCACCGAGGCGTCCACGGGCGGCGGCGGGTCGACGCGCAGCCCCGTGCGCGCCCCGCACCCCGCGGAGAGCAGCGCGGCCATGGTGATCCCCTGCCAGCGTCCCACGAACGGTCGGGTCATGGGAGGGGGCTACTACCGCAGCCCGCGGGCTGCGTCACCCGGTGCCGCGGCGGACCTCACCCAGCGCCGAGACCAGCTCGTCGTGCACCCGGCCGTTGCTCGCGACCATCCACCCGTCGCGGAAGTCCGCCGGGGCGCCGTCGAGGTCCGAGGTGCGCCCGCCCGCCTCGCTGACCAGCAACGCGCCCGCGGCGAGGTCCCACGGCTTGAGGAAGCGCTCCCAGTAGCCATCGAAGGTGCCGTCGGCGGTGAGGCAGAGGTCGAGCGCGGCGGCCCCGCAGCGGCGCACGCCCCGGGAGCGCTTCGTGAGCGACGCGAACTCGGCGAAGTTGTTCAAGGGGTTGGTGGCGTTGTCGTAGGGGAAGCCCGTCGCGAGCAGCGAGCGGTCCAGCGAGGCGGTCGCGCTTACCCGGCAGGGTATGCCGTTGCGAAACGCGCCGCGCCCCCGGGCGCCGTGCCACTCCAGGCCCAGGGCGGGCGCCACCACCGCGGCGGCGAGCAGCGAGGAGCCCTCCGCGAGCCCGATGGACACCGCGAAGAAGGGGTGCCCGTGGACGAAGTTGGTGGTGCCGTCGAGGGGATCGGCCCAGAGCGCGAGCCCGTCGGGCACCACCGCCCCGGCGCTCTCCTCGGCCACGAGGAGGAGGCCCGGGAAGGACTGGGCGAGGGCGGCGCGCAGGGCGTCCTCGCTGGCGCGGTCCCAGCGGGTGACGAGGTCGATGGGGCCCTTGAACTCCACCTCGCCGGGGCGGCGGAAGCCCTCCATCAGCACCGCGGCGGACTCCCGGGCCACGGCCAGCAGCGCGTTCGCGTCGTTCAGGGTGACGTCCATCGGGTCTCGGTTGGGGGTCTATCACGTCGATCGCATGGCGGGACCGCGCCCGCGCCGCTACGATCGTCTCCCTCCCACTCCGATGCGCCGCTCGAACTCCCACCCGACGCTGCTGGCCTTCGCGGCGATCGGGGTCTTCGCCTACGGGGTCGAGCACTGGCGCCGCCGCACGGCCGCCCGCGCGGGTCGCAGCGAGCGAGAGCGCTTCGCCGCCCTGGGGCTCTGCCTCGTCGGCCCGGAGGGAGCCCGCCGCGTCGACCACGTGGACGAGACCCGACGGCGGCTGCGTCGCCTCGCGATGGACACCTCGCTCACCCCGTCGCCGAGCTGGATCGACGGCTGCCTCCCGCTGGCCCGCGCGCTGACCGTGGAGGGCGCCGCGGTGGACGTCACCGGCCGGCCCGGCGTGGCGCGCACCCAGGTGGCCCGCCGCGCGGGGGAGCTGACCCGCGCGATGTCCCGCGTGGGCCTGGTGTGGCAGGTGCGGGCGGGCGACCCGGAGGCGGACCTCGACCTGGTGGCCGAGCTGCTGGCTCGCACCGCGGCGGAGATCGACCTGGCCACGGGGAGCGCCATGGTCTTCGAGTCGAAGGGCCGACGGGCGCCCATGGTGGACCCGCTCCCGGCGCCGCTGAGCGTCGAGGTGCCGGGCCTCTTCCCGCTGCCGCTCGGCGGGCCGCGGAGGTTCCTGGTGGGCACGCCCCTGCCGGCGATCTCGGCGGTGTCGCTCACGGGGGCGACGCCCTCGGTGACGGTGCGGGCCCGCGACGAGGCGCGCGCGTGGTCGCTGGGCCCCTCGGGCCTGGTGCGCGTGCTCCCGGAGGACGGCCGCGGCGACGGGCTCTCCCCGGTGCTCCTCGACGGCGTGGACGCGGCGCTCGGGGTCGCTCGCATCGCGGCTCCGCCCGCGGGGGTCGACGCCTCGGGGGTGCTGCTCGACGGGGTGGTGCGCGACGGGGTGTTCTGGCTGGGCGAGGCCGTGCGGGGCCACGGTCCGGTGCTCGCGAGGCTCCCGGTGGCGGGCCGCGACCCGGCCACGGCGGTGCGGCTCATACCCGGTCCGGTAAGCCCCACGGTGGACGAGCACATCGCCGTGGGCGAGGGGACCTCCGCGGTGTTCGCGGCGTACACGGCGCCGGACGGCGACGGGGCGACGGTGCGCGTGGTGCGCGCGACGGTCGGGGCGAGGGCCGCGGTGCTGCCGGTGGCGGTCCCGGACGGGTGGCGCTCGCACGACCGGCGGCCGGGGCTCTCCATGTGCCGCACGGGCTCGACGCTCTGGCTGGCGGTGACGGCGCGCGACGGCTGGCGGCTCGCGACGGTGGACGCGGGCGCCGCGACGGAGGTGTGGAGCGCGCGGGCGCCAGCGGGGCGGCGCTTCGACGAGTCGGCCACGCTGCGCTGCGACGCGGGGGGATTGCTGCTGCACGGCCGCGAGCGCCCGCGGTCGAGCCCGGTGGTGTGGTGCGGCGCGGACGGGTGCTCGTCCGTCGAGGCGCCGGTGACCCCGCAGCCGGTCGACCTTCCGGTGTACGTGACGCCAACCGCGAGCGGCGGTCGAAGGATGCACCCCGAGTGGCCGCTGCGCTTCGCGAGGACGGCGCGAGGCGCGCTGGTGAGCGCGAGGGCGAGCGGCACGGTGGTGGGCGTGCGGCGCCGGGGCGCGGGCGAGGCCGCGTGGGGAGAGGAGCGGGTGCTGCTCGACGCCGCGGCGGCGCAGCACGGCGGGCTGGTGCAGGGGGTCGAGCTCTACGCCGACGCGGCGAGGGTGCTGCTGGCGGTCACGACCGCGACGGGCCTGCACCTGCTGGAGTCGCGCGACGAGGGCCGGAGCTGGCACGGCCCCAACGAGTGACGAGCGCGGCGAGCGCGAGGAGCAGCCCCCAGGGCCGGGTGTGCGAGCGGGCGGAGACCCCGCAGGAGAGCCCGCCGCCGCCGTAGACGACGAGGCCCGGGTCGGGGACGCAGGCCTCGACAGTGCGCGGCGGATAGATGGCGCAGAGGCCCGCGCGGTCGTCGAGGGTGGGCACTCGCCGCTGCTCGCCGCGGCCCGCGGAGTACCACATGACGGCGCTGCGCTCGGAGGAGTGCGCGAGGCCCTGCGTGTGGCCGATCTCGTGGGTGACGATGGTGGGCAGGTCGGCGGCGTTGGTGCGCCCGTCGGTGGCGAAGACGAAGCCTCGCGGGTTGGACGCGGTGCGGAGGTTGAGCTCCGTGTCCGCGTCGAGGATGCGCGCGCTCGGCGAGGTGAAGGTGACGATGGTGATGGCCGCGGCGTCGGGCGCGTGGAAGGCGTCGTCGCCCCAGTGGTCGCGGAAGGTGACCGTGTTGGTGTTGGGCGACGCCTCGAAGTAGCCCACCGGCACGGCGAAGTCGTCGAGCACGGTCATGGTGAAGGCCGGGTGCAGCGCGCTCGAGGGGCAGGTGGACGACGCCCAGGCGCGGGCCGAGTCGACGACGTGGCCGTGGAAGGCCGCGGCGGTGATGTCGGTGGGGAGCACGCGGGGGTCGACGCGGAGCGCGATGCAGGAGCGGTCCCACGCGATGGCGTTGCCGCAGGTGGGGCAGACCGTGGGGTCGGGCTGAGCGCCGCAGGTGGTGGTGCGGCAATAGGCCTCCGACGCCGCGGGGCTGAGCACGATCAGCGGAGCGAGGACCAGGGCGGCGGGGAGCAGGCGCATGCGCGTCGGGTCTCAGCGCGGGAGCGCGCGGACGAGGGAGGAGAAGCGCTCGACGCGCATTCCCTCGGCAGGAATCTCCTGGAGCGCGGAGCTCGCGGTCGCAAGGGCGGGGTCGACGCGGGGGTCGGGGATGAGGGTGACGCCGGCGGTGGGGGCGGGCCGAACGACGGGCGCGCGGGTGGCCGGGTCGAGGGCCACCGGGAGCTGGCCCAGGCACAGGTCGAAGACCGTGTACGCCCCGTCGGGCAGGCGGCGGAGCAGGAGGATCCAGGCGCCGTCGGGGGTGAAGGCCGCGGCGCCGGGGAGGTGCTGGGTGACGCCCCCGACGGTGCCGCCGGGGAGGCGGAGCGTGAGGGGCCCGACCGGGAGATCGCCGCGGAGGGTCTCGATGACGGAGACGTCGAGCTCCGTCACGATGCGCCCGTCGACCCAGCGAGAGCGGGGGCTGAGCGCGCCGGGGGTGGTGACCAGGGCCACCGCGTCGGCCTCGCGGATCATCGCGTCGAGCGGCCGCGCGACGAGCGTGGTGCCCTGCGCGGCGGGCGCGAGGGAGAGGGCGAGCGCGAGGCTGAGGAGCAGGGCGCGTCGGGTCGGTGGCCGCGTGGGGAGTGGCATGTCCTGGTGCGTGTGGCCTCCCGGCGGTGGTCGCCAGGGAGGAGGCACAGTACCCCCAAAGCCACTTCGCGCGGCGGCCTCTTCGTGGCCGTTGACACGGAAGGGGCATCAGGTCTAACCCCTTTCGCCATGCGACGTTTTCATACGGGGTTCCTGGTCGCGGCAATCGCGCTCGGGCAGACGGGATGTCTCGCCAGGCTGGCCGCGAATTCCACCGCGAAGATCATGAACCAGGCGTCGCCCGCCATGCAGGCGTTCAGCGACCCTGCGACGGCCGAGGCCGCGCTGCCCTACGCCATCACCCAGATGGAGGGCCTGCTGCTGGTGATCCCGCAGAACCAGCTGCTGCGAGGCAACCTGGCGCGCGCGCTGGGCTCCTTCGGCTTCGGGTTCCTCGTCGACCGCATGGAGGAGGCCGAGGTCGCCGACGACGAGGCGCGCATCGAGTACTACCGCAACCGCGCCTCGCTCGCGTTCATCCGCGGCAAGCAGGTCGGCTTCGAGGCGCTCACGCTCGAGGAGGACGGCGACGGCGGCGCCCGTGGGGCCTACGGCCGCGGCATCGACGCGTGGCGCGCCTACCTCCAGCAGTTCGACGACCAGGATCAGGCCGGGATGGTGTTCTGGCTCGGCTACAACTGGGCGCAGCACATCAGCCTGAACAAGGAAGACCCCGACGTCCTGGCCGACCTGCCCTTCGCCATCGCCTGCTTCGAGCGGGTGTTCGCGCTCGACCCGACCTTCAACAACTACGCTCCCTACGCCGCGATGGGCTCGTACCACGCCCGCACCTCGGCCTCCCTCGGCGGCGACCCGGCGCGGGCGCGCGAGATGTTCGAGACGGCCATCGCGCGCACGCACGGCAACTTCCTCACGTACAAGGTCATGATGGCCCGGGTGTACGCGGTGATGGTGCAGGACCGAGCGCTCTTCACCCGCCTCCTCCAGGAGGTCATCGACGCCGGCGACGTGATGCCCGAGCAGCGCCTCGCGAACCAGATCGCCAAGCGCCGCGCCCGCCGCTACCTCGCGCAGATCGACGACCTCATCGCCCCCGCCGACGACACCGCCGCCCCCGCGGACGGCGCGACCCCGCCCGCCGAGGGCGCGACCCCCCCCGCGGACGGCGCGACCCCGCCCGCCGAGGGCGCGACCCCGCCCGCTCCCTAAGGTCCGCCGCCCACCCATTGAATCAACCTCCCTCCGCGCAGCGTCTCGGCGGGAACCAGTAATCCCTTCGCAGGAGAGAGACTCACCATGAAGCGCTATCGGTTGGCTCTGTTGGCGGTCGGGTTCGGCGCCCTCGGGGCGCTCTTCGCGGGCCGCGCCGTCGAGGCCCAGCCGGCCCCTGCGCCCGCGACGACCCGCACGCTCTCGCTGGCGACGCTCGCCCCCGCGGGCTCGACGTGGATGCGCGTGCTCGAGGCGTGGAACCGCGAGCTGCGACGCCGCACCAACAAGGCCCTCTCGCTGCGCATCTACCCCGGCGGCGTGCAGGGCGACGAGTCCGAGGTGGTGCGCAAGATCCGCGCGGGCCGCCTCGACGCGGGCTCGGTCACCGCCGTGGGCCTCGCGCAGGTGCACCGCCCGGCGCTGGTCTTCCAGATGCCGGGGATGTTCCGCTCGTACGCGCAGCTCGACGCGGCGCGCGCGGGCACCAACACGGACATCGTCCACGCCTTCGACGCCGCGGGCTTCGCGTTCATGGGCTGGGCCGACGTGGGCTTCGCCCGGATCTTCTCCCGCACCCCCATCCGCGTCCCGGCGGACATGCGCGGCACGCACCCGTACGTCTGGCGCGACGACCTGGTGATGCCGAGCTTCTACGAGGCCGTCGGGGTGCAGCCGGTGGCGATGCAGCTCCCGGAGGTGCTCACGGCGCTGCAGACCAACCGCGTCGACTCGTTCATCACCTCGCCGGTGGCGGCGGTGTCGCTGCAGTGGACCACGCGCGCCACGCACATGCTCGACATGCCCACCAACGTGGTCGTCGGCGCGACCATCTTCGGCAAGAACCAGATCAACTCGCTCCCGGCGGACCAGCAGACGATCCTGCGCGAGACGGCCACGCAGTTCCACCAGCTGCTCATCCAGAACCTGCGGCGCGACGAGGCCGCGGCGGTGCGCTCCATCGGCACCCGCGGCATCACCGTGGCCACCGTGGGCGACACCGAGCGCGCCCAGTGGAACGAGGTCTTCGCCCGCACCCGCACCCGCCTCGTGGGCCGCATCGCCGACGCGGCGTTCATCACCCGCGTGCAGACCCTCGCGCACTGACGCGCGCCTCCGTCCCCTCCGTCCCCCCTCGACCTTCCTCTCCCTCTCTTTCCGCCCTTCGACGCTCCCCGCGGAGCCTCCGTCGAGCCGCGTCCGGCGCAGGGCGGAAGGCTTGCCACGGCGCTCGCGGTCTATGATAGACAGGTCAACCCTGCGGCGCCCTGCGTCGCTCTGTTCCCCCCGAAGCAGGTTTTTCCTCATGGCGAACAACCAGAACAGCTCCGAGAACAACGCCTCCGAGACCCCGGGCAACGCCTCGGACACCCCGGAGACCGCTGCCTCCACCAGCCCGACCCAGAGCCGCCCGCCCCCCCCGGCGGACGTCGTCAGCGAGGCCACGCCGAGCGTGCCGCCCGCGGACCCGATCGCGGCGCTGACGGCGGAGCGCGACAAGCTCAAGGACCATCTGATGCGCTCGCTCGCGGACTTCGACAACTACCGCAAGCGCAGCCGCCGCGACGAGGAGGCCGCCAAGCACCGCGGGCGCGAGGACGTGCTGCGCGAGCTGCTGCCGGTGTTCGACAACCTCGAGCGCGCCGCGGCCTACGCCCGGACCGGGGCCGACGCGAAGGCCATCGCCGACGGCATCGGGATGGTGATGAAGCTCTTCGAGGACGCCGTGCAGCGCCTCGGCGGACAGCGACTGAAGAGCCTGGGGCAGCCCTTCGACCCGAACCTCCACGAGGCGATCCAGCAGGTGGAGAGCGCCGAGCACGCAGCGGGCATCGTGGCGGTCGAGCTGGTGCCGGGCTACCAGCTCGGCGAGCGGCTGCTGCGGCCGGCCATGGTGGCGGTGTCCAAGGGCCCGGCCTCGCCGGCGCCCGAGGCCGCGCCGTCGGGCGACGACGACATCAAGCAGAACTGATCGATCCGAAGAGGGGAACGGACTTCAAATGGGTAGGATCGTCGGGATCGATCTCGGGACCACCAACTCGTGCGTGGCCATCGTGGAGAGCGGCGCGCCGGTGGTGATCCCCAACGCCGAGGGCGCCCGCACGACGCCGTCGGTGGTGGCCTTCTCGGCCAACAGCGAGCGCCTCGTCGGCCAGGTGGCCAAGCGCCAGGCCGTGCAGAACCCCGAGAACACGGTGGTGTCGATCAAGCGCGTGATGGGGCGCTCCTTCGACTCCGAGGAGGCGCGCAAGCAGGCCGCTCGGGTGGCGTACAAGATCGTCCCCTCGCCCAACGGCGACGCCTGGGCGGAGGTGATGGGCCGGCAGATGTCCCCGCCGGAGATCAGCGCCGCGGTGCTCGCGCAGATGAAGGCCATCGCCGAGGCGTACCTGCGCGAGGAGGTCACCGACGCGGTGATCACCGTCCCGGCGTACTTCGACGACGCGCAGCGCCAGGCCACCAAGGACGCCGGGCGCATCGCGGGCCTCGACGTGAAGCGCATCATCAACGAGCCCACCGCCGCGGCGCTCGCGTACGGCCTCGACCGCAACGCCGACGAGCGCATCGCCGTCTACGACCTCGGCGGAGGCACCTTCGATATCTCCATCCTGGAGATCACTCGCGGGGTGTTCCGGGTGGTGGCCACCAACGGCGACACCTTCCTCGGCGGCGACGACTTCGACGAGCGCATCATCGAGCTGCTCGTCAGCGACTTCCAGAAGGAGCACGGCATCGACCTGCGCGGCAACCGCCTCGCGCTCCAGCGCATGCGCGAGGCCGCGGAGAAGGCCAAGCACGAGCTCTCCTCGTCGCTGGAGACGGAGGTCAACCTCCCCTTCATCGCGTCGACCTCGTCGGGCCCCGCGCACGTGCTGCGCACCATCAAGCGCCAGGAGCTTGAGCGCCTCGTCGAGGACCTCGTCGAGCAGACCCTGGAGCCCTGCGCCCGCGCGCTCAACGACGCCCGCCTCGGCGTGCAGGACATCCACCAGGTGGTGATGGTCGGCGGCATGACCCGCATGCCCCTCGTGCAGAAGCGCGTGGCGGAGTTCTTCCAGCGCGCGCCGCACAAGGGCCTCTCGCCCGACGAGGTGGTCGCCATCGGCGCCGCGGTGCAGGCGGCCTCCATCCGCGGCGAGCTCGAGAGCGTGCTGCTCCTCGACGTGACGCCGCTCTCGCTCGGCGTCGAGACCGCCGGCGGCGTGATGACCCCGCTCATCCCGCGCAACACCACCATCCCCACGCGCCGCAGCGAGACCTTCTCGACCTCGCTCGACAACCAGAGCTTCGTGCCCATCCACGTGCTCCAGGGCGAGCGCGAGATGGCCGTGGACAACCGCTCGCTCTACCACTTCGAGCTCACGGGCATCCCCCCGGCGCCGCGCGGCGTGCCGAAGGTGGAGGTCACCTTCGACATCGACGCCAACGGCATCCTCTCGGTGACCGCCACGGACATGGCCACCAAGAAGACCCGCGACGTGCGCATCGTGGCCGGCAGCGGGCTCTCGCAGCAGGACGTCGAGCGCCTCGTCGAGGAGGCCGTCAACACCAAGCAGGAAGACCTCCTGCGCCGCGAGTACGCCGAGCTGCGCAGCAACGCCGAGGCGCTGCTGGTCACCTCGGAGAACGCCGTGCGCGAGTACGGCGAGGTGCTCACCGAGGAGCTGCGCCAGATCCTCGAGCAGGACCTGGTCAACCTCCGCGCGGCCCTCGACTCCGGCGTCGACACCCAGAGCCTCCGGAGCTACCTGTCCGCGCTCGAGACCAGCGCCTACAAGATCGCCGAGTCCATGTACGGCTCCGCGGGCTGAGCCCCACCGCCCTCCTCTCCCTCCCATCACCCGTCGCTCCACCGCGGCGCCACGGCTTGACCGGCCGTGAGGTTCCACGCTACGGCCCTGGGTCCGTGCGAGACCTGAACGCCGTGTGGCTGCTGGCCGTCCTCGCGGGGCTCCTGCCCCTCACGGCGGCCCCGCGTGAAGCGCAGGCCCAGGTGGCCCAGGGCGACCCGGGCACGCACGTGGTCCAGCGCGGCGAGTCGCTCTCCGTCATCGCCGCGATGCACCGGGTGAGCGTGGCCGAGCTCGCCGAGCGCAACCACCTCCACGAGCCCTACGCCCTCCGCCACAACCAGCGCCTCCGCCTCCCCGGCAGCGCGCTCGCTCCCGCTCCCGCACGCCCCGCGACCGTTCCCGCTCGCCCGGAGACCATGACCGCCATGCGCGCCACCCTGCTCTCCGCAGGGAGGGCGCCGGTCGCTCGCGTCCCCATCGTGCGCCGGCCGGTCACCCCGGCTCGCGGCCGCCCTGGCCCCGCCGCCGCCGGTCGCTGGGGCGCGGCCCGCCGCCCGGGCCTGGTCAACCTGGTGCGCCTCGCCACCAGCCAGCACGTCACCGCCAACCTCCGCCGCCCCGGCCGCGGCGTGCTCGGCGTCATGCGCAGCCTCCTGCGCTCGACGGACAACCGCTCGCACGCCATCGACCCCCGCCTCGTGCGACAGCTCGCGCAGGTGAGCGACCACTTCGGCGGCCGCGTGCTCGAGGTCATCTCGGGCTTCCGCCCGGCGCGCCGCGGGCAGTACACGGCGCACTCCAACCACAACATCGGCCACGCCGTGGACTTCAGGGTGCGCGGCGTCCCCAACCACGTCCTGCGCGACTACTGCCGCACGCTCCCCAACACGGGCTGCGGCTTCTATCCGCGCTCGGTGTTCATCCACATGGACGTGCGCTCCTCGTCGGCCTACTGGGTCGACTGGTCGCGCCCCGGCGAGCGGCCCCGCTACGGCCGCGAGGGGCATCCCCCGGCCGACCCGCCCGCGCGCACCGCCGGCCGCGACGACACCGTCGCCGCCATGCCCCCGCCCGGCGCCGACCCGGAGCTCGACGACGTCATCGCCGACGCGCCCACGCTCCGCGACGCGACGCCCGACCCCGACGACGAGCGCGACGACCCGAGCGAGCCCGGTCACCCGGCCGAGCACGGCCCCGCCGCCCCGCCCACCGACCCGCAGGTCGCTCCATAGCCTTGACATACCCTGTCCGTTGAACCGGGGCCCCGCGTTGCGCCGACGCCGCGGGACTCGCATGGATTTGGGCCCTACATAGAAGAGACCGATGGCACGCACCAAGACCCCGACGACCACCCGTACCGCTCGCGCCCGGCGCACCCCGAAGGAGTCCCACGACGTCGTCGTGCTCTGGACGGCGCGGGCGATCGTCTATACCGACACGTTCCGGTACTTCCTCCACGACGACGGCGACGACCGCTCGCCGCTCGACGTCATCGGCCTCGCGCACCTGCGCGACGACGGGGTCACGCCCACGCGCGCCAAGCGGGAGATCCGCGACCGGCTCGAGGCCCTGGAGGCGAGCGCCATCACCCGCGAGGGGGTGCTCTTCCGCAACGTCGAGACCATGGGTCGGCTGCTCTCGCTCACTCGCGCCGAGCAGGAGGTGCTGGCCTTCGCGATCGTGCTCGACATCCAGAAGTCCCTGCAGGCGTGCTTCGAGCGGCTGGAGGGCCTGTCGCTGCGCAAGCTGCACGAGCTGCTCGGGCAGGTGCTGGGACTGCCGGAGACGGAGGTGCGCGACGCCCTCAAGCGCTCGGCGCCGCTGGCCTCGACGGGCCTCGTGCGCGTGGCGACGGACGTGCGGCGCACCTGGGACGATCCCTTCGAGGTGATGGACGGCCTCGAGAACATCCTGCTGACGGAGTACGAGACCCCGGAGGGCATCCTCGCGAACTTCTTCCGCCAGTCCCCTTCGGCGAAGCTCACGCTCGAGGACTTCCCGCACGCCTCGCAGGACGTGGGCATCCTGGTGAAGTTCCTCCAGGGGGCGATCGAGAAGCAGGTGCCCGGGGTGAACGTGCTGCTGCACGGGCTGCCGGGGACGGGCAAGACGGAGCTCGCGAGGGCCATCGCGGCGCACCTGAAGGGGCAGCTCTACGAGGTGAACGTGGAGTCCGACGACGGCTCGGCCATCTCCGGCACCGGGCGCTTCGCGGCCTACCAGCTCTGCCAGCGCATGCTCGGCCGGCGCGCGCAGACGGTGGTGCTCTTCGACGAGATCGAGGACGTGTTCCCCGACCGCTGGTACCCCTTCTTCGGGCGGCAGAAGCGCTCCGGCGAAGACAAGGGCTGGACCAACCGTCTGCTGGAGGGCAACGCGGTCCCGACCCTGTGGCTGTCCAACGAGATCGGGCAGATCGACTCCGCCTTCCTGCGGCGCTTCGACTTCATCTTCGAGCTGCGCACGCCGCCGCTCGCGGTGCGCCGTCGCATCCTGGAGAAGCAGCTCGGACCGCTGCCCGCGCGCCCCGCGTGGACGCAGCGCATGGCCCACGACGAGCGGCTCACGCCCGCGCACATCGAGCGCGCGGTGCGAGTGGCGAGGCTCGCGGGGATGGAGAAGGCCGAGGAGGTCGAGGCGACGCTCACGCGAGTGCTGCAGAACAGCCTCGCGGTGCAGTCCCCGGAGCGGCCCGCGGCGCCGGTCACGCCGGAGGTCTACGACCTGCGCTTCCTCAACGCCTCGGACGACCTGGGCAAGCTGGTGGAGACGCTGGAGCGCCGCGCTCGCGAGCAGGGGCCGCTGCACGGGTCCATCTGCCTGTACGGTCCGCCGGGGACGGGCAAGACGGCCTTCGCGCACCACCTCGCCGAGCGCGTGCAGCGGCCGCTGCTGGTGAAGCGCGCGTCGGACATCCTCGGCCCCTTCGTGGGGCAGACCGAGGCCAACCTGGCGGCGATGTTCCGGCAGGCGAGGGACGAGGGCGCGGTGCTGCTGCTGGACGAGGCCGACAGCTTCTTCCAGAACCGCCGCGGCGCGAGCCAGAACTGGGAGGTCACGCAGGTCAACGAGCTGCTGGTGCAGATGGAGTCCTTCGAGGGGCTCTTCGTCTGCTCGACCAACCTCTTCGAGCACCTCGACGAGGCCTCGCTCCGTCGCTTCACGCTCAAGATCAAGTTCGATCCGCTCCGCCCCGAGCAGCGCATGGCCCTCTTCGAGCGCACCCTCTCGGCGCTGGGCCAGGTGCTCCCGACGGACGCGGTGGCCTCCACGCGCGCCGCGCTCGACCAGCTCAACACGCTCACCCCCGGCGACTTCGCCACGGTGCGGCGGCAGGCCCTGCTGCTGGAGACCACCGTCGACGCGCGCGCGCTGCTCGTGGCCCTGGAGCGCGAGTGCCGCAACAAGCCCAACGCGCAGCGCTCGCGGCTCGGGTTCAACCAGGCGTAGCGCGATGGCCTGACGCGTCGGGAGGGAAGGCCGTTGTGTGGGTGGCAGGAGTGAGTCGGGTGCCCCCTTCCCCGAAGCCGCCGTCCCACACGGATCAAGTCACCGCACCGATGGAGTCCGCATGAGGTTCCCGGCCACTGGTCGTCCCCTGTCCCTCGTGCGTGGCCTCTGCGCCATGCTGCCCGTGCTCCTCGTCGCGTGCGGGACGACCGCCGGAAGCTCCGGCCCCGTCGACGCGACGCCGGACGGCGCGCAGCCCGACGTTCCCGTCGCCGACGTGATGTCCTCCGACGCGGGCCCGCCCGACGCCGAGATGGATGCCACCGCGCCCGACGCGGGCGCGCCCGACGCGGGCCCGCCCGATGTCACCTGCGCTGGCGAGCAGACCAGCTGCGGCGGCGTCTGCGTGGATACCCACACCGACGCAACCCACTGCGGCGCGTGCGGGACCGTGTGCCCGGCGAGCGGCGTCTGCGCCGCCGGGCGGTGCGCGGCGACGAGCTGCAACGCGCTGCACACGGCCAGGCCCATGTCGCCGAGCGGCGTGTACCTGCTCGACACCGACGGCGCCGGGGCCCGCGCGCCCTTCAGCGCATACTGCGACATGCCCAGAGACGGCGGCGGGTGGACCCTGGCCCTCAAGGTCGACGGCACGCTCCC
>CBIHPK010000074.1:0-35720 GCA_966211675.1 uncultured Myxococcaceae bacterium
GATCACCAGGGAGAGTCGGGCGTTCGAGGTCATGGGGAGCGAGGGCTTTCTTATCGGGTGGTGTAAAGCGAGACCGACGAGGCGCCGGTGACGTAGACGCGGCCGTCGGCCACCACGATGGGCGTCCACTGGCGCACGCTGGGGGGAGCGTCCGCGAAGACCTCCATCCCCGTGGCGATGTCGATCGCGCGGAGCGTCGCCGGCGAGGTGCCCGCGACCCACAGCAGGCCGCTGGCATTGCCGTTGGACGACACCGCCGGGGGGGAAGGGTTGGAGACCGTGGCGCTGCACCACGCGGTCTCCAGCGCCGATCCGTTGACCCGCAGGGCCATGACGCCGCCGCTGCCCGCGCAGTTCGAGCGCGTGCCGCGACCGGGCGCGAACACGTAGGTCTGCGTGCCGTTCGACCAGGTCGCCGCCGCGCCGAAGTTGCCGCCGGAGAAGTACCTCGCCTGGAAGATCGGACCCACCGCCCCGCCGAGGTTCTCCCGGTCGACGAGGTAGCTCACGCCCGCCTTGCCGCCCTGCCAGAGCATCCGCGGAGCGCCCGCGATCGGGGGCAGCAGCACCGGCGCGACGGAGCCGATGTCGAGGTCCTGCAGGTCGAGCAGGCGCGCGTCGGAGGGCTCGAAGTACGCCGCGGTGCCGGTCGGCCCGGTGGGCCCGCCGGGGCCGCCCCCGAGGCGGATCACCCGCTCGCCCATCGACCCCGGGGTGGTCCCTCCGAGCGGCGTGCTGTTGCCGGTCGCGACGTACAGACGGCCGGTCTCGTCCATGGACGACCCTGCGGGAGCCCAGATGCCGGAGCCACGCCCCGGCGTCGCGAAGGCCACCTGCCGGGTCGGGTCGGCCGCGTCGAGACCGACCACCCAGCCGTGATAGATCCCGCAGTCGCCGTAGAGCCCGCCGAAAGGGACGTAGACCCGCCCGGCGTCGAACTGGAGCGCGCCGCGCTGGCCGGTGGTGCGTGCGTCGAAGCTCGACCCGCCCATCGCCGGGGGAGTGATGTCCGCGGGGTAGCGCGCTCGCTGTCGCCCGGTGGTGACGTCGAGCGCGTTCAGCCGGAAGCGCAGCGATCCGTCGCTGGTGAACGCCACGGCGTACAGGGTGCCGGTCGCCGGGTCGATGACGCCGGTGCTGACCACGCCGATGGTGTTGATGTTGCCGCACTGCTGCATCGAGCGGGGCACCGGGGTGCCGAGCGCGGTGTGCCAGAGCGCGGCGCCCGTCACGGCGTCGAGGGCGTAGAGGGAGTTGTTCTGCGTGGCGACGAAGAGCACGTCGTGGCGAGCGCCGCCGATGGTGAGCCCCGGGAGGTAGAGCGGCTGCGCGTAGACCTCGCCGTCGAGGCTCGGCGCGAAGGCGGTCACCCGACCGAAGCCCGCGCGCACCGACGCCGGGGTGAGGCGGGTCTCGCTCCGGTTGGCGCCCGATCGGCCCCGATCGAACTGGAAGGTCGGGACCGCGACCCCGGTGGGAGGCGGAGGGCCGGCATCGACCGGGGGAGGGCCGACGTCACGAGGAGGAGGTCCAACATCGACGGGGGTGGTACCGACGTCACGAGGAGGAGGACCGACGTCGACAGGGGGAGGGCCGACGTCGACGGGAGGAGTGCCAAGGTCGCTGGGTGGGGTGCTGACGTCACGAGGAGGAGTGCCAAGGTCGGTGGGTGGGGTGCCGATGTCACGAGGAAGAGTGACGACGTCGAGGGGAGGGGGAGCGACGTCGAGGGGGAGCGTGCCGACGTCCCGAGCAGGAGCGCCGACGTCGACGGGCGGAGCGCCGCTGTCGACCACGGGGGTCACGCCGGAGTCGAGGTCCTGGGGTGGCGGGGAGACCTCGGAAGCGCAGGCCATCGCGAGAGACATCGCGGCGAGCGGGTACGGGAGACGAATGGCGATGCGCATGCGGCGGGCCCTCCTCCGGCCGACGGGACCGGGCGAGTATGGTAGCCGCTCGCGCGACGTCGATGGGGCGCGAGAGAGGAGGGAGGGAGGGGAAGGCGTCGGTCTAGCGACCTGTGCAGCGCGAGGGAGCCTGCGCGGGCACGCCACGGCGCAGCACGATCCCGAGGTGCGTGGCGACCGCGCGGGCGACGCCGTCGCTCGGCCGGTTCACGGTCCCTCCGCCTGCGATGAACATCGCCGACGAGCCGCCTCCATCGAGCTTCATCCCCTCCCAGGCGCCGAGGCCCTGCAGGATCTCGCCGAGCTCCCTCACCGTCGCTCCGCTCGCGTTCTCTCCTCGCCCCTCGACCACCACCATGAGCAGGGTGTGTCCGTCGGCGGTGAGCCCGAGCGCGGTCCTCGGGTGACGGTCGCCGTTGTGGGCGATCGAAGGGCTCTCGTGCACCACGCCGTGCACGAGCACCCGCTCTCGCACCGCGACGAGCTCGGTCCACGCGGCCGACACCGCGCGCTCGTCGACCTCGTCGAGCACCGCGGCGCGTCCACCGGGGCCTGCGACGAAGAGCGCGTCGTGGTGCTCGTGACGCCCCGCGGGCCACGGCCTCCCCGCCCCGCGAGCCGGGCCCGTCGGGAGGAGCGGCGTCGCGTCGAAGTAGTCCCCGTTGATCGCCGCCGCGGCGCCCACGAGGCGCGCCCAGCTCGCGGGGGTCCGGCCTCCCTCTCCGGGCGCGGTCGCGCGCAGCTCGATGGCGGGGTCGCAGAGGTCCACGTAGAGCGCGTGCACCGTCGTACGGAGCGCGCCGCGGTGCACCACTCGCCGCAGGTAGCGCAGGCCTCTCGCGGGGCGCGTCACCAGGTCCTGCGCGTGCGCCGGAGGGGCGTGCGCCGTCGCGAGCAGGGCGAGGAGCAGCAGGGCACCGGTCGAAGCGCGCACCAGGGGCGTCTCTCTATCCGAACGCTCCCACGAGCGCCATCGCGGCCCTGACACCGCCCCTGCCACAAACCTGACATCCAGCTGACAGATCGCTCCGTCATGGTGGGCCCATGAACACCCTCCAGATCACCGCCCGCGGACCCTACTCGCTCGCCTCGTCGGCCCGCTTCCTCTGCGGCTTCACCCCGGCGCAGGGCGCCTCCGCCACCCTCGCTGATGGACGCCTCTTGCTGGGCTTCCTCGACGAGTCCTCGTATCTCCCTCGCGTCGTGGCGCTCAGCCAGCGCGGCGACGCGGTCTGCGGCGAGCTCGCCGCCGAGGTCTCCTCCCACGAGGCCGAGGCCGTCGCGCGGCAGGTCGCGCGCATCCTCTCGCTCGACCACGACGCCCGCGGCCTCGCGGCCATCGGCGACCGCGACCCGGTGGTGGCGGGCCTCCTCTCGGCCTCGCCCGGCTTTCGCCCCGTGTGCTTCCCATCGCCCTACGAGGCCGCCGTGTGGGGGGTGCTCGCGCAGCGCGTCGCGATGCCCGTCGCCGCGGCCATCAAGCAGCGCCTCGCCGTCGCCACGGAGACCGTCGCCGAGGGCTTCGGCCGCTCCTTCCACCCGGCGCCTGCGCCCGAGCGGCTCCTGTCGGTCGAGCGCTTCGCCGGCCTCACCAACGAGAAGATCGCGCGCCTACACGCCGTGGCCCGCGCCGCGCTCGACGGTCGCCTGGACGCCCGCGAGCTCGCCGCGATGCCCCGCGAGCAGGCCATCGAGCGGCTGCGCGCCATCCGAGGCGTCGGTCCGTGGACGGCCGAGCACGTGCTGCTGCGCGGCTGCGGCGTGGTCGACGCCATGCCGACCGCGGAAGAGCGAGTGCTGCGAGGCATCGCCGAGGCATACGGCCTCCCGGAGACTCCGACGCCGGAGCAGGCGCTCGCCCTCGCCGAGCGCTGGCGGCCGCTTCGGATGTGGATCGCCGTGCGCATGGTGATGCACCTCGGCGCCTCCGGGCGATGGAGCAGTGGTCCCGCCGTGAGGACGGCGGTGCTCTCGCGCTGACCCCCAGGCGCCACCCAGAGCGGCGCTGCGGCCCGTCAGCGCCCCTCGCGGATCGCCTCTCGCGCGCGCATCAGCGCGAAGCCCAGGAGGTTCTGTCCCTCCCAGCGCAGCGGGTCGCTCGCGCGCTCGTCCTCGGCGCCCAGGCCGATGCCCCAGATGGCGTCGAGGGGCGAGGCCTCGACGAGCACCCGCTCGCCCGTCCCCAGCAGAAACGCTCGGAGGTCCGGATCCTGCGAGAACTTGGCGATGTTGCCGCGCGTGACGAGGTCGAAGCAGGCGCCCGCCCAGCGCTCCGGATCGAAGCCGCGCACCTTCCGTCCGAGCGCCTTCACCTTCCCCGGTTCGCTCTCCGCCATGATCGCCGTGAGCGTGTCGTCGTCTCCGAAGAGCCTCGCCTTGCCGGCCATCATCCACTGCTCGGTGCTCGTGTACTCGCGGCCTTCGAGGGTGAACCGGCACGGCCACCACTGCGAGAGGCACTTCGCCGTGAGCGGTCCGTCGTCCGAGCGGTGGACCCAGAAGAAGACGTACTCAAACCGCTGACCCGCGCGCACCGCGGCGCGCAATGCTTCGAGGGAGTCGATCATGGGGCGGCACCGTAGCGCAGGAGGAAGCGGCCGTGGGGGGAGGCTCAGGCCCCACGGCCGTCAACGACCGGCGATGCGCTGATCGGACAGCTCGTTCAGGTAGCACTCCAGGTTGGTGTACCCGGCGACGCCAGCGAGGGAGAGCGAGAGCTCGGTGCCGTTGTGATCGGGCGCCATTGGGTTGAGTCCATGGAGCAGCTCCCACGCGTCGGGCATCCCGTCGAGGTCGGTGTCGACCGGCGGCGCGGGGGCCATGGCGGGGTTGAAGTCGAGCGCGAGGGCGTCGCCCACCGGGTTGGCGTCGGCCCGCCTCGGGTCGATCACGCCCGTACGCACCGGGTCCATCAGGCGGCGGTCCATCGGGTCGCGAGGGAAGGCGCCCACGTTCGCGAGCATGTACTCCCGCAGGCTCGCGGCGGGGGTGTACGTGATCGCTGGGAAGGGATGGCGCTCCTGTCGCGCGAAGGACGGGACGACCGACGGGCGCGGAGACGTGAAGTCGTCGCAGCAGTAGTTGAGGTCGTAGTTCGTACGGGTGGGATAGAGGTTGAAGAGGTTGTCGCGGAAGTACGTCGTCGACCGCGTGGGCGTCGACACCGGGAACCAGATCATCCCGAAGGGCATCGACGCGAGGGCGTAGCCCACGTTGCCCACCCAGTTGAGCTGATAGTAGATCGACGCTCCGCTCAGGTCGTCCGAGGTCACCGTCGAGTTGACGTCGAGGTAGCGGCGCTGGTCCCAGATCAGGTTGTTGGAGAGCTCGATCTGCATCGTGGTGTCGGCGGCGGCCGCGCCGCTCTCGCGAGAGAGCTCGGGGTAGCGGCCCATGAGGCGGTTCCAGGTGTTGTGGTGGATCGAGAACCGGTCGAGCGCGTAGCCCGCCGCAGGGTTCGTGTAGTTGAGGAGCATTCCCCCGTTCGGGGCGTGCGCGCCGATCGTCTCCGCGATGAGCGTGTTCTGGATGGTCACGTCGTTGGCGTAGGAGATCTCCACGACCTCGTCGGCGGCGTTGCCGACCGAGACGTGATCGACGATCACGTCGTGCACGTAGCGAAGTCGCATCCCGTCGGGGAAGTCGGCCCCCGCGGGGCGCGATCGCAGGTGCCGCACGATGATGTTTCGCACCCCTCGCGCGTTGGGGCCGCAGGCGTGCTCGCAGAACACCGGCTCGGTGGTGTCGAAGCCCCTCACGATGACGCCGCCCGGGGAGGTCTGCCCCGCGATGGTCACATCGCCGGCCAGCACGTGCGCCTCGGCGTTGATCACGCCGCTCACCCGGAAGAGCACGTAGCGCGGTCCGGTCTGCGAGAGCGCGTCGTTGAGCGAACCGGGCCCCATGGGGTCGAGGTTGGTCACGTAGATCACGCGGCCTCCGCGGCCACCGCTCGCGCCCGCGCCGAAGCCCTGGGCCCCTGGGAAGGCGCGCAGCCCCCCAGAGCCGCGCAGCCCGGTCGCGTCGGGCCGCCCCGCCTCCACGCCTGCATCCGCCGGAGCCACGTCGACCACGTCCATGGCGTCGACCACGTCCATGGCTTCGACCACGTCCCTCGGGCTGCCCGCATCCCAGGAGCCGACGAGGACCGGCGCGACCTCATCGAAGACGACACCCATCGACGCATCGACGAGGCGCGTCACCATCTCTGGAGCGAAGGCGTCCCCCGGCGGCGTCGGAACATCGGGATCACTCGAGTTCTCGATGCACCCCACTCCGAGGACGGCGCACACGAGAGCGCCCACAGCTCCCCTGGAGATAGTTTGCAAAGCTGCACCCCCTCTCCCCACGTGCACAGCTGACGATCATCGATGAACGTAGCGCCGCCCCCGACGGAGCGGCAGTGCCGCGTCGGGACGAGGGTCAACATTTCATGATGTCATGGGCCCCGCGACTGCGGCGCCGATGCCGGTCGGGGCCCCTACTGGAGATAGCCGGAGGCGGCGAGCAGCGCGACCGCGACGCCCAGCAGGCTCTCGCCCGCGATGATGCCGCTGGCGATGGGGATCGTGTACGCCTCGGCGCGGGCCTCGTTGCGCTTGAGCCACGCCGCCGCGAGCACCGCTCCGATGAACATCGACACGCTGTTGAAGGCCGGGATCACCAGCGCGAGGCCGAGCCCCATCGCGGAGGGCATGTACTTCTTCTGCTTGGGGAAGGTGAGCTCCAGCAACGGCAGCGCGAGGCCGATGAGGGCCCCGACCAGCATCGCCCAGCGGGCGGTCGGGTGCAGCGAGTGGATGCCGCGCGCGAGCAGCTCCGCGACGCCGCGCCACACCTGCGCCGACGGGGCCGGGAAGCGGTCGCTGCCCAGGATCGCGGGGTTGGGGACCAGCTTGTAGAACGCCGGGACCACCACGATCGTTCCCACCACGGTGCCGCTGAGCTGCGCGAGGAATTGCTTCCTCGGATTGGCCCCGAGGAGGTATCCGGACTTGAGGTCCGTGAGCAGGTCTGCGGCGCTGCCCGCGGCGCCCGCGGTGATGCTCGCGGTCATCAGGTTGGTGGTGAGGTTGGAGGGCGCGAGCGCCCCATAGGTGAGCTGCGTGATCTTGCCCATGGCGCCCACCGGGGTGGTGTCCGTCTCGCCCGTGGCGCGGCACGCCACGATGGCCAGCACGAAGGAGAGCACCACCGCCAGCACCGACAGCCACGGGGCGATGCCGAAGGCGAAGTACCCCACGATCACCAGCCCGATGGTCGAGAAGGCCATGCCCCCGACGAACCACGTCGGCGGCACCTCGATGCGCTCCATCGGGTCCTCGTCCGGGGCGACCAGGGCGCCCTCGCGGAAGGGACCTTCGCCCGCCGTGGTCTTCTCCGCCCTGGCGCGAGAGAAGGCCTTGCCGAGCCCGCTGAAGGCCCGCACCACCGTGCGCCACTGGAGCGCGAAGGAGAGCAGCCCCGAGGTCACCATGATGGCCGCGCCGGGCCAGAGGCTCCACGACACGATGCCCCGGTACCCGAGCCGGGTGATGCCACCCAGCTCGAAGATGCGCGGAGCGATCACTCCATAGTTGATGATCGCCCCGACGAGCATCGTGGTGGTGGTGCGCAGCCCCATCATGGCGCCCGCGGCCACCAGGATGAGCGAGCCCTCGAAGCCGAGGGTGTACTGCATCGCGGGGCGGCCCCCGATGGTGAGCCCGGGGATCTCCACCGTCGAAGGGATCTTCGAGAAGCGCGTGAGCAGCGCGAGGAGGCCGGTGTGCGCCGCGGCGTGCGCGTCTCGCAGCCAGGCCACCAGCGCGCCGAGGCCCATGGCCACGAAGAGCGAGCGGGCCTTCGCCCTGGCGTCGCCGCCGGTGCCGTAGAGCGAGCGCAACGTCTCCGCCGCCGCCATGCCGGAAGGGAACTTCAGCTGCTCGATGTTGATCATCTGCCGCTTCATGGGAATGGCCATCACGGTGCCGAGGATGGCGAGCAGGAAGGTCCACGCGGTGAGCGTCCAGAAGGGCAGGTGGTGGCCCTGCACGAGCAGCAGCGCGCAGATGGCGGACACCATGGTTCCGCCGGTGGAGTAGCCCGCGGACGAGGCCGTGGAGGCCATCGCGTTGTTCTCCAGGATCGACATGTTCGACCCGAAGAGCTTCGGCGCGACGCTGCTCAAGATCGAATAGACGGTGAAGGACAGGATGCACGCCGTGATGGCGACGCCGAGGCCCCAGCCGGTCTTCAGCCCCACGTAGAGGTTGGAGAGCGCCATCAGCGCGCCGAGCACCGAGCCCATGATGAAGGACCGCAGCGTGAACTGCGGCACCTTGTCGCCTTGATAGACCTCGCGAAACCAGCGGATCTCCGCCTCGGAGGCGGTGCTGGCGACGGCGTCGGGGGAGGGGGCGGGAGCGGCCTCGGAGCTCATGGCGCGCGATCGTAGTCGCAACGCGCGCCCCGGTGGCGTCGGAAAGCTCGTGTCAGTAGCGCGACGCGCTCTGGAGGATGCGCGCCGCCGCGAAGGCCGCGCCGAAGCCGTTGTCGATGTTGCAGACCGTCACGCCGGAGGCGCAGCTGGTGAGCATCGAGGCGAGCGCCGCGAGGCCGCCGAGCGCCGCGCCGTAGCCCACGGAGGTGGGCACCGCGATCACCGGGATGGAGACCATGCCCCCGACCGCGCTCGGCAGCGCGCCCTCCATGCCCGCGACCACGATGGTCACCGCGCAGCGGTCGAAGACCGATCGCTTCGCCAGGAGCCGGTGCACCCCCGCGACGCCCACGTCGTAGACGCGCTCGACCGAGGCGCCCAGCATCCGGAGCGTCTCGCACGCCTCCTCGGCCACCGGGGCGTCGGAGGTGCCCGCGCACACCACCGCGACCGGGCTCTTGCCCAGCGCCGGGATGGAGCGCACCTCCAGCGTCGCGATGCGCGCGACCGCGTGGTAGCGCACCGCCGGGAGCTGCTCTCGCACCGCCTCGGCCTTCGCCGCGTCGATGCGGGTGATGAGCACGTTGACGTCGCGGCGGGAGAGTTCTTCGGTGATGCCCACGATCTGCGCGGCGGTCTTGCCCTCGCCGAGGATCACCTCCGGAACGCCCTGCCGCAGCGCCCGGTGGTGATCGACCATCGCATAGCCGAGGTCGACGAAGGGCAGGTCGCGCAGCCCCGTCATCGCGGCGTCCACGGAGAGACCGCCGGAGCCCACCTGTTCGAGCATTTCGCGCAGCTTCTTTGGGTCCATCAGGGAGGCGTATTCAGCACATCGTCATGCCGCCGTCGACCACCATCGCCTGCCCGGTCATGTACGAGGCGGCGTCGCTCGCGAGGAAGAGCGCCGCGCTGGCGATCTCCTCGGGCCGCCCCACCCGGCCGATGGGGGTCTTGCGCATGACCTCCTCCACCAGCGCCGCGTTGCTGGTGATGGCCGCCGCGAGCCGGGTCTCCACCAGCCCCGGACAGATCGCGTTGACCCGGATGCCGCTCGACGCCAGCTCGAAGGCCAGCGTGCGGGTCATGGAGATCACCGCGGCCTTGGTCATGCCGTAGACGCCCTGCAGGGGCGCGGCCTCGAGGCCCGCGACGCTGGAGACGGAGACGATGGAGCCGGGCGCTCCGCGGTCGCGCAGGTGCCGGGCGACGCCGCGGGCCATCCAGAAATACCCCTGGAGGTTGACCTCGAAGGTCTTCTGCCAGGCGCCCATGTCGACGTCGAGCATCGGGCCGAAGTAGGGGTTGGTGGCGGCGTTGTTCACCAGCACGTCGACGCGGCCGAAGCGCTCGATGGCGGCGGCCACGAGGGCCTCGCAGTCGGCCTCGCGGCCGGTGTGCGCGGCCACCGCGAGGGCGCTCTCTCCGAGGCTGTCGGCGACGGCGCGGACGCCCTCGATCTTGCGCGAGGCGATCACCACCCGGGCGCCGTGGGCGACGAAGGTGCGGGCGATGGACTCGCCGATGCCGCGGCTCGCGCCGGTGACGATGGCGACCTTGTCTTCGAGGGAGATGCGGGCGATCACGGCAATGCGCTCCTCGGCGCGACGGGGATGAGCCAACGACGGAGCACCGCCCGCAGCAGCGGAGCGGCGTGGAGATAGACCCCCGGGAGCCAGAGGGGCACTCCCCACAGGTCGGGATGTCGGTAATGAAACTCGCCAGTCGAGGCGAGGAAGGACTGGAACATCGTTCCGCCCACCGCGAACTGCAGCCCGCTCCAGCCGAGGCCGGGCGCTCGCAGCGACCAGCAGCGGAGGGCGAAGGTGATCACGAGCGCCACCAGCAGCGCCCGGGGCCAGTGCTGCAGCGGCGCGCTGATGGCGTAGGCGAGGGACATCCACGCCAGGGCCACGGCGGCCTCGCGGGTGCCCCAGCGGTCGCGAGAGCCCTCCATGAGGTCTCGCCGGAAGCCGAGCTTGCGCGCCCGGGTGAGGTAGCCGAAGAGGCCGACGAGGGAGGCGAGCGCGAAGAGCGCGGGCACCCACGGAGCCTGACCGAACATCGTCCCGTGGCGATAGGCGACCACGCCAAAGCGCACGTGCAGCTGGTCGAGCAGCGTGCAGAGCACCGAGCCGAAGGAGATCGCGAGGAGCCAGCGCATCACCGGGAGTCGCGGTTGTTGTACCGTGCGCGCGAAGGAGCTGGGAAGCGACGAATGGCCGAAGCGATCTTGGAGTCGAGCGTGGTGGCGAACGGCGTGCGCTTTCACTACGGCACGCAGGGCCGCGGGCCGCTGGTGCTGCTGCTGCACGGGTTTCCCGAGCGCTGGTTCACGTGGCGGTGGCAGATCCCCGCGCTGGCCGCGGCGGGCTACCGCGTCGTGGCGCCGGACCTCCGCGGCTATGGCCAGAGCGACAAGCCCCATGGGGGATATGAGATCACCAACCTCGCTCTGGACATCGCGCAGATGATCCGAGCGCTCGGCGAGGACGAGGCCACGGTCATCGGCCACGACTGGGGCGGCGCGATCACCTGGGAGACGGTGAGTCGGCACCCCGAGGTGGTCTCTCGCTACGGGGTCATCAACTGCCCGCACCCGGCGGTGCTGCGCCACGCCTTCGTGTCCTCGAGCGCGCAGCTCCGGAGGAGCTGGTACATGTTCGCCTTCAACCTCCCGTGGCTCCCCGAGCGGATGATCTCCCGCGACGGGGGATCGGGCCTCGCGAAGATGTATCGCGCCATGGCGGTCGATCGCACCAACTTCACCCGCGAGGCGATGGCCCCCTTCTGCGACAGCGTGGCCCGCCCGGAGGCGGTCACCCCGATGCTGGAGTATTACCGACAGGCCATCCGGCTGGCCTTCCGGCCGTGGGCCGTGGCGCCCTATCCCATCATCGAGAAGCAGGGATTGCTGCTCTGGGCCGAGGAGGATCAGGCCCTCGGCCTGGAGCTGCTGGGGCCGCACTCGCGCGTCGCGCATGACCTGCGAATCCAGCGCATTCCGGGGTGCGGGCACTTCTGCATGCAGGAGCAGCCGGAGACGGTCAATCGACACCTCCTGCGCTGGCTGGAGGAGACCCGCGGAGTCAGTCCAGGGCGAAGCGCCTCGCCGCCATCGGCGTGAAGGGCCCCGCGCTCGCCCCGATCTGACCGTTGTTGAAGAGCGCCGTGTACACCGTGAGCTCGACGGTGCGCCCGGCGCCGCCCGCGACGAGGATCGCCCAGTCGCGAGCGTCGGGGGTCCAGCTGGTGCTCGACTGCTGACGGCGCAGCACGGTCGCCCCGTTGACCTTGAAGCGCAGCTCGTACGCTCGCCCCGAGAAGGGCTCGCAGTGGGCCTCGGCCTCCGGGAGCAGCGTGGTCCATCGGCGCAGCTCGTCGGCGAGGGTGATCGCCCGGGGCGCGCGGAGCCGCGGTCGCGCCGCGACGGGAGCCGTCCAGGAGAAGGTGAAGGGCGTGGCTCTCGGGACGTGCTGCGCCTCCGTGGGCGCGGTGATCGACGGGGCCCTCACGTCCTGCGAGGTGGCGCGGGTGGTGATCGCGTCATCGAGGACGGTGCAGGCCTCGTCGGAGAAGTTGTCGGTCCCCGCGGAGCAGTTGGGCAGGCTGACCTGCGTCGGGTCGCCACAGGCCGGCGCCACCGGGGCGTCGTCGTGGCCACAGCCCAGGGCCAGCAACGCCACGGTCGGGATGGACGCCGAGATCAACCAGGAACGGATCGTTGGGGAGGGCATGCGCGCGATCGTAGCGACCCCTGATCCGCGCGCCAGACGACAGATTGACGCAGGTGGACGCCGAGCACGCTCTGATATGCTGGGCCCGCGCCACCGACGCTCTCCTTCGGCGCCTCCCGAGGAACCCCTTCATGTCCTGTCCGTCGAGTCCCGTCCTCCGCCTGCTCGTCGTCTTCGGGGCCATTGGGGCCGCGGCGTTGGCGGGGTGCGCTCGCGGGAGCATGGCCGATCCGCGCGACGCGGGTGACGCCGGGATCACCAAGGACGCGAGCGACGCCCCGGCCGTGAAGAGCGACGGCGGCGACGGCGACGCCGGTCCCCGCTGCGCCACGGACGACGACTGCCGCACGGACCCGGGGGGCACCCTCTGCGACCCCACGAGCGGACGCTGCGGAGCGTGCGTCTTGGGCCGCGACACCTGCGCTCTGGGCAGCTACTGCGACCCGACCTCGCGAGCCTGCGCCACGGGCTGCGACGACGACACCGACTGCGGCGGGGGCGTGACCCGCTGCGACCTCACCACGCACCGCTGCACCGGCTGCGCGGAGGCCCGCGACTGCATCCCGGGGACCATCTGCCGCGACACGGTGTGCGTCCCGGGCTGCACCGACACCAAGCCCTGCGGCGTGGGCAGCACCTGCTGCGCCGAGCAGTGCGTCGACGTCAACAACAGCGCGGCCCACTGCGGCGCGTGCGGCAACGCCTGCGGGGACGGCAGCGCCTGCTGCCTCGGCCGATGCGCCACGCCCAGCAGCGACCCGGCGAACTGCGGCCGCTGCGGCATCACCTGCTCCGCGCCCAACGGCGTACCGGCCTGCGCCGAAGGGGCCTGCGCGGTGGCGTCCTGCACGGTGGGGCACGGCGACTGCGACCACGCGCCCGGCAACGGCTGCGAGGCCGAGCTGTCCGCCGACCCGATGAACTGCGGCGGCTGCGGGCGGGCGTGCACCGCGGGGGTCAACGCCTCGACGCGCTGCGCGGCGGGCGCGTGCGTGGCGGAGTGCAACGCGGGCTACGGCGACTGCGACGGCGACACGGCCAACGGGTGCGAGACCGAGCTCGCGCGGAGCAACGCGCACTGCGGCGCCTGCGGGATGCGCTGCCCGGCCGGTCCCAACGCGGTGGCGACCTGCGCCATGGGGATGTGCGGCGTCACCTGCGAGGCGGGCTTCAGCGACTGCGACGGCGACCCGCGCAACGGGTGCGAGGTGTTCGTCGCGACGAGCGCGGCGCACTGCGGGGGCTGCGGCATCCGGTGCAGCGTCGCGCACGCCAACGCCGCGTGCGCCGACTCGCACTGCGGCGTGGCGAGCTGCGAGACGGGCTGGGCGGACTGCGACGGCAGCGCCTCCAACGGCTGCGAGGTGGACCTCAACGGGGAGAGCGCCAACTGCGGCGCGTGCGGTCATCGCTGCGAGGTCGGCACCGCCTGCTCGGCGGGCACCTGCGCCAGCGTGTGCTCCGGGGGAGCGACCTTCTGCGTCGACCGCTGCGCGCAGCTGGTGTCCGACGTGCAGCACTGCGGCGCCTGCGGGCGTCGCTGCGACGGAGGCTCCAACGCGGCCCCGGCCTGCACCGGCGGCGACTGCGCCCTGGCCTGCAACGCGGGCTTCGGCGACTGCAACAGCGCGCGCGCGGACGGCTGCGAGACCAACCTGCGGGAGAGCATCGCGCACTGCGGGGCGTGCGGAGCCCGGTGCGCTCGGGCCAACGCCAGCGTGACCTGCGCCGGCGGCGGGTGCGTGCTGGGCGCGTGCAGCCCCGGCTACGGCAACTGCAACGGCAGCGAGGCGGACGGCTGCGAGACGGACCTCAACCTGAGCTCCACGCACTGCGGCGCGTGCGGCCGGGCCTGCTCGCTGCCTTTCGCCACCTCGTCGTGCGCCAGCGGCACCTGCACCATCGTCGGCTGCGCCTCGGGCTTCGCGGACTGCGACGGCACCGCCGCCACCGGCTGCGAGACCAACCTGGCCAGCAGCAACGCCAACTGCGGCGCGTGCGGACGGAGCTGCGGCCCCGGCACGGCCTGCTCCGGCGGAACCTGCGCGAGCGTCTGCGCCGGGGGCACGACCTACTGCGGCGGGAGCTGCGTCGCGCTCTCCAACGACCCTCGCAACTGCGGCGGCTGCGGCAACGCGTGCTCCTCGGGTCAGTCCTGCGTCGGCGGGTCGTGCGTGGTGTCGGCGCCGGGCAACGACAGCTGCGGCGGCGCGCAGGAGATCTCCTTCGCGACCCCGAGCGTCACGCTCAACGGCACCAACGTCGGCGCCACCGCCTCCATCACGCCGCCCTGCGGCTATGGCGTCACGACGGACGTGTATTACCGCTTCACGGTTCCGGGTCCGTCGAGGGAGCTGGTCTATGCCGACAGCGTGGGCAGCTCATTCGACACGGTGCTCTATTTCGCCCGCGACTGCGGCACGGCCCTCACGGGTTCGACCACCGCCGGCGACGTCGTGTGCAATGACGACATGGGCTCCGCCGGATGCAACGGCGGGCTGCAGTCGCAGGTGGTCGCGCTGCTCAACCCGGGCACCTGGTACCTGATGGTCGGCGGCTACGGCGGACAGACCGGCACCATCGGCCTTCGCTTCCAGCACCTCCCGGTGGGCAGCGGCGGCGTGGCGGTGCTCCCGGCCGGGGCGACCACGCAGGCGGGCAGCACCTCGGGCAGCGGCTCGATGGGCGGACCGTGCGGCGGCGCCTCGGCGGGGGAGTCCACGTGGTGGTGGCGCACCTGCCCGGACTTCGGCGGCGGGGGCTTCAGCGCGCAGACCTGCGGCCGCGCGGGCTGGGACAGCCTGATCTATCTCCGCAACGGGGCGGGCAGCGGCGATGTCTGCAACGACGACGCATGCGGGCTGCAGTCGAGCATCAGCGGGGCGGTGCCTCCGGGGCCTGGGATCCACGCCTTCACGGTGGACGGATACAGCACCAACACCGGGAGCTTCTCCGTCGCGATCACCCGGCCCTGAGGGCGATCAGCGGGTGGCCACGGTCGCGCTGAAGAGGAAGCTGCGACCGAGCTGCGGCATGCCGCGGAGACGCTCGTCGAACTCCCCGCTCACGGGAGTGACATATCGCCAGTCGAAGAGGTTGTAGACGCCGACGGCGTAGCGGACGCCCCAGCGCTGGACGCGGCCGGAAAGGACGACGTCCCACACGACGCCGGGGTCGGTGCGCCCCTGCGCCGGGTCCGTGCCGCGGTCGAAGCGGTCGAAGCGCGGGCCCTCGACGGTGAGCCGGGACATGAGGGTGAAGAGCTCGGGCACCACCGGCACCGCGGCGCGCACGGAGAACAGGTGCTCCGGCGCGTTGGGCACCTCGCGCAGGGCGTCCTGCGGCCGCGCGGCGCTGTCGACGACGTAGCGCGAGTGCTGGAACGAGTAGCTCGCGCTCACCATCCAGCCCTGGCGCCACTCGCGCCGGAGCTCGGCCTCACCGCCGAGGGTGAGCACCGGAGCGCGGGTGTTCTCATATCGGATCAGGGCCGGATTGGCGGTCGACTCGCGGAGCGCGATGAGGTTGTCGAGATAGTTCGCGTAGCCGCTGACGAGGGCGGTCCAGGTCGAGCCGATGCGGTGCGAGAACTCGAGCTCTCCCGACCAGACCGTCTCGGGCCGGAGCCCCGGCGCGGCCTCCTGGGTCTGGCCTCCATCGTTGTAATAGAGCTCGTAGATGCTCGGAACGCGGAAGGCGCGACCGGCCATGAGCTTGAGGTTGCCGCCCGCGTACGGACGGATGATCAGCGCCAGTCGAGGCGCCGGCAGCGCGCTCCCGATGGTGCTGAAGTACTCGCCGCGGAACGCCCCGGACACGCGCACCTGCTCGCTCGGCGCCCACTCCGCGGTCACGTATCCCGCGGCGATTCCGAAGGTCCGAGAGTCCCGGAAGTCCGTCGGCAGCCGCATCCGGTCCTCGCGCACCAGGGCCGAGGTCTGCGTGGCGTCGAGGTGATACTGCCCCTGCGCTCCGACGTTGAGCCTCAGTCCGCGGGCGACCTCGAAGGCGCCCCGGAGCTCGCCGTCGAGCCAGGTGCCATTGAAGGTCTCGCGGCCCGGGTTGGCCGGGTCGTCCGAGTGCCGCAGCACGCTGCGGTATCCGTAGTAGTTGAGCGACACGCGGGTGAGGAGCTGCGCGCTGTCGGAGAGCCGCGGCTCGAAGCGCAGCTCGAGCAATCCCCGGGTGTCCGCGAGGTAGGTGCCCGCGAGCCCCGGCACGGTGTCGTACGCGCCCGAGGGGACATCCTTCCTCCTCGAATGAAGGGACCATTGAAGCGAGAGCGCTCGATACCAGGCGCGGCCGAGGAGGGTCCCGGTCTCGAAGCCGTCGACCCCTCGCGCGGTGCCATCGAAGCCCGGGCCCGCGAGCTCCGTGAGGGCGATGTCGCGGCCGGGGCTGTGCGAGCCCGAGACGGAGGTCCACACGCCGGCGTGGGCGTTGGCGCGGTAGCGACCCATCACCCGGGCGCGGGCGACGCCCTCCTGGTTGGTGGAGAGAGACCCCTCGACGCCGGTGGGCTCCTCGCGGCCGCGGCTCACCAGGTTGACCACACCCGAGAAGGCGCCGGTGCCGTAGAGCACCGAGCCGGGGCCTCGCACCACCTCGATGCGGGCGAGGTCCTCGAGGTCCGTGCGGAGGTCGTATCCGAGGTAGGCGGAGTTGAGCCAGCTGTCGTTCATCGGCGCGCCGTCGAGCAGCACCAGCACGCGGTTGCCGTAGTCGCCCGGACGGCCGTATCCGCGAAACCCCACCGTGGGGTAGTTGCGGTCATCGGAGAGGAAGATCCCGCGCGTCCCTCGGAGGGCCTCGGCGACGGTGGGGTAGGCCATCGCGCGAAGCTCGGCGCCGGAGATGATGCTGACCGAGCTGGGCGCGTCCTCCACGGCCTCCGCCGCGCGAGACGCCGCGGTGACCTCCTCGACCTGCCGCAGCGACAGATCGAGCCTCGCCTGCGCCCCTTCGGTGATGGCGATGGTCTGTTCGACGCTGCGAAACCCGGCGCGAGAGACGCGAACCCGTCGCGTGCCCACCTGGGCGTCGACGACGGCGGGCGTGAAGCCCACCGGCCTTCCGTCGATCTCCACCAGCGCGTCGCGCTCGTCGGCGCTGATCACCACGCGGCCGGTCACCGGAGCCAGGGTGAGCGACACGGCGCGGGTGTCCCTCGCCACCACGTCCACGCTCTCGGCGAGCGGGCGATAGCTCTCGGCGGAGACGTGCAGCGTGCGTCGGCCGGGCGGCAGATCCAGGTCGCAGGGCACCGTCCCGACCACCGGGCCATTGGCGTCGTCGACGCGCACCGCCGCGCCGCGGACGTTTCCCTCCACGTGCACGCGACCCAGGATGCGCCGCATCGAGAGGACCACCGGGGTCTCGGCGCCGAGGCGCAGGTCGACGCCCTCGACCGTGGCGGGCTCGTAGCCTTCGAGCTCTGCGATCACCCGCACCCGACCCGGCTGGAAGGCCAGCACCCGCGGGCTCACTCCGCGCGGACCGAGGTCCCGGCGGTCGATGTAGAGCGTCGCGCCGGGCGGATCGGTGGTGACGCGGACCGCGGCGACGTAGGGGCTGACCCGTCGGAGGGCCGCCTCGATGTTGGCGCGAGCGCCCGGGTCGGTCTCGCTCCCGAGCGCCTGGAGATAGTACCGATGGGCGTCCGGATATCGGCTGAGCTGCTCGTAGCTGCGGGCGATGTTGAAGAGGACGTTGCGGTTGGGGACGAGCCGGTTGGAGGCGAGGAAGTGCTCCAGGGCCTCACGGAAATCCCCGCGGCGGTAGCGGTCGGCGCCGAGCTCGAACTGCAGGTCGGCCTCGTCGGCGAGGTCGTCGGCGCGCAGTGGAACGGATGCGGAGAGGACGATCGCCAGGGCCCAGCGGGGGCCCCGACGGAAGAGAGCACGGCTCATGGGGTTCACCGATGCAGGCGGATGTCGGAACCAACCGACGGATCGACCGGCGGCCGCGGAGGCCGACGGACATGCGGAGTCGGGGCGACGGGCACAGGGGCGGCGGGCACCTCGTCGGGGATCAGCGTCGCCACCGTGCGGACGGAGGGCTCGCTCGAGGGACCCGCGGCGAGCTCGAAGGGCCGGTGGCCCGGGTGGCGCAGCACGAAGCGTCGCGGCGAGGACGCCACCGACGCGTTGTCGATCATCACCCCGATGGGCGTGACGCCGAGGACGTTGCCTCCCTCGACGACCGCCGCGCCGGGCGGAACCGAGTCGATCTCCAACCGATACGGAGCGGGGGCCGCGGGCGCCTGGACGGGCGCGGCGGGCGGCGCGGCGACGGTGGTCGCGGGGGCGGGCGTCGTAGGGTTGGGCGAGAGCGTCGACTGGAAGAAGACCCCCAGCGCGAGGCCCAGCACCGCGAGCGCGATGACCCCGATGACGAGCGCCAGCGGGCGTCGCGAGGCGGTCGTCGAGGGGCCCACGGGCATCGCGCCGGTCTGGGGCAACGGCGGCATCGTGGGCCGCGGGGCCGCGGGCATCGAGCGCTCGGTGAACATCCCCGAGCCCTGGAGACCGAGCGCCGACTCGCACTGCCGCAGCACCTGGAGGAACTCGTCCATCGTCGCGGGGCGTCGCTCGGGCTGCTTCTCCAGGCAGAGCAGCGCCAGCGCGCCCAGCGGCTCGGGGACCACCGCCACGGGGTTGCGCTCATGGAAGGGCGGCACCGGCGTGTGCAGGTGGGCCATCAGGATGTGCACGGCGTTGTCCGCCTCGAAGGGCGTCTTGCCGCAGAGGCACTGATAGAGAATCACCCCGAGCGAGTAGATGTCCGTTCGGAGGTCGACGCGACCGTGGGCGATCTGCTCGGGGGACATGTACCGCGGCGACCCGAGGAAGGAGCCCTCCTTGGTGAGCTCTTCGGAGTCATCACGGAGCACCTTCACGAGTCCGAAGTCGAGGATCTTGACCGTCTCCTCGCCGGACTCGTCGGGCACCAGCATCACGTTGGAGGGCTTGAGGTCGCGGTGCACCACACCCTGCCGGTGCGCCTCGCGGAGCCCCTTCGCGATCTGCCGCACGATGGCCACGGTGGCCTCCGCGCCGAGCGGCCCCTCGCGCTTCAAGCGCCGATGGAGCGTCTCGCCGGGGAGGTACTCCATCGCCATGAAGAAGGCCTCGTCGGCCAGGCCCTCGATGCGCCCGTAGTCAAAGACCGTGACGATGTTGGGGTGCTGGAGCCGAGAGAGGATGCTCGCCTCCAGGAAGAAGCGCTTCTGGAAGGCCGGGTCGTCCTGCCCCTCGGTGAAGCGCGAGTGCAGCACCTTCACCGCCACCACGCGCCCGAGCGGCATCTGCTCGGCGCGATAGATCTTCCCCATCCCCCCGCTCGCGACCTCCTCGATGATGCGGAACTTGCCGTTCACCACCTCGCCGATGAGGGGATCCGGGCCCTCGCGCAGCACCCTCGAACGACGTTCGCCGGTCGTCACGACGAGACTCTCGCCCCGCCGCCCAGCCTCATTCGGTCCGCCCTGCGCACGGCCGCAGACTACCTCAACCCTGCGCTTCGTCGCCATCCCGCTCCCGGGGGGCTTGAAACCGATAACCGATCTCACTATAACTCGGGCAACCTTCTACCTGGAGATGCGCTCCCGATGATCGTCTGCGTTTGTCACGGCATTCCCTGCAAGAGGATCCGGTCGGTCATTCGCGAGGGCGCGGAGACCGTCGACGCGGTGGGCGCGGCCTGCGGCGCCGGGACGGACTGCGGCTCGTGCCGCGAGATGATCGAAGACCTCATCGACGAGACGGTCCCGGCGGAGACCCGCGCCCGCTCGCATCTGCCGATGCTGATGACGGGCTGAGAACGCCGATCACCGTCGGGGAGGAGCATTTCCTCGACCCCCCGCGTGCCGCCCTCTGGTACCCCTTCTCGCCGGAGGTTGTGATGAAGGGTCAAGCGGCGATCATCGATCTGCTCAATGCAGTGCTGACGGCAGAGCTCACTGCCATCAACGAATATTTCATCCACGCCAAGATGTGCCGCAACTGGGGCTACCTGCGCCTCGCGGACTACGTGAAGAAGGAGTCCATCGACGAGATGAAGCACGCCGACAGGATCATCGAGCGGATCCTGTACCTGGAGGGCGTCCCGAACCTTCAGCGGCTCAACAAGGTCAACGTCGGTGAGAACGTTCCGGAGCAATTCCGGCTCGACCTGCAGCTCGAGAAGGAGGCGCTGGTGCGCCTCAACGACGGCGTGAAGCTCTGCCGCGACCTCGGCGACAACGGCACCGAGGCCCTGCTCAAGGACATCCTGGTGAGCGAGGAGGAGCACGCCGACTGGCTCGAGACGCAGCTCGGCCTCATCGGTCAGATCGGCGAGCAGAACTACCTCGCCCAGCAGCTCCGCGACTAACGATCGCGCCTCTCTCGAACCGCCCCGATCAATACACCGCCCGGTTGGGAGGAGGCGGCGCGAAGCCACCCGGGAAGGGGTCGGCCGAGCGCCGCAGCTCCACCTCGTTCTCCTCGAGATCGAGCGTGGCTCCGCGCTCGGCGAAGAGCGCCACGCCGATCACCCCGACGTTGCGCGCCGAGCCGCGCTCGTCCGCGTACGAGCCCTCCACGCCTCCGAAGCGAAACGCCGCGACCGTGCTGGTGCTGCGTCGGAAGCCCTCGACCACGATGCTCCCGTAGGGGCGCACGAGGTACCCGCGGTTCTCCGTGCTGCCGGGCTGACCGTTGATCACGTCGAGGCCGTCGACGGTGAGCACCGCCTCGATGCGCACCGGCGTGCGGTTCTCCAGCACGATGGCGTAGCGCTGGCCGGGCTGCCCGATGACGAAGGCCTCGCCGCCGCTGAGGAACCCGGGGAGCACCTCGCCGGACTCGCCGCGCAGGGAGATGCGGATGCCGTCGCGGTGCACCGAGAGCCAGCGGAAGCCCTCCCGCTGCGCCTGCATGGCCGAGAGTCGAGCGTCGTTGTAGTGCAGCGTCGCCACGTCGAAGGGCCGCTCCGAGCCGCGCTCGAAGGCCGTGGTGCGCACCGAGGAGTAGCGGTCCTCGCCCCAGTGGGTCGCGAGCCCGGGGCGCATGGAGGAGGGGAGCTCCGTGGGCGGAGCGGAGGGCTGCGCGCGAGGGCCGTCGCCGTCGGAGAGGGCGCCGCCGGAGACCGACGCCTCGGCGGTCATGGGCGGGGAGGGCGGGGTCGACCCGGCGCTGTCGTAGCCCGCCTGCGCGGTGCTCGTGGTCGTGACGACGTGGGCCGATCGATAGCTGCCCGAGGGGACGACGTAGGACGAGCCGGCGCTACAGCCGACGGCCAGGACGGCGAGGAGCGGGAGCGATGCGGTGGAGCGCTTCATGGGGTTCACCTCTTCGGTGGGGTGAACGCCCATGCGAGGCGCGGGCTTACAGTCGATGGATCAGGTTCCGGGAGGACAGGGGTTGTAGGCCGCGCGGCCGCGGAGCCGGATCTTGCCGGTCTCGATGATCGCGGAGGCCCCGAGGTCGGGCGCGCGGATGCCGAAGACCGCGATGAACCAGCCGTCGTTCCATGGAGCGAGGACGCCGTTGTCGAGGGCGCTGAGCCCGACCGATCGCGGGCTGATGGTGCGGAAGGGACCGCTCGCGGAGACCACCGAGAGGGTGCCTCCTCGGGTGTCCGCGCGGGCGCCGCGGCTCGCGACCTCCGAGCGGGTGAGGGGAGCCTCCAGCACGGGCTGGAGCGGCCGCTCTCGGGGCGCATTGGACACCTCGATCACCCGCACGAAGGAGGTGAGCGGGTCGACCGAGTAGCAGCGGGGAGCGCCGCGGGTGAGGCCGCAGAGCTCGAGGTGGTCGCCTCGGATGCGAGCCCGGGTGGTCTCGAAATCCGCTGGAAAACAGGCATGTGCGTCCGCCTGATCGGGGACCATGGGCGGCAGCTCGGGCCGAGCCGGGCGCGCCGGGCGGACGTCCGCGGAGGCGCCGGTCGAGGCGTCGCCCGAGGGCGATGGGTTGCGCGAGAGGCACGCGCTGGCGAGCGCGAGGCCGGCGAGGAGGGGGAGTGATCGCGGGGTCACGGCGCGATTGGACTTACCATCGTTCGGGCGCGGTCGCGCGAAGCGATGGCGGCGACGGGCGGCTGCCGGTACCTTCGCGCGCGACATGAATCGTTCAGCGCGACGTCTGGGTGCGTGGTGGTTCGCGGTGGCCTCGTTGATCGCGGGGGGAGGGGCGTCGCAGCAGGTTCCGGCGAGGGCGCCGTCGACCTCGACGCCACCGGCCGCGGTGCAGATCCCCGTGCAGCGCGAGCGCCTGGAGAACGGCCTTCGCGTGGTGCTCTCGCCGGACCACTCGGTGCCCACCGTGGCGATCGCGATCTATTACGACGTCGGAGCGCGCGTCGAGCCGCAGGGGCAGACGGGCTTCGCCCATCTCTTCGAGCACCTGATGTTCGAGGGCACCGAGACCCTGCCGAAGGGCGAGTTCGACCGTCAGCTCTCTCGCGTCGGCGCCGACTCCAACGCCACCACCTCGGAGGACCGCACCAACTACTACGAGATGCTGCCCGCGCACGCGCTGGAGCTCGGTCTGTGGCTCGAGGCCGACCGCATGCGCGCGCTCGCGATCACCGCCGAGGCCTTCGAGAACCAGCGCCTCACGGTGATGGAGGAGCGCCGCCAGTCGTACGAGAACCGCCCGTACATGCTGTCGTTCCTGCGGCGCGACGAGATCCTCTACGACGGCTACTTCCCCTACTCGCACAGCACCATCGGCGACGTGCGCGACCTGGAGATGCCCGGCGTCGCCCCGGCGGAGCAGATCGCCCGGGTGCGCGCCTTCCACACGCGCTTCTACGCGCCGGACAACGCGGTGATCGCCATCGCCGGGGACTTCGATCCGGCCGAGGCGCTCGCGATGGTGCGCCGCCACTTCGGGGACATCCAGACCCGGCGCGGCGAGCTCTGGCAGGACCCCGGCTATCAGCCTCACGTGGGAGAGCGCACCGAGTCGATGGTCGACCCGCACGCCGAGGTGCCGGGCTTCCACGTGGCGTGGCACATCCCCCCGCGCCGCACGCCGGATCACTACCCCCTCGAGGTGCTCGCCACGGTGCTCGGCGGGGGGCAGTCGTCGCGCTTCTATCGCTCCCTGGTGCACGACCGCGAGCTGCTCTCGGAGATCTCCGTGGACACCGAGGATCGCCGCGGGCCCGACCTGTTCGCGGTGTGGGCGATCTGCTCTCAGGGACACGAGCCCGCGGAGGTTCGCCGGGCGCTCGACTCGCTGCTCTCGCAGGTGGTCGCGCGGGGCATCACCGCCCGCGAGCTGGAGAAGGCCAAGAACAACATCCGCGCTGCCTTCGTCTTCGGGCTGCAGCGGCCGCTGGGGCGAGCGGAGTTCCTGGGGATGTCCGAACTCTACGACGGCGACGCGTCGATCGTGAACACCGAGCTCGCCCGCTACGAGGCCGTGACCCTCGCGGACGTCCTGCGCGTGGCGGGGCAGTACCTCGTGCCCGCCAACCGGATCGTGCTCGACGTGACGCCTCCGCCGCCTAGCGCGGACGCCCGAAATCCGGCACGGAGCGAATGATCTGGGCCCTCGCCGGGAGACGCGCCGGAGCCGGGCGGGCGACGGCCCTCGCGGCCGCGGGCGCGCGCCCCGGAGCGACGGGCTGATCGACCTCTTCCGGTAGCGCCGCGACCGGGGCCGGGCACGCCGCGCAGGGCGCGCACACCGGCGACGGCCCCTGGATCACCTGCATGGTCGCGGGCTGACGGTGGACGAGCGCGTAGGAGATCGCGTGCGCCACGCCCACGATCAGGATCGCGTGGGCGATGAAGAGCCCCGCGAGCGCGACGGGAGAGCGGGTCCACGAGGTCGCGACGGGCACCGGCATGTGGATCAGCGCCGTGGGCTCATCGAGGAAGAGCCGGGCGTCGCGGGCCTCCTGGCGGCGAGCGGGCGACGGCGGGTCGAGCGGCGAGTACGACGCGGCGGCAGGCGGCGGGGCGGCGCGAGGCGGGGTCACCTCGGCCGGGGGAGGAGGGCTTACCGGCTCAGGTAAGGCGACCACCGCCGCGGGGGCCTTCGGGGGCTCCGGCGTCGCGATCGTCTCCGGCGCGACGGCCCTCGGCGGGAGCGGCGTCGGCTCGTCGGGCGGCTCGGACGGCGAGGCTTCGTCCGCCGGGGGGAAGGCGACGGGCGCCGTGGGCAGGCTGTTCTCCCGGGTGGTCTCCGCCTCCGCGTCGGGCAGGCGGACCACGTCGGTGGGCCCGGTGACGTCGGGCGACGGGGCGGCGGTGGCGACCGGCGTCTCTTCGGATCCGTCGGTGCCTTCAGGCGCCGCGGAGGGGACCACGTCCTCCGGGAGCGGCAGCGCGAGCTTCACTGGCGCCTCCGACTCGTGCTCCCTCACGGGCCTGGTGCCAGGCGGAACCGGCGCCCGGAGCAGCCTCGCGGGCGGCGGACGGGACGAGCGTCCCTCGCGCTCGCCGTCCCCGTCGTTCTCGCTGGCGCGCACCTTCCCGACGACCGCGCGCGGGATGATGGCCTGCGCGACCGCTCCTGCGTTGAGGAGCGTGTTGTTGCGCACTCGCAGCGACAGCACCGGGACCTGCGCCGTGGGCCGATCGTCGAAGACGTTGCTGGCCATGGAGGCGGCGAGGTCGAGCGGGTCGACCGCCGCCCGGAGCGCCCTGGCGAAGCGCCCCGCGGAGGAGTGGCGCGCGTCCGGGGAGAGCGACCAGGCGCGCTCGAAGACCGCGTCGAGCGCCGTCGGGAGCACCGGGCGCAGCACGCTCACCCGGTCTCGGACGCCGACGCGCATCGAGTCGAGCGCGAGCTCGGGGACGTGAGGCCACGCCGCGCGGCCGGTGAGCAGCTCGTACGCGACGGTGGCCAGGCTGAACACGTCCGCGCGCGCCCCGAGCGACAGGACCCCGGCGAGCTCCTCGGGGGAGCGGTAACCCGGGCGGACTCCCTCGAACTGCGGCCGATCGGCGTTGAAGAGCCCCAGCAGGCGCACCTCGTGGGTGTCGCGCAGCACGACCAGGTGCTCGGGGCAGAGCGTGCGGTGGACCACCGCGGGCGTGCGCCCATGGAGCGCGTCGAGCGCCGCGGCGGCCTCGTTGACGACGTGCACGACGGCGAGCGGATCGAGCCCGTCGGTCGCGGCGTCGAGCGCCTCGCGCATCGAGGTGCCCTCCAGCAGCTCGGTGACCTCGAAGGGGCGGCCGTCGTCGAGCCGGCCGACCGCGAGGGTCCTCGGAAGCGACGGGTGCTGGATCGCCTCGCGCGCCGTGGCGGCCTGCGTGAACCACTCCCCCATGCCGTCGACCAGGCCCGCGTCGAGCACGTGCACCGCCACCAGGACGCCGTCGCCGGAGCGCGCGGCGTAGATGAGCCGGGTGCGCCCCTGCACCACCAGCTGCTCGATGGTGTAGCCGCCCGGGAGCTCATCGCCCGCGGACAGATCGCCTGGATCGTTGGGATCAGCCACCACGCGGTCGACGCTACGCAAGGCGCGCGCGGGACGCCAGTAGCGGACGGAGGCTCAGTCAGGCCTTCGGGTCTTCGCGGCAGAGGGCGAAGTACTGCCCCCGAGGCTTGCCGTTCAGGTACGCGGCGCCGATGGTGACGTGCTCCGAGACGCGGCGCAGGACGTCCGTCATCCCCGCCCAGACGAGGCTCCCGGCGCGCGCGGTCGGGCCCACGATCGTCGGCCAGGCGGCGGGCTTTCGCGGCGGGACCCTGGCGTAGTCGATGAGCACCTCGCCCTTCTCGGTGAGCGTGGCGACGTAGTAGCCGGGGCCGGTCACGGCCATCTGGAGCGCGTTGTTGTGGTTGTAGCCCCAGAGCTGGTCGGGGTGGTCGTCGCCGTCGGGGCGGCAGAAGCGCTTCTGGAAATGGTTGAAGAGGGGGAGGCTGTTCTTGCCGTGGTGGATCACCTCCACCAGCGGCTCTCCGGTCGGGACCATCGCGTCGAGGGTGAGCGCCTCGCCCTCGCAGGCCTCGAAGAGCACCTTCATCTGCGTCGGCGACAGCGTGCGCACCGCGTGGGCCCGCGCCCACGGGCCGCAGGTGTCGAGCGTGGCGCGCAGCCGGTCGAGGTCGAGCTTCGGTTCGAAGAAGAGCTGGAGATACATCGCGCCCGGGGATGTAGGCCAACCGGGGCCTCCGGGTAAAGACCCGTCCGGGCGCGCGGGGAGGGAGAACCCTACTGGGCGGTGCCCTGCACGGACACGGAGGCGCTGAACTCCACGCTCACCTGCGCCGAGGCGCTGAAGCGGCTGGCGATGTCCGTGGCCACCGCGCCCGCCCGGGCGACGCAGGCGACCGCGGAGAGGCCCACGTTGCCGGCGGCGCTGCCGACGCCGTTGAGGCTCGCCACGAAGTTCGGGGCGCTCTGGCGCACCACGCGGTCGATGCGGGTCGCGTTGAGCACGATGCGGGGGTAGTGGCGCTGGAGCGAGGTGACCAGCACGTTGAGCCGCTGCAGCGCCGCGGGCGCCACGGTGGCGCGGCTGCCGATGGTGATCTGCGGGTCGCTGCACGTGGCGCGAGCGTTCGCCTGCGCCTCGCACGCGGCGGAGCACTGCGCGTCGGCCTGCACGTCGTAGGTGCCGTCGCAGCGCACGCTGCTCTGCACCGAGCAGGTGCCGCGGCACTGACCGCGACACGATCCCTGGCAGCCCGCCGAGCAGCTGCCGGTGCACGAGCCGGTGCAGGTCGCCGAGCAGCTGCCGTTGCAGGTGCCGGTGCAGGTCCCGATGCATCGACCGGTGGAGTCCGTCGCGCTGCAGCCCGCGCTGCACTGGCCAACGCAGGTGCCCATGCACGTGCCCGTGCACATCCCGCTGCAGACGCCGGTACAGCCGCCGTCGCAGGTGCCCGCGCAGGATCCGCTGCAGCTCCCGGTACACTCGGCGACGAGCTCGCCCATGCAGCGAGGGACCTCGACGCTCGCCGTCGCGGTGCACCGGGCCGCGCACTGCGCCGCGAAGCTCACGTCGATCTGGCAGACCGGCGGGACGATGGTGACGTCGAGCGAGGCGCCGCGGGGGAGGGCGGCCTCGATGATGGTGCGCACCTCCTGCGAGACCCGGCGGCAGGTGTAGGCGACCGGGAGCTCCCCGGCGGTGGCCGGGCGGTACTCCGTCGCGGCGAGGCCGAGGTCGGTGCCGATGGCGGCGCAGGTCGTGGTGAGGCCGTCGGCGATCTCGATGGTGGCGGCGTTGAGGTCGAGCGTGGCCTGGAGGAAGGCGTCGACCTTACGGGCGTCGGCGGAGGTGCCGAAGGTGGTGAAGGTGCGGCCCTCGACGTTGAAGGTGGTCGCCGAGCAGGTCGGGTCACGCACGTCGTTGGGGCTGACGTTGCCGCAGTCGAGCAGGGCGAGGGAGAGCGTGGCGAAGACCGGGACCATGAGTCGCTTCATGGGCGCCAGCGTAGAGCCGTGGGGCGCCCGTGCGGAAGGGGTGTTCGTCAGTAGCGGGCGAGCTTTCTCAGGGCAGCGGTGATGCGCTCGCGACCGGGCAGGAGGCTCTGTTCGAGCTTCTTGTTGTAGGGCGATGGACGGTCGGCGTAGGCGACGCGGCGCACCGGTCCGTCGAGCCACTCGAAGCACTGGTCGGCCACGCGCGCGGCGAGCTCGGCCCCGAAACCCGCGGTGATGGTGGCCTCGTGGACGATCAGCACCTTGGAGGTCTTACGCACCGAGGTAAAGATGGTGTCCTCGTCGAGGGGCGTGAGCGTGCGCAGGTCGACGACCTCCACGGAGACGCCCTCCTTCGCCAGCTCCTCGGCGGCGGCGAGCGACTCGTGCAGGGTCCACGACCAGGAGAGGATGGTGATGTGCTTTCCCTCGCGCGCGACGTGGGCGCGGCCGAGGGGGGTGAGCAGGTCGCCTTCGGGGAGTTCTTCCTTCTCCCGGCGGTAGAGGAAGCGGTGCTCCAGGTAGATCACCGGGTTGGGGTCGCGGATGGCGGCCTTGAGCATCCCGAGGGCGTCGCGGGGCGTGGAGGGCGCCACCACGCAGAGGCCCGGGGTGTGGGCGAACCACGCCTCGGGGGATTGCGAGTGGAAGGGCCCCGCCCCGGAGCCGCCGCCGAAGGGCAGGCGGATCACCATCGGAACGGGCGCCTCCCAGCGGTAGTAGGTCTTGGCGACGTTGTTGACGATCTGGTTGAAGCCGCAGGAGACGAAGTCCGCGAACTGCATCTCCAGCACCGGGCGCTTGCCCACGAGGGCCGCACCGAGGGCCGCGCCGATGGTTCCGGACTCCATCAGCGGGGTGTTGATCACCCGCAGCCGGCCGTGCTTCTCGAAGAGGCCCTTGCACGCGCGAAACGCGCCGCCGAAGGCCGCGATGTCCTGACCCATCAGGAACACGGCCTCGTCGCGGTCCATCTCCTCGCCCAGGGCGCGTCGGATCGCGTCGATGTACGTCGTCTCAGCCACCGGTCACCTCCGTCGACTGGCGCGCGAACGCCGTCGCCACTTCACCCGGCGCGAACACCGGTCGCGTCGCCTCGTCCAGCAAGGGCTCCTCCGTCGCCATGGCCCGCTCCACCGCGTCCTCGATGATCCCGCGGGCGATCTCCGTGACGTCCTTCACGTGCTCCGCGTCGGCCAGGGCGCGCTCGATGAGCATGGCCTCGAAGCGGACCAGCGGGTCCTGCTTCAGGTACTCCTCGCGCTCGGCCGGGGGGATGAGCTCGTAGCTCCCGTCGCCCTCCGCGTGGCCGCGCATCCGGGGCAGCATGCACTCCAGCAGGGTCGCCCCGCTGCCCGAGCGGGCGCGCTGCACCGCGCGGGTCATGGCGGCGTGCACGGCGTCGAAGTCCAGGCCGTCGACGGTCTCGCCCGCGATGCCGTAGCCGGGCGCGCGGTCGCTCAGCTTCTCGCACGCGAACTGCTCCGAGAGGGGCGTGCTGAACGCGTAGCGGTTGTTCTCCACCACCAGGATGAGCGGGAGCTTCATCACGCCGGCCATGTTGAGCGCCTCGTGGAAGTCGCCCTGCGAGGTCGCGCCCTCGCCGATGAACCCGAGCACCGCGCGGTCGTTGCCGTCCTGCAGGTTGGCGAGCGCGAGGCCCGCGGCCACGGGGATCATCGACCCGAGGTGCGAGATCATCCCCACGTGCCGGATGCCCCACTCGGGCTTGACGAGCCCGTAGTGGAACGACCGGTCGACCCCGCGGGTGAACCCGCCGCGCCGCCCGAAGACCTGGTTGGCGAGCTGGTCGAGCAGCGCTTGCGGCGGGGGGCGGAGGGCGTCCCACTCGGTCTGGTCGCCGTCCTCGAAGAGGGCGGGCGCGAGGCGCGTCGGGTCGAGGTAGGTGGTGAGCACGGCGCCGAGGTCGCGGTGCACGGTGGAGATGGCGTCGTTGGCGCCGAGCGCGAGGGCGGTGCCCACGGTGGTGCACTCATTGCCGACGGCGCTGTACCAGCGGCCGATGCGGCCCACGCGGGCCATCGCCTCGAAGCGAGAGTCCCAGGCGCGGGAGAGGCGCATGAGGAAGTGCGCCCGGCGCAGCACGCGAGGGTCGGTGGGGACAGGCGCGGGGGTGAGGGGCTGAGGGGGCTTCGAGCGCTTCGGGGCGGCCATGGCGCGCGGTGTACCGTCGCGGGCGCGCCCAGCGCAAGATCAACGAGGGCGGCGCAGCTGGCCGGAGATGCGGAGCAGCGCGGTGCGGGCCACCTCGTCGTCGAAGAGCACGCTGAGCTCGCGGGTGAGGTGATCGAGCGCGTCGATGACCCCGTCGCTGCGGCCGGTGATGGTCTCGGCCTGGGCCGCCTCGCGCAGCGCGGCGATGGCGTGCTCGAGGTGCGACATCGGGCTGCCGGGCGCCGGGAGGTCGACCGTGTCGGGGCGGTGGGCGGTCGCCGGGTCGCGGAGGAGCGTCAGGCGCACGGGCTTGCGGCGCCGGGCCTCGCCGCCCCCATCGAGCACCTGGAACCGTGAGCGGATCGGAGCGGGAGCGTCGCCATCCATGCCTGGATGTATTGCGCAAGATATCAGCAGCAGTCAAGCAATGATTGCCCAGCGCTGGAGTTCCTGATAGATCCGGAGGCGTGCCTCGTCCGGTCACGAAGGAGCTGAGCCTGCGCAGGCGAGAGCGGCTCGCGGAGCTGATCGACGCCCTGGGAGCGGCGCGCGGCGCGAAGCTCACGCAGCGAGCCTTCGCGGCCTCCATCGGGCGCGAGCAGGGCACCATCGCGGCGATCCTGGGTGGGCACCGAGCGCTCGGTGGGGACGTGATGCTCGGGGTGGTGCAGGCCTACGGGCTCCCGCCGGACTACTTCGACTCCGCCACGAAGCCCGACCCGCGACCCTTCGCGAGGGCCGTGGTGGGGGCGGTCCCCGACCTGGTGGGCGGAGGGCGCAAGGTGCCGCCCGCAAAGCCCGTGAGCGCGGCCCCGGCGGCCCCGGGGTCGGAGGGCGACCCGGCGCTCGAGGAGGCCCTGGAGGCGCTGCGCCCGGACCACGCGGTGACCGTCGCGCTACGGGCGATCCAGCGGGCCGCGGGCGAGCGGACGACCTCCGAGTGGCTGCGCCTCGCGGTCGGAGCCCAGAGCGCCCACGAGCGGGGCACGCTGCTGGAGTGGTACGACCGGGCGCTCGCCACGCCCCGCCGGGCCGACCGCCCCGGGGTGCTTCGGCCGGTCGGGTCGAGCCCTCGCGCCAGGGCCGCCGACCGCACGTAGCGGACATATTCTGTCACGGCTCCGGGCGGGCGTTCTCGCAGAGAGCTCCTGCCTGCAAGGGCTTCCGTGAGCTGTGACAGCCTATGTCACGAGCGCCTTGCCAGGAGCGGCGCGGCGGGGTGGGGGGCCTATCCTGCTTTGCGTATGGACGAGCGAACGAAGCGCGCAACGAGCGGCTCTCCGGCGTCCCAGGCGTCCTCGTCCACTGAAGGAGCAACTACCATGAGCAATATTGCTGAACGCGGCCCGCAGGGGTCGATGTACGACGAGAGCCGGGTCGAGTCGGCGCAGGAGCTCGACGAGCTGGTGAGGCTGCGGGCGGAGCTCAGCTACGCGGACTGGAAGGCCCACCCCCGCTTCAAGAAGGAGCGGGTGCTGCGCGAGGCGCAGCGCAAGTGGGGCGTCCCGGCGGTGGAGGCGCTGTTCTGGTCGGGGCTGATCCCGGCCAACGACGTGCTGCCGGCGGACGCGGACGCGGAGGCCTCGCTGGCGGGCGACATGGAGTTCGAGGCGTTCTGTGACGAGCGGCGTGAGGCCTTCGTGGCGGAGCTGGAGACGATGGAAGAGCCGACGGAGGCCGAGGGCGACGAAGACCCGGCCGGGCGCGGCGAGTGAGCGGAGAGAGGGAGACGACCATGAACAACGAGAAGACCGAGAAGAGCGCGCCGGCGGCGAAGGGTACGGGCGAGCGCGCGGGCTACGACGTGGACGAGCGCACGGGCGCGAAGGTCATCGACTCGATCGTCCTGCGGGGCGACCTGTCGGGCCTCGGGCCGAGCGAGCGGGCGCGGTTCTACGTGCAGATGTGCGAGGGCCTGGGGTTGAACCCGCACGCCCAGCCCTTCGCGTTCCTGCGGCTCAACGGGAAGGAGATCCTGTATGCGACGCGCGGTGCGACGGACCAGCTCGCGGCGATGCACCGGGTCAACCGGAAGATCATCGACGGGCCGAAGGTGATCGACCTCGCGGGCACCAAGCTGGTCTACGCGGTGTGCGAGGCGTCGATGCCGAACGGGCGCGTCGAGACCGCGACGGCGACGGTGCCTCTCACCGACCCGGTGAACGTGCTGATGAAGGCCGAGACCAAGGCCAAGCGGCGAGCGACGCTCTCCATCCTCGGGCTCGGGGTGCTGGACGAGCTGGAGATCGAGACGATCCCGGCGGGCGCCCAGGAGCCGGGCGGGAGCGTGGACCTCAACCAGGTGAACCCCATGGCCGAGGCCGCGGACGAGTCGCCCGCCAACGACCCGACGCCGGACCCGGCGAGCGCCCACCCGGCGCTCGGGGGCTTCTATGCCCGCATCGGCGAGATCGAGCTGCCGGGCGAGGCGGTGGCGGTGTGGATGAAGTACCGCGCCGAGCTCGCGCCGCTGCCGGTGGCCGACCGCGAGGCCGCCTGGAGGGCCCTCTGCAAGCGGACCGAGGAGGTCGGGCGGATGAAGAACGCGAAGGTCTGGCTGAAGAAGGCCATCGCGGAAGAGGACGCCCGGAAGGGAAACGCCAGCGGTTCGGACTCGCAGGCGGCCTGAGGAACGCTGTCGGCGGAGGGTTCCGCTGAGCTTGCGTGTGGCGATCGGGATACACTGCCCGCGACGCCCCTGCTGATGAACCCCCCGCTGCTCGACCTGCCCCATCTCCTGGAAATCGCCCACGCGCGCACCTCGCTCGCGCCGCGGTTCTACGCGATCGTGGCGGCGCTCGGCTCGCCTCGGGCGGTGTGGGAGGCCCTGCACGGGGCCGGGGTGTTCCCCGAACCGGTGGGGCGCTACTACGCCTCGTTACGGCGCTTCGGGATGGAGACCACCCTCGACGCGCTCTTCACCGCCGAGCGCCTGCCGGCGATCCGTCGCTTCGTCGAGGGACCGCGCGCGGTGGGGCCCCCGAGGGTGTCCGTGAGCACGCTGGCCAACCAGTTCTATTGCGAGATGCAGGTGCACCTCGCGAGGACCAACACCCTGCGCACCGAGAGCGCCGAGCTCGCAGCGGGCGCGGCCGGGCACGCGGCCTTCGAGGCCGAAGCCGAGGAGATCAGCCAGGAGGAGATCAGCGAGGCGATCACCGCCGGTGAGCCGCTGGAGCTGGTGGAGATGCCCGTGACGGCGGAGATCCACGGGGTGCGCCTGGTCGGGCGGGCCGATCGCATCCACCTGGAGGGGCGGCGGGCGAGGCTGGTGCTGGAGTTCAAGTTCTCCGGGCGGCGAGAGCTGTTCCCATCGCACGTCGTACAGGTCGAGGCCTACGGCCGGATGCTGGAGGCCATGGGCTTCCAGACCGATCGGCTGCTCTACGGGGTGGCCGTGCTGCCGCGCGGTCGGAGGGTGAGCGACGCGCTCGCCCGCAAGATCGCCGAGGCGGCCTTCGAGCTGGCGAGGGCGGGGCTGAGCGCCACCGACGCCCGGCCGCCGAGCGGGGTGCCCGATCCGCTCTCCGGCCTCACGGTGCGCCGGGTCGACGACGAGGCCTTCGGGCTCTGGGTGTTTCGCCACTCCCGGCAGCGGGTCGAGCGCGACCTCCAGTGGGCCACCTCCTACTGGACCGGCGCCCGAGTCCCGGAGGGGACCATGGCCCGAGGGAAGTGCCGCGCCTGCCCCTTCAACGCGGCGGAGCTTTGCTCGGTGTCCAAGGCCCCGCCGGACGGGCGCTACGCCGTGCGCCGGACGCTGGGCCGCTTCGGCGTGACCCACGTCGTCCAGCCCGCGGCGCGTCGATAGCGAAGGCGTCGGGTCAGAGTCGGAGCAGCCCGGCGCCCCAGGTGTATCCGCTGCCGAAGGCCGCGAAGAGCACCAGCGAGCCGGGGCCCGCGCGGCCCGCGAGGAGGGCCTCGGAGAGCGACAGCGGGATGGAGGCGGCGGTGGTGTTGCCGTAGCGGTCGATGGTGGTGACCACCTTCTCCATCGGGATCTCCAGCTTGCGGGCGACGAGCTCGTTGATGCGGAGGTTCGCCTGGTGCGGCACGAAGAGGTCGACGTCGGCCGTGGTCGCTCCCGCCTCGGCGAGCACGGCGCGCGACGCCTCGGGCATCTTCTCCGTCGCCCAGCGAAACACCTGCTTGCCGTTCATGCGCGTGTACTGGCGGCGCTCGTCGAGCATCTGGTGGGTGATGCGCTCGGGCGAGCGACCGGACGAGGGGGCCTCGATCCAGAGATCGGTGGCGCCGCGCCCGTCGGCGCCGAGGGTGAGGCTCAGCAGGCCTCGGCCCTCCTCCTCGGTGGGCCCGAGCACCACGGCGCCCGCTCCGTCGCCGAAGAGCACCGTCACGTCGCGCCCGGCGTCGGAGAAGTCGAGGCCCGTGGAGTGCACCTCCGCGCCGACCAGGAGCACCCGGCGATAGACGCCCGCGCGGATCCACGCGTCGGCGATGGAGAGCCCGTAGAGGAAGCCCGAGCACTGGTTGCGGATGTCGAGAGCGGGGATGCCCGGGAGCCCGAGCTTGGCCTGGAGGAAGCAGCCCGTGCCGGGGAAGAACGCGTCCGGCGAGAGCGTCGCGAAGATGATCGCGTCGATCTCCGAGAGGGCCACGCCGGCCTTCTCGCAGGCCATCTTGCATGCGGGCACCGCGAGGTCGCTCGCGAAGACCCCGTCGCCCTCGATGTAGCGGCGCTCCCGGATGCCCGAGCGCTGGACGATCCACTCGTCGCTGGTGTTGAAGAGTTTCGCGAGGTCATCGTTGGTGACGACCTTCGAGGGGACATGGTGACCGACGCCCAGGATCGCGCTTCGACGCATGCCCAGCGGTCTGCTTGACGACGGGCGATCCGTCAACGGTCCGCGCCCCGATGACGCAGCGAGCAGCGGGTGAACGAGCCCTGGTCGCCCCGCAGCACCTCCAGCCGCGCCGGGATGCGCTTGCGAAGCTCGGGGACGTGCGAGACCACCCCCACCATGCGGGCGTGCTGGGGCAGCCGCTCGAGCAGCTCGATGGCGCGCTCGACGGTGTCCTCGTCGAGCGCTCCGAAGCCCTCGTCGACGAAGAGCGACTCGACCCGGATGCCGCCCGCCCAGGCCTGGAGCACCTCGCCCAGGCCCAGCGCCATCGCGAGCGAGGCGAGGAAGACCTCACCTCCGGAAAGGCTCGCCGCGGGCCTCGCGGCGCCGCCCACGTAGGAGTCGTCGACGACCAGGTCGAACTCCCGTCCGGTCTGCGCACGCTCCTGGCGGCGCAGCCGGAAGCGACCGTCGCTCATGGCCTCGAGCCCGGTGCTGGCGCTCGCGACCACGCGGTCGAAGAGGTCGAGCAGGACGTAGCGGCTCAGCCGCACGCGGGTGGGGCCCTTGCCGTTGGCGACGTCCGAGACGCGGCGCACCTGCTGGCTCCGCGCCTCGGCGGCGCGGCGGGCCTCCGCGGAGGCGACCAGGGCGCGGCGTTGATGGCCCATGGCCGAGAGCGACGACTGAGCGACCCCGAGCTCGCGCTGCAACGCCTCCAGCCGAGCTCGCTGCTCGGCCTCCGCGCCGGGCTGTGCCGGGCTCGACGGCTCCGCGGCGCCCAGCGAGGAGAGCGCCTCGCGGTGCATCGCCTCCGCTCGGGCGCGCGCCTCGAGGCCCTCGCGCAGGCGCTGGCGCTCCACCGGCCCGAGCGCCGCCGGGGCGATCGCGTCCTCGTCGTCGATCCCTCCCTCGCGCATCGCCTCGGTGAGCGCCGAGGCGCCCTCCGAGCGCAGCGCCGCCGCGCGCTCGACCTCGGCCTTCAGCGCCGGGAGCGCCCCCTCGGCCGCCGCCGCCACGCGCGCGAACTCCTCCCGCCGGGAGCGCGCCGAACGGAGCGAGTCCTGCTGCCGCGCGAGCTCGCCCTCCAGGGCCCGCAGCGCGCCGGCGAGGGAGGCCGGGCTCATACCCGGTTCGGTAAAGCCCTGCCGCCGCTGGGCGATGTCCTCCTGCATCGCCTCGACGCGGGCGCGCACCCCCGCGAGCGCCGCCTGGTCGGGACCGAGCGAGGCCCGCTGGAGGTCCGCGGCCGCGGCCGCCCCCACCCTCGATCGGCGCGCCGCCTCCACGTCGAGCC
>CBIHPK010000075.1:0-35609 GCA_966211675.1 uncultured Myxococcaceae bacterium
GCAACCCCGAGAAGATTCCGGGAAGGATCAGCGCTTCCAGCCCGCGGACTCGGGCGCAGCGAGCGGACCATTTCATCGGCCGTGTGAATCAGCCCACGCTCCACACGGTGACGACCCCGGTGGCGTCGGCGCTCGCGAGCGACTTCCCATCGCCGCGCCACGCCAGGCCCGACACCTCGCCCACCTCCGTGCCCGGCGCGCCGAAGCCCGCGCCTCTCGGCGTGGGCCCCTTCTTCGGCTCCCACAGCGCCACCACGCCGTCGGCCCCGCCGGAGGCCAGCGCCCCGCCCTTCCGCTGAAAGGCCAGCGCCGTCACCGGCCCCTCGTGTCCCTTGAGCGTCACCGGCTGGCTCCCCTCGGGGCCCTTGCCCTCGAACTTCCACACCGTCGTGTCGACGTCCCCGCTCGTCGCCAGCATCGTGCTCGCCCCGTCCCAGGCCAGCGACTTCACCTTCAACGGATAGCCCGTCATCTCCGAGTCGATGTCCGTCTGCACCCGCCAGAAGTGCACCGAGCAGTCCTGGCTCCCGCAGGCCAGCACCTCGCCGTCGGGGCTCCACGCCACGCTCACCAGCGAGCCCTTCCACTCCAGCTGCCGGCTGCTCCCTCGCTCCGCCATGCCCCACAGTCGCGCGCCGCCGTAGCAGATCGTCGCCACCTCGCTGCCGTCGCCTCGCCACGCGAGGCCCGTCAGCGTGCTCTCCTGCGCGGGCGTCTCCATCCACGGATCGCCCGCCGCGGTCCAGAGCCTCAGCACCTTCCCCGCCGCCGTCGCGAGCCACCTCCCATCAGGGCTCCACGCGAGGTGCTCGACCCACGGCCTGCCGCAGGGCAGCGACGCGATCTCCCGCCCGTCGCCCGCGTCCAGCAGCCTCGCGGTGCCGTCCATTCCGCCCGTCGCCAGCACCGCCGCGCCGCCCGGAGCGAAGGCCAGCGCGCACATCCCCTCGGGGTGCACCAGGCGGGTCCATTTCACCGCGCCGGTGTCGCCGTCGAAGACCGTCACCTCGCCCGCCGTCGTCGCCGCCGCGAGGAGCTTGCCCTCTCCCGACCACGTCACGCCCAGCGCGTACTCCGAGAGCGTCGCCCGCCAGCGCGCCTTCAGCTCCCGCTTGCCACCCCGCAGCGCGGTCAGAGCAGGCATGAGCGGAACCCCGCGTTCAGCGCCGCGCGATCGAGGCCCCGGCCGATGAACACCAGCTCATTCAAGCGCGGAGCGTCGCCCCACGGCCGCCCGCTGGTCCCGTCGATCAGCATGTGAACCCCCTGGAACACGAAGCGCGACGCCTCGCCCTTCACGTTGAGCACCCCCTTGGTGCGGAACATGTCCGCGCCGCGCTCCTGCACCAGCTCGGTGATCCAGGTGTTGAAGCGCTCCTCGTCGACCACGCCCTCGCAGCGGATGCCCACGGAGGTGACCGTGTCGTCGTGCTGGTGGTCGTGCTCGTGCTCGTGCTCATCGTGCCCGTGCTCGTCGGCGTCGAGGAAGGCGGGCTCCATCTCCAGGGCCCGGTCGAGGTCGAAGCCGCCGACGTCGATCACGCTCTCGACGGGCACCTCCCTCACGCCGCGAAACACCTTCGCCACCGCGTTGATGCCTCGCACCCTCCGCTCGACCTGCGTGGCCTCCTCGGCGCTCACCAGGTCGAGCTTGTTGAGGATCACCACGTCCGCGAAGGCGATCTGCTCCTTGCACTCGTCGCTGTCGTCGACGTGCAGCTCCAGGTGCTTCGCGTCCACCACGGCGACGATGCCGTCGAGCCGGTAGCGGGCCATCACCTCGTCGTCGGCGAAGAAGGTCTGCGCCACGGGCCCCGGATCGGCGAGCCCGGTGGTCTCGATGAGCACGTGGTCGAAGCGGTCGCGGCGCTTCACCAGCGAGCCGAGGATGCGGATGAGGTCGCCTCGCACGGTGCAGCAGAGGCAGCCGTTGTTCATCTCGAAGACCTCCTCGTCGGCGCGGATCACGAGGGCCTGGTCGACGCCGACCTCGCCGAACTCGTTCTCGATCACGGCGACGCGGCGGCCGTGCTGCTCGGACAGGATGCGGTTGAGCAGCGTGGTCTTGCCCGCGCCGAGGAATCCGGTGAGGACGGTCACGGGCACGCGGGTGTCTTGGGTCTTGGTCATTGGGGGCCGGGGCGCATTCATCGTTCATGGCGAGCGACGCCGCAACCGCCCACCGACCGGCTCAGCCCCGGCGAAAGCCCCGGTCGAAGATCCGCACGCGACGCAGCAGCAGGTCGATCAGCAGCATCCCCACGGCCAGCATCACGGGGTAGCGCCACACCGGCGCCCGGTGCCGCAGCGACTCTCCGCCCGCGTCGAACATCGCCCGCGTCGACGGGTCCGTCGCGCCGCCGGTCGCGCCCGCGAGCGCGCTCAGCAGCGCCACGTCGGGCTCCAGCGCGGCGTACTCCCTCGGGTACGGGTGATCGACCCGGCCGTGGCTCTCGGCCACCACCTGCCCATCGCGGCGATGCACCGCGCGCAGCGAGAAGGCCCCGTAGCGCTCCAGCGGCAGCGAGGCCTCGTAGCGCCCCGGACCCACCTGGCGCATCGGCACCCGCTGCTCGGTCGTCGCAGGCCACGGTCCGCGCAGCACCAGCTCGGAGGTGAGCCCGTTCTCGAAGCGGTCGTCGTCGCGGATCGCGTCCACGCTCGCCCGCACCTCGCCGTCGACCACCTCCGCCCGCAGCCCCAGCTCCTCGCGACGCCGCGTGCGTATGTGCTCCCGCACCAGCTGCGTCCAGAAGGCCTGCCACCGAGGCCAGCGGATCCACTCCACGGCCCAGCGGTTCTTGAGGTCGCTGGTCCACGCGAGGCTCCAGCCGAGGCCCACTCGCCATCGGGCGAGCAGGGGCTCTCCCGAATCGGTCTCGATCAACACCTGCGCTGGAGCGGGCTTCGCTCGCGTGCTCACATATCCATAGAGGAAGGGAGGCGCCCCATGGAGTTCTCTCAAGAACCCGGCGCTGCCGACCACCCTGGGCTGCACCGGGTCTTCCACCGCGGCGTTGCGCGACACCTCGGTGGTCTCGCGGAGGAAGATCTGCGGCAGGTTGCTCGCGTCCGCGGTGAAGTAGCTGCGACCCCGGCCGTGGTGGGCCAGTGACTCCAGCAGCTCGCGGTCGACCGTGGGTCCGAGTCCCACGGTGCTCACCGTGAGCCCGTCGGCGGCCATGGAGTCCACCAGCACCCTCAAGCGAGACGGCTCATCGGGCTGCCCCTGCCCGTCGGTCAGCAGGATCACGTGGCGGGTGACCGCCCGGGTGAGCGCGAGGTCCTGCTGGGCGGTGTCCATCGCGGGGAAGATGGCGGTGCCGCCGCCGGGCTGCAGCCGACGGAGCTCGTTCTCGATGCGCGCGCGGTTGCGGGCGGCCTGCATCCGCACCACGCGGTCGGGCTCGCTGTCGAAGGCGATGACCTCCAGGAGATCGTCGGGGGCCATCGCGCGCGCGGTCGCCACGGCCGCGGACTGCGCCAGCAGCAGCGGGTTTCCCTGCATCGATCCGGAGCGGTCGATGACCAGGGCGAGCGCGAGGGAGGGCTGGTCGCGCCGCCGCTCGGACTCCATCCGCACCGGGAGCAAGCGCTCGACGGCGGTGCCCTGCCAGGCGCCGAGGCCGAAGCCGTGGTCGCCGCCCGCCATCAGGAAGCCGCCTCCCATCTCGCGGACATATCGGGTGAGCGCGTCCTGGGCGGCGGAGGGGACGGACTCCGCGGCGACGTCACTCAGCACGATGAAGTCGAATCGCTCCATCTCCCTCGTCGATTGAGGGACCCCGTTGGCGCCCCGCAGCTCGACCTCGAACTCGCCATTGGCCAGCGCGCCGCGGAACCACTGCGCCCTCGCCGGGTCGCCCTCCACGTAGAGCACCGCGGGTCTCCCGGGCACCGTGGCCGTCGTGGCGAAGCGGTTGTTCTCCGCGAAGCGATCGCCCGCGGTGGCCGCGATGCGCGCCGCGTAGGTCACGTCCCCCGGCACGCGGACCACCGAGCGGAAGCGGACCTCCTGCACGCCGGGGACGAGGTCGACGGAGCGGGCGCCGTCGAGCCCGTTGACCGTCTCGCCCTGGAAGAGCGTGACCGTGGCCGTGGTCGCGGTGGTCGAGAACACCGACACTCGCGCCTCGAAGGGCTCGTCGACCCGGATGCGATCGGGCAATCGCAGCTCGCGAAGGCTTACCTCCGCGGGCGCCGGGACCCTCGATGGGACCACCGACACCCGCACCCCGAAGCGGGCCGCGCGGTGCGCCTCGGCGAGCGCGTCGCCGTCGGTCTGCACGCCGTCGGAGAGCACCACCACGCGCCGGAGCGAGTCGGCCGGGAAGAGCCCGTAGGCGAGCGAGAGGGCGCTGGCGAGGTCGGTCCCGGTGCGGGACCCGACGCGCGAGGGGTCGAAGGGAGGCAGCGGGTGCGCGGCGTCGACGCGCGGAGGGAGATCGAGCACCACCGGGCGGCGGGCGAAGAGCACCACGCGGGCGATGGTGTCGCCGGGGAGCCGGAGCGCCTCCTCGACGGTGCGGTGGAAGCCCGCGATGGCCGCGTCGGGGACGCTCTCCGAGACGTCCACGAGGAAGACCGTGCAGACCCGCGCGCTCTGGCGGGTGGAGGTCGGCTGCGCGAGGGCCACGAGCAGGAGCCCGAGGAGGCTGGTGCGCGCGAGGGTGGCGACGACCCGCTGCAGGGGGCTGAGGTCGGCGAGCGAGGCGACCGCGAAGAGGACGAACCAGGGGAAGAGCGCGAGGCCGTAGAGGGACTGCGGGCGGAGGAGCTCGATGGGCTGGCGCAGGTCCTCGGGCAGGCGGTGGGCGAAGGGCAGCCCGGTGAGGTGCACCGTGATGGGACCGTGCGAGAGCACCGGGCGCAGGAGGCCCACGACGAGCGCCGCGGCGGCGAGGGAGAGGCCCAGGCGGAGCGCGACGCGGACGCGATCGGTCACCGGCCGTGTGTAGCAGGAGCCCTGTTGCAGCGCGACCACAGCCGTGCCGCCGCGGCCCACCCCACGACGGTGCTATCCGGTCAGGGCGAGGGATCCCGCTGTCGGGCGTGCGGCTCGCGGACTCCGGCGCGCTTGCTGCACTGGCGTGCGCTCACCATGAAACTCCAATCGGCGATGCTGGCTGCGCTCTCGACGCTCACGCTGCACCACGTGGCCGAGGCCTGCGGGGGGACCTTCTGCTCCAACTCCCCCATCGTGCAGAACGCCGAGCGCGTGCTCTTCATCCGAGGGTCCGGCGAGGAGAACACGGCGGTGGTGCAGATCCAGGCTCAGGGCAACGACCCGAGCTTCGCCTGGGTGGTGCCGCTGGAGTCCATTCCCCGCAACATCCATGAAGAGGCGACTTCGATCTTCGGGATCATCGACCAGAGCACCCAGCCGGTCTACATCTTCGCCAATCAGCAGCGCTTCTCCCCGAGCGGATCGGGCTTCGGCTGCGGCGGCAGCGCGGACGCCACGCCCTCCCTCGCGGCGCCGGAAGAGACCGCCGGGGTGCGGGTGTGGGCGAGCGGGGAGACGGGGATGTTCCGCTTCGACGTGGTCTCCTCGGAAGACCCGGCGGCCCTGCGCACCTGGCTCAACTCCAATCGATATCTCACTCCCGCGGAGGCCGAGCCCATCATTGGCGAGTATGTCCGCGAGCACAAATACTTCCTCGCGGTCCGGCTCTCCGCGGTGCAGGGCGTCTCGTCCTTCCTGGTGTCCCCGCTGGCCTTCACCTACACGGGCCGATCGCCCTGCGTGCCGCTGCGGCTCACCCGCATCGCCACCACGCCGACGCTCCCGGTGCTCACCTACGTGATCTCCGACACCCGCGCGGTGCCCTCCAACTTCGCGCAGACCATGGTCTCCGACGCCGAGGTCGCCCGCCTCGGGCCGTCGCGCTTCGGGGTGACCGTCACCTACGACCAGGTCGTCTCCACCGCCGTGCAGGACGCCGGGGGCCGCGCCTGGATCACCGAGTACGCCGGCCCGCTGCCCGCCAACGCCCGGCAGTTCTTCACGGTCCCGCTGCAGAACCTCATCCCTGAGCGGGCCTACCTGACCCGGATGTACACCACCATCGGCGTCGCCTCGATGGACCGCGACCCGGAGTTCAACTTCGTCTCGGGGCTGCCCGACGTGTCCAACACCCACGACCTGTCGAGCTACTCCGCCTCGGCGGCGCTCTTCGACCCCCGTCTTGCGCTCGCGGGGGCGGCGGTCCTCGGCGCGGCGCGCAGCTGGCGTCGCCGTCGGCGCAACGCGAGGTAGACTCTGGCGCGATGGTGGACCTCGCGCGCTTCGACCCCGACGCGACCGACCTCGACGGCGTCGCGACGTACTTTCGCAACCGGGCCGTCCAGGGCCTGATGGACGGATGGCGCTGGTCCGGGGTGACCGAGGCGCTGTCGAGCGAGGGCGGGCAGTGGGGGGCGCGCACGCTCTGCACGAGCCCCGAAGGGGAGGCGCACCAGTCGGTCTACGTGCTGGCGCAGCACCGCGGTCGAGGTCACCTGTCGCGCTACGTCTGCGACGCCGACCTGCCCTTCGTCACCGGGCCCGACTGCGACCTGGAGCGCTTCTTCCTGCGACGCGGTGTCCCCTACGCGCTGGCGGGCCGCTTCACCGGCTCGAAGGAGTACCGCGCCATCGAGCAGCGCTTCAACGGGAGGCGGGCGGCGCGCAGCGGCGTCCCGTACATGAACCACATCGACGAGGGCCTCGCGGTGCTGCGCGACCTGCGCTCGACCGATCGGGCGCGCCGGGCGTGGTGCCTCCATCCGCTCTTGCAGCCCGATGACGAGCTCCCTCTCGGATACGCCGAGCTCGCGTCCCTCTCCGATGACCCGGCGGTGCTGGTGCTGGCGATGGAGTATCGCCATATCGCCAATGCGTACCTGTCACGGCGGGAGGTACGGTCCATCGAGGAGATCGCGCTCTCCCCGCTGCCGGAGGTGGTCGACATGCTCCGCGCGGACAAGGTGCAGAACTATAAAGACTTCCTGCTGTATCACCGGGACACGCACCCCCGGGCGGCCGCGCTGGACCGCTATTTCCGTCAATGGCTCGATCGCTTGTCCATTGGACAAGAGCGCTTCGCGGAGTGGTTCGACGCGCTCCAGGTCGGGAGCGATCGGGTCGCGCTGCCGCCGTAGCACTACTGCGTCAGGTCCGTTGAAAGCTGCCGCCGACTTCAGCGCTTGCAGGCCCGCTTGGGGGCCGTCCGCAAGCGCGCAGTCGGCGTTCCCAAAGCGAGCTACGCCGACCTGACGCAGTAGTGCTAGCCCAGCCGCTCGACCATCCGTCGCGGGACCGTCTTCCCCTTGAGCGCCAGCCGGTTGGAGCCCTGCTCCACCACCACGGCCACGGTCTCCATCGCGCGGAACACCGCGTACCGCCCGGCGCCCGACCAGCCTTCGGGCACCTCGCCGCTCGGGACGATGGTGCACGCGCCCTCCTCCACCCGACGCATGGTGCCTCCGGCGCTGGGGACCTCCACCCCGGGCCACCCGAGCTTCGCCAGCGCGGCGTCGGACTCCAGCGCGTAGAGCACGTCCCCCTGGCGAGGTGCGGCGAGCCAGCGGTCCTGCGCCTTCTCGGGCGCCACGAAGAGCGTGAGCGCGGGCGTGCCCTCGCGCACCAGCGCCAGCTCTCCCGCGAGCCAGTACTCCTCCCCCAGGAACAGCAGCACCTCGTTCACACGATAGGCGCCCGCCTCGCGCGACACCTGCGGGCCCGTCCGCTGCCCCGCCGCCTCGGCCGCCTTCGCGCGCGCCTCGCCGGGCTTCACGCTCTCCCGCTCTCGCCGACGACGCCAGCGCGCCACCGCGGCCGCGCCGCCCGCGCCGATGGCCATGAGGAGTCCGAGGGAGATGGGGTCCATGGGGAGGTTCAGCCCTGACTGAGGCGGAGGTGTAGCGAGCGCGCGACGGAGGTCACGGCGCCGTCGTCTACCAGCAATGCGCCGATGACGGCACCCGCCCGTGCGCCGGCGGCGCGGATTTCATGCGCGTTGGCGAGGGTGATGCCGCCGATGGCGACCACCGGGCGATCGCCCGCAGCGGCGCAGAGCGAGCGCAGCGTGGCGAGGCCCACCACCGGGGCGGCGTCGGCCTTCGTCGCGGTGGCGAACACCGGCCCCACGGCGACGTAGTCCGCGTCCGTGGTGAGCGCGGCGGCGAACTCCGAGGGCGTGTGGGTGGACACCCCGACCTGGAGACCAGGCGCGACGCGGCGGGCGAGCTCGATGGGCAGGTCGTCGAGGCCGAGGTGAACGCCGTCGACGCCCGCGAGCCAGGCGACGTCCGGGCGGTCGTTGAGGAAGAAGGGCACCTTCGCCTCGACGCAGAGCGGGCGAAGCGCCGTGGCGAGGCCGAGCAGGTCGCGAGCGCCCATGGACTTGGCGCGCAGCTGCAGCGCCGAGAGGCGCCCGGCGTCGAGGACCCGGCGGGCGAAGTCCAGGGGCGGGCGCGAGGCGCGCTGGAGGGAGTCGACGTCCACGATCGCGTACAGGCCGGGCTGCATGGGCGTTGTCGCATCGCGCCGCCGCGCGGAGGTGTCAAGCGCCGCGCGCCGCGCAACCTGTACACCCCGTGGCGTCGTCCGTTAGTCTCGGCCCCCGTTGAACGACCCGAGAGCCGACGAGCGCTTCCCCTGGCGCGCCGTCTCCAACCTGAGCCTCGCGGCCGCCGTGCTCTTCGCCGCGATGGCCCTCGCTCGCTTCCGCACCTGGCACAACGACACCTTCGACCTCGCCTTCTACGCCCGCCTCGTCTGGGGCGCTGGGCACGGCGACCTCTGGAACCCCCTCGTCGGCGCCCCCCTCTGGGGCCTGCACCTCTCGCTCGTCCTCATCCCCCTCGGGCTCCTGGGCCGCCTCGTCTCCGTGGTGCCGCTGCTGCTCGTCGTGCAGGCCGCCTCCGTCGCCGCCGCGGGCATCCCCCTCGCGCGCATCGCCTCGCGCCGCATCGGACACCCGGCCGCCCCCTTCCTCGCCCTCTTCGTCTATCTCCTCTTCCCCACCATCGGGTCCATCGCCAGCTATGAGTTCCACCCGAGCTCGCTGGCGCTGCTGCCGCTCTGCATCGCGCTCGACTTCTTCGACCAGCGCCGCGCCGTCGCCGGGGTCGTCGCCCTCGGCCTCGCCACCCTCTGCCGCGAGGACGTCGCCCTCTGCGCCGCCCTCACCGGCCTCGCCCTCGCCCTGCACCGCCCCCACCGCGCCATCGGCCTCGCCGCCTTCGCCGGCTTCACCGCCTGGTTCGCCCTCTACCTCTTCGTCATCGCGCCGCACTACCTCCCCCGCACCGGGTCGCTCCAGCTCCACTTCGGCCACCTCGGCTCCTCGCCCACGGCCATCCTCGCGCAGCTCCTCCGCCACCCGGTCGCCACGCTCCGCGAGCTCGCCACGCCCGTGCGCCTGCTCTACATCCCGCGCCTCCTCGCCCCGGTCGCGCTGCTCTCCCTCCTGCGACCGCGGTGGTTCCTCCCGGCGCTCGCCCCCATCGGGATCAACCTGCTCTCGCAGTTTCCCACCGCCGTGCAGGTGCACTCGCACTACAGCACCCTGGCGGTGCCCTTCATCATGGTGTCGGCCATCCACGGCGCCGCCTGGATCATGGCCGTCGGCGCCCTCCAGGCCGAGCGCTACGGCCTCCTCGTGGCCGCCGCGGTCTCCGTCGCCAGCGTCACCACGCAGCACCGCGCGGGCGTGATCCCCATCCTCGGCCGGCGCTTCAACCGCGCCGAGCACCGCGCCGACCGGCGTCAGCCCGCCCTCGACGCCATCGCCGCGATCATCCCCGCCGACGCGTCCTTCACGGGCCCGGACTACACCCTCGCCCACTTCGCCGAGCGCACCCGCATCTTCCGCTTCAAGCAGCCGCCCGACCGCGCCGCCGAGTACGTGGTGCTCTCCACCGAGCACCGCGACCGGTACACCGGCACCCAGGAACTCTGGCGCAACACCGAGGAGGTCACCGTCCGCAACGCCCTGTACTGGCGTCGCTACGGCGTCTGGACCGTCATCGGCGACTACGTCGTGCTGCGAGAGCACTGGCCCACGCGCACCTACGCCCGCGGCCGCTACGTGGAGTTTCCGCCCGACCCGCGCGTGCACGCCGCCCACGTCGAGATCGGCCGCGGGCTCACCGTCGCCGGGTGGGGCGTCACCCGCGCCGCCCGAGGGAGCCATGTGACCCTGCTGCTCGTGGCCAGGCAGCCGTGGCCCTATGACCTGGGCTTCGAGCTCGGATGGGGCCCGATGCACCCCGTGCTCGACCGGCAGGACCCGGCGCGCACCTACGCCTTTCTCCCCTACGACGGGGTCTTCATGGCCACCTCGGTGCGGCCCGGCGAGGTCACCCGCACCGAGGTCGACGTGCCCGCCTCGCCGGAAGAACTCCGCGCCCATGGGCTATGGTTCGGACCACGCCGCATCGACGGCTCGCGCCTCGAACCCGACTCCGCCCACTGGACCCGCCTCCCGGAATGAGACGCCTCGCCCCGCTCCCGCTCCTCTTCGCCGTCGCGCTCTGCACCTGCCGCGCGCCGATGCGCAACACCCTCGTGGTCGGCTCCGTCGAGCTGCGCCGCGTCGAGCCCGACCCCCGTCGCCCCGCCGCGGACCTCGTCCCCGGCGACTGGCTCCTCCGCACGCCCGACGTCCAGGTGGTGCTCGCCGGCGACACCCGGGTGGTCCGCGGCGCCCACCCGGGGAGCATCCTCCACGTCAACGCCCGCACCGCCCCCGCGAGCGCCCCACTACGCAGCGTGGACTTCTTCGTCGCCCTCGGCGAGCGCGAGCTCGTGGCCACCAGCAGCCGACTGGAGGCCGTGCTCGTCGACGCCACCCCGACGCTCCGGCTCACCGCTCGCTACACCCATCAGGGCGACTCGCTCACCCTCACCCGCGACTACTCGATGGAGCCCGGCCGCCGAGCGCTCCACCTCCGCACCCGCGTGCAGAACAGCTCCACCCACCCGGTGCGCGCGGTGCGCTACGGCGCCCGGCTCGCGTGGGGCGACGAGGCCCCCTTCGCCCCTTCGCTCGGCGTCCACACCAAGTCCCACGAGGGCGTCTCCCCCTGGGTCGGCGCCGTCGACCACGGCTTCACCATCGGCTGGACCCGCGCTGGATCGACGGACCTCGACCTGCGCTTCACCAGCGAGCGGCACGAGCGCACGCTCTCCCTCGGGTTCACCGAGGTCGTGCACCCCGCGGTCGACCTGCGCCCCGGCGCCTCCGTCGAGGACCACGAGCTCCTCTTCGCCCTCCCCGGCCAGCTCGGCGACCTGCAGCGCGCCGTGATGCTCTGGCGCGGAACGCCCGTCACCGAGCTCCCGGTGGTGGTCCATGGCGCCGAGCGCAACCCCGCGACGGTCACCGTCACCACCGCCGACGGCCACGCGGTGCTCATCTCGCCGCCCACCACCAGCCGCGCGGTGCTGCCCCTCACGCCCGGGCGCTACGTCGCGTGGGTGACCGCTCCGGGCTCCGCCACCGGCGACCCGGTGGCCTTCGAGGTGCGCGAGGGCGCGACCGGCGCCGTGGCCATCGAGGTGGCGCTGCCCCCCGGCGCCTCGATGCGAGTGACGGCCATCGACGAGGACCACGACGACGCCCGCCCCCTCCCGGTGCGCATCACCGTGCGAGGCCTCCCACCGACCCCCGACCCGATGCTGGGCCCCATCCACCACGCCGCGGGCGCTGGGGTGGTGGTGGTCGCCGCGGCCGGGTCCGCCGACTTCCCCGTGGCGCCCGGAACCTACCGGGTCACCGTCTCCCACGGCCCCGAGTGGACCATCGCCACGCGCGACGTGACGGTCACCGAGACCCTCCGCGGCGAGCTCGACGTGGGCCTCTCGCACGCGGTCCCGATGGAGGGATGGGTCGCGTGCGACCTGCACGTGCACTCCAACCCCAGCTTCGACTCGCGCGTCTCGACGGTCGACCGGGTGGCCTCGCTCGTGGCCGAGGGCATCGGCTTCGCGACCCCGACCGAGCACAACGTGGTGGGCGACTACTCCGAGGGGGTCGGGCTCTTCCCGGAGAGCGTCGCCGTGCCCCTCCAGTGGGTCCCCGCGGTGGAGGTCACCACGGACCGCAACGCGCAGCCCTGGGGGCACTTCAACGTCTACCCCTATCCCCCGCGCGCGGGCGTTCCGGAGGGTGGGCCCCCTCCCTTCGTGGGCGTGACCCCTCGCGAGATCTTCGCCGCCGCGCGGGCGCGCTCGCCCGACGGGATCATCCAGATCAACCACCCCCGGATGCAGCCCAACATCGGGTACTTCAACGTGACCGGGCTCGACGTGCGCACCGGCCGCGCGGTCTCCCCCGCGTACGACCCCAGCTACGACGCCATCGAGGTCTTCAACGGCTTCTACATCGGGCAGCTGGGCGAGGTGGAGCGGGGCCTGCGCGACTGGACCTCGCTCATCTCCCACGGCCGCCACTACATCGCGACCGGATCGAGCGACTCGCACAACATCGCCTACCAGTGGGCGGGCTATCCGCGCACGATGGTCCACCTGCAGCCGGGCGAGAGCGCGACGGACCACCCCGCCGTGCTGCGCGCGCTGCGCCAGGGCCGGGCCTTCGTGACCTCGGGGCCGATGCTGCTGCTCACGGTCAACGGCCAGGAGCCGGGCACGCCCATCGCCCTCGACGGACCGACGGCGGTGCAGGTGCACGTGATGGTGATGGCTCCGCCGTGGATGCACGTCGACACGGTGGACCTCCTGCGCAACGGCGAGGTGGCCGAGCACCTCGCGGTGCCCCTCGGCAGCGGGCGCCTGCGCTTCGACGCGACGATCCCGATGACCGTGTCCCCGGGGGACTTCGTCCTGGCGACGGCGCGCGGCCCGCAGGGCGACCTCGAGGTGGTGCTGCCCCACTCGAACGGCGTCCCGTACGCGTTTACGAACCCGGTATGGATGACGGAGGCGGTGCGCTGAGGGCGCGGGGCGGGACGGGCGCTCGGCCCGCGGCGATCAGGGGACGCAGACGCTGATCGGGCCGGCGGCCATCTGCACGGTGGCGCAGGTGGAGAAGTACGGCGCGCAGTCGCGGTTGGCGTTGGCGGGGTTGCAGAGGCGCATGCACTGCGCCGCGTTGGGGTTGCCCATCGGGGCGACGCACTCGACCGACTGCAGGGCCGCGCCGGGGACATAGCCCGGGCACATGGCCGCGTTGCCGCTGGTGCAGGCGATGGTGCAGAGGTTTCCCTGCGGGGCGCCCGCGCGGGTGAACATCGACGGGATGCAGGTGGTGCTGCTGCCGCACGCGCCGCCCGCCGGGGTGCAACTGGTGTACGCCGCGGGCAGCGGGGGCTGGACGGTGCCGCCGTTGCCGATGGGCACGCAGATCTGGTTGGCCGTGCCCGGGATGCGCGCGCACTGGGTGCCGACGCCGCAGTCGAGGTTGGACGCGCAGGTGTCGTAGCACTGGCCGAGGCCGGTGGTGCCGTTGACCACGCAGGTCGGGAGGTAGGCCGAGTTGGTCCCGAAGTCGGGGCACACGGTGCCGATGGAGCAGGTGGTGGTGCAGAGGTAGCCGGTGCCGCCGGTGGTGAAGCTCGCCGAGGAGCAGAGGGTGCCGCCCCCGCAGCTCTGGCCCGCGCTACAGCCCTCGTAGGCGCTGCGCGAGGCGACATCGACCACACAGCCTCCGCCGAAGGCGGCCGCCAAACCCATCGTCAGAACGAGATCTCGGATCTTCATGAATCGCTCTCCTTGCAAGGATGCATACAGCCCTTGGGGCGGCGGTTGTGTACCACCGTCCGTGATGGAGGAACTGTGGCTCGGGCCCTGGTACGTCGAGCCCCCCCATGTTGCTTCACCGCCGCATCGAATCGGCGCTCGCGGTGGTGACGTACTGTCCGCGCGGCCAGTGCCGGTAGTACTGCACCTGCACCACGGGGCCGCCCTCCGGGTCGTACTCCCCCGGGGTCACGGTGCCGAACACCCGCACCAGCGAGTTGGTCTGCAGCCGGTTCTCGCCGTCGAGGTCCTCCGGGCGGAGCGTCACCACGGCGGTGAAGGGCCCCCCGTCGCGAGCGCTCACGGTCACCCGGCAGCTGCTCTCCGAGTCCTCCTCGCAGAGGTGCCGCTCCTGGTGGGTGCGCACCTGCAGCGCCAGCCGCGACACCCCGCCGTCCCCGTGGCCCACCGAGCGCACGACGCCGAAGAACGACACCACCCGCCCCCGGTAGGGCTCCGGCGCCCGGCGGATGTCGTCGTAGACGGGCTCCTCCGACCTCGCCGCCCAGGTCGCCTCGTCGTCGAGGGCCACGTAGGTGCGCGCGTAGCCGTAGCGCCCCGCGGAGGCGCAGCCCTCCGCCAGCAGCCCCATGAATACCAGTCCCGGTAATACCGCCGTGGCCCTCATACGGCCCGCAGCATACAGACCCCCGCGGCCGGGGAGGGAGCGCGATCGTCGCTACTTCTTCGGGCGCAGCTTGTTCTTCAGGTCCGACATCTCGTCGTCGTCCGCCGGGGCGGGCGCCTCCGTCGGCGCGGGCGTCTCCGCCGGGGGATTGCCTCGCAGCCGCTTCTTCAGCGCCGCGACCTCGTCGTCCGCCGGGAGCTCCTCCACCGCCGCGGGCTGCGACGGCGGCGCCGAGCCCTCCGCCACGGCCTCCTTCGGGATCATCCCCAGCCGCCGCTTGAGCGCCGTGAGCTCGTCCTCCTTCGCCGGCGCCGCGATGGCCCTCGCGGCCACCTTCTGCCGCAGCGCCGCGAGCTCGTCCTCCACCTTCGCCTCGGACCTCGGCTCGACCTTCGGCTCGCCCGGCGCGGGCGCCTCGTCCGCCCCTCCCGACGGGGCCGTCGACGGACCCAGCAGCTTGCGCCGCGCCGGCGCCTGCGCGGTCTCGTCCGCCGCCGAGCCCCGGCGCAGCTGCTTGCCCAGGCGCTCAATCTCCGCGCGCAGCGACGCCGCCGCCCGCGAGCGGCGCTCGACCATCTCCTGCGCCTCCCTGGCCAGCTCGGCGTCGCGGCTCCTCGCGGCGATGGTCACCCGCGACGACCAGAGCGCGACGTCCTCCTCCACCTTGTCGAGCTGATCGTGCAGCCCGGTGAGCTGGTCGATCACCGACGCGTCGAGGTCCTCGTCCGAGGCGACGCCCCCCTCGGGTGGGTCGAAGCGCGCGTGGCAGAGGGAGCACTCGAACACCCGCCCGCCGCGCTCGGTGGCCACCAGCGACACGCCGAAGAGCGAGAGGTTCTTCACCCGCTCGCGCTCCAGCAGCCGCGAGGCCTGGCCGCAGCGGGGGCAGGTGTCCACCACGCTCCTCGGCCTGTCGACGTCCTCGATGTCCCAGCCCTCGATGTCCGCGCGCTTCCAGTCGATGCCCATCGCCCGCATGGTCTACGACGGTTTGCCCACGCCCGTCCAAGCCATCCCCCCTCGGATTACCCGCCCACGTAAGCCTCGCAGGAGTATTCCAAAGGCCTTTCGGGTGTGCGACAACCTCCCCCCATGAGCTTCTCCAGGGACGTGTTGCGCATCGCTGACCTGACCGCCGAGGCCGACCGCATCGCGAGGCGTCTGCGCGAGCTGGTGACCGTCAACCACCGCCGCCGCGGCCTGGTGGTGGGCATCTCCGGCGGCATCGACTCGGCGCTCTGCACCGCCCTGGCCGTGCGCGCCTTCGGCCCCGACAAGGTGCACGGCATCTTCCTGCCCGAGCGCGTCTCCTCCAGCGAGTCGCTCACCTTCGGCAAGCTGCTCGCCGATCGCTTCGGCATCCAGACCACCACCGAAGACCTCGCCCCCGCGCTCGAGGCCCTCGGCTGCTACCGGCGCCAGGACGAGGCCATCCGCACGGTGTTCCCCGACTACGGCGAGGGGTGGAAGTCGAAGATCGTGATCCCGTCGATCCTCGAGGCCGACCGGCTCAACATCTCTCGCGTCACCGTCGAGCGCCCCGACGGGACGCAGGAGTCCAAGGCCCTCCCGCTCTCGGCCTACCTGCTCCTCGTCGCGGCCACCAACTTCAAGCAGCGCCTGCGCACCACGCTCGAGTACTTCCACGCCGACCGGCTCAACTTCGCCGTCTGCGGCACGCCCAACCGGCTGGAGTACGACCAGGGCTTCTTCGTGAAGGGCGGCGACGGCCTCGCCGACGTGAAGCCCATCGCGCACCTCTACAAGAGCCAGGTCTACGCGATGGCCGAGGCCCTCGGCGTCCCCGAGGAGATCTGCCGCCGCTCGCCCACCACCGACACCTTCTCGCTGCCGCAGGGGCAGGACGAGTTCTATTACGCCCTCCCGTATGGCGAGATGGACCTCTGCCTCTGGGCGCACAACCACCGCGTGCCCGCCGCGGAGGTCGCGCCGGTGCTCGGCCTCAGCGAGGCGCAGGTCGACCGGGTCTTCAAGGACATCGAGGCCAAGCGCCGCGCCACGCTGCCGCTGCACCTCACCAGCCTGCTCATCGACCCCATCCCCGAGATCGTGAAGTAGGCGACGATGGTGCTCGGGGCGCGCGGAGTCGCGGAGTTTCTGGAGGCCTCGGCGGCGCGCTCACCGGACAAGGTCGGCCTCGTCACCGGCAAGACCTCGCACACCTGGGCCGCGCTCGACGCCTGGGCCAACCGCATCGGGCACGCGCTGCGGGCCCGCGGGGTCGGCCGCGGCGACCGGGTGATGATCTTCGGTGACAACTCCGCCGAGGTCGCGGTCTCCATCTGGGGCGCGCTCAAGGCCGACGCGGTGTTCTTCGTGGTCAACGCGCAGGTGAAGGCCGAGAAGCTCGCGTACATGATCGACGACGCCGCCGTGAGCGCCGTCATCGCCGACGCCACGCTCGCCACCGCGTGGACCGAGGCGTGCGGGCTCTCGCAGACGAAGCCCCCGGTGCTGGTGCACGGCGCGCAGACCGCGCGGGCCCTGGAGATCGCGAGCGCCGCCGGGGTCGCCGGGGTCGAGGCCTTCGCCGAGCTGGTGGGCGCGCAGCCCCCCACGGCGCCGGCGCGGCGCACCATCGACGTCGACCTCGCGGCCATCATCTACACCTCCGGGAGCACCGGCGAGCCCAAGGGCGCGATGCTCACGCACCGCAACGTCGCCTTCGCCTCGTGGAGCGTCACCACGCTGCTCGAGAACACCCCCGGCGACGTGATCATCGGGGTGGTCCCGCTGGCCTTCAACTACGGGCTCTACCAGTGGCTCATGACCGTGCGCCTCGGCGCGACGCTGGTGCTGGAGCGCTCCTTCGCCTTCCCGGTGGCGATCCTGCAGCGCGCGGCGGAGACCGGGGCCACGGGCTTCCCTGGGGTGCCGACGATGTACGCGCTGCTCGGCGAGCTGAAGGACATCCCGGTGCAGCCGCTCACCGCCGTGCGCTACGTGACCAGCACGGCGGCGGCGCTGCTGCCGAAGCACCTCGAGGCCATCGCGCGGTGGTTCCCCAACGCGACGGTCTACTCGATGTACGGCCTCACGGAGTGCAAGCGCGTCTCGTGGCTGCCCCCGGCGGACGTCGCTCGCAAGCCCGGCAGCGTCGGGGTCCCGATCCCCGGGACGGAGTTCTGGGTGGTCGACGCGGAGGGCCGCCGCCATGACCGCGCCGCGGAGGGCGAGCTGGTGGTGCGCGGCTCGCACATCATGGCGGGCTACTGGCGCAAGCCCGAGGTGACCGCCCGCTACCTGCGCCCGGCGTCGCTGCCCAACGAGGTGATCTTCTACACGGGCGACTACGTGCGCCTCGACGACGAGGGCTACCTCTACTTCATCGCGAGGATGGACGAGGTCATCAAGACCCGGGGGGAGAAGGTCGCCCCGCGCGAGGTCGAGGCCGCCCTCGAGCGCATCGAGGGGGTGCGGGAGTGCGCCGTGGTCGGCGTGCCGGACAACATCCTCGGGGCGGCGGTGAAGGCCTTCGTGGTGCTCTCGGACGAATACCTGGGCAGGTACTCCGAGAAGGACATCCAGCTCCGCCTGGGCCAGGTGCTGGAGGCCTACATGGTCCCCAAGCAGGTGGAGTTCCGGGCGTCGCTCCCGAAGACGGCGATGGGGAAGATCGTAAAGAAGGGGCTCGCTTGATCGCTACGTGACCAGAACCGGGGGGTTCTGTTATCACGCCGCGCAATCCCAGAGAGGTGTTCCTGATGTCGTCGACGGAAGAGCTGGTCACGAAGGTCCGGGCTTATGTGTTGTCGAACTTCCCGGTGGCCGACCCCGGGGCGGTGACCAACGGCGCGTCCCTGATGGAGCTCGGAATCGTCGACTCGACAGGTCTGCTCGAGGTCTTCGAGTGGCTGCGCGACGAGTTCGCCATCGAGGTGCTCGACGCCGAGATGGTGCCCGACAACTTCGACTCCATCGCCAGCATCGCGGCGTACATCGGTCGGAAGAAGACCGCGGGCTGAGCGGGACACGGCAGTGGGCGACCGCGGCGAGTTCCTCCACAGCGGATCGCGGCGGCTCTACGGGTTCCTCCACGAGCCGCGCGCGACCGAGACGCCGCTCGCCATCGCCCCCGCGGCGGTGGTCTTCGTCCACCCCTTCATGGAGGAGCGCCAGGACGCGCACCCCTTCCTCCGGTCGCTGGCGGCGCAGGTCAGCGCGCGCGGCCTCTGGGCGATGCGCTTCGACCTGCACGGCTGCGGCGACAGCGAGGGCGAGTGGGAGGACGCCACCATCGCCTCGTGGCTCGACGACATCCGCGCCGCGTGCGACTTCGCGAAGGCGCAGTCCGGGGTCGAGCGGGTGATCCTGTGCGGGCTGCGCTTCGGGGCGACGCTCGCGGCGCTCGCGGACGTCGGCGACCCGAAGCCTCCGCTGGTGATGATCCAGCCCGTGGTGAAGGGCGTCGCCTACTCCATGGACCTGCTGCGCGCCTACCTCGCCGCGGAGATGGTGCTCACCAAGAAGGCCGGGCTGACCCGCGACGCCCTCATCGAGCGCCTGCGCCTGGGCCAGACGGTCAACGTCTTCGGCTACCACCTGACGGCGGCGCAGTTCGACGGCATGCGCGCCATCGACCTGTCGCACTCGCTCGCGTCCTACCCCGCGCGCTCGCTGGTCATCGACGTGGTGAAGACCCCGACGGCGCGCGCGAGCAACGAGCTGGCCGCGCTGGTGGCAGCGATGGGCCCCGGCGCCACGCTGGCCCGAGCGGTCGAGCCGCAGCCGCTCTACGTCGAGGGCAAGGTGCACCTCACGCGCGCCGAGCAGGTCGAGCTGGCGCTGCTCGGCTGGCTCGAAGCGCTCGACCAGCCCTGAGCGCCCCCGGGCTCCCCTGCCGCGAGCGAATTGGCGCGGCCCCCCACCCGGGATCTAGAACGTAGTCTGTTTCGTACATTGCGGCGCGGGGGTGATTGAGGGGAGCATCGGGGGGAACCGATGGAAAAAGCCGTCCGCTTCACCAACGAGAAGGGCCACACGCTGCACGGGATCCTGCACCTCCCGGACGACGCGGCGACGATGCGCAGCGTCGGGCTGCTCTGGCTCTCCGCGGGGCAGAAGGTTCGACAGGGCGCCTGGCGGATGAACGTCGCGATCGCCCGGCGGCTCGCGGCGATGGGCGTCCCGACGCTGCGCTTCGACTACCGCGGCATCGGCGACTCCGAGGGCGAGGTGCGCCACGGAGAGATGGTGATGGACCTCTACGGGTTCATCCAGAGCGGCGGCTTTCGCGGGGACGCGGTCGCGGCGGGGGAGTTCCTGACGGCGGAGACGGGGGTGAAGTCGCTGGTGCTGGGCGGCCTCTGCGGCGGCGCCATCACCGGGCTCTTCGCGGCGACGGAGCTGCCCAACGTGTTCGGCCACGTGGTGGTCGACCTGCCGGTGACCATCTCCTCCTCGGCGCGGCAGCGCTACCTCGAGAACAACGCCGCGGAGCTCCTCCGCTCGCGCCCCGGCGAGACCGACACGGTGATCGCCCTCTACCTGAAGAAGCTCACCGACGCGGACGCGTGGAGGCGGCTGCTCTCCGGCAAGAGCGACTACTCGCTGCTGCTCGAGGCGGCGCGCATCAAGTCCCGCGCGCAGCTCGACCGGGTGCTGCCCCACCTGCCGACCACGGCCCGCGCCGGCCTCGAGCGGCTGCTGCGGGGCGTGCTCCCGCCGGTGGAGCCGGAGAGCCCCCCGGCGCCCGTCGACCCGGCGCTCGCGGCGCAGATGCAGGTCGCCGGCGAGGTGAAGAACGACCTGGTCGAAGAGGTCTTCCAGCAGGTGCTCTCGCGCAACCAGCGGGTGCGCTTCGTCAACAGCTCCTCCTACCACCCGACCTTCATGGGCTACTTCGGCAACACCGCGCTGCGCGGCGACGAGGCCCGCTGGAGGGCCCGCGGGGTCGCGCTCTCGGTGGTGCCCGAGACCAACCACATCTTCTCGCTGGAGCACTCGCAGCAGGCGCTCTTCGAGGCCGTCGAGTCGATGGTCACGCAGGCCGCGTAGGGCCGCTACACCCGCGGCGTCGCCGCCCGCTTGAGCCAGTGGATCATCGGCTCGCTCCCGTTGGCCACCTGCAGCGGCACCCCCGCGCTCGCCAGCCACGCCCGGTGCCTCGCCAGCCTCGTCCGCTCCTCCTCCAGGAACAAGCCCTCCACCGCCGCGCGAGCGCTCGCCTCGTCCGCCTTCAGGTCCGCCGGCGCCGCCCCGATGAAGCGCTCTCCCGCCAGCGCCACCACGCTCACCCGGTGCCTCGCCTTGCGCAGCGCGCCCACCGTCAGCCGCAGCTCGTCCGTCGTCGCGATGGCGTCGAGGTCCGTGAGCACCATCACCGTGCGCGCCTCCCGCGCCCCCTGCCCCGCGGCCCGCAGCGCGTGCATCAGCCCGATGCTCTTGGCCGCCCCGCTCGGGTCGTGCCGCATCGGCAGCGGGATCGCCCTCGCCCGGCAGAACGCCCGCAGCGCCCTCCCCACCGGGTCCGCCGCCCTCACCGGCAGCTTCATCGCGGCGTCTCCCTCGGTGGCCCGCTCGATCCAGCGCAGCATGGTCACCCGGGCCTCGTAGCCGCTGTTGCCCCGCAGCGCGTCGACGCCCTCCTGCTCCCGGAAGTACCTCGCCACGGTCTCGACCAGCGCCTCGTCGTCGACGTCCGTGAGGTCCTCGTCGACCACCGAGCGAAGCTCCACCGCCGAGGCCACCAGCGAGCGCAGGTGCGCCGCCCCGTCGCCCGGATCGATCCGCGTCACCACGCGCCGGTCGAAGGCCACGAGACCCAGCCGGTCGCCCGCGCTCGCGCTCGCCCTCGCGGCCTGCGCCACCAGCTCGATCGCGTGGTCGATGCGCGCCCTGCCCCGCTCGTCGCCGCGCATGGTCGCCGAGGCGTCCACCACCAGCACCCGCGTGGCCTGCGACTCGTCCTCGGTCTCCCGCACCAGCAGCCGCCCCCGGCGCGCGCTCGCGGTCCACGCGATGCGGCGAAACGGGTCCCCCGGCCGGTGATCCCGCAGCTCCCGCAGCTCAGGGCCCTCGCCCGCGCGCCGCACGCTGCGCCCCGCCCTCGCGCTCGCCGCCGTCGCCCGCAGCGTCGTGCTCATGGGCCTCGTCGAGAAGCCCCTCGGCGCGACCTCCACCACCAGGGGGTTTGGGAAATACAGCGGCACCCACGCGAGCCCGAGCGGACCGGCGAGGGTCATCCACGCCCCGTGCAGCACGTGCCGCCCGGCGTAGGTGGGCCGCACCTGCAGGTCGAAGCTCACCGCGGCGTGCGCCCCCACCTCGACGCGAGCGCCCCGCTGCCGCGTGTACCGGACGCCCGCGGAGAGCGCGAGCCGCGGCGTGGAGAGGGTCAGCGCCTCACCCGTCGGGTTGCGCAGCACCACGCGCACGGACACCGGCTCGTCCGGCCGGCGCGGGCCCTCCTCCCGCGCGAGCACCCACCAGGAGAACTCCAGCCTCGTGCGCCGCATCCGCCGCGGCATCGGCGAGGCGATCACCCACGCGAGCGCCACGCCCGTCACCGCCGCGGTGCCCGCCAGCGCCAGCGGAGCGACCCCGCCCAGCACGCCCCCCAGCGCCAGCGCCGAGGCCCCCGCCAGGATCACCCGTCCGCTGTAGCTCAGCGACGGCATCTCCCGCTCAGCGTCCGCTCACCGCGCGGCCGTGCTGCGCCGCCCCGTCGCGGGCGTCCAGCCGGCGGTAGGGCACCCTCGCCAGCGCCTCGTCCACCAGCGCCGCGGGCGACGCGCCCTCGGACTCCGCCTCGGCCCCCAGCAGGATGCGGTGCGCCATCACCGGCTGCGCCACCCGCTTTACATCATCGGGTAACACGTAGCCGCGCCCGTCGATGAGCGCGACCGCGCGGGCGGCCAGCACCAGGCCCAGCGAGGCCCGCGGCGAGGCCCCGAGGGCCACCTTCGGGTGCGTGCGCGTGTAGCCCGCGAGGGCGACCGCGTAGGCGTAGATCTCCTCCTCGACGTGCACCGCCTCGGCCACCGACTGGAGCCAGAGGATGTTCTCCAGGGAGATCACCCCCTGCGTGATGGGCGGCTTCGCGGAGTAGGCGCGCAGCACCCGCACCTCGTCCTCCGGCGACGGGTACGGCACCACCACCCTCAGCAGGAACCGGTCGACCTGCGCCTCGGGCAGCGGGTACGTCCCCTCCTGCTCGAGGGGGTTCTGCGTGGCGAGGACGAAGAAGGGCTCGACCAGCGGGTGCGTCTCGCCGTCGATGGTGACCTGCCGCTCCTGCATGGCCTCGAGCAGGGCGCTCTGCGTCTTGGCGGGCGCGCGGTTGATCTCGTCGCCCAGCACCACGTGCGCGAAGATGGGCCCCCGGCGCAGCGAGAAGGTGCCCTCGCGGGGCGAGAGCACGTAGGTGCCGGTGATGTCGCTCGGCAGCAGGTCGGGCGTGAACTGGATGCGCTTGAACGAGCCCCCCATGGCCGCCGCGAAGGCCTTGATGAGGGTGGTCTTGGCCACGCCCGGGACGCCCTCCAGCAGGCAGTGTCCGCGCGCCAGCATCGCCACCAGGATGCGCTCCGGGATCTCCGGGTTGCCCACGTAGGCTCGCGCCACCTCGTCGAGCACCGATCGGGTCAGCGCCTGCGCCTGGGACAACACCTCGGGTCGAAGGGCGGTGGGGACGGGGTCGTTCATCGTGGGTCTACGATCCTCCTGCGAAGGCGCCGGAGGATCGCACATCTCCCGCAGGCCCGGCGCCCGCTTTCCCACCGTCCGTGGAGGCTCTCAGCGCGTACCCTCGATGCCCCGCAGCACGCCCGCGACGCGCCGCCAGATGGCCACGAAGGTCTTCGGCGCCACCCTCGCCCGCTCGCCGTCCTCCACGCCCCGCGCCACCACGTCGAGCTCCGTCAGCACCGCGCGGATGTCGTCCCGCTGCGCGGCGCCGAGGCGCGTCGTGAGCCGGTCGAGCACCGCGCGCACGTCCGTCGGGGCTTTGACCTCCACCGCTCGCAGCAGCGCCCCTTCGAGCAGCGAGCGCGCCAGCAGCGCCGGCAGCAGCAGGTTGGCCCCGCGCGCGGAGAAGATCGCCACCCGCTCGGTCACCCCCGCGGTCGCCCCCACCGGACCGCGCGGCCCGTAGCGCTCGCTCGGCCTGCGTCCCCAGGCGAGCGCGGCCACGATGCACATCACCGCCAGCGCCAGCAGCGCCGCGAAGGGCCGCAGCACCGACGGAGACCCGAGCGCGTCCGAGAGCGACCGGAAGGCCGTGTTGAGGGTGTTGACCGCCTCCCGTCGGCGGGTGCGCGCCCGGGTGCGGCCCTGCCACTGCCCCCGCACTCGAACGTCGCCCCACACCATGGTCACCCGACCGCCGGGCCTCGCCGCGAGGAAGGCCAGGAGGTTGTGCGCGAACTGCCGGTTGCCCGGGAAGCGCATCATCGTGTTGATGAGCACGCTCGGGTCGCCCGCGACGACCAGCTTGCCCGCGTGGATCTGCCCCACCAGCAGCAGCCCCTGCCCCCGCCCGGCGAAGTCGAACACGGGCCGCAGCCGAGGGTGCGAGAGGGCCATCGGGAGGTTGGTCACCAGCGCGTCGACCCCCAGCGTGAGCGGGTGCACCATCCGGGGCCGGGCGATGAGCAGCTCGGGCAGCTCCGGGGTGCGAGCGACGCCCTCCAGCACCGGCTCGCTACGAAACTGGAACCACCGCCAGAACTCCTCCGAGGCCCCGAAGTCGTCGAGCCAGGCCACGCGGCCGCCGTCGTCGAGGAAGGCCGAGACGTCCGCGAGCCCGAGGCTGTTTCGCGGGTGCAGCACCAGCAGCGCCCCACCCCGTGGCATCTGTCCCCAGTCGAGGGTGCTGGTGGGGCGGAGCTCGACCTCGGCCTCCGCGGCGATGCGAACGAGCTCGGAGGTCCCGCTCCAGCTATGGGACTGCGGATCGTAGTCCGGGATGGCCCAGGCCGTCACTGGAGCGAACCAGAAGGCGAGCGCCGTCATCCAAGGGAGGAAGCTTTGACGGGCTGCTGCTCGACTGCGCACCTTTGACCGCTCTCTTGATCAGCCTAGCTTGATTGCTATAGTCCTTGCTGAGATCTTGCAGTTGGTAGAGCGTCCCACCACTTGTCTCCGAGCCGGTGCGTGCCACAGCGCACCCGGGAGGTGCCTCTGATGCTGCCTCCGTTCATCATCGAAGAGATCCGACGCCGCGAGAACCAGCAGCGGCATCGGTATGAGCAGCCACAGCTCGAGCTTCCGATCCCTGTGGTGACCCCGAACTACAACCCACCCGTGCGGCGTGACGACGACGACCGCGGGGTGACCATCATCGACCTGTAGAACTCCTCACCCCCTCGTCGCTCTTCCCCTCCTCTTCACACCTCCGGTCAGCTCCAGCGCGAGAACGCCGCCCACCGCGCCGAGAGCTCGTCCACCGCCCACGGCCTGCGCGGGTCGTCCGCCACCGCGCCGACGCTCTCCTGCACCCGGTAGCGCGACACCTTGGTGCCCGCGACGCTCATCACCTCGCCGCTCATCTCCCCGCTCGCCGAGCTCGCCAGGAAGACCACCGCCGGCGCCACGAAGGCCGGCCCGTAGGTCTCCTCGGTCAGCCCCCCGCTCGCGAACATCGGGAGGTCTTCGGTCATCCGAGTGCGCGCTACCGGGGCGATCGCGTTCACCCGGATCGCGTGCTTCTTCAGCTCGATGGCCATCACCCTCGTGAGCCCATAGGCCGCCGCCGCCGCTGCCGCCCCGGCGCCCTGGCCCAGCACCCCGTAGAGGCCCGCGGTCGAGGTCACCGTCACGATCCGGCCGCCGCGCTTCTGCGACACCATCCGACGCGCCGCCGCCTGCGCCATCACGAACATCCCTCGCGCCCCGACGGACCACACCGCGTCGAGGTCCTCCGCGGTCGCCTTGAGGAAGGTGCGGTCGCGCATCACGCCCGCGCACGCCACCAGCACGTCGACGCCCCCGTAGGTCGCCACCGCGAGCTCGACCGCCGACTGCGCGCCCTCGACGGTGCTCACGTCCGCGCTCGTCGCCACGGCCTCGCCCCCCGCCGCGCGCACCGCCTCCGCCGCCGCCTCCGCCACCGACTCGTCGCGCCCTTCGCCCTCGCGGGAGCACCCCGTGTCGGCGATCAGCACCCTCGCCCCCTCCGCCGCCAGCGCCAGCGCCGACGCGCGCCCGATGCCTCGGCCGCCGCCCGTGACGATGGCCACCTGTCCGCCCAGACGCCCCGCGACGCTCATCGCCGGTACCGCACGCCGACGGTGCCCACGTTGCCGGCCTCGTCCGCCGCTCGCACCGACAGCACGTGCTCGCCCGCCCGTACGCCCGCCGCCGGGATCGCCCCCGCGAAGGCCTCGCGCCGCTCGTCGAGCACGCCGTCCTCCGCCCGCAGCGCGCGCCACTCCCCGCCGTCCACGCTCACCTCCACCCGCAGCACCACGCTCGCCCCGTCCTCGACCTCGCCGCGCACCCGGTCGCCCTCCACCCGAGCGCTGAGCGTCGGCGGGGTGTTGTCCACCAGCACCGGCTCGCTCACCCGCACGTCGCGCGTCACGCTGTCGTCGGGGTTGGCGGACTCGTCCGAGGCGTCGACCTCCACGCGGTACCAGCCCTCCGCGAGACCCTCCGTGGACCAGTCGTAGCTGGTCGCCGTGAGCCACTCCTGGTTGCGCAGCAAACCCCGCCAGGTCTGGTCGCCGTCGCCGCGGAAATACAGCCGGTAGCGCAGCCCGTCGTTGTCCGGGTTCTCCACCTTCCAGGCCAGCTTCAGCACCTGCGAGCGCGTCTCTCCCACCTTCGTCTCCGGCGGCGACGCGCTCAGGTCCGTCAGCACCGCGCGCTGGTTCTCCGGCAGGTAGAACACCGTCACCGCGCGCAGCACCACGTCGGCACCCGTCGGGAAGCGCGCCCTCACCTGCACGTAGCGCGACGACGGGGAGCGAACGGTCACCCCGCCCTCCAGCGGCTCCCACGCGCTCCAGGTCGCATCGGGGGTCTCCGCGTTGCCGGCGCGGCTCTCCCACGCGAAGGCCCCGACGCCGCGAGCCCGCACCGCGCCCCAGCGCGCCGGGGAGCCCGCGTCGATGACCTTGCTGTTCCAGGTGGCCGCGGTCGGGGCGCGGTCGAGCACCCGGTAGAAGGCCGCGGTGTCCGCCGTGCCGAAGATCCTCGCCCGCCCGGTGAGCGCCAGCGCCGTCACGCCCGCCTCGTCGACGTCGTGCACCACGCGCACGGTGCGATCGCCCGCCACCGCGAGCACCCGCCCGCCCACGCCGAGCCCCAGCCAGATCTCCCGTCGACGCTCGTCCCACTGCACCGCGCTCAGGTGCGAGTCCGCCGTCGCATACAGCCGCTCCGCGAGGCCCGAAGGGCGGATGCGGTAGAGGTTGCCTCGCCCCGGGCGGGCGCGCGCCGCGGTGGGCCCTCCCGCGGCGGGGGTGCGCGACTGGGCCACCGTCCGGCGCGGCGGTTCGGGGGCCTCGCTGAACTCGTTGGAGATCGCCACGACGTCGTCGCCCGCCACCGCGAGGCCCTTCACCTCGTCGCCGCCCAGCCGGGCGATCACCCTGGGCCGCCCGCTGACGCCGAGACCGTAGACCACCGCGTGGCCGCCTCCCGCGCCCACGATCACCTCACCATCGGAGCGCAGCGCCATGGAGTAGAGGTGCGGCTCCTCGCTGTCGAAGAGCACCGTCGCGGCCGACGCCGCAGGCCGCCGCGGATCGACCGAGAACAGCTTGCCATCAGGCCCCGTCGCGCAGAGCAGCACGTGCCGGCGCGAGTCCCAGGCCACGGCCCAGACGTGCTGCACCTCGGGCAGCTCGGCCACCAGCACCGGCGGCTGAAGCGCCTCGCCGCGCGGCGGAACCAGCCGATACACGCGCCCGTCGGGGAGGGTCCCGGCGTAGATGCTCCCGTCTTCGCCGCGAGCGAGGGAGGTCACCACCACCGCGCCGGTCTCGGCCCAGCGTGTCGCGCGGCCGTTCTCGATGCGATACACGCGGCCCTCGACGCCAGTGCCCGCGAGCACCGCGCCGTCGCCCAGGTCGAGCAGCGACCACACGCTGCCGACAGGCTCCGGAGGCGCGACGCGGTCGAGCTCCTCGCCGATCACTACGGTGCCGTCGCTGGTCACCGCGACGCGGTCGAGCACGCCGGCGGAGAGCTCGGTCGCCGTGTCGAGCGTCGTCGAGCGCGTCGAGACGCCCTCCCCCTCGATCGCGAAGGCCATCACCATCCCCGCCGCCAGGCCCGCGAACGCCAGCCACACCCGCCTCGTCACAGCCTCACCTCTCGCACGCGCAGCCTCACCCGATCCCGCCCCAGCACCACCCGCCCCACCGGCACCACCGTGCGACGGTAGTTCTGGAACGGCTCGCCGCTCTCCGTGCTCACCGACGGCCGCAGCGTGTCGATGGCCGAGCCCGGGAGGTTGGGGATCACCCGCCCGTGCAGCGACACCCCCTGCCCGGGCATCCGGACGCTCAGCACCAGCGCGTCGTCCGGGAAGCGCGTGGACACGTTGCGGATGAGGTCGTCGAGCGACTCGGGCTCCGCGAGGTCGGGCACCACCTCGTTGCCGCCCGCGATCTCCACGTCGAGCTCTCGCCCCGCCAGCTCGCGCGGGACCTCCAGTCGCACGGTGCGCATCTCCGGCGCGGCGCCGTAGCGCCCGAGCACCACGCGCAGCTCCACGGTGCTCCCCGGGTCGACCTCCGCGGCGCTCGCGGAGACCGAGCGCACGTACGAGAAGTCTCGCTGCCAGCGGAGCGTGAGGTCGATCTCGATGCGGTCGACCGGGACCACCCCGAAGGCGTTGTCGACCACGCGGGTGAGCAGCTCGAAGCCGCCCGGCGCCGGCAGCGAGCGCACGCCCTCCGCGCCCGCCCCGTGCTCGGTGAACTCCACCGGACCTCGGCCCCGGAGGAACACCCGCGACTGCACCGTCCACGCCGCGTCGGCCATGTCGCTGACGGTGTCCTCGAGGGCCGACTCCACCACGCTGGCCGCGAGGCGAGCGGCCATGGGGCGCTGTCCCGCGAGGGTGACGTTCCACTCGGAGTGCGGGGCCCCCTGGACGCCGTGGATGCTCACCCGCATCGGGATGGTGGGCGCCGAGGCGCGCGAGTCGACCACCACCGCGGAGCCGCGGTCGTTGACCAGCGCCCCGAGCGAGCGCACCGGCTCGGAGATCTTGAACGAGCGCCGCTCGCTCGCGAGGATCCACATCACCCGCGCGAGCGTGGCCGGAAACGCCGTCTCTCCGAGGCCCATCATCGGGTGCCCGAAGGCCAGGACCCCCTCCGGCGTGACCAGCGTGACCGTCCCGGTGACGTTGCCCGAGATGTCCCCCTGGATCATCCGAACGCCGATCGCGCCGCCGTTCTCGTAGTGCGTGGGCGCGTCGTCGGCGGGCCTCGCGGTGCCGCCGCCACCAGCCCCTTGCAGGGGGACGATGCCGAAGGGCTCGAGGGCCTCGGCGAGGTGCCTCGTGGCGTTGGCGCCCATCCCCGTGACGGCCATCGGGGTCATGGCCGGGACGAGCGATCCGTAGGCGGTGGAGACGGGCGTGCGGTGCGCGAGGGCGCTCTGCGAGAGCGACTCCCAGCGGGCGCGGGGCGAGGTGATGGGCGTCGGTCCGATGTCGAAGGGGATGCCGCTGCCCGGGATGATCCCGGAGGGCGTGCGACGCGGCCGGCGCAGTTCCGCGAGCATGGAGGCGATGGGCGTCACGCCGGCGACCGGGTCGCGACCGAACTCCCAGCCGTACGCGTAGGCGCCGATGAGCTTGCCCTCGATGAATATGGGCGAGCCGGACATGCCGCCGACGGTGCCCGCGTGCTCGAGCGTCGGGTGCGTCGGGCGGATGAGCACCAGGTCCATGTGCGGGCGGAAGTTGTGGATGGTGTCGAGCACCTCCACGTCGAAGCGCTCCGGTCGGGTGCCGCGAAACACCGTGAGCCCATAGCCGCGCATCCCCGGCCGGACGTCGTCGACGTCCATGGTCTCGATCCCCGGGACCGTCAGTCGCGGGACCTGCGCCATCAGCGCCCCCGCGGCGACCACCACGCTCGCGACGCACGCCGCTGCTGCCGAGAGGTTACGCACAGCGCACTCCTATGGCCCGATGCCATATCCGATGTCGAGCCCGAGAAACCCGCCGAGCGCCGAGGAGTCGCCGGTGACGTGACCGCAGGGCGAGTCGCCGAAGGGCGAGGAGCTCACCGAGGTGCAGCTCACGGGCTGGCCGAGCGCGGCGGCGCGGAGGTCGGCGCGGTTGACGAGCCAGCGCAGGCCCGCGGTGAAGCGGAGCGTGAAGTGGTCGCCGAGGCGCCACTCGTGGCTGGTGCCGAGGTCGAGCGAGAGCGAGGTGACGTGCTCGACGCGGGTCTCCGCAGGGGTCGAGCAGTTGGAGGTGCACCCGAGCTGGAAGGCCGTGAGGTTGAGCCCCGGCCCGACGAAGGCGCCGATGGCGTAGATCGACGGCGCCGCCAGCGGGACCCTCACGTGCGCGTGCAGGAGGAAGCCCGCGCCGTAGCCGCTCGGGCCGCCGCCCGCGACCTCCAGGCCGAACCAGCGCTGAGGGAAGTAGCGCATGGAGAGGGAGAAGATGCCGACGGGCGATCCGCCGCCCACGCCGAGCGCGAGGGTGAAGGGGCGGCGCTCCCACACCGACGGGGGCGCCGGGGTGCCCTGCGCGGCCCAGTCGACCCAGCGGCCGCCGGGACCGGGGCGAGCGACCCAGTGACCGAAGGACTGCTCGCGCGACGGCGCGGTGGTGCGCACGGGCGCGGTGACCGGGTCGGGCGCGGTCGGCGTGAGGGCGATGGCGACCTGCGTGCGGGTGCCTTCGAAGAGGGTGCCTTCGCGGGACTGGCGGTCGCCCGCGCGGCCCTCGACGACGACCACGTGGTTGCCCGGGTCCACGGGGATCTCCTGGCCCAGGAGCGCGATGCTCTGCGGGCGCCCGTCGAGCATGAAGCCCTGCGGATCGTCCCCGGACACGACGACCTGGAGCCGCGCGATGCGCTGCGAGATGGCCTCGATCTCCTGCGCCGCGGCGGCCATGCGGGGCCGGTCCGCGGCGGAGCTCGGGTCGAGCGCGAACTGCCGGTAGTGCTCGACGGCCTCGATCAGGTGGCCGGCGTTGCGGCAGGCGAGCGCGAGGTTGAAGCGCACGAGCGGAGCCGAGCGGATGGACAGCACCCGGGTGAAGCGCAGCCGCGCCTCGTCCCAGCGGCCCGCCTCGGCGGCCTCGACCCCTTCGCGGAAGAGCCGGCGAGCGAGCTCGACCGCGTCCGGCGCGGGCGCTTCGGGGACCTGCGCCTGCGCGGGCGTGCCCGGTCCGAGAGTCAGGAGCGAGGCGACCACCAACGCGCGAGCGCGCACCATAGGCCCCGGACGCTACACCAGCCGCCGGGGCAACCGCGCGCCGGGATTGGTGTACGTTCCCCGCCCATGCGCCGCCTGCTCGCGCTCTCGCTCTCCTTCGCCCTGGTGGGCTCGCTCGTCACGGCTCCCTCGGACGCCCTCGCCCAGCGGCGCCCCGCGCCCACCCGAGGCCGCCGACCGCCGCGCCGGCCGCCTCCGCCTCCGCCTCCGCCGCAGGTCGTGGACGACGAGTCGGCCATCGCGCACGCCGTCCCGCTGCCCCCGCCGACGCCGGTGCCCGAGCGGGTCTCGCCTCCGGAGCCGGTGACGCCCCCGGAGACCCCAGGGCCCGCGGAGTGGCGCTACCCCGGCCTCGACGTCTCCGTCGGCGCCCGCGTCTTCACTCGCTCGCTGATCTGGGACGGCGACGCCATGCAGGCGATGCGTCCGTACGACCTCTCCGCCGCTCCGGCGCTGCGCCTCGGGGTCGAGCTCTTCCCCGGCGCGCTCACCGACTCGCGCGTCGCTCGGCTCTTCGGGGTGGTGGTGCAGTACGAGACCGCCATCGCGCTGAGCACCGTCGACGCGCGCGGGCGCAACTACGACACCTCGACCTCGTCGCTGCTCGCCGGCCTCAAGGTGCGAGCGCCCTTCGAGACCGAGCGCCACGAGCTCGCGCTGCTGGTCGCCTGGCGCCGCCAGGACTTCACCGTCCGCGCCGAGGGCGATGTGCCGGTGAGCGGCTCGCCAGACCTCGGCTACTCGTCCGTGCAGGTCGGCCTCGCGTCGCGCTGGGCGCTCTCGCATCGCGTCGCGATCTCGCTCGACGCGTCGTACCTCGCGGTGCTGGAGACTGGCCAGCTCGCGGAGGTCTTCCCCCACGTGAGCAGCTTCGGCCTCGACGTGGTGGCGGGCCTCGCGGTCGGCATCGCGGGGGGCGTGGAGGTGCGCGCGGGCGCGGACTTCCGATCGTACTTCCACAGCTTCAACCCCGAGATGGGCGACCGCTACGCCCTCACCGGCGCGACCGACCAGCAGTTCGCCGGCTGGCTCGCGGTGGCGCTGCGACGATGACCACCGCGCGCACCATCAAGGTCCTCACGCTCAACATCTGGAACCGCGGCGACCCCTGGGAGGAGCGGCTCAAGGTGATCCGCGCGGGCCTCGCGGAGATGCGGCCCGACGTGGTGTGCCTGCAGGAGGTGCTGGCGCTCCCGGACTTCGATCAGGGTCGGTTGATCGCCGAGGGCAGCGGCTACCACGTCGCCTTCGGCAGCGACGGCGACGACCACTACCTCTTCGGCAACGCGATCCTCTCTCGCTGGCCCATCGTGCGCACGGCGGTGCGCCCGCTCCCTCGCGGCGGCACCGACGAGAACCGCGCCGTCACCTTCGCCTCCCTCGCGACGCCCTTCGGCACGCTGCCGGTGTTCAGCACGCACCTCAACTGGAAGGCGCACCAGGGCCACATCCGGGTTCAGCAGGTGCGCGAGCTCGTCGCGTTCATCGACCAGGAGACCGACGAGGGGATGCTTCCCGCGGTGGTCGCTGGCGACTTCAACGCGGAGCCCGACGCCGACGAGATCCGCTACCTGCGCGGGTTCACGGGCCTCGGCGGCGAGTGCGTGTACTTCGGCGACTGCTGGGCGGCGGCGGGCGACGGGACGCCCGGCGCGACCTTCGTGCGGCGCAACCCCTACGCCAGCTGCTACCACGAGCCCGACCGTCGCATCGACTACGTGTTCGTGCGCGGCCCCAACGACCGCATGGAGGGCATGGCGCTGGAGTGCTCGCTGGCCTTCGACCAGCCCGTCGGGGAGGTCTGGGCGAGCGACCACCTGGGCGTGCTGGCCACCATCGGCGTGTGAGCGAGCGGGACCCTCCATTCCCCCTCGACCCGTAACCGGGTGGAGGGGGATGGAGGAGGGTCGCGTCGTGTCTTGAGTGGAGAGAGAGGAGGGAAGAGGCGGATCGGGGACTTCGCTCAGGGAGCGACGCCCTCGGTGCGGGTGCGCTTGCGTCGGCGCCGCGCGGCCTCGGAGGCCTTCTTCCGCTTCTTGATGGAGGGCTTCATGTAGTGGCGGCGGCGCTTCAGCTCACGAAGAACACCCTCGGCGGCCATCTTGCGCTTGAGGTTCTTGATCGCGCGCTCGATGCCCTTGTCGCCGACGGTGACTTCCAGCGGCTTGCAGACCACTGCGTCGCCGGGGTTGATCGCCGTGCTGGTCGGGGTCGCGGTCACCGTGGGGGTGATCGGATTGGAGGTCGTCATGTCCGTTCAGCTCCCTTTACTTCTTCCCGGTTCCCTTGCCAGCGGGGCCCTTGCCCTTGCGGTCGCCCGAGTGCCCGTGGAACGTGCGCGTCGGAGCGAACTCGCCGAACTTGTGGCCCACCATGTTCTCCGTGACGAACACCGGGACGAACTTGCGCCCGTTGTGCACGGAGATGGTCAGACCCACGGCCTCGGGGAGGATGGTGCTCCGCCGCGACCAGGTCTTGATCACACGCTTCGACTTCTCTTCCGCCGCCTTGAGCACCTTGTCGAGGAGGTGCACATCGATGAACGGACCCTTCTTCAGTGAACGAGGCATCGCTCTCAGCCCTTCGCGCCGCGGCGCTTGATGATCATCGAATCCGTGCGCTTGTTATGACGCGTCTTGAGGCCCTTCGAGAGCTGGCCCCAGGGGGAGCACGGCTGGCGACCGCCGGAGGTGCGGCCTTCGCCGCCGCCCATGGGGTGATCGACCGGGTTCATGGACACGCCGCGGTTGTGCGGGCGCTTGCCGAGCCAGCGCGTACGACCGGCCTTGCCGATGGTGATGTTCGCGTGGTCGGGGTTGCTGACCTGGCCGATGGTGGCGCGGCAGTCCATGTGGACCTTGCGGATCTCACCAGAGGGCAGGCGGACCTGGGCCCACTCGTTCTCCTTGGCGATGAGCTGCGCCGCGACGCCCGCCGAGCGGACGAGCTGCGCGCCCTTGCCGATCTTGAGCTCGATGTTGTGGATCACCGTGCCGAGCGGGATGTACCGCAGCGGCAGGGCGTTGCCCGGCTTGATGTCCGCGTTGCGCGACGACACCACGGAGTCGCCGGCCTTGAGGCCGTCGGCCGCGAGGATGTACGCCTTCACGCCGTCCACGTAGTGGAGCAGCGCAATGCGCGCGGTGCGGTTGGGATCGTACTCGATGGCCGAGACCGTCGCGGGGATGCCGATACGGTTGCGCTTCCAGTCGATGATCCGGTAGCGCTGCTTGTGGCCGCCGCCGCGGAAGCGCGAGGTGATGCGGCCGGCGTTGTTACGGCCGCCGGTCGAGGTCTGGTGCTCCGTCAGCGACTTCTCCGGCTTCTTCTTCGAGATACCCTCGAAGGTAGAAACCGTCATGTATCGCATGGACGGCGTGTTGGGCTTGAAGGACTTGATCGCCATGGCTCTGTACCTACTTCACGCCTGGTTCTCGAAGACGTCGATCTTGTCGCCCTCGCGGAGCGTGACGATCGCCTTCTTCCAGTTTTGGGTCTTCGCGTAACCGCGGCCCATCCGCTTCATCTTGCCGCGGACGATCATCGTGCGGACGTCGACGACCTTCACGGAGAAGGCCCCTTCGACGGCGGCGCGGATCTGGGTCTTGCTCGCGTCACGAGCGACCTCGAACATGACCTTGTTGAGGGTCTCCTTGAGCGTCGCACCCTTCTCGGTGAGGGTCAGCGGGCGCCGCAGGATCTGGGGGATGTTGGTATTCATCGGTCGGCCCTTTACGCGCTCAGGCGCTTCTCCAGGGCGCGCGCGGCGTCCTGGGTCAGGATCAGCGTGTCGTGCCGAAGCAGGTCGTACACGTTGACGCCCTCCGGCGGGAGGAAGGTCGCGCGTTCGAGGTTGCGCGTCGACAGGCGGAGGTTCTCGTTGGTGGCGGCGTCCACCACGACCGAGGCCCCCTGCGCCTTCAGCGCGGTGAGCGCCTGGGCGACGGACTTGGTCTTCACGGCGTCGACGGCGAACCCGTCGAGGACCAGGATGCGCCCCTCCTTCACGAAGAGGGAGAGCGCGTGGCGGAGGGCGCCCGCGCGCATCTGCCGCGGCGGCCGGTAGGCGTAGTTGCGCGGCTTCGGCGTGTGGACCTTGCCGCCCTTGGCGAAGATCGGCGCGCGGATGTTGCCGTGCCGCGCGTTGCCGGTGCCCTTCTGCTTGTAGAGCTTCTTCCCCGACCCGGCCACCTCGGCGCGGCCCTTGGTCGAGTGAGTGCCCGCGCGCCGCGAGGCGAGCTGGGCCTTCACGATCTCATAGAAGAGATCCTGGTTGATTTCGGTGATGCCAAAGACCTCATCGGAGAGGTCGATCTCACCCGTCTGTTCACCCTTGATATTAACTACCGTGAGCTTCGCCATGACGGTTCCTTCAGCTCTTGATCTCAACGTCCACGCCGGCGGACAGGTCGAGCTTCATCAGCGCGTCCAGGGTCTGCTGGGTGGGCTCCAGGATATCGAGCAGCCGCTTGTGCGTGCGGATCTCGAACTGCTCCCGGGACTTCTTGTCGACGTGCGGCCCGCGCAGCACGGTATAGCGGTTGATCTTGGTGGGCAGCGGGATCGGCCCCGCCACGCGGGCGCCGGTGCCCCGCGCGGTCTCCACGATCTCGCTCGCCGCCTGGTCGAGGAGCTTGTGGTCGAACGCCTTGAGGCGGATACGAATCTTGGTGGTCGCCATTTCGGGTTTCCTTAAGGGTATCTCGTGGACAGGAGACACCCGCCGCCACCGCCCGGCGCTCTTCGTGGTCCGAAGAGTCCCGGCCGGGGGCCAACGGGCGCCCCGGTCATCTCACTCGGTGATCTTGGTGACGACGCCGGCGCCGACGGTCTTGCCGCCCTCGCGGATCG
>CBIHPK010000076.1:0-35538 GCA_966211675.1 uncultured Myxococcaceae bacterium
GCGGTTGCAGGCCCGCTCGGGGGCCGTCCGCAACCGCGGAGTGGGCGCTCTCTCACGAGACGCACGCTCAAGGACGACCTTGCGTGAGCCGTCGTGAACATTCCGGGAAGGATCAGGGTTGGAGACCCGCGGGCACAGCGTAGCGCTCGATCAGAACGACACCCGCACCGCGCCTCCTCCGGTGAACCCGCCGGCGTCCTGCTGGCGCGCGCCGTAGCCCACCCGAGCGAGCACCGTCAGGTTTCGCCCGAAGTGACGCCCGCCCTCCGCGAGCAGCCGCAGGCCCCACTGGGAGTTGGCGCCCGGCTGGCTCGTGAGCTCGATGCCCGCGCCGAGGGGCGTGTTGATCGCCGTCTCCCAGCGCATCCACGCCGAGGCCGTCAGCCCGTAGTTGGTGATGCCCTGGAACCCGAGGCTCACCACCGCGGGCTGCCCGGTGCCCACGTCCAGGCGCACCCCGCCGCCCGCCTGCACCGTCTCCTCGTTGGCGCCGATGGTCCCGAGCAGGTGCAACGACACGAGGTCCACCAGCCGGAACTCCACCGACGCGGTCGCCGCGACGAGCCCGACGTCGCGGGTGCGCGGCCCCTCGGAGGTGCTGCGCGTCGTCTGCCCGTCGAGCCGATCGACCCGCACCGCGACCGAGCGAACGCGTCGATGGAAGCGGTACCGAACCTCCCCCCAGATCGTGTACCAGTGGTCCGGGCAGCGGTCGCCGGAGGCGATGCCGCAGCGGTCGCCGTTGGGGTTGGGCGCCGCTCCGAAGTCGGTGTACTCGCCGCCGCCGGTCACCTCCAGCCGACGGCCGCGGTGGCGGGTGAGCTCGATGAGCTCCCGCTCGTCGCTCTCCTCCGGGTGCAGCACGATGCGGTGGGGATTCTCCGCGGAGGCGAAGCTCGCTCGGGTCGCTCCGTCGACCAGCTCCAGCACGACGTAGTAGTCCACCGCCCTCGCGGTGATGGGCTGCGGGGGGAGGTCGACGCGCCAGGCGCGCTCGTCGCGCACGGCGATGGCGCTGCGCCACGCGCCCGCGCCGCCGGGGCGCCAGCGCACGACGAGCTGAGCCACGCGCTCCAGGTGGCGCACGCCGAAGCGCAGCACGATGGACTCGCGGGCGTTGGCGGCGGCGGGCGGCGCGTGCTCGATGGAGGGGACCTCCGGCGCAGGGGACTGCGCAGGGGACTGCGCGTGGGCAGCGCGCGAGGCGGCGGCGAGGGAGAGCGCGAGGCAGAGGGCGGCGGTTCGCATCGGTGTTCTCACCAGTCGAAGGTCGTGGAGAGCCCGGCGCCGAAGCCGCCGTTCTGGATGTTGCGGAGCTGGTACGAGCCGCGCGCGGCGAGGGTGAGCCAGCGCGTCGCGCGCCAGCCGACCTGCGCCACCACGCGGAACATCGGGTCGCCGGACGCGATGGACTGGTTGAACACCTCCCCCTGCGCGAGCATCGGCACCGCGGGGTGGGGGAAGAAGTTGAGCGCGAAGAAGGCCTTCTGGCCGACCTCCGTGAGCACGTCGCCGCCGAGCACCAGGTTGGTGCGCTGCTCCTGCCCGATGCGCAGCCGGGCCTGCGCGCCGCCGACGAGTCCGGCGCGGTGCACGCCCACCTGCGCCCGGGCGATGATGTGGACGAAGTCCGAGGGGGCGAACTCCAGCTCGTGGTAGCCGTAGACCACCGTCGAGGGCTGCGCCGCGAGGTCGCCGGGGAGCAGCGCGAGCGGGAGCCCCTCGCCGTTGTAGACCCCGAAGCCCACGCGGTAGCCGTAGAGCGCGCGGGAGTCGAGGCGCTGGAGGAAGTCGCCCTCGATCAGCACGAAGCGCTGGGCGACGTAGCGGGTCCCGATGGTGCGCGAGCCGACGTCGGCGAAGTCCGCGCGGAGGTCGATGCGGGTGCGGCCGCGAGGGTCGGGCGCATCGCCGGGGCCCGGCTCGACGGCGACCAGGAGGGGCGAGGCGGAGGTTCCGAGCACGGGGATGGAGGAGCCGCCCTCGACGTCGAGCTCGACGAAGTACTCGAAGCCCTCCAGCGTCACCAGCGCCCGCGGGACCTCCCCTCGCACGAACCCGTCCCCGTCGCGGGCGAGCGTCACCGTGACGTAGCGCTCGGCGCCCGGTCTCCGCGCCGAGATCCTCCCCCCGAGCACCGCGGTGCCGTGGACCTGCAGCGCCACCAGCGCCGGGTCTCCGAGGCGCAGCGACTCCGCGGGCGCGCCCCGCACGCTGGGCCCCGGCGGCACGGCGGGCCGCGGGGGCTCGCTGGCCGTGGAGAGGATGGCGGCGATCTCCGCGCGGACGCGATCGGCCCACGGGCTCTCGCGGTGCTCGCGGAGGTAGGCCGACCAGCGGGCGACGCGATCGGCGGGTCGCTGTCCGATGGTGGCGAGGAAGACCGTGAGCACGGCGCGCTCCTCGGCGTCGACGCCCGGAGCGGCGGAGGCCGCCAGAGCGGCGGGCGCGGGAGCGGTGGCGGGCGGAGCGACCTCCCAGGTCGCCGCGATGGGAGGAGCGGCCGGTCGAGGCGCGGGGCGGGGCGCTCGGGGAGTGGCCGTCGGCGTGGCCATGGCGACCGGTGTCGTCGCCGGTCTGGAGGCGGTGGGCTCCGGGGCCTCGGGCGAGACCACGCGATCGCCCACCGCGGGCGGTCGCAGGAGCGCGCTGGTGAGGCGCAGCACCGAGAGGCTGTCGCCGACGCTGTAGACCTGGAGCGTCCCCAGCGGGTAGCGGTCGCGCAGGCTCTGCCCGGTGATGGGATGGCGCACCGTGATGGGCCGGAACACCGGGACGCGCTGCCCCTCCTCGAGGCCCGCGCCGCGCCCGAGGTCGACCATGAGCAGGTCGCCGTCGACGCGCACCACGGTCCCCTCGCGATGCGCCATCTCGGGCGCCGGCTGCGCCGACGCTGAACTCCCCACCGCCACCATCGCCGCAGCGAGGTGCCGTCCCCAACGTAAGCGCGTCATCCTTCGGGTGCCTCCGGGCGGGGCCGTGTGCAGCGCTCGTGCCGCACCTCAACGGGGAGCGCTGCGACGCAGCCCGCCGTCTATCCCCGACCCCGATGTTCGGCTACGGTCCGGCGCATCCCATCCATGACCTACTCCAATGACCCTGTTCGTCCGAGCTCCCTGACCGCCAGCAGCGCGCTCCTCTCCGCAGCCCTCGGCGGGCTGCTCAGCTTCGCGACCTCCTGCACCCCCACCGAAGACGCCGGTCCCGCCGACGCGGGCCTCACCGCCGACACCGGCGTGCGGGCCGACACCGGCGCCGCCACCGACACCGGCGCGGCCACCGATACCGGCGCCCGCACCGACGCCGTGACCGCTACCGACGCGGGCAACCCCACCGACGTCGCGACCTCCACCGACGTCGTGACCGCCACCGATGTCGTGACCTCCACCGACGTCGTGACCTCCACCGACGTCGTGACCGCCACCGACGCGGGCAGCGCCGCCGACGTCGCCTCCTCCATCGATGCGAGCGCACCCGCCGATGCGAGCGCGACCGCCGATGTCGCCGATGCGAGCGCGGCGCTCGATGCTCCGCGCGACGTGGTGTACTCGGTACGCGACGCGGCGTGTGACGTCGCCTCCGACCGGGTGATCAGCCGGGCCGACGTGGTGACCGGGATGACCTTCGAGGAGTTCACCGTGATGTGCAACGGCCTCCATGGCTTCATCGAGATCCACCCCCACTGCGGCGGGGCGAACTCCTGCGGGGGCATCTCCTACGACCAGACCACGCAGGTCTTCTCCGAGCACAACTGCGCGGGCCTCAACTCCTGCACCGGCTACACCTGCGTCACGCCCTGATCGTCGTCTCGTAGACCCACCCAGAAGCCCCTCTCGACGCTCCGCGCGAGCCAGCGACCGCAGTGCGCCGGCAGCGCGGCCCGCTCGGGCTCCGGGCACGCCGCCTCCAGCAATGCGAGCGCGTCGCGCAGCGGGTGGCGCCGGAGCAGCGCCAGCAGCTCGCCCTCCCGAGCTTCGAGCGGGAGGTGACGGATGCCCCCGGGCTCTCGCGCCAGCGCCCACCAGCGAGGCTGAGCGAGCCGGTCGGGCAGCGGCACGACGGACTCGCCGCGGTCGCCCGAGAGAGCGCTCCTGAGCTGGAGCCAGGACCAGCGCTCCGAGACCAGCGCCACCGCGGGGGAGGGGACGAGGCGAGAGTCGAGCAGCCGGGCGGCGTCCTCGGGCGACGGGCGAAAGGGCGCGGCGTCCGGCGCCCGGAAGAGCCCACGCCAGGCCGCGTCGATGCCCGCGGCCTCGATCAGCGCGTCGCGGTCGGGGTGCTCCCTCAGCGAGTCGGAGAGCGAGGCCTCGAAGCCGTCGGGGGCTCGGTCGATGTCCCAGCCCTGCGGCGGGTGCGCGAGGAAGAAGCGCGCGACGTGGTCGTTGAAGTGCCAGTGACCGAGCAGCCGCGCCGTCAGCGGGAAGGCCGTCTGCATCACCCCGAAGAGCCGGAACCAGTACTGCCGGTTGTACACCGCGAGGCGCGCCGGGCCGGGGGCGAGCGGCCCGTCGAGCACCTCCGCGAGGGCGTCGCGGTCGTAGTCCTCGGGGGTCGCCCGAAGGGTGCCGGTGCTGCGGTCGAGGGGCGTTCGCAGCACCGCGCCGAAGGCCCCCTGGAGCTCGGCGAGCCAGGCCGGACCGGGGCCGCCGCTCACGCCCGCACCTCTCGCGCCTTGGCGAGCTCCGCGAGCACCTCGGGCATCGGCGGGATGCGGTCGTCCCACTCGAGCAGCGTCGGGAAGGGTCCTCCCATCGCCCAGGCGCGGGCGTAGAGGGACCACACCGCGTCGGGCACCGGGTGGTCGTGGGTGTCGACGAGGGTCCCGTCGGGCTCTCTCGTGTGCCCGGCGATGTGCACCTGGAGCACGCGGGAGAAGTCGATGGCGCGCAGGTAGTCGCCGGGGTCGAAGCCGTGGTTCTGGCTGGAGACGTAGATGTTGTTGACGTCGAGCATCGACCAGCACCCGGCCTCTCGCACCACGGCCGAGTAGAAGTCCCACTCGGTCATCGTCGAGCGCGCGAAGCCCACGTAGCTGGAGAGGTTCTCCAGGCCGAAGGGGCGATCGAGCCGGCGCTGTACCCGGTAGGCGCGCTCCGCGGCCAGCTCGACGAGCTCGGGGACGAAGGGCGCGGGGAGCAGGTCGTGGTGCGAGACGCCGTGCGCGCCGGTCCAGCAGAGGTGGTCGGTGACGAAGGGCGCGTCGACGTGGTCGGCGAGGCGGCAGAGCGCGTCCAGGTAGGCCTCGTCGAGGGGCGCGTGGCCGAGCAGGTTGAGCCCCACCCCGTGCAGCACCACCGGGTAGCGCGCGCTCACCGCGTCGAGCCGGGCGCGCGGCGCGAGCGCCGGGCCCAGGAAGTTCTCGCTGATGACCTCGAAGTACCCGAGCTCGGGCCAGTGCTCGAAGAGCCAGGGGTAGTGCGGGGTCCGCAGGCCGAGGCCGAGGGCGTCTCGCGCGATCGGTCGATGGGTCACGGAGCGACCATAGCGCCCTGGCGGCGGGGCGGCGTCCGCCCCAAGGAGTCCATCAGCGTCCGGGCGGCTCCCGGGCGAATGGCAGGACAGGGGGATCAGCTCCAGGGAGAGGACTCCAGGTCGCCCCAGGGGCGCACCACCGATGCAGCACCCGGGGGGGGGAGGGTCTTCGATGGCAACGATCGCGAACATCATCACCGGACATCGGGAGGCGATCCTCCGGCGCTGGGTGGACGAGGCGAAGACCCTCTCGGCGGCGCGGGGACTGTGCGCGAGCGAGCTCACCAACAAGCTCTCGCGCTACCTCGATGCGCTGGGTCGAGGCGATCCGACGGAGGAGCGTCAGCGGCACCTCATCAACCACCTCTCGGCCCGCCTGCGCGAGGGCTATCGGCTCAACGACGTGCTGGAGGAGCTGGTCCTGCTCTGCAACTGCGTGACCCTGGAGGCCTCCGCCGCGGGGTCCGGCGAGGCCATCGACGCCGCGGGCCTGGCGCGGCTCCACGCCACGCTGCGCGAGGACGCGCGCGTGGTGATCGAGGCGATGACCCAGTACCTGATCAACGACGTGCAGGAGGAGAAGCAGTACCTCCGGCGCCTCCACTCGCTGGCCAACGAGGCGATGCTCAGCCCCGACAGCGAGTCGACCCTCAAGGACCATCTCCGCGACGTGCTGGCGCTGGTGATGGAGGCGGTCGGGGGGCAGACCGCGGCGCTGCTCTTCCACGACAAGGAGCGCAAGGTGCTCTGGATGGCGGCCTCCGCGGGCCTCGTGGAGGAGCCGCTGATGCAGTACGTCACCGACCCGCACGGGGGCTCCTTCGTCGCCGAGGTCGCGGGCCGCAAGGACGAGACGACCGCGGTGCTCGACGTGGAGACCACCGAGCTGGAGGTGAGCGACACGCTCCGTCAGAGCGGCATCCACTCGCTGCTCGGGGTGCGCCTGCCCTCGCGGCACCCGCTGCTGGGGGTGCTCTACGTCGGCATGACCGACCGCCGCCCCTTCTCGCTGAAGGAGGTGCAGCGGCTGGAGTCCTTCGGCGCGCAGCTCACTCAGCACCTGGAGCAGGCCCGGCTCGAGGCCGAGCTCCGGGCGACGGTGGAGGACCTGCGCATCGACCGGGTGCTCCGCGAGCGCTTCATCTCCGTGCTGGCGCACGACCTGCGAAACCCGCTGAGCGTCATCCGCTCCGTCGCCCACCTCCTCAACCAGCAGGCGGACCATCTCGGCGAGCTGCGCGAGCTGCCCGGCCGGGCGCTGCGCAACGCGCTCCGCGCCGACGCGATGATCCGCGACCTGCTCGACGTGCTGCGCATCCGGGCGGGGCACGAGCTCCCGCTCACGCTCGCGGAGTGCGACCTGCTCGACGTGGCGCGCGCCGCCTGCGGGGAGCTCACGGACGTCTACGGAGACCGCTTCGCGCTCCAGGGCGCCGCCCCGGTGCGCGGCACCTGGAGCGCCGACGCCCTGCACCGCGCCATCTGGAACCTCGGCGCCAACGCCGTGAAGTACGGCTCCCCGGAGGCCCCGATCGAGGTCGCGGTCCGGGGCCTCGACGCGGCGGCCGAGATCGTCGTGCACAACCAGGGTCCGGTGATCAGCGAGGCCGACCGCGCCACGCTGTTCGAGCCCTTCGCCCAGCGCACCGCCGACGAGGGCCGGGCCAAGGAGGGCTGGGGGCTCGGCCTCACCCTCGTGCAGAGCTGCGCCCGGGCGCACGGCGGCAGCGTCACCGTCACCAGCGCCCCGGAGCTGGGCACCACCTTCACGATCCGCATCCCCTATGACTCGCGGCCCTTCCAGACCGGTGGCCCTCACCCTTGACGAGCGCGGGAACGGAGCCGCTCCTCGACGTGAGTGGTGGGGGCCCTACAAGAGTGGTAGGTTTCCTCTTCGCTCTGCAGGACGTCGCCTGACCGAGCTCTCATCTTTCATGCGCTCGCTCCGAGCGCGGAGCGCGTTCATGACCGACCCGAATGACCCGATCGCCCCGCAGGGCGATCCTCTCATGAGCGTCGCTCGCAGGCTGCTCGAGCAGGAGGGTGCCTTCGTCGACAGCGCGCCCGGCGTCGCGGACGGGGCGGTGCGGGCCAGCGAGAAGCTCTGCGCCCACCTGGAGCGGGTCGTCGGTCCCATCGGCATCTCCACGCTCTTCACCCGCAGCCTCTTCCTGACGAGGCCGCGGTTCCCGTGGCTGGTGAGCGATCCCCACGGGGGCCACGCCGGGCGCTGGCAGGCGCTGCGCTCTTGCCTCGAGGCCCAGGGGGCCGACGCGGCGCGCGAGGCCTCGCTCTCCCTGGTGGGCCACCTCCTGCGGCTGCTCGGGGGCCTCATCGGCGACGCCCTGGTGCTGCGCCTGCTGACCGAGGTGTGGCCCGACGACCTTCCGACCCGAACGAAAGAGGAGACGCCGTGAGCGAACGGGTCCAGATCAAGAAGCTTCCGACCGGCGTGCCCGGCCTCGACGAAGTGCTCGGCGGCGGACTGCCCGAGTTCTCGTTCAACCTCATCGCGGGCCCGCCCGGCGGCGGCAAGACCACCCTCGCGCACCAGATCATGTTCGCCAACGCCAGCCCCGAGCGGCCGGCGCTGTTCGTGATGATCTGCGGCGAGCCCCCGCTGAAGATGCTCCGCTACCAGCAGCAGTTCAGCTTCTTCGACCCCGCGCTGATCCCAGGCTCCATCCGCTTCATCCACCTCGGGGCCGAGCTGGTCGCCGACGGGCTGGAGAAGGTGCTGGAGCGCATCATCCAGGAGGTCGAGGCGACGGGCCCGAGGCTGGTGTTCGTCGACTCCTTCCGCGCCATGACCCGGCGCACGACCGAGCAGGGGGGTATCAACCTCCAGCAGTTCGTCGAGGCCTTGAGCCTGCACCTCACCAGCTGGGAGGCGACGACCTTCCTCGTCGGCGAGTACGACGAGGACGACGAGCGCAACCCGATCTTCACCGTCGCCGACGGCATCGTGCGGCTGCTGCAGACGGCCGAGCGCAACTCCATCGTGCGCAAGGTGCAGGTCGTGAAGATGCGGGGCCAGGGGCAGATCCCCGGGCTTCACACCCTGAAGATCTCCGACGCCGGGCTGCGGGTGTACCCCCGGCTGCCCAACCCGGACCCGCCGCACCCCAGGCCCGCGCTGCCGCTCGAGCGAAAGAGCACGGGCGTCGCGGGCCTCGACGAGATGCTCGGCGGGGGCATCCCCTCGGGCTACTCCATGATGATCGTGGGCCCCTCCGGGTCGGGCAAGACGGTCGCGGCGACGCAGTTCATCCGCGAGGGCATCGAGAAGGGCGAGCCGGGGGTGATCGCGGTCTTCGAGAAGCGCCCCGACGAGTACCTGACCACCGCGCCCGACGCGGGCCTGCTGGCGAGGCTCGTCGCGGAGGGCAAGCTGGAGATGCTCTACCTGCGCCCGCTCGACCTCTCCGTCGACGAGACCATGGAGGAGCTCGCGGCCGCCGTGAAGCGCGTGGGAGCGAAGCGCCTCGCGATCGACTCGCTCTCCGGCCTGGAGCTCGCGCTGGCGCCGTCGTTTCGCGCGGACTTCCGCGAGTCGCTCTACCGGATGGTCGGCGCGCTGCTGCGCCTCGGGGTCACCGTGGTGATGACCGCCGAGCTGGTCGAGTCGTACTCCGAGCTCAGGCTGAGCCCGCACGGGATCTCCTTCCTGACGGACGCGATCATCCTGCAGCGCTACGCCGAGATCCGGGGCCAGCTCCGGCGCTTCATGGTGATCGCCAAGCTGCGGGGCTTCGCGCACGACACCCGGTTGCGCTTCTACGAGATCGGCCCCAACGGACTCGAGGTAGGCGAGGCGGCCACCGAGTACCAGGGCCTCCTCGTCGGCGACCCTCGCCATGTCGGCGACCCGACCGGAGGTGAGGGTTGAGCGGAGGGAGGGACGAGGAGCCGGTGACGAAGCCCACGGACGATCTCTCGCTCGAGGCGCGCGAGGAGGTGCTCGCCGCCGCCGCCTCACGCGACCACCTGCTGGCGCAGGTGCAGGAGGCCAACGAGCGGCTCGTGCTCGCGGCGCTCCGCGCCCAGGACGCCGCGGACGCCGCGGACGCCGCGCGCCTCGCCATGCAGCAGAGCGAGGAGCGCTTCCGGTCGCTGGTGATGACCGCCGCGGTGGTCGTCTGGCACGCGAGCGCCGAGGGCCTGGTCCGGGTCGAGCCGCTGAGCTGGTGGCGCTTCACCGGGACGAGCGTCGAGGAGTCGGCGGGGTACCCGACCTGGGGCTGGCTCGGCGCCCTGCACCCGGACGACCGGGAGCGGGTGCGCGCGGCCTGGGAGGCCTCCGTCGCGGCGAGCGGCGCCTACGCCTCCGACCACCGGCTGCGCCGCGGTGACGGCACGTACGCCTGGGTGGAGTCGCGCGCGGTGCCCATCCCCAGCAGCGGGCCGGCGAGGGAGTGGGTCGGCACCATGACCGACGTCTCCGATCGGGTGCGCATCGAGGAGGCGCGCGATCAGTTCATCGGCATCCTGGGGCACGACCTCCGCTCGCCGCTCAGCGCCGTGAAGATGGCGGCGTACCTGCTCGAGCACAGCGGCCCGACGGTGCGCTCGACGGAGCTCGCCGCGCGCATCTCTCGCAGCGCCTTGCGGATGGAGGAGATGATCGAGTCGCTGCTGCTCTTCGCCCGGGCGCGCCTCGGCGGCGGCATCCCGGTCAAGCGGCAGGTCTGCGCGCTCGGGCCCCTCTGCGTCGGCCAGGTCGCGGAGGCGAGGGAGGCGAACCCCGGGCGGACCATCGAGTGCTCGACCCGAGGCGACCTCGACGGAGAGTGGGACCCCGACCGCCTGGCGCAGGTGCTGAGCAACCTGATCTCGAACGCCGTGGCGCACGGGCAGGATCCGATCGAGGTGACGGCCGACGGAGCGCCCGAGCAGGTGACGCTTCGGGTGAAGAACCACGGTCCGCCCGTCTCGGAGGCGCTCTTGCCGACCCTGTTCGAGCCGTATCGCGGTCGCGAGAGCTCGGAGGGCCTCGGCCTCGGTCTCTACATCGTCCACGAGATCGTGAGCGCGCACGGCGGCACCGTCAGCGTGGACTCCGCGGAGGGCAGGGGGACCACCTTCACGGTCGTGCTGCCGCGGCTGGCTCCGTCCAAGGACGCGTCATTGTCTCACCTGTGACGTTGTGTCTCGCTTCTCGCGCGCCCTCGCGCGTGCCGCCGCGGATTTCCCGAGCGGCATGCGCGTTGCGCTCTGGCGGGCCATGAGTGTCTCTCGATCGCGGCCGTCCGAGATTCCCTACAAGAGTGATGGGCCCTCCACGACGCTGGCGGGACCCGGCCCCAGAGAGTCGATGGCGCCCTCCGTCGTCGAGGTGCCCGGCCGGGTGCTCATCGTCGACGACGACCCCGACGCCGGCGACATGCTCGCCGACCTGATCCGGCTCCAGGGCCGGGAGGGCCTCGTCGCTCGCAGCGGCGCGGAGGCCCTGCGCCTCGCCCAGGAGCACGGGGACATCGCCCTGGTGCTGACCGACGTGCAGATGGCCGGCATGGACGGCATCACGCTCTGCAAGCTGCTGCGGGACGTCATCCCCGACGCCCCGGTCATCGCGCTCACGGGCCACGGGAGCATCGACACGGTCGTGCGCGCCCTGCGCGCGGGCGCCTATGACTTCCACCTCCGCCCCATCGAGCCGGACATCCTCGCGCTCTCCGTCGAGCGCGCCCTGGAGCACCGCCAGCTGCGGGGCGAGGTGCGGCGACTGCGCGAGGAGGCCGGGCGCGCCACCGTGCCCCGCGCCCTGCTCGGCGGCAGCGCCCCGATGCGGGACGTGCTCGACCTCGTGGCGCGCGTGGCGCTCACCGACGCGACGGTGCTGGTCACCGGCGAGAGCGGCACGGGCAAGGAGCTCGTGGCGCGCGCCGTCCACCAGGCGAGCTCCCGGCGCGACGGGCCCTTCGTGGCCATCAACTGCGCGGCCATCCCCGCGGCGCTGCTGGAGAGCGAGCTCTTCGGTCACACTCGCGGGGCCTTCACGGACGCCCGCGTCGCCCGCTCGGGGCTCTTCGTCGACGCGCGAGGGGGCACGCTCTTCCTCGACGAGATCGGCGAGATGCCCTCGGAGATGCAGGTCAAGCTGCTGCGAGCGCTGCAGGAGCGCGTGGTGCGCCCGGTGGGCGGGACCTCGGAGGTGCCCTTCGACGCGCGCATCGTGACGGCGACCAACCGCGACCTCGAGGAAGAGGTGCGGGCCAAGCGCTTCCGCGAGGACCTCTACTACCGGGTGGCGGTGGTGGGCGTCCACGTCCCGACGCTGCGGGCGCGCACGCAGGACATCCCCCTGCTGGCGCAGCACTTCGTCCGGCGCTTCGCCGAGCGCTTCGGCAAGCAGGTGCTGGGGATCTCCCCCGCGGCGCTGCAGCGGCTGCTCGCGTACCCGTGGCCGGGCAACGTGCGCGAGCTGGAGAACTCCATGGAGCGCGCGGTGGCCCTCACCCGCTTCGACCACCTCATCGTCGAGGACCTCCCGGAGCGCATCCGGGCGCACGAGGTCGCCTACGTGCAGCCGCTGCCCACGGCGCACGAGGAGATGATCACCCTCGCGGAGCTCGAGCGGCGCTACGTCCACCAGGTGTTCGCTCAGGTCGACGGCAACAAGTCGCACGCCGCGCGCATCCTCGGCGTCGACCGCCGCACCCTCTACCGGATCTTCGACCGCGAGAAGGCCGCTAGCGATCCCGCGGAACCAACAGACTGAAGGTGCTCCCCCGCCCGGCCTCGCTCTGCACCTCCGCCCGGCCCCCGTGGGCCTCGGCGATGGTGCGCACCATGAACAACCCCATCCCCGTGGCCCCGCGAGAGCGCTGAGCGCCGGACCAGCAGCGGTCGAAGACGTGCGGCACCTGCTCGGGCCCGAGGCCCGCCCCGGCGTCGGCGACGTCGAGCTTCACGAAGCCGTCCACCAGCTCGGCCCCCAGGGTGATCGCCCCGCCGCGGAGGGTGACCTTCAGCGCGTTGCCCACCAGGCTGCCGAGCGCCTGCTGGATGCGCCGCCGGTCGAGCTGCACCGAGACGTCCTCCGCCGGCGGGACGACGCGCACCTCGATGCCGAGCGGGGCCGCCTGGAGACGCGCCGCCTCCGCGGCCTCCTGCAGGACCTCGCGGACGCGCACCAGCCGGGGCTCGATGCGGAAGGTGCCCGCGTCGACGCGCGCCACGTCCTCGAGGTCGTCGATGAGGGCCTGCATGCGCTTGCAGGCGCGCTCCATGCGCCCGAGGGTGGTGAGCTCTCCGGCCGCCTCGGCCTCTCGCCCGCGGAGCGACTCGCGCAGCAGCGCGGCCCCCATGGTGAGCGTGCCGAGCGGACCTCGCAGGTCATGACAGACCGCGACCATCATGGCGTCGCGCGCCCGTGAGGTCTCGGCGACCGGCCGGGGGCTCAGGGCCGCACCATGAGCGTCGGCCTTCGGTGGAGGCAGCGGACGGGTTCGACGTGGGTCATGGGCTCTGTTGCTCACGAGAGGATGGTGCGGAGGCGCTCCGCGACGGCGTGGCCGTCCGCGGGACGGCGGTCTGGGTCGCGAGAGAGCATCTCCGCGACGAGGGCGTCGAGCGCCGGGGGGACGTCCGGACGCAGCGAACTGACGAGGGGGGCGGTGTTGATGAGCACGTTGGCGAGCGCGGCCATGGCGTTGTCGCCGGCGAAGGGGCTGCGCCCGGTGAGCGCCTCGAAGAGCGTGCAGCCGAGCGCGAACACGTCGACGCGAGGGCTCACCTCGGAGGTCCCGAGGAGCTGCTCGGGCGCGAGGTAGCCGGGGGTCCCGATGATGCCGCCGAGGATGGTGAGCGGCGCCGCCTCGGGCATGCGGGCCAGGCCGAAATCGATGAGCACCGCGCGGTCGACCTGTCCGTCGCGCAGGAAGATGTTGGAGGGCTTCACGTCGCGGTGGAGGATGCCCACCGAGTGCGCGGCCCCGAGCGCGATGGCCACGCGCTGTCCTACCGCGAGCACCTCGGCGACCGGGAGCGTCCCCCGCTGGAGGCGGACGCTGAGGTCTTCGCCGTCGAGCCAGTCCATCACGATGAAGAGCGTGCGGTCGGGGGTGATGACGGTGCGGTGCAGCCGCACGATCTCCGGGATGTCGAGCGCCGCGAGGGCCTCGGACTCGCGCAGCAGCCGGGCCTCGCGCATCTCGTCGTGGAAGGGCGCGGCCTTCACCGCCACGCGCGCTCCGTCGGTGAGCGCGACCCCCTCGTACACGGTGCCCATGCCCCCTCGGGCGGCGCGGCGGATCACCCGGACGTGCGACTCGAGCGAGGCGAGGGCCTCGATGGAGGGGCCGTCCCCCTGGGGCTCCGCGAAGGGCTCGGTGAGGTCTTGCGTGTGACGCCGCAGGCGCGCGTGCACGGTCTGCCGCAGGTCGTCGGGGGTGAAGGGCTTCACCAGGTAGTCGTCGGCGCCGAGGTTCATCGCGCGCCGGACGTCCTTCGCGGTCGTCTCGACGCCGCTCACGAAGACGAAGGGCACCCGCGACATCGACGGGTCGCGACGGATGGCCTGGAAGGCCAGGAGCCCGTTGATCTCCGGCATCTGCACGTCGCAGAGGATGAGGTCGGGGCGGCTGGACAGCGCCAACGCCACGCCGGCGCGCCCGTTCTCCGCCTCGAAGACCTCGAAGGACTCGTCTCGCAGCACCTGCGCGAAGAGGGCCCGCAGGTCCGGGTCGTCCTCGATGACGAGCACCCGCAAACCCGCAGGCGGCGGGTCTTCGATCGAGGGCGATGTGAGCAGCAACTCCATGGTCAGAGACCTAAGGTTCAGTGCGCGCATCGTGCCAGCGCCCGGAACCCTCGACCCGCCGCGCGAAGGCCCGTCGCGAGCCTCTTCGCGGTGGGACGCGCTGTCACAGCGCAGGGCAGGTCGCCACGGCGCCCGTGGGCAACGCGGCCTTCCAGGCGGGATCGAAGATCCGCCCCATCTCGGCGATGTCGATGGGCTTCGCGAGGTGCGAGTCGAAGCCCGCGGAGCGCGCCGAGTGGCGATCGCCGTCGCGCCGGTACCCGGTCATCGCGATGAGGTGCACCGAGGCTCCGAGCGCCGAGCGCACCCGCCGGGCGAGCTCGTATCCGTCCAACCCGGGCAGGCTGATGTCGACCAGCGCGATGTCCGGCTTCGTGTCGAGGATGAGCGCCAGGCCCTCGATCCCGTCGCGCGCCTCCACCACCTGGAGCCCTCGCATCTCGAGCAGCTCTCGCAGGCTCTCGCGCAGGTCCTGGTTGTCCTCGACGAGCACGACCCGCCGCGCCTCGCCGACCTCCTGGCGGGGCGCCGGCAGGGGGAGGCTCACGGCGAGCTCGACGCCGCTCCCGACGCGATCCAGGTAGGTGGACAGCTCCTCTACGCAGCGCCGCATGGCGTCGTCGTCGGCGCACTCGGCGGCCTCCTCGAGGGCGGCGCCGAGGTCCGTGATGGGCTGGAACCCGAAGCTCGCCCCCGCGCCCCGCATGCTGTGCCCGAGGCGTCCGACGGTCTCGAAGTCCGCGCGGGACATGGCGTCACGCATCGTCGTGACGTCCTGCCGCCGGTTCTTCAGGAACGAGGGGATCCGCGCGGCCAGGCTGGGGCAGGCGAGCACCAGCACCGGGTCCCTGCGAGCGCCCTCCTCCTCCGGAGCGGCTCGAGCGACGAGGGTGTGCTCCTTGATCGCCTGCAGCAGCACCTCCTGCTTGATCGGCTTGGTCAGGAAGGCGGTGCAGCCCGCGGCCAGGCACTTCTCCCGATCGCCCTTCAGGGCCGACGCCGTGAGGGCGATGATGGGCGTCGGGGCCCGGCCGTGGGCCTGCTCCCACGCGCGGATGGTGCGCGTCGCGGTGAGGCCGTCCATCACCGGCATCTGCCGGTCCATCAGCACCAGGTCGTAGTGCCTCGCGGAGAACATCTCGCAGGCGATGGCCCCGGTCTCGGCGACCTCGAGCTGGTACGGCGTGCCCTCCAGGTAGGCCACGGTGATCAGGCAGTTGTCGGGTGAGTCCTCCGCCAGCAGGATGCGCAGCGCCCGCATCGGGGCCTCGGTCCCCGCGCCGTCGGGCACCGCCGAGCGCAGCGTGGCCCCGGCCCAGATCTCGAAGGGCACCGCGAAGGAGAACACGCTGCCCTTGCCGATGTCGCTCTCGACCCAGATGCGCCCGCCCATCAGCTCCACCAGGCGCTTGGAGATGGTGAGCCCCAGCCCGGAGCCCCCGAAGCGCCGGGTGGTGGACGAGTCGGCCTGCGTGAAGCGCTCGAAGACCCGGCCCAGCTTCTCCCTGGGAATACCGATGCCGGTGTCCGAGACGGTGAATCGCAGCGCGGTCGGGACGGTGGAGTCCCCGTCCTGCGTGACCCGCAGGGACACCTCGCCGGACTCGGTGAACTTGATCGCGTTGCCGACCAGGTTGAGCAGCACCTGGCGCAGCCGCGTCGGGTCGCCGACGAGGTCCGTGGGGACGTTCGGCGCGACCTCGCACACCAGGGCCAGGCCCTTCTCCTGCGCCCGGCCCGCCACCATCTCCATCACCTTCTCCAGCATGTCGTTCAGGGAGAAGCCGGTGCGCTCCAGCTCGAGCTGCGAGGCCTCGACCTTGGAGAGGTCGAGGATGTCATTGATGAGGTTGAGCAGGTTGTCGCCGGCGCGGCGGAAGATCTGCACGTACTTGTCCTGCTCGGGGGTGAGCGCGGTCTTCGCCAGCAGGTCCGCGATGCCCATGATGGCGTTCATCGGCGTGCGGATCTCGTGGCTCATGCTGGCCAGGAAGTCCGACTTGGTGCGGCTCGCGCTCTCCGCCACGGCCCGGGCCTGCTTGAGCTCCGCCTCCACCTGCTTGCGCTCGGTGACGTCGCGCGCCGCGGCGAAGACGCCCTGCAGCGTGCGGCCCCGGTCGTAGAAGGTCGTCGCGTTGTACGACACCACGGTCTTCTTCCCGTCGCGGGCGCAGGCGGTGAGCTCGTAGTCGGTGACCTTCTTCTCGCTCAGCACGAGCTTGATCCCCGCCTCGGCCCGCTCCGGGTCGGTGAAGTAGTCCTTGAAGGGAGCGCCGATCAGCTCGTCGCGCGTGCAGCCGGTGAGCGCCTCCATCTGCTTGTTGACGTCCGTGATGATCCCCGACGGGTCGGTGGTCATGATCGCGTCGATGTTCGCCTCGATGAGCGAGCGCGTATAGAACTGCTGGTCTCGCAGCCGCTGGTCGAGCTTCTTCTGCTCGGCCTCGACCAGCTTTCGCGCGGTGTTGTCGGTGCCGATGAGGAGATATCCGATGATGGTGTCCTGCGCGTCGCGCAGCGCGGTGACGGACACCACCGCGGGGAAGCGGCTCCCGTCTTTGCGGATATAGGTGAGCTCGTAGATGTCCTCGATGCCGCGCGAGGCCTTGAAGACCAGCGCCTCGAAGCCCGGCGTGATGGTGGTGCCGAGCTCGATGCTCAGCGCCTTGGCGCGGGCGATGACCTCCTGCGGATCGGAGATATCCGCGGGCGTGATCTTGTTCATCACCTCCACGGCGGCGTAGCCCAGCATGCGCTCGGCGCCCACGTTGAAGATCTGGATGACCCCCCTGGCGTCCGTGGCGATGCTCGAGAAATTGGCGCTGTTGAAGATCGCGCTCTGCAGCGCCCCCGCCTTGAGCAGCGCCTCCTCCGCCTGCTTTCGCGCGGTGTTGTCGGTGCCGATGAGGAGATATCCGATGATGGTGTCCTGCGCGTCGCGCAGCGCGGTGACGGACACCACCGCGGGGAAGCGGCTCCCGTCTTTGCGGATATAGGTGAGCTCGTAGATGTCCTCGATGCCGCGCGAGGCCTTGAAGACCAGCGCCTCGAAGCCCGGCGTGATGGTGGTGCCGAGCTCGATGCTCAGCGCCTTGGCGCGGGCGATGACCTCCTGCGGATCGGAGATATCCGCGGGCGTGATCTTGTTCATCACCTCCACGGCGGCGTAGCCCAGCATGCGCTCGGCGCCCACGTTGAAGATCTGGATGACCCCCCTGGCGTCCGTGGCGATGCTCGAGAAATTGGCGCTGTTGAAGATCGCGCTCTGCAGCGCCCCCGCCTTGAGCAGGACCTCCTCCGCCTGCTTGCGCGCGGTGGTGTCGGGGGGGATCAATGGGTGACCGCGGAAGCGCGCGACCGGGATCCTGTGGGGATAATGGACATCATGGCAGGGAGTTCCTCGCGATGACTGTCCCACGCCAGGTCAGGATAAGCCACGCAGGCGACCGATTCGGACCGGCCCGGTGTCCGGATGAGCGCGATTCGCAGTCGATTATAGTTTTGATTCGATCATTCGCGGCGGCCTTCGAGGCGTCGCCGGATATCGGATCAGTTCTTGTCGGAATGGAGCTCGATGCGACGGATGCGGTGGCTGTGCTCCGTGCCGCCTCGGTTGCCGTCCGCGACGAAGAGGTCACGGCCGTTGCGGGAGACGTCGAGGCCCTCGAGGCCGAAGAACTGCGCCTGCATCGGCTCGCCGTCGGCGAAGCCCGCGCGCCCGACCCCGGCGATGGTGCTGACGGTGCCGTCCACCGCGACGCGGCGGACCACGTAGCCGGCCATGTCCGTGACGAAGATGTTGCCGTCGACGTCGATGGCGAGCGCCTGGGGGAAGTTGAAGGTCGCGGTCGCCTGGGTGCCGTCCGTCGATCCCGGCAGGCCGGTGCCGGCGTAGGTGCTCACGACGCCGTCGAGGGTGATGGCTCGCAGCAGGTGGTTGTTCTGGTCCGCGACGACGAGGCGCTGGTCGGGGGTGAGCACCACGTCGTAGGGGTGATCGAAGCGAGCGTCGGCGCCGCGCCCGTCGGCGAAGCCCGCGGCGTCGCGCTCCCCGGCGAGCTCGGTGATCGCCCTGGTGGCCGGGTCGAGCAGCCGCACCACGTGGTGCTCGTTGTCGACCATCACCAGCCGGCCGTCCGGCAGCGCCAGCAGGCCGCGAGGGCGACCGAGGTTGCGGGCCAGGATGGTGGCCGCCCCGGTGCGACGGTCGACCTGCCAGATCATCCCGTTGGTGCGGTCGCCGGCGTCGTCGCTGTCCGTCTCGACATAGAGGGTCCCGTCGGCGCCGAAGGCCATCCCGAAGGGGTGGGAGAAGCCCTCCTGGCGGGTGAGCGTCAGGGTCATCCCGTTGGGGCGCACCAGGCGGATGTCGCCGTTGTCGTAGTCCGCGACGTAGAGATTGCCGTCCGGGCCGAGCACGATGTTGGTGGGGTTGTTGAAGCGCGCCGTCGCTCCGCTGCCATCGACGAGGCCGGGCTCCTCGGAGCCCGCGAGGGTGATCACCCCGGCGCCGCGCACCGGGCTCGCCGTGGAGGGATCAGAGAAGGGGTCGCCGCTCCTCGCGCCGTCCGCGGCCACGCCCGCGTCGCCCGACGCGGCCACGGGGGCCTCTTCTCCGACGCCGATGCAGCCAGCGTGAAACATACAGACCGTGATCACCGCAGCGAGCTTGCTATTCATATAGTTGAAACCTCCAGAACCCGACGCGGGGGTCGTCGGGGCTTATGCGAGGTCCCTTGTGCAAGCCGTCGTCCGCGCTTGCGTGGAGGGCGATCGCAGCGCGCAGATCGCTCTATACAAGGCGAGAGGGGTCGGCGGGGAGGGCGCTGGTGGGGAGCCGGGACGCGGACTTCTGTCTCAACCCCGAAGCCCGCTCCCGTGCACTGGGGCATTCTTGCCAATGTGCCCTGGAGCACGGCCAGGGCGCGGAGGGCGGCGGGGGGCGTATGTACCAGAAGGGTACACCGCACAGGCAAAGCGCTCGGGGAGTGTGACCGGAATGTCGTCTGGGGGCTGGGATTCGGTCGATCTGACCGTGGCACGCAGCGTGCGATAGGGGTCGATGCTGCTCAACTGCGAACGAGATTCGCGGAATCTTGGCGGCAGTCGACCCTAAGGCAACGTCAATGGAGGTCTCCATGAAGTTCTCTCAATTCGTGTTCGGTGCGGGCGTGATGGTTGGCGTGACGACGCTCTCGTCGGTGGTTCATGCGCAGACCGGGGGCAACGTGTCGACGGGCGCCGCGGTCACCACCACGGAGGTCCGCGTGGGCAATGGCACCCCGCCCTCCGCGCTTCCCCCGTCGCGCTCGGACAACGACCCGGCCCCCCCGGTCGCGGCGCCGATGGTCCCCGCGGGCGGCGTGGTCTCGCAGGCCGGCGTCGGCGGCAGCACAGCGTACGGCCGCCCCGGCGTGGTCGAGCTCGGCGGGTCGCTGGGCCTGAACATCTCTGGCAACAACCGCCAGCTCACGATCGCCCCCACGGTGGGCTGGTTCTTTACCGACAACCTCCAGTTGTCGGGAATCATCGGCCTCAACTACGCCAACACCTCCTCGACGGTGGGCGGCCAGTCGGTCTCTTCGTCGGCGACCTCGCTCAACCTCCTGGTGGAGCCCAGCTACCACCTTCCCATCTCGCGGACGCTCTTCGCGTTCCTCGGCCTGGGCGTGGGCCTCGCGTACAACAGCCGTGACGGCGCGGGCTTCGCGCTCGCCCCCCGCCTCGGCATGAACATCATGATCGGCCGCTCGGGCATCCTGAGCCCCGCGCTGCAGTTCGTGTACAGCACCACCAACCTGAACGTCCCCGCGCCGGGCGAGTCGTCCACCAGCGCCGTCCAGGCGGTGAACACCTCCTTCGGGCTCAACGTCGGCTACACGATCATGCTCTGACCTGAGCGCCTGATCGCGATACCCACTGAAGGGGAGGACTGCGCCGACTGGATCCAACCGGTCGGCGCAGTCTTGCGTGGTGTCGAGCGGTCCGCCCACTGACCTCCGACGGCTCGTCGACCCGGAGCCGCGAGCGATATCCCATCGCGGGAGATCGGTCGTGGTACAGACGATGGGGTCGACGGCTCCTACAGCCGGTCGGAGAGGACTGCCCGATGGCTGCTGTGACGCGTGGTGTGCTGATCTCCGTTCTCGCGATCGCCGCGGGGTGCTCAGCGACAGACGGACTCGTCTATGGCATCGATGCCTCGGTCGGCGTCGATCGAGGTCGCACCGCGGACGGCGCCCCGACGGACCGGGCCCCGACGGGGGAGCGCGGGCCGCTGGTGGTCCTCGACCGACCGATGGCGGGTGACGTGGAGGGCGACGGAGGAGGCGCGGCGGACGACGCGGCGCTGGACGACGACGCCGCCCCGGTGGAGGGCGACGGAGGGGCCTCGGCGGACGGCTCCGTGGCGACGCCGTGCGGCCCTCGCGAGCGCTGCAACAACGGCCTCGACGACAACTGCGACGGGCACATCGACGAGGGCTGCGTGTGCATCCCGGGGTCGACGATCCCCTGCTACGACGGTCCGCCCTCGAGGGCGGGCGTCGGGGTCTGCACGCTCGGGACGCAGCGCTGCGAGGGCGACGGGGAGTTCGGCCGCTGGAGCGCCTGCACCGGCTCCGGTCAGCCGCAGCCGGTGCGCTGCGGCGAGGGGCGCGATTTCGCCTGCACGGGCGTGATCGACGAGGGCTGCGCCTGCACCGCGGGGATGACCCGGCCCTGCTACGGCGGCCCGATGGGCACCAGCGGCGTGGGCACCTGCCACGGGGGCATGCAGTCGTGCTCGGTGACCAAGGGTGTGGCGTCCTGGTCGGCCTGCATGGGCGAGGTGACCCCGGCGCCGGACTCCTGCGACGGCGTCGACCACGACTGCGACGGCAACGCGCTGACCGGCTGCGGCTGCACCGTGGGGACGAGCCGAGGCTGCTACACCGGCCCGACGGGGACCGCCGGGGTCGGCACCTGCCACGAGGGCACCTCGCGCTGCGTCGCGGGCGCCGGCGGAATGGGATCGGACTGGGGGCCCTGCACCGCCGAGGTGGTGCCCGCGATGAACCTCTGCGACGGCATCGACCGCGCCTGCACCGGGAGCCCGACGGAGGGCTGCGAGTGCACCGCGGGGGCGACGCGGCCCTGCTACTCGGGCGCGACGGGCACCCGCGGGGTCGGCGCCTGCCGCGACGGCACGCAGGCGTGCGAGGTCGCCGGGGGGCGCTCGATGTGGGCCGCGGCCTGCGCGGGCGAGGCGGTGCCCGCGGCGGCGGAGGTGTGCGGCAACGGGGTGGACGACAACTGCAACGGAGCGGTCGACGAGGGCTGCGGGGGGACGCTGACGTGCCCTGGCGATCGGACGGTCCCGGCGGGGTCGCCGATCTCGCTGACGGCGATGGGGGTCGGTCTGCGCAACGTGTCGTGGACGCTGGTCTCGGCGCCCGCGGGCGGCTCCGGCTCGGTGGTGTGGGGGCCCGCTCCGCCCACCGCGCTCACGGAGAGCTTCACGCCCTTCATCGTCGGCGACTACGTGCTGCGGGTGAGCGGCACGGACGTCTCCGGCCGGGTGATCACCTGCATGTTCACCGTCACCGCGCTGCCCCACGGCCTGCGCGTGCAGCTCTCCTGGAACGGCACCGGCGACGTCGACCTCCACGTGCACAATGGCACCGGCTCGGCGTGGTTCAACGGCGACGACTGCTACTACGGCAACCTGCGTCCGGCCTGGGGCGCGGTGCTCGACTTCGACAACACCTCGACCCTCGGCCCGGAGAACACCCGCCTCGACTCCCCCGCGGTCGGCTCGACGTACACCGTCGGCGTGCACAACTACGCCCGCGCGGCGGGGCGCATCGCGACGGTGCAGATCTTCTGCGGCAGCACCACGAGCACCACCCCGACGGCGACGTACATGAGCCGGGCCTTCACCCTGGGCGGATCGGGCAACTGCGCCAACAACGACTTCTGGCGCGTGGCGCGGGTGACCATGACCTCGGCCACGACCTGCACCATCACCCCGCTCAACACGTACACCACCGGCAGCGGCGCCTGCGGCGGGCCCTGAGCTACTGCATCATCCGTCGAACGCAGACGTTGGTGCGCGCGTCGCAGGTGTAGCCCGTGCCGCAGGACGACCCGGCGCAGCAGCGCTCGTTGGCGTAGCCACAGGCCACGCAGCGCCCCGCCACGCAGCTGTTGGGGTTCTCGCAGGGGTAGGGGAACTGCGTCGGGTCGGTGCAGCAGATGCCGTCGCGCGCCCCGCAGGCGGTGCAGGTCCCGCTGACGCAGGTGCTCCCGGTGAGGCACCCGGAGGAGGCGCAGCAGCCCTGGCCGATGCCGCCGCAGGCCCGGCAGGTGCCGCCCTGGCAGGCCGCGCCCTCGGCGCAGGTCGAGCCCGCGCAGCACGCCTGGTCGACCGCTCCGCAGCGCTGGCACGTCCCCCCCACGCAGGCCCCGCCCGGGTCGCACGCGCTCCCCGCGCAGCACGCCTGCGCCGCCCCGCCGCAGGGGGCGCAGCGGCCCGCCATGCACGAGAGCCCCGCGCCGCAGCGATCGCCCGAGCAGCAGCGCGCCCCCTGGGTTCCGCAGGAGACGCAGGCCGCCCCCTCGCACACGGCGCCCTCGTCGCACGCGCTCCCGGCGCAGCACGCCCGGCCCGCCGTTCCGCACGCCACGCAGCGACCCAGCGAGCACGCGGCCCCGGCGGCGCAGCGGTCGCCCGCGCAGCACGCCTGGTCGACGGCGCCGCAGGTGCCGCAGGTGCCCGAGAGGCAGCTGGTCCCGCCGTCGCAGCTCGACCCCGCGCAGCAGGGCTGGCCGGGTCCTCCGCACGCCGCGCAGCCCGCGGCGCGGCACACGTTGCCCGAGGCGCAGGTGGTCCCGCCGCAGCAGCGCTGGCCCGTCGCCCCGCAGGGTGAGCAGGTGCCCGTGGCGTCGCAGGCCGTTCCAGCGGCGGTGCACAGCCCGCCCGGGCAGCACGCCTCGCCCGTTGCCCCGCAGCCCCGGCAGAAGCCCGCGGCGGTGCAGGTCGCGCCGTCGAAGCAGGCCGATCCGCCGCAGCAGCGCTCGCCCGGATGACCGCAGGCGGCGCACCGACCGGCGACGCACACGTCCCCGGTGCCGGTGCAGCGCTCGCCCGCGCAGCACGGCGCGCCTCGGCCGCCGCAGGCCACGCAGCTCCCCTCCACGCAGAGGAACACCCCCAGGCACCGCGTCGCCCGGTTGCAGCAGGGGGCATCGCGGTCGCCGCACGCGACGCATCGACCGTCGCGACAGGCCGCCCCGTCGGCGCAGGCCTCCCCCGCGAGGCAGCACGGGCCGCCCATCACGCCGCAGGCGGGCACGTCCATCGGCGCGGGGATGTCCACGCCGACCTCGACCGGGGCGACGTCCACCGTTGCCTCGGGGCCGCTGTCGGCGGGGCCCTGGTCGAGCGCCGCGCCGCGATCGGGAGGAGCGCCCGAGTCGAGGGAGATCACGCCCACGTCGTCCGTGCACGCGGCCAGGAGGAGCGCCACCAGGAGAGAGGTCCACAGCCGCATCGGGCGGTTATATCCCGCCGGGGCGCGCTTCAGGAGGTCTGCGCCGGTCGCCGCGGTACTTGTCCCAGGTCAAATGGTCGACGGGTGAGTGCACCACAGTCGCCCCGTCGTGCGGCGCGCGCAGAACCCGAGGGACCACGAAGCGACCGACCGGGTGGGGCTCGACGTGGGCTCGACCACCGTGAAGGTCGTCGTGACCCGACCGGGCTCCGCGGCGCCCTCCGTCGTGCGCTTCGCCCGGCACCAGGGACGCCTCGCGGAGACCGTGGCCGCGCTGCTCGACGAGGTGCTCCCGCCCTCGGCCCTCGTGGGCGTGACCGGCAGCGGCAGCGCGGTCGCCGCACACCTGGGCGCGGTCGCGGTGCACGAGGTGACCGCCGCGGCCTCGGCGGTGGCCATGCGGCACCCGGAGGTCCGCACGCTGATCGACCTCGGCGGACAGGACGCCAAGCTGGTCACCTTCGAGCCCGGAGGCCGCGACGGCGCGAGGCCCCACGTGTCGATGAACGACCGCTGCGCGGCCGGCACCGGGGTCACCCTCGAGCGCTGCCTGCGACGCCTCGGGATCAGCCCGGAGGCCGCGAGGCTCGTGGACTACCAACCCGACGCGGTGCTCCCGCTGTCGGCCCGCTGCGGGGTCTTCGCGGAGACCGACCTCGTCAACCTCGCGCGACGAGGCGTCGGGGTCGACGCGCTGGTGGCGAGCCTCGCCGACGCCATCGTGCTGGCGAGCCTCGGCGCCCTGGCCCGAGGGGTCACCCCGAGGCCGCCGGTGGTGCTGCTGGGGGGGCCGCATGTGTTCCTGCCGGCGCTCGCGTCGGCGTGGAGGCGGCGCCTGGCCGAGCTCTGGAGGGAGCGGGGCGTGGCCTTCGATGCGAAGGGGCGAGACGTGAGCGTGCCCGACGACGCCCTCTACTACCCCGCCCTGGGCGCCGCGATCCGCAGCGGGTTCGAGGGGGAGGGGAGCCCTCGCACCCGAGCGTGGCTGCTGCGCGCCGCGGCCCGCACCGGGGTGGCCTCGCTCGCTCGTGAGGAGGCTCCGCTGCGCGCTTCGACGACGCAGGGCGAGCGCCTCGAGTGGCCGATCGTCGATGCTCCGCCGGGGAGATACGCGCTGGGCATCGACGCGGGATCGACGGTCTCCAAGGCCGTGATCCTCGACGCCTCGCGCGCCCTGGTCGCGCAGGCGCAGCGGGCGAGCGGAGACCCGGTGGAGGACGCTCGCTCCCTGCTCTCGGCGGTGAAGGCCCGACTCGCGGAGCTCGATCCGGAGGCGACGATCGCGGCGATCGCCGTCACGGGCTACGGGTCGGCCTGGGTCGCTCCGCTGGTGGGCGCCGACCTGGAGGTCGTCGAGACGGTGGCCCACGCGAGGGCCGCTCGCGCCGTGATGCCCGGGGTGGAGGTGGTCTGCGACGTCGGCGGCCAGGACATCAAGGTGATGGCCCTCGACCCGGGCGGATCGCTCCGGGAGTTCTGGGTGTCGAGCCAGTGCAGCGCGGGCATCGGGATGGTGCTGGAGTCGACCGCGGCGGAGTTCGGCGTGGGCCGGGACCGCTACGCCGAGCGGGCCTTCCTCGCTGAACGGGCGCCGCGCTTCGACGACGGGTGCGTGGTCTTCCTCGACGCCGCTCGCGTCGGGTTTCAGAGGGAGGGTTATTCGCCCGAGGAGATCCTCGCGGGCCTCGCTCGCGCCCTGCCGCGCATCGTCTGGACGCAGGTGATGAACGGGGTACACCCCGCCACGCTCGGCCGCTCGGTGCTGCTCCAGGGAGGGGTGCAGCGCAACGAGGCCGCGGTGCGCGCCGAGGTCGATCACCTGGTCGCGACGGTTCCGGGGGTGAGGGTCGCGGTGCACCCCTACCCCGAGCTGGCGGGCGCCCTGGGCGCGGCGCTCCTCGCGCTCGATGGGGTGTCCCCGAGGGCGTCCCGCTCGCTGCGGCTGCCGGTGGCCACGCTCCGCCCCGACGCCGACCTGCGCTGCGAGCTCTGCGAGAACCGCTGCCCCCGCGCGGAGCTGGAGCTCGTCGACGAGGGAGAGCGCCGGGTGTTCCTGGTCGGCCACGGCTGCGAGGCCGGCGGCGAGGCCTCGCCCCGCGACGGGGCGCGACGCCGGAAGGAGCGAGAGGCCCGGGTGCCCGACCTCTACGCCTACGAGGCGCGCCAGCTCTTCGTGCCCGACGCGTCGGTGAAGGCCCTCCGGAGAGCGCCGCGGTCCGTGCGCATCGGCATCCCGAGAGTGTTGGCGCAGTACCGCGCGGCGCCCTTCTTTCGCGCCTACCTCGAGGCCCTCGGGGTCGCCCCTCGCGACGTGGTGTTCTCGCCCCCGACCACCGACGCCCTCTGGCGCGAGGGCGCCCACCACGGAGCGACGGACCCGTGCTTCCCGGTGAAGGTGACCCTCGCCCACGTGCACCACCTGCTGCATCGGGTCCATGACCGGGGGCGTCCGCTCGACGCGCTCTTCGTCCCCCGCGTCACGCACGCCGTCACGCCCGTGCGGCACGTGGCCGACTGCGCCTCGTGCCCCGTGGTGGCCGCCTCGCCGGCCCTGGTGCGCGCGGCCTTCGGGGGCGACGGGCTCGGCTCCCGGGGCGTCGCGCTCCTCGACCCGGAGATCGCCCTCTCTCAGCCCGCGCGGCTGCGCTCGCAGATGTTCGAGGCCTTCCGTCCGCTGCTGGGGATGTCGCGCGACGAGAGCGACGCCGCGGTGGAGGCGGGCGCCTCCGCGGTGCGCGCTTTCGAGGCGCGACTGCAGGCGAGGGGGGCGGCGCTGCTCGCCGACGGATCGCAGGGCCGCGGGGCGGTGCTGCTGCTCGCCCGTCCCTACCACGCGGACCCGGGCCTCTCTCATCACGTGAGCGCGGAGCTGCAGTCGCTGGGCTATCCGACCTTGAGCACGAGGGCGATTCCTCGCGACGAGGGGTGGCTGCGAGGGCTCATGGCCGACGAGCTACGACGGGGCGTGATCGAGGACCCCTTCGACGTGCGCGACCTGCTGCCCGAGTGCGACAACTCCGGCGGGGCCGAGCGGCTCTGGGGCGCCCGCGTCGCCGCCCGCCACGGGGCCATCGGGGTGCTCGACCTGTCGAGCTTCAAGTGCGCCCAGGACGCTCCCACCTACGCTCCCGTGAGGGCGCTGCTGGCGGACGCGGGCGTCGCGTACTGCTCGCTCCATGACCTCGACGAGACCCGGCCGCGCATCTCCCTCCGGATGCGGCTTCGCACCTTCGCCAGCGCCCTGAAGGAGCGGGGGCTCGGGCCATGGTCGTGATCCTCGGCACCGGCGCGATGCACGACCCTCTGGTGGCCTCGGCGCTGCGGGGCTGCGGGCTCGACGCCGAGGCCGCGGCGGCGCCTGGCAGCGAGGCCTTGGCCACCGGGCGGGCGCTGATGCCGAGAGGGCACCCGTGCACGGTGTACTACCTCGCGGGGGCGATGGTCCTGCACGCCCGGTCGCGAGGGGGTGACGTGCGCTTCGTCGCGCCGGGCGACCGCTGCGGGGCCTACGCGACGGACCTGCAGCGGGCCCTGCGCGCCTCCGGGGCCGAGGGCGCGACCGTGGATGCCCCGTCGCCGGAGCGCGGCCTCGGGGAGCTCGGAGAGTGGCTCCGCCGCGCACGACGACCGGTCTGGCCCGCGGTGCGCGACGCCCTGGCGGCGGGAGACGCGCTCTCCGCCGCGGGGGCCCGGCTGCGCTCCCGGGGCGGGAGGCCCGAGGAGGTCGACGTGAGGATCGACGCGGCGCTCCGCTCGGTGTCCGAGGCGCTGGAGTCTGGAGGGGACACGGTGGAGGCCATCCGTCGCCACGCTCCCTCGCTCCGAGGGGGCAGGCGACGAGCGACGCCGAGGGTGCGGGTGAGGGTGACCGGGGAGCTGCTCCCGGCGATGTAGCTGGGAGACCCGGGGGCCCACCTGGTGCGCTGGATGGAGTCGCGCGGCGCGGCGGTGGAGACCCCGCTCGCGTGCGAGTGGGCGCTGCACCAGGCCTGGCGCGCCAGCCGATGCGACGGCGAGCTGGCGAGGGTGCGGGCGGGGATCCTCGACGCCTGGAGGCGCCACGCGGCCGCCACGGGGCACCCGCTCCCGGCGCCGGTCGACGCGGCGGAGTGGGTCGGGGCCGCGGCGGAGTGGGTGCCCGTGTCGCTCTGCTCGGGCGCGGGCTTCACGGAGATCGCGGTCTACCTGGAGGTCGAGCGGGCGCTCCGGGCCGACCTGGTGGTGTCGATCAAGCCCTTCGCGTCGATCCCGTCGAGCTCGGCCTCGGACGCCGTGCTGCACGCGCTCTCGCGGAGGGGGCCCGTGGGCTTCCTCTCGCTGGAGGTGAACGGCGACGGCCACGCGCAGATGCAGAGCCGGCTGGAGCTGGCGATGGACTTCGCGCGCCGTGATCCGTCGGCGCGCCGTGATGGGAGGTAAGGGCTCACCGTGAAGCGATCGTGGAAGAAGCTGTGGATGGCGTGCGGCGTGGCGCTCTCGCTGGCGGTGGTGGTCACGCTCGCTGGCTGGCGCACGCCCGCCCGTCGAGGTCGGGTCGACGAGGTGACCCTCGGGGTGAGCGCCCTGCGCATCAGCCTGCCGCTCTTCCTCGCGGCGCAGCGGGACACCTTCGCCCGCCACGGGCTCCACGTGACGTTGCGGACCTACCCCACCGCGCAGCCGATGGTCGACGACGTGACGCTCGGGCGCGTCGACGCCGCGGGCTTCGCCGCGTGGCCCATCGTGCTGCTGGCCTCCTCGCGCGCACCGGTCGCTCCGAGGGTGGCCACGGTGCTCGAGGAGGACGACGGGCACCGGCTCAGCTACGTGCTCGGCCGACGGGGCTCGGGGCTGCGCTTCCCGGCCGACGCCGCGGGCCGTCGCGTCGGGGTGCTCCCGACGGCGGCGTACCGTCGCTGGCTGCCGGCGGTGCTGCGCGCGGCGGGCGTCGACCCGACGACGGTCACGGTCGTCCCGGTGGAGCCGCCGCTGCAGGCGCAGACGCTGGCGCAGGGCGGCGTGGACATGATGTTCACCAACGACCCGATGGCCACCGCGATGATCGCCCGCGGCGTGGCCGAGGTGATCGACGACGGACCTCCCTGCGCGAAGCGCCTCGGCTCTCCCTTCCGCTTCGGCACCTTCGTGCTCTCCGGGGCCTTCGCAGAGGGGTATCCCTCCGTCGCCGCCCGGCTCGTCGCCGCGGTCGACGAGGCCATCCTCGAGGCCCGCTCCGACCCGGCGGCCGCGCGCCGCGCCATGGCGGCGTACCTCCGCCCCGAGGAGCGGGCCTTCGTCGACGCCTATCCCCCATCGCGCTACCGCACCTCCGCCGAGGCCGGCGACCTCGTGGCCGCCGAGGTCGCCCGGGAGCGAGAGCTCGGCATCCTCGATCGCGAGGTGTCGGTGCGAGCCCTCCTGCCGCCGTCGCCGTGAGCTCCGAGGCGCTCATCGAGCTTCGCGCGGTGCGAGCCTTCGCCGGGGCCGCACCCGTCACGCTCCGCATCGGGCGCGGCGAGCGAGTGGCCCTCCTCGGGCGCAACGGCATCGGCAAGTCCACCCTGCTCCGCGCCATCGCGGGCCTCGCTCGCCCCGAGGGCGGATCGCTCCTCCGCCCGCCCTCCGTCGGCTACATGCCGCAGGACTACCGCGCCAGCCTGCTCCCATGGCTCACCGCGAGGGACAACGTGGCGCTCCCGCTGCGCTCGCTCGGGCTCAGCCCCCGCGAGCGCGACGAGCGCCTCGACGAGGCCATCGCCGCGGTGGCGCTCCCCGACTCGCTGCTCGGGCATCGACCCCAGCGCCTCTCCGGCGGCGAACAGCAGCTGGTGGCCCTCGCCCGATCGCTCGCCTGGCAGTCGCCGGTGGTGCTCCTCGACGAGCCGCTCTCGGCCCTCGACGTGTCGACGCGCGCCTCGCTCCGTCGCCGACTCGCGGTCACTCTGGCGGCGAGGGGCCTCGCGTGCGTGCTGGTGAGCCACGACCTCGACGACGTGCTGGCCCTCGCCACGCGCTGGGTGGTGCTCGGCGGCGACGCGGGGGAGCTGGTCGCGGACCATCCGGTGTCCGTCGGCCGGGCGGCGCTGGAGGCCGCGGTGCTCGGGGCGAAGGGTCCATGAGGGCGCCGTGCTCGCTGCGACGGGCGATGGCTCCGCTCGCGCTGCTGGCGCTCTGGGGGAGCGCCTCGATGACCTGCTGGGGGAGAGCTCACTCGGTGCCCACGCTCTCGGAGATGACCCGCGCCGCCGTCGAGGGCGCGAGCGAGGGATCGCTCGGCCGTGACCTGGGCGACACGCTGGCGAGGGTGCTGTCGGGCGCCGGGGTCGCGGTGCTGCTCGGCGGCGCTCTCGGCCTCTGGCTCGGCGGACGCCCTTCGCTCTGGCGCGCGGTGGAGCCCACGGCGGACTTCGTCCGGTCGATCCCTCCCATCCTGGTGTACCCGCTGCTGCTGATGGGCTTCGGCTACCACGAGGGCACGCGGCTGGCGGCGGTGGCCTTCGGCGGCTTCGGCGTGGTGCTGCTCCCGGTGGCCGCGGCGCTCTCCCGGGTGCCCTCGGCGCGCTCCGACGTGGTGCGCCTCTCGGGCCTTCGCGGCTGGGCGGCGTTTCGGGTGCTGCACCTCCCCGAGGCGCTCCCGGCGCTGCTGCTGGGCGCCCGGCTCGCGCTCACCAACGCGCTGGTGATCACCGTGGTGACGGAGATGCTCGTGGGCTCTCGCTACGGCCTCGGGGTGCGGGCGCTCGCGGCTCTCCAGGAGTACCGCCCCGAGCGCCTCTGGCTGGTGGTGCTGCTCTCCGGGGCGCTCAACGCCGCGCTCTCCGGAGCGCTCCTCGCGCTGGAGCGCAGGCTGGTGCGCTGGCTTCCGGGGTGAAGCGTCGGCCTGACCGCGGTCAAGAGCCCATCGCCCTCGCTCCTCCAGCATCGCGCCCATGGAATCCGCGAAGCGCCTTCGACTCGGAGTGATCCTCGGGGCGTCCCTCGCCCTCGGCTGCCAGGGGACGGACGCGGCCTCGACCGACGCCCACGTCCACGAGCTCGACGCGGCGCTCGACGTCGACGCGCCGGAGACCTCCGCGCACTCCGGCCACGACGCCGCGATCGCCGACGCTCCCAGGGACCGCTCTCGCGACCTCGAGCTCCGCCTCGGCGCCTGGACCTCCGAGCGCGGCCGTCGCGCGGAGTTTCGCCTGGTGGACCGCGCCGGCTCGCTCTCCTCGCTGGTGGTGCTGCGCGCGGTCTCGACCGGGACCGAGCGCTTCCTCCTCGCCGACGCGATGGGCGCCTCGCCCGCCCGCCTCGACTGGTACATCGACCGCGACGGCGACGGGCGCTTCGGGGGATCGGACACCGCCTCGCACGCGCTCCTTCCCACGGCGCCGCCCTACGCGCTCACGCTCTCCTCCGAGGCCCTTCCGGGCGACCCGGCGCCGCTCCCTTCGGAGCGCCTCGACCTCGTGGGGCACCTCCGAGGCTTCGAGGTTCACGTGGGCGTCCGCTTCGACCTCACGGTCACGGAGGTGGGCTCGCAGCGCACCGTGGCGATCTACCGCGACGAGGCCATGAGCGGCGCCGACGCCTTCGAGGTGCGCCTCCCCGACGTGCTTCGCCCGGGCGTGGCATACCGGGTCTTTCTCTTCATCGACCTCAACGACAACGGCGTCTACGACCTGCACGGAGACCACGGATCGGGCCTCGAAGGGACGGCCGTCGACGGGGGCCTCACCTTCGGCCACGACCACCACACCAACCAGAGCTGGTGGGAGTGAGCCCTCACGGAGCGGCCGCGAGGCAGGAGGCCGTCGGGGACGAGCGCGCGCGGTTGCTGCCGTCGCCGAGCTGCCCCCAGGTGTCGTCGCCCCAGCAGCGTACCCGGCCCGACGACTCCAGGGCGCAGGTGTGGCCGATGCCCGCCGACACGGAGACCACCGCGGTCGCCATCGTCACCAGCGAGGGCGTGTCGCGCGCCGCCGTGTCGCCGAGCCCGAGCTGCCCGACCGCTCCGTCGCCCCAACAGCGCAGCTGCCCGTCCCTCCGCAGGCCGCAGGTGTGCTGGAAGCCGGAGGCCACGGAGGTCCAGTCGGCGTCGAGGCCCGATCGCTCGGGGCGGAGCGTGGCGGTGTGGTTGCCGAAGCCCAGCTGACCGTAGTCGTTGGAGCCCCAACAGTAGAGCTCGGCCCCCTCGGTGATCGCGCAGGCGTGCAGCGCCCCGGGGCCCACCTGCGACCAGCGCCTCGTGGAGTCCACCAGCATCGGAGCGCGCCGGTCGGTGCGATCGCCGAGCCCTAGCTGTCCGTCCGAGTTGTCGCCCCAGCACCAGAGCGAGGCGTCGCCCCGGATGGCGCAGTTGGAGCGGGCCTTCGCCGCGATGCCCCTCCATCCGAGCTCGGCGCCCACTCGCTGAGGCGTGGAGCGATCGCCGGTGACGTCCCCCAGCCCGAGCTGTCCGGCGGGGTTCGCGCCCCAGCACCAGAGCGATCCGTCGCCCCGGATGGCGCAGGTGTGGAGCCCTCCGCAGGTGACCTCGGACCAGTCGCTCTCGCTGCCCACCCGCACCGGGGCGGTGCGGTCCATGGTGTCGCCTGCGCCGAGCTGGCCGTGGACGTTGACGCCCCAGCACCAGAGCGATCCGTCCATGCGGATGCCGCAGGTGTGCCTCGACCCGGCGGCCACCACTCGCCACGCCCCGTCGCCCGAGGACCTCGCCCCGACGCGACGGGCGATCTGGTCGCCCACGCCGAGCTGCCCCGCGCCGTTGTCACCCCAGGACCAGAGCCCCTGAGTGCCGTCGATGGCGAGCGAGTGGTTCCAGCCGGTGGTGACGAAGCGCGCGGAGGCTGCTGGGCCGATGGGCTCGCAGCGACCGCCGCGGCAGGCCTCGCACTCGCCGCAAGCGATCGCGCAGTGGACGTCCCCCGGAGCGTCGCTCGCGACCACGTCCGAGGCCGCGTCGAGCCCGCCGTCTACGATCGGCGGCGGTGTCGTCGGAGTGACCTCGCAGGCCGCCACCAGCGCCGCGACGCCGAGCAGCCGCCTCACCGCGCCACCCCGCGACGCCGTCGCACCGCCGTGAGCAGCCCCAGCAGCAGCAGGGCGCTCCTCCCGGCGGAGGCCTTCCCCGCGCCGACCGCGGCCTCGCAGGCGCAGGCGTTCGATCGAGGAGGGGCGGGCGTCCCGGCGTCGCGCACACCGCTGCTTGCATCCAGCGAAGCGTCGGCCGCGGCGTCGTTGGGACCGGCGTCGACGCCGGCGTCCTGCACGGGGTGGATGTTGGAGAGGTCGTAGGTCTCGTTCCACCACGAGCAGGTGCGGGGCTGGCAGCCTCCGATGGCGATGGCGAGGTGGGCTCTCTCATGGAGCACGAAGGCCTGGAAGGCCCTCGCGGTGACGGCGTCCTCGACGCGGGCGAAGGTCTCCGAGCGAGGGTCGAAGACCTCGTTGCTGAGGTCACACTCGGTGCGCCCCGAGCAGCCCTGGTTGACCATCACCCTCCCATCGGGGATGCGCAGCGCCCTCGCTCCCACGCGCAGCTGGGTCATCGAGGGCCCCGGGGCGAAGCGCGCCGTCGCGGGGTCGAAGAGTTCCGTCGAGCGCAGGTAGGCGGTGCAGGCTCCGTCGGGGCAGCCGCCGCCCACCAGCACCCGGCCGTCGTCGAGCCGCGTCGCGAAGTGCCCTCCGCGCGGGCTCGCCATGGGGGTGGCGCTGGTCCATCGGTCGGTGGCCGGGTCGTAGAGCTCGGCGCTGGCGAGCACTCCCGCGCAGGCGATGGAGGTGCAGCCGCCGGTGACCAGCACCCGACCGTCGCGCAGCCGCACCACCTCGGCGCGGCCACGGGCAGCGGACATCGGAGCGCCCGCCACGACGGAGCGGGTCCTCGGGTCGTAGAGGTCGACCCTCGCGCTGCAGGTCGAGCCCGAGCAGCCGCCCGCGAGGAGCACTCGACCGTCGGCGAGCCGCACGCTGGCGATGGCCGCCCTCGCCTCGGAGAGCGAGCCGACGGCGCTGAAGCTCGCGCTCACCGGGTCGTAGAGGGTCACCGCGGCGGTCGCGGTGGCGCAGGCCGGGTCGGTGCAGCCGCCTGCGACGAGCACGGCGCCCGAGTCGAGGCTCTCGGCGGCGTGGAAGAAGCGCCCCACGAGGTCGTCGCCGGAGCGCGACCAGGTGCGGCTCGCGGGGTCGAGCGACTCGGACTCGCGCAGCACGGTGCGGCACGCGGGGAGCGTCAGGTCGCCGCTGCACACCGAGGCCGAGCAGCCGCCGGTGGCGAGCACGCGGCCGTTGGGGAGCACGTTGGCGCCCGAGTAGAAGCGCCCGAAGGACATGTCGGCGGTGGAGGTCCAGTCCGGGTCGACCAGGGCGGGCCGGTCGAGCCCGCCGAGGTCGATGCGGACCACCAGCGAGTCGCCGCGCACCACGACCTCGCCGGTCACCCGGTGTCCTCGGCCGTCGACGGCGACGGGCCTTCCGGCGCGCAGCCACGCCCGGCCTCGCGCGTCGACCGCCTCGATGGCGTTGCCCGTCTGCCGCACGGACGCGATGCCTGGGCCTCGGCGCAGCCGGAAGGTCCACTCGGTCGGGGCCGCGCGCGAGCGCACCAGGAGGTACTCGTCCGCGTGCGTGGGCGTGGACTTGTAGAGCACGTCCGTGTCCAGGTAGGCGTCGGGGTAGACCAGCACGCCGTCCTGCTGCGAGGCCATCGAGGGCCGGGCGCCGTCGGGAGCGAGCTCGACCCAGGCGTCCGTGTGCTCCCCGCTGGAGACGCGGAGCCAGCCGTCGTAGCGGAGGGGATAGCGCGGGACGATCGTGTAGCCCGCGTTGTCCGCGCGCCGCACCCGCGGGTGCGTGAGGGACTCGTAGTCGGGCACCAGGCGTCCGTCGTCGCCGGTAGAGAAGCGCGCCCCCGCGACGAGTCGAAACCACCCCTGGGTCTGCGGAAACGAGAGCCTCGCCCGGTCGACGACGCGCTCGCTCGCGGGCGTCGCGGCGACGGAGGGCGCGGTGCGCGAGGGCTGCGCGGACGCGGTGGAGGCGAGGAGCCAGGCGCCCAGCGCGCACGACACGAAGCGGAGGGGATGGACCATCACGGCCGCGACTCTGGGACCCACCGGGAGGCCGCGAGTTGACCGGGGTCATTTGCGGCGCACGGGGGGATGAGGGAGCCGCGCCAGGTGAATGGCCATCACTCAGGTAGGTAATGATTGCGGGGTATGTAATCGTTTCATGGTGGGTAATAAAGTCCGGTATGAGAACTTGTGCTGATCGTATGTGGTAATCACGAGAAATACGCTTTGATTCAAGCGATATTCTCTCGGTAGACCGCGCGTTGGTCATTGAATCAATCGTCGGTTGATGGCCATCAATTGCGCTCGACGTAGAAGCGAGTAGCTCCTATCGATATGCTGGTGGCGGAACATGCGGACATCGTCGCGCGCCTGGATCTCGGGGCTCCAGCGCGGGCCGCGCTCTGCACTCCGTTGCGGCGGGCGCGGCCCCCTTCCCCGCTGCCGCGCGCCCTGACCCCCGCCGCGGCTCCGTTCGGCACACAGGTCGCTCAAGGGCTTGTAGAGAAGGCCTTTCGGAACACCCAGATGCGCTCGCGGCCGTTGCCGGACCAGGGCCTGGCCTTCTCCTGCACCGCCGGGCTCACCAGGGCGTGCGCTCGCTGGAGTGCCGCCCACTCCGCGGTTGCGGACGGCCCGCGAGCGGGCCTGCAACCGCTGAAGTGGGAGCCTGGAACAGAGCGTCCCGCCTTCGCGGGACTTCCTGAAGGAGCGCCGGTTGCTGGCGCAACCG
>CBIHPK010000077.1:0-35322 GCA_966211675.1 uncultured Myxococcaceae bacterium
CCCCCCGGCCGGCGGGGCCCGGGGGCCCCGCCGGCGCCGCCCCCCGGGGGCCCCCCCCCCGATGAGGTCAACCAGCAGCGTCCACGCGGGTCGTGTCCGAGCCCGTGGACAGGGGGATCAAGGCGGCACCCTCGCGGGCACGGATCACCCTCAGGGGACAGGACACCCTCTGTGCGAAGTTCGCGGCGTCCCTCGCTGTCGTACGGAACTCATGCCACGGCTGAGCGCGACCGGGTCGCCGCGACGACCCTCCGTCCGGCCTCGCCTACGCCCCAGGGAGGCGCCCCACGAAGCGCTCGATCGCCGCGCGGTGCAGCTTGAACACCACCCGGTTGACCACCACCACCGCGGACACCGCGCAGACCTCCGTGACCACCGAGAGCCCGTTCTGCCGCAGCGTCTCGCCGGTCTCCACCAGGTCGACGATCACGTCGCTCAGGCCCACCAGCGGCGCGGTCTCCACCGATCCCTGCACGTAGATCATCTCGACCTCGGTGCCCTGCGCCGCGAAGTGTCGTCGCGCGATGCGCGGGTACTTGGTCGCCACGCGCAGCGCCCGGTCGCGCGGGGCCTCGGTCCACCCGTCGGGCGCGGCCACCACCATGCGGCAGCGGCCGAGGCCCGTGTCGTGCGGCAGCACCAGGTCGGCCTCTCGCTCCAACAGCACGTCGCGGCCCACCACGCCCAGGTCGCAGGCCCCGTGCTCCACGTAGGTCGGCACGTCATCGGGCTTCAGCAGCAGGAACCTCATCGGCGCCCCGTCCACCGTCGCCTCCCGCACCAGCGTGCGGTCGGTCTCCGCGAGCGCTCCCTCCGGCACGCCCGCCCTCGCCAGCGAGGCCGCCAGCTGCTTCGCCAGCCGCCCCTTCGGGACGGCCACCGTCAGCGCCCGCGTCACCCGTCGCCGCGCACCCGCTCGATGCGCGCTCCCAGCGGCCGCAGCTTCTTCTCGATCGACTCGTAGCCGCGGTCGAGGTGATAGACGCGCAGCACCTCCGTGCGGTCCGTCGAGGTGAGGCCCGCGATCACGAGGCACGCGCTCGCCCGGAGGTCCGTCGCCATCACCGACGCGCCGGAGAGCGACGAGACGCCCTTCACCACCGCGACGCGCCCGTGCACCTCGATGTCCGCGCCCATTCGGCTGAGCTCCGGCACGTGCATGTAGCGGTTCTCGAAGACCGACTCGGTGACCACGCTGGTGCCTCGCGCCAGGGTCATCACGGCCATGAACTGCGCCTGCATGTCCGTGGGGAAGCCCGGGTGCGGCGCCGTGGTGATGTCCCCGCCCTTGAGCGAGCGAGCCCCCTCCGAGCGCACCCGGATGCCGCCCTCCTCGCGAAGCACCTCCGCGCCCGCCGAGCGCAGCTTCGCCAGCAGCGGCTCCATGTGCTCGGGGATCGCGTCGCGCACGAACACGTCGCCGCCCGTCGCGGCCACCGCGAGCAGGAAGGTCCCGGCCTCGATGCGGTCGGGGATGATCGCGTGGTCGATCGCGTGCAGCACCTCGACCCCCTCGATGTGGATCACGTCCGTGCCCGCGCCGTCGACCTTCGCGCCCATCTTGTTGAGCACCCGGGCGAGCTCCTCGATCTCGGGCTCCCTCGCGGCGCCGATGAGCTGGGTGCGACCCTTGGCCAGCGCGGCGGCCATCATCAGGTTCTCGGTTCCGGTGACCGTGGCCATGTCGAGCGCGATCGATGCGCCGTGCAGCCGCTTGCACTCGGCCACGACGTAGCCGTGGTCGAGCTTGATGGTGGCCCCCATCGCCTCGAGGCCCTTCAGGTGCTGGTCGATCGGACGCGCTCCGATGGCGCACCCGCCCGGCAGCGACACCTTCGCGTAGCCGTGCCTCGCCACCAGCGGACCGAGCACCAGCACCGAGGCCCGCATCTGCTTCACCAGCTCGTAGGGGGCCTCCGGTCGCGACACGGACGCGCCCCGCACGTTGACCACCGGCGGCGTGACGTCCGTCTCGGCGCCCATGAAGCGCAGCAGCGCCGCCATGGTCTCCACGTCGCGCAGCCGCGGGACGTTGCGAAAGGTGCACGCCCCGTCCGTGAGCAGCGACGCGCAGAGGATCGGCAGCGCAGCGTTCTTGGCGCCGGAGACCAGCACCTCCCCGTGGAGGGCCCGGCCGCCCTCGATCACCAGCTTTTCCATTGGACGGAGGGACCTACCACAGGTCGCCGCGAGGACGCGACGAACGGGGCAGACCGAGGGGACGGTCAGCCGCCGGTGGTGAGGTTGACCGTGGTCTGCGCGTCGAAGGACTCGCCCGCGCCGATGGTGGGGATGGTCGCGAGGCGACCGCGGATGCAGGCGTCGAAGCGGGGGTCGGGGCTGCCCGAGATGGCGGCGCTGGAGATGCGCCCGGTGCCGCCGACGGAGAGCGTGATGCGCACCGAGGCGTCGCGGAGCGAGGGGTTCATGCGCAGCAGGTTCTGCCAGCAGGTGTTGACCACGCGGCTGTCCTGGAAGGCGCGGATCGCGCGGCCGGCCCGGGCGGCCCCGGTGGGAGCGGGGGTGTTGTCGGTGGCGGCGCTGGTCTGGGTGGTGGGCACCCGACCCGTGTTGACCGGGCCGCCGCTCGGGCCCGCGGCCGCGGCGCCGAGCTGCTGGAGCAGGCGGGCGTTGGCCGCGGCCTGCGCCGCCGAGATGCCAGGAGCCGCCGCGGGCTCACGCCCGGTGCGCCGCGGGGTGTGGGGATGACCCGGGGTCTCGGGCTCCGTGTCGGGGGTCTCCGGCGTGGTGGGCGCCACGGTCTCCGGGGCCACCGGCGGAGGCTCGTTGACGGCCACCGTGGGCGCCGCCGGCTGCACCTGCGGCACGGCGATGGGCACCGGGGCCGGGATGGGCTGCGGCGCCGGGCGGTTGAGCCGACCGGCGAGGAGCACGCCGCCGAAGACCCCGACCACCAGCACGCCGGCCATCAGGACCATCACGGGCATCGAGAGCCCGACGGCCTTCTGCGCGGGCGCGGGGACCGAGGTCGCCGGGGCGTAGCCCGGCATGGTGGGCGAGTGGCCGGCCATCGGACCGAGCAGCACCGGGGCCGGCTGCACCGAGGGCGACGGGGCGGGCGTCGAGGAGGGCGGGAGGGCGCCGCCGGAGAAGGCCGAGGACAGCCCGAAGGACTCCAGCGACGGGGCGTTGGACTGCGGGGGGAAGGGCTTCTTGCCGAAGAGGTCCTCGGGAAGCTCGTCGTCCCCCGCGAGGGCCGCGGCGGCCGCGGCGGCCGGGGGCATGGAGGAGACCCGCAGCGAGGGCGCCGACTCGATGGTGAGCGGGGGCTGCGACGGGGCCGTGAGCTCGACGACGGGCTCCGGGGCGGGGGCCGGGGGCGCAGGCGCGGGCTTCTGAGCGAGGGCCGACGGGGCGGCGCGCAAGGGGGCCTTCGGGGGCGGAGCCTTCGGGGGGCTGATCTTCGGCGCGGGCTTCGCGAAGGACGGCTCCACGCCGCGCGCCGTGTGGGCGGGCGAGGGGTGCGGGGCTTCGGTGAGCGTGAGGTCCGAGGGCTCCTCCTCCACCGGGGCCTTGGCCGCGGGCTTGACCGGGACCCCGAGGGTGCGAGGGATGAGCGCGGCGATCGCCGGGTCCATGCCCGTGACGCGCGTGGCCTCCTCGTCGTCGTCGGTCATCGCCGGCCGGGTGAGGGCCGGGGCGCTCGCGGCCGCGGGCTGCCGCAGCGGCACCACCTGCCCGCTCCGACGCTCCGGGGCGGCCGGAGCGGCGGGCGGCGGGCGGCGGCCCATCTCGTCGAGCAGGTTGCCCGAGATGCGCTGAGCCCCGAGCCGGAGGACGTCTCCGAGCTCGGCGACGTTGCGCAGCGGTCGCCAGTCGTCGAGGCCCTCGCGCCAGACCAGCGTGTCCGGCGTGACCTCCGCGGACTGCACCTTGGCGATGAGCTCCTTGCGGGTGAGCGGCCCCACCGGGAGGTCTCGGATGCCCGCGTACCAGCCCGTCTCGCTCGCGTTGAGGATCGCCGAGGTCGACGCGGTGCGAGGCGCGGCCTTCGCGGCGCTCGCGGCCATGCCCGCGTTGAAGGCCACGCCGACGCTGGTGGGCGCGCGGGTGCGGGCGGCGGTGCGCGCGGGAGGCGCCGCGGGCCCGGGAGGAGCGCTCTGGGTGCTCGGCCCGATGGGCGAGACGGCGGGGCGGCCGACGCTCGGGGCCATGGTCGCGGGCCTCGGACGGGAGTCCGGGGCGTCCGCCTGCTTCGGCGCGTCGGGGGCGTCCGGGTCCGGGAGGGCGTCGCCCCGGAGCTCGATCACGTTCTCGCACTTCTTGCAGCGGAAGCGCGTGACGGCGCGGCCACGGATCTTCTCGTCGGCCACATGGTACTTCTGCTTGCACTTGTCGCAGACGAAGTTCATCGGGGCATCTCTCGCCTAGGGGCTGACAATGGCATCACGTTCTATGGGTTGGAGCAACGAGCCCGAGGTGGTCTTTGATCTGCGCTCGCGTCGCCTCGTCGGGCGCGACGGAGAGCGCCCGCTCCCAGGTGTCCGAGGCGCTCCATCGAAAGCCGACGCGCTCGTAGAGCACCGCGAGGTTCTTGAGGGCGGGGAAGAACCCGTCGAAGAGGGCGACGCTGCGCTCGAGCGCGGCGATGGCGGAGTGCACCGCCCCCTGTCGGCCATGCAGCAGCGCGACCTGGTAGTGCAGTCGATAGGAGCGAGGTGACAGCTCGACCCCGCGCTGCAGGTGACGGATCGCCCCGTCGAGGTCGCCCTGCTGATAGGCCGCGGTGCTGTCGCGGAGCGCGGCCTCGGCGGCGGGCGGGAGGGCGCGGGTCGCGGGGTCGTCCGCCGCGGGGTTGAGGGCGGCCTCGAAGCGGGCGAGCAGCTCGGCCTCGGAGGCGGAGGGGGAGAGCGTTCCGGCGACGCCGAGGGCCGAGCGGAGGTCGCGGTCGCGCCGCCAGGAGGGGGCCGACGCGGTGAGCAGGACCACCGCGAGCTTCGCGGTGCGGTCCGAGGCGCGGAGGGACTTCAGCACCTCGTGGCCGTCCTCGTCGGGCAGGGCCGGGTCGAGGAAGACCACGTCCGGGAGCACGTCCTCGGAGGCCGCGCGGAAGGCCCTGGCGGTCTCGAAGGCGGAGGTCGCGTGGCCGAGGTTGGAGAAGGACTGGGCGAGCGAGGCGCGCGTCTGGGCGCTGGCCGAGACCACCCAGACCGCCCGGGTGCCGAGGGAGAGCGCGGGCGGCGGCGTCGGGGACGCGACCATGGAGGACGTCGACGAGAGCGGCGGCGGAGGCGCGGTCTCGGGCATCGACGGAGCCTTCGCGACGAAGGGCTGCGGCGGGGGCTCCTTGGGCACGGCTCCGGAGGAGGGCGTCCTGGAGTGCGAGAGCAGCGTGCGCGATCGCGAGGGCAGCGGGACGTCCGGGCGGGCCGGGGGAGCGGCGCTGCTGGGGAGCGGCGGGGGCGGCGGGACGCGAGACTGCACGTTGTCGCCGAAGAGGTGCTCCTCGCCCCGGGCGCGGGCCTCGTAGGCCGCGTCGATGAGCCCGCCGAGGCGCTCGGCGTCGGCGACGAAGGCGATCAGCTTGCGGCCGCAGACGAACTCCAGCTCCTCGCGGGCCTTCGGGTCGGTGGGGTTGGCCATCGCGACGAACAGCATGTCGGCCTTGGCGAGCAGCGGCAGCGCGCGGTGGCGCCGGGCGATCTCCAGCGGCAGCAGGTCGAGCTCGGCCAGGGCGAAGCGCAGCGTGGTCAGGTCGACCGGAGGGACGCCGTGCATCTCGCTGGCCGCGAGCAGCCGTCGCAACTCGTCGCCCTGCACGTGCAGCGGCGGCGTGTCGGTCCGGGGCTCTGGTCGTTGGGAGGAGTCATCACGTCCGGCCATGTCGCTCGCGCGGGGCGCAAGCTAGCACCCGCGCGCCGGGGCCCACAATCGGGAATCCCGCGGGGCTCACATCCCGCTGACGATGCGGATGGTGTCGCCGTCGCGTTCGAGCTCGAGGCGGTTGTCCGCCACGCGGCGAAACCACACGTCCTCGCCCTGCTGGGAGCGCTCGGAGCCGCGCACCGGGTCGATGGTGAGGTGGGGTGTGGGCTCGGCGTTGCGTGCTCGCTCGCGCTCGCGCTCGGGCTCGACGCCCGCCGGGCGACGGAGCGTGTAGCTGCCCGTGTACGTGAACTCGACGTTGAGCCGCCGCGCGTCGGACTCGGACAGGCTGACGCGCCGGTACCGGATCTCGTAGCGCACCTCGTTGACCTCGTCGGCCCACGCGGTGAGCAGACGCTGCAGGCCGTCGAGGCCGTAGTCGTCGGAGCCGTCGGGGGTGCCGCCGTCCTCGAAGTAGCGGGGCGAGGCCATGGCGAGCAGCGCCCGGGCGTCGCGGCTCTCCACGGCGCGGCGGTAGCGCTCGCAGAACGCGATGATGTCACGGTTCTCCGACGTGTCGGGCACGTCGGTGTTGGGGATGCGCGACGACGCGCAGCCGAGGGCGAGGGAGAGAACCAATCCGGAGAACAGGGGTCGACGCATGCGATGAGCCTCGTGAAGCAACGCCATCGGCGGGCGCGGATATTCCTCGCGACGGCCTGCGGAGACAAGCGTCCGGTGAGGAGTTCTTGCATGGGCGGGGGTCGGCGGGGCATAGCAGCCCTGAGAAGAGCCGCCGCCGCATGGACACGCACGACCCCCCGCACACCCGCAAGAGCCGCCGCATCGAGGAGGCCGTTCTCGAGGTGGACGGCGTGGTGGGCGTCCGCGTCTGGGAGCTCCCCGATCGGGTGGAGGTGGGCATCCGGGTGGCCCCCATCGACGCGGCGCCCGACGTGCTGCAGCGGGTGAGGGAGCTGATCGAGGCGATGCGCGAAGGCGACGAGCGCTGGGAGATCGGGCTCCTCACGGAGCCATAGAGAGGGCTCACATCACGTAGCCGGACTCGCCGTGCTGCGAGGCGTCGAGCCCTTCGAGCTCGTCGTCCTTGGCGGCGCGAAGCCCCATGGTCCGGTCGATCAGCTTGAGGAGCCCGTAGGTCAGCAGCGCCGAGTAGGCGCCCACGACCACGATGCCGACGAGCTGCTTGCCGAGCTGCGCGGGGTTGCCCGCGAGCAGGCCGTCGGCGCCCCCCGGGTTGAGGGCCTTCTGCGCGAAGACCCCGGTGAGCAGCGCCCCGAGGATGCCGCCGACGCCGTGCACCCCGAAGGCGTCGAGGGAGTCGTCGTAGTGCCAGCGCTCCTTCAGCTGCACCGCGCCGTAGCAGGCGGCGCCCGAGGCGGCTCCGATGAAGAGCGAGGCCGCGGGGGACACGTAGCCCGCCCCCGGGGTGATGGCGACGAGGCCCGCGACGAGGCCCGAGACGAAGCCCAGCATGGTGGGCTTGCCGCGGTGCCACCACTCGACGAGCACCCACGAGAGGGCGGCGCTCGCGGCGGAGACGTGGGTGGTCACGAAGGCGAGGGCCGCGACGGCGTTGGCGCTGAGGGCGCTGCCGGCGTTGAAGCCGAACCAGCCGAACCAGAGCAGTCCCCCGCCGATGACGGTCATGGTGAGGTTGTGCGGCGGGTGCTTCTCCCGGGGGTATCCGCGGCGCTTGCCGATGACCAGGGCGCACACGAGGGCGGCGATGCCGGCGGTGAGGTGGACGACCGTTCCGCCGGCGAAGTCGAGCACGCCGAGGCGGAGCAGCCAGCCGCCGTCGGCCCAGGCCCAGTGGGCGACCGGGTCGTAGACGAGGGTGGTCCAGGCGAGGGCGAAGACCACGTAGGGGGCGAAGCGCATCCGCTCGACGAAGGCGCCCGCGATGAGCGCCGGGGTGATGATCGCGAACTTCATCTGGAAGGCCATGAAGGCCAGGGTGGGGACGGTGCCTCGGAGGGTGCCCACCATGCCGCGCAGGCCCACGAAGTCGAAGCCGCCGATGAGGCCGCCGTGCGAGCGGCCGAAGGCGAGCGAGTAGCCCACGAGCACCCACTGCACCGTGATGATCGCCAGGGCGAAGTGCACGAACATGAACGTCGAGAGGACGTTCCGCTTGCGCACCATGCCGCCGTAGAAGAGCGCGAGCCCCGGGGTCATCAGCAGCACGAAGGCCGACGAGACCAGCAGCCAGGCCGTGTCGCCGGTGTCGATGCCGGGGGCCGGGTCGGCGCGCGCGATGGAGGGGAGGAGAGACGCGGTCAGCGCCGCGATGGAGAGCCACGAGGTCCGACGAGCCATATGGCGCGCGAGAGGATCATGGCCCCGGAGGGTCTTCCGTTAGTGCTGTGTAAACTTCGGGAGCGGAGGGGGGGAGAGGCTCAGGTCAGATCGCGACGACGCGGGTCTGGATGCGGGCGCGGTCGGAGACGCCGAGGCCCATGGCCCCCGCCTGGTCGATGTAGCGCGGCGGCAGGCCGCGGGCCTCGAGGGTGCCCATGTGGTGGGCCACGCGGAGCTGGTCGACGATGTCCGAGCCCACGCGATCGAGGGCCACCGGGTCGGTGCTGGCGAGCACGCACTCGAGCGCGACGCGGTGCTCGGGGCTGTCCCTCGGACCGCCGTGATAGACGGCCTTGAAGCCGTCCATGATGTGCAGGCGCACGCGCGACTTGATGGCGTCGTGGCTGTAGAGCTCGGCGATCTGCGGCGAGCAGAGGTGCCGATGGAAGGCCTCGGGGTTCTTGATGGACCCGTGGGTCATGTTCTTCATCGCGCCGGTGAAGCCGCAGAGCGAGTGGTCCTTGATGAGGGGCACGCCGATGACGGCGGTGGCCTCCATGAGGGCCGTGGCGTACTGGGTGCGGCCGGACGCGACGCGGGTCTCCGGTGAGAGCGCGGTGCCGTTGTGCGAGACGAGGCGCACGCCCGCGGGCATGCCGCGAGAGCTCACCCGGGTGCAGCGCAGGAAGCTGTCCCACTGGTCATAGACGACGATGCTGGTGCCCGGGACGCCCGCGGCGACGAGGCCCTCGGCGATGGCCTCGATGACCTCCTTGTTGGAGGCCATGTTGCGCAGCCCGAGGCCGTTGACCTTGATGGCCACGCGGTCGGTCGGGTGCACGAAGGCGCGCCACGCGCTGGCGAGGTCGGGCCGGCCGGAGAGCTCGATCACCGCGCGGTTGACCATGGCCCGGGCGTCTTCGGGCTTGGGGAAGAGCCCGCCGGTGCGGAGCGAGCCGGGCTTGTTGACCCGAACGACCTGGCCCGGGTGCGAGAGCGGAGTGAAGCCCTGCGGACGCGTCGCGGCGAAGTTCACCGGCGCAGCGGGGGCTCGGTGCTGGGCTTCGGCCTCCTGGGTGAGCGCCACGGCGGCGGTGCCCGCGGCGACGGTGGTGAGGAAGTGTCGACGGTCGAGGTCCTGGCTCATGGCGATGCTCCGTAGGTCGTAGGTTCCCTGAGGAACTACCACGCGGCTTCCGGGAGCGACAATATCGCGGCCCGCGCCGAGGGAGGACACTCTTGCCAGGGCTTTGCCCATCGGGGCCGCCGCGCGCGATGATCGCCTTCCAATGATCGAAGGGCACTTCATCGCCATCGAAGGCATCGACGGCGCGGGCACGACCACCCAGGCCGCCCGCCTCGCCGCCGCCCTGCGCAAGCGGGGCCTCCCCGTTCGCACCACGCACGAGCCCACGGACGGCCCCATCGGGGCGCTCATCCGTCAGGTGCTCAACGGCCGCGTGGTGGTCGCCGGGCCCGCGGGGTCGACCTCGCTCGGGTGGTCCACGATGGCGCTGCTCTTCGCCGCCGACCGGCTCGACCACCTGCAGGCGGAGATCATCCCCAACCTGATGGACGGCGTGACGGTCATCACCGACCGCTACGACGCCTCCAGCATCGCCTACCAGGGGGTGGTCAGCGGCGACGCCGCGGTCACCGAGTGGATCCGCACCATCAACCGGAGGGCGCGCCGTCCGGACCTCACGATCATCCTCGACGTGTCGCCGGACACCGCCACGGAGCGCCGGCGCCACCGGGGCAACGTCCCCGACCTCTTCGAGGAGGAAGACCTCCAGCGCCGCCTCGCTCGCTTCTACGACACCATCGAGACGCTGCTCCCGGGCGATCGGGTGCTGCACATCGATGGCAACGCCGACGCCGACACGGTGCACGCCAGCGTGCTCGCCGCCGTGGAGGCGCTCCGTGCGGAGGGCTGAGCTCCTCGCGCTCCTCGCCCTCTCCGGCTGCGCGACGCGACGCGTGGCGGACGTCTCGCCCGACGAGATCAACTGGTCCGAGGCCACTCGCGTCCCGACCGCGCCCACCCCCTCGCCCGTCGAGGACCACTCCCCCGCGGTGCTCACCCGCCAGGTGCTGGTGGACGCCGCGGCCCGGGGCCTCGGTCACTTCCTCTCGGAGGTCGACGTGTCGCCGGTGGTCGAAGGGGGGCGCTTCGTGGGCTTCCGGCTCAACAGCGCGATCCACCTCCGGCGGTGGCGTCGCGCGGGCGCCGACCTGCTGCCGGGCGACGTGATCACCCGCGTCAACGGGCTGCCCATCGACCGTCCGGAGCGCGCCGTCGGCTGCCTCGCCGCCCTTCGGGATGCGACGGAGCTGCGCGTCGACCTCCTGCGCCGGGGTCATCCCCTCGCGGTGCGGGTGGCGGTGTCGGCCGCGGAGGTCAGATCCGCTCCGTGATGCGCACCCCCACCTGACCCTCGACGTCGACGAGCTCTCCGCGCGCCACCACGCGGCCGCCCGCTCGCACCAGCACCAGCTCGCCGAGGCGCTGCGGAAACTCCACCACCGCGCCGACGCCCCAGGAGGAGATCGCGTCCAGCGAGACGGTCTGCGTCGCGATCTCGACGGTGACCTCGACGTGGAGGCCTCGGAGGACTTCGGTGGCGTCGTTCATGGCGGGGCTCCTGTGGGCGCTCAGAGGGGCGGAGACGGTGACGCGAGAGGCGTCGGAGAGGGTGGCGTCGAGGCGGAGCGCAGGGTCCGCGCCGAGGCGCAGGGTGACCTCGCCCGCGAGCCCGGCGGAGGACGCGCGGAGGCCGTCGAGCATCAGCCGGTCGCCGGCTTCGAGCGAGGCCACGACGTCGACCGGGAGCATCGCCTGCCCCGCCACGCAGCGCAGCGGGACGGACACCTCCGCGAAGCGATCGAGGTCGAGCGGCGCCGGGTGGGGAGAGGGGCGGAGCGCGTCGGCGCAGAGCACCAGGGTGGCGGTCCCGGAGAGGGTCTTACCGGAGAGGGTAAAGTCCCACGCGAGGAGGGCGCCAGGCTCGCCGAGGGCGTCGAGGGCGTCGGCGGGCTGATCGGTGATGGCCCGCAGCGTGGGCGGGACGGCCGGGGCGCAGAGGGTGACCGCGACGCGGGCGGCGAGGGCGGAGAGCACCCCCTCGGCGACCTCGGACAGCGGCGCGGAAGGGGAGGGCATGGCCTCGGGGCCGAGTGCGGAGGTCACCAGGAGGAAGGCGAGGTCGCGGGGCAGGGCGAGGAGGAAGACCCCGAAGGGAGGGTGCGACCAGAGGGCGACGAGCACCGGGTCGAGCGACCACGCGGCGCGGAGGGCGTCGGGGGTGACCGGGCGGGGCGTCCCGGGGAGGGCGCGCACCGGGCTCCCGAGCAGGGCGCCCCAGCGGTCTTCGAGCAGGGGAGAGGGCGGTCGGGGCGCGGCGGCGAGGGCGGCGCTTACGTGTCGGGTAAATCGGGCGCTGGCGCGATCGACCCGGGGCAGGACCGGGAAGGGAAAGGGGGAGGGTGCTCGCGGCACGGGCGGGTGCGGCGATGGAGCAACGGGGCGCAGGCCGGGGTCAAGCGCGGGCGTCGCCGGGAGTTGTTGCCGTTGGGGTGGGAGTCGGGTCAATCTCCGGGCCGTGGCGAAGCCGGATCCGTATGTTGGCAAGGAAATCCTGGCCGGTCAGTTCAAGGTGCTGGAGCGCATCGGGGCTGGCGGCATGGGCTCGGTCTACAAGGCCCACCAGCCTTCGATGGACCGTCTGGTCGCGGTAAAGATCCTCCACTCGAAGTTCACCAGCCGGAAGGACCTCGCGTCGCGCTTTCGCCGGGAGGCTCGCGCGATGAGCCACCTCACGCACCCCAACACGGCGAAGGTCTACCTGTTCGGTCAGCTCGAGGACAACGCCTGCTACATCGTCATGGAGCACCTGGAGGGGCGCAACCTGGGGCAGCTCGTGCGCCAGGACGGCGCGATGCCCCCGAGCCGCGCCATCGCCGTGCTCATCCAGGCCTGCGGCGCGCTGGAGGAGGCCCACCAGAAGGGCATCATCCACCGCGACCTCAAGCCCGAGAACATCTTCCTCTGCAAGCAGGGCGGCATCGAGGACTACGTCAAGGTGCTCGACTTCGGCCTGGCCAAGGTCACCGAGCGCGAGATCGCCCCGGGCTCGCTCATCCTCACCCAGGAGGGCATGGTCTTCGGGACGCCGGAGTTCATGTCCCCGGAGCAGGCGCAGGGCAAGGCGCTCGACCCGCGCTCGGACGTCTACTCGCTGGCGGTGATCCTCTATGAGCTCGTCACGACGAAGCTCCCCTTCGAGGCGCGCTCGCCGATGGAGTTCATCACCCTGCACGTGCAGGCGACGCCCATCCCGGTGTCCGAGCGGGCGCCGCACCTGACCTTCCCGCCGGGCTTCGACGAGGTGATCCTCAAGGCGATGGCGAAGAACCCGGACGACCGCTACCAGTCGGCCGCGGAGTTCGCCGCCGCGCTCGGCTCGCTCGTCGCCGACGACCCCGCGGTGCAGCAGGCCATGAGCGCGATCCCCGACAACGTGGCCTTCGCGCAGACGCAGCCCTCGCAGCACTCGATCCGCCCCGAGCGCTCGATGCCGCCGCAGAACACCCCGACGTCCAACCAGTCGCCGCAGATCCCCGCCCCGGCTCCGGTGCCCGCGGTGACGGTACCCTTCCGCGCCCCCGCGGTGGTCAACCAGACCCCGGCCGGGCCGGCCCGCACCACCGTCGACGAGCGCCCGCGCCGCGGCGGCCTCCCCGTCGCCGCGCTCATCGGGGTGGGCGTCGCCATCGGCGTCGCCATCACGCTCTTCTACCTGTTGCTGATTCGCTGATCGGGGATCAGTCGGAGGCGCCGCAGGACGGGCACGTCCGAACGCCGGCGCCCATCTCGAAGCCGCAGTAGGCGCAGCGCGTCGCCGCCGGAGCGGCCGCTCGCTGGACCGCGACGGGCGCCTGCGATGCGACGGGCGCGGGGACCGCTCGCTGCGCCGGAGCGGCCCTCGGCGCATCCAGGGACGCGAGGCCCGCGGTGTTGCCCATGGCGGCGTACATCGCTCGCAGGTACTCCCTCGCGCCCGAGTGCGTCGGAACCGCCGCGAGCAGCTTCTCCGCCGCCCCCACCGCGCGTCGCTCGTCGGCCAGCTTCACCCGGTAGAGGCTCACCAGGTGCTCGTAGGTCCGCGTCTTCTCCGCGGCGGAGCCCACCCTCCGGCCTCGCTCCTCCAGCGCGCTCGCGGCCTCCTCCCACCGGCTCGCGGCCTCCGCCTGGCCGATGCGCTGGTCGAGCGCGCTCACGTCCACCACCTGCGCCGGGACCGCCGTCGAGGCCGGGCCCCGTCCGCCGAACACCGGAGCGCCCAGCAGGTCGCCCGGCCCGTAGACCTCCGGCGTCTGGTCGAAGCCGCCTCGCTTCACCTCTCGCCTGGTCCGCTCGAAGACCTCGGCCCAGGTGGCGTCCGGCCGCTCCTGCACCGACTTCAGCAGCGCGTGCGTGAAGGCCCCCGCCGAGCGCCCCTCGAAGCTCGCGTCGGCCGCCGTCTCGTCGTCCCGGCAGGCGCCCATGGTCAGCGTGTCGACCGTCGTCGCCGAGGAGGGACGCCTCGCTCGCGCCGCCTTCGCTCCGCCCTCCATCGATCGCCGCCCCGCCATGGAGGCGCGGAGGTCGACGGCCCTGGGCATGGGCAGGTACTTGCCCACGACGTCGGTGATGCCCTCGCGATAACCGGTGGTGGCGAGCGGCCGCCGCATGCCCCGGCGCGCGACCTGAGCGGCGCGTCCGGCGTCGTTCATGGTGCCCGAGTGGCAGGTGTCCCAGAGGGAGATGAGCGACGCGCCCTGCGGGAGGCGGACGATGTGCTGGGCGATCTCGTCGTCGACGAGGACGCAGCGCTCCCAGTCGTGGTCGTGGGCGACGAGCACCTCGTCCTCGTGGTCGTCCTCGTCGTCGTCGAGGTCGGGGATGTGGCTGCCGTGCGAGCTGGTGAAGAGCACCAGCTGGTCGCCCGGGCGAGCGCTGCCCACCAGCCAGTCGAGGCCGTCGAGGAAGGCCGCCCGGGTGGCCTGGGCGTCGAGCAGCACTCGGATGTCGTTGCTGCCGAAGCCGAAGCTCCCGTGGAGGAGCTCGGCGAGGTTGCGGGCGTCGTTGACGCAGCCGTTGAGGGGCGGGGCGTCGCGGTCGCGGAAGCGGTTGATGCCGATGCAGAGGGCTCGTCGGGTCATAGGGCTCTCGATGCTCTCCGATCAGCCGCGCAGGGCCGTGATGGCGATGCCTGGAACCTTCAAGACGCCAGGCTCGAACTCCAGGTCGACCAGCTTGGGCCCGAGCTCGTGCGCGGTCTTCGAGGTGACGAACCACGGCGGCTTCGGGAAGACCGTGAGCGGCCCGCGAAGCACGACCTTCTCGATGCCCTCGAGCATGAAGGTGTTGTGCACCCAGCCGAGCCCGCCTTGGACGTTCTTCAAGGTAGACGAGGGGTGCGCGCCCCACGGGGTGGTGACCAGCGCATAGACGAGTCCGGTCCACTGGTTGATGCCGACGGCGCCGTAGCGGAGCTGGTCGACGGCGTCGTAGAGGGCGGCGGACACGCCGGGCTCCTTCTCGGTGCGAGGATGGATGATGAGCACCGCGCTGAGCGTGCCCCACAGCCGGTCATTGCAGAACGCCGTCGCAGCCTTCAGGAACTCCGCCGCGCTCGCCGCCTCCAGGCTGGTCTCGCTCAGGATCGGGCAGAAGGGCTCGGTGATGAAGAGTTCTTCTTCCTTGTTGCTACTATCGAGTCCGAAGACCAGCGTCCAGGGCAGCTCGCCCTCCCTCGCGTCGCCGAGCTTCACCACGTCCGAGCGATCGCCCACCAGGGACTTGTACCGATCGAAAGCGCCCGGGTAGTAGGCCTTTCGCGGTCGCTGGACCCCGAGCTCGGACCGGATCATCCCGAGGAGCTTCTCCCGCCCGCTCCAGCCCTTGGCGGTGATGAGCATCTTGCCCGCGTTGCAGTTGCAGGACGCGTTGTTGACCATCATGGTCGCGACGTTCTGTGCAATGAACCCGAGCTCCGAGTCCGAATAGGGACCCGGGGTGATCATCACCGGCGTCACGCACCCGAGCTCGGAGGTGATGGCCTTCTTCAGCACCGGGTCGTCCTCGCGCATGCGGCGCTCGCGCTCCGGGCCCGGCGGACCCCACACGATGAGGTCGTGCGTGCGGTCGCTGCCGGTGATGTGCACGTCGTCGACCTCGGGGTGCTTCACCAGGTAGGTTCCCACCTCCGTGCCGCCCTTCACGAAGCGGAGATAGCCCTTCTCGACCAGCGGCGAGAAGGCCTTGTCGAGGTGCTCCTCCAGGTATTCGTTGACGGGATTGAGCTTCACCAGACACACGTTGCCGTCGACGAACATCTTGTAGAGCGCGTCCATCGGCGGAATGGACGACACGTTGCCGGCGCCCAGCACCAGCGACACGCCGCCCTTGGGCTCGGTCTGCTTGTAGAACGCCCCCTGCGCCTTGCGCACGTCCGCCGGGGTCATGCCCGCCTTCATGCGCACCGTCGCGGTGAACCCACCATAGAGCAGCGTGTCGACCAGGGTGTTGGGGAAGACCTCGACCACCGTGTGGCCTCGCTCGTCCGCGTGGATCTTCTTGTCCTCCGGGCCGGGGTGGCCGGTGGTGGCGAGCGCGTCGAGCGACTCCGCCAGCAGCCGCGTGTTGCGCATGGTCGCCATCGGACCAGCGAGCCACTCCTCCGAGGACTGCGGGTGGTTGCCGTCGAGGCCCTTGGCCGAGAGCGCCGCCTCGACCCAGGGCCGGGCCTGCGCTCGGATGGCCGGCAGGCACGCTCGCAGCAGCGCGGCGCGGGCGCTCGCCGACACCCTCGCGAACTCCTGCGCCTTGGAGCGCAGCCCGCTGAGGAGCTCATCGAGGTGGGCGGTCGTGGTGTCGGCCGTGCTGTGGGCCGACGCGCTCATTTCCAACGAGACCGAAGGGGTGGATGTGGCCATGGCGGGCGAACGCTATCACGTCCCCGCCGGGGCGCGCGGTCGTCAGGCCGGGCCGCGGCCCGTCTCGACGCGCCTTCCAGCGCCGGTCCAGCCGACGATGCCGGCCGGGAGGATGAAGACGTTGGAGTAGCCGAGGGCGATCGCCTGGCGGGCCGCCGTGTGGCACGCCGTGCACTGCTCGTTGTGGCAATAGAACACCACCCGCGCCGCCCGGTCGGGCGGGAGCACCGCGGCCGTGATGTGGTCATACTCGGCCCAGCGAGCGCCGGGGATGTGCCCATGCTCGAAGGACTCTGCGCGGTTGGTGTCGATGACCGCCACGCCGCCCTGCTCGATGAGCCCGGCCAGCTCGGCCACGGTGACCGGACGGAGCTCGGACTCGGTGCTGGCGGCCGAGGCGCCGGTCGCCGTGGAGTGCGCGCAGCCGAGCCCCAGCGAGAGGGCGAGGGCGAGGGCGAGGGATGGAGTGTTCATTGGAGAGTGGCTCCAGGGCCTTGCTCGGAGACCGTGGATCAGCCTGCCATCGCCACGGCGAGGTCGGGGCGGGAGGTGCAGTGTCCCGACCAGCGCCCGATGTTGGGATAGGCGCTCAGGTCCGCGACGCCGGAGCGCGCCATGAAGGGGATGAAGCTCGCGATGGAGAGGTCGACCAGGGTGAAGCGACCGGCGACCATGTACTCGCGGCCATCGAGGTGCGCTTCGAGGGCGGCGAGGTTGGCCAGCACGTCCTTGCGGGCGGCCTCCGCGGCGGCGGCGTTGTGCGCCTCTTTCGGGAAGCGCTCGCTCGTGTTGAGCAGGTAGCGGAACACGTTGGTCGAGAAGGTCACCGTGCCCCACGTCGTCCACGAGAGGGCGGTGGGGTACTCGTGGTGATCGTGCGGGAGCCAGAGGTTGCGAGCGACCCCGAAGCGCTCTCCCAGGAAGAGCAGCATCGCCAGCGACTCGAACATCGGCGCGCCGTCGATGACCAGCGCGGGTACCTTCCCGTGGGGGTTGATCGCGAGGTACTCGGGCCTCTTGTGCTCGCCCGCGGAGAGGTCGACCTTCACCTTCTCGAAGGGCAGGCCGAGCTCCTCCAGGGCCCAGAACACCCGCGTCGCGGACGACATCGGGGCGTAGTAGAACGTGATGCTCATCGCGGGCATCGTTCGCCCACCGGGAGGGGGCTTGTCAACGGAGGCGGAACTCTGGCACCCCTGCGCGCTCCATGAGCGAACCCCTGTCTCCTGAGTTGTTCCGCGCCGCGCACCCGACCGACGAGAGCGACCCGGAGCGCACCTGGCTGCGCGAGGTCTACCAGGGCGACGGCGCGCGGCAGCTCACGGTGCGGGCCGTCGTGGCGGGGATGCTGCTCGGCGGCGTGATGTCCCTCTCCAACCTCTACATCGCCCTCAAGACGGGGTGGAGCTTCGGGGTGACCATCACCGCGGGCATCCTCGCGTATGTGATCTTCGGCGTGCTCCGTCGCGTCGGGCTCGCCCGGGACGAGTTCGGGATGCTGGAGAACAACGCCATGCAGTCGGTGGCCTCCGCCGCGGGCTACATGACCGGCGGCGGCACCGTGGCGGCCATCCCCGCGCTCATGCTCGCCACGCACACGGTCATCTCCGGCTGGACCATCTTCCTCTGGATCACCCCCATCGCGATGCTCGGCGTCTTCATGGCCATTCCCATGAAGCGCCAGATGATCAATCAAGAGGGATTGAAGTTTCCTTCGGGCATCGCCGCCGCCGAGACGCTCCGGGGCCTACACCCCGAAGAGGCCGCCAAGATGGACGCGCGGCGAAGCGACAAGCCCGACGCAGCCGTCGACGCGGAGGGCGCCAAGACCGCTGGGCGCGCGCTCATCTGGTCCGCCGGCGTCGGCGCGCTGGTGCTCTGGCTGCGCGAGGCCCGCGCCCGCTGGATCCCCTTCAACCTGCCCGAGCACGTGGCCTTCCCCTTCACCATCCGCGGCGTGCCCGCGATGAAGTGGTCGGTCTTCTTCGACACCTCGCTGCTGCTCATCGCCGCGGGCGCCATCATGGGATGGCGCTCGGCCTGGAGCATGATGCTCGGCGGGCTCATCAACTACTTCGCGCTGGCCCCGCACGGCTTCGACATCCACGAGATCGCCGAGGTGAAGATCCGCGCCATCTCGCAGTGGACCGTGTGGTTCGGCTCGCCGCTGCTCCTCACCTCGGGGCTGCTCTCCTTCGCGTTCTCCTGGCGCCAGATCGCCCGCGCCTTCTCCGGCCTCTCCGGTCTCTTCTCCAAGGTGAAGCCCGCCAACGAGGACCCCATGGCCGCCGTCGAGGTGCCCATCCAGTGGTTCGTCTACGGCGTCGGGGCGCTCACCCCGCTGGTGATGTTCTTCGCGTGGAAGCTCTTCGGGATCGCGTGGTGGATGTCCCTGCTCTGCGTGGTGATGAGCTTCTTCATCGCCATCGTGGCCTGCCGCGCGACCGGCGAGACGGACACCACGCCCACCGGAGCGCTCGGCAAGATCACCCAGCTGGTCTTCGGCGTCGTCGCCCCGGGGAGCATCACCACCAACCTCATGTGCGCGTCCATGAGCGGCGGCGTGGCGATCCACTCGGCGGACATGCTCACGGACCTCAAGTCCGGCCACCTGCTGGGCGCAAAGCCCCGCCAGCAGTTCGTCGCGCAGTTCTTCGGCGTGCTCGCCGGGAGCCTCTTCGTGGTCCCGGCCTTCCGGCTGCTGGTGCCCGACTACACGGTCATCGGCACGCCCGCGGTCCCGGCCCCCGCGGCCCTCGCCTGGGAGGCCGTCTCCCGCGCGCTCTCGCAGGGCATCCACCAGCTCCCGCCGGGCGCGAGGACCATGATCGTCGTGGGCGCCGTGCTCGGCGTCGTGATGGTGCTCATCGAGAAGGCGCTGCCGCCGAAGCTCCGCCGCTTCTTCCCGTCGCCGGTGGGCTTCGGGCTGGCGTTCACCATGCCCTTCTCCAACACGCTGGCGATGTTCGTCGGGGCGCTCATCGCCCTCGGCATCGAGCGCTCCCGCCCGAAGGTGGCCGAGCAGTACATCGTCCCCGTGAGCTCCGGGATCATCGCCGGAGAGAGCCTCGTCGGCATCCTCATCAAGGTGCTGACCCGCTTCGGCCTGCTCAGCGGCTGATCGCTCCCCCTACAGCTCCGTCCCGCCCATCTTCAGGATCGTCTTGAACTCCGCCGCGGTCACTCGCGTGACCGACAGCCGGTTGCGCCGGAGCATCTCGATGTTGGCGAGGCCCTTGCGCGCGCGGATCTCGTCGAGCGTCACGGGCTTCGCCAGCGCCACCACGGGCTCGACGTCGACGCAGCTCCAGTCCTCCTCGGTGGTCGGGTCCTGGTAGGCGGCGCGGGAGACGCGCGCGACGCCCACCACGGCCTTGCCCTCGTTGGAGTGATAGAAGAGGCAGAGGTCGCCGACGGCCATCGCGCGGAGGTTGTTGCGGGCCTCGTAGTTGCGCACCCCGTCCCAGCGGGTGGTGCCGTCCTTCACGAGCTGATCGAAGGAGTACTTGAAGGGCTCGCTCTTGGTGAGCCAGTGCTGTGTGCGCGCCATGAGGTTCCGACGGGTCTATCGCGCCCCGCCCGGCCGCCGCCAGTGATTGGCAGCGCCGCCCGGCTACGGCCGCAGCCCGAGGTGCCGCAGCACCAGCGCCGCCATCGCGTCGATGGGCGCCTCCGCCACGGAGAGGCCCGCCTCGCGCACGCACCGCGGCATGCCGTAGACCACGCACGACGACTCGGCCTCGGTGAGCACCACGCCCCCCGCGGCGCGCACCGCGCGGGCGCCCAGGAGGCCGTCGTCTCCCATGCCCGTGAGCACCACCGCGAGGACGGCCGGTCCATAGGCCCTCGCGGCGGACTCGAAGAGCACGTTGACGGAGGGGCGGTGCGCCGCCGCGGAGGGCTCGAGGTCGAGGCGCGAGCGCACGACGTCGCCCTCGCGCACGAGCGAGAGGTGCTCCCCCGCGCGCGCCACGACGACCTCGCCGGGGCGCAGGACGAGCCCCTCGTGGGCCTCGACCACCCGGAGGGCGCTCGCGTCGTCGAGGCGCCGCGCGAAGGCCTCGGTGTACCCGCGGGGGATGTGCAGCACCAGCGCGAGGGGCACCGGGAGGTCGCCAGGGAGGGCGGTGAGCAGCCGGGTGAGCGCCTGCGGTCCGCCGGTGGAGGCGCCCACCACGAGCACGCGCGGCGAGCCCGCGGGGCGGCTCCGGGGGGCCGCGGCCGGAGCGGGCGCCACCGGCGGGGGGGCCGGGGTCGACCGGGCGGCGCGGAAGGAGGCGTCCGCCGCGGCGAGCACCCGCTCGACGAGCTCGACGCCCACCTCGTAGAGCCGCTCGGTGGCCAGCGCCGTGGGCTTGCGCACCACGTCGATGGCGCCGGCCTGCAGGGCGGCCACCACCTCCAGGCTCTCCCCCCCGGCGGTGCTCACCACCACCCTCGGGGCGTCGGGGCCGGTGAGCATCCGGATCACCCCGAGGCCGTCGAGATGCGGCATCGCCAGGTCGAGGGTGATCACGTCGGGGCGCAGCGCGGCGATCTGCTCGAGCGCCTCGAGGCCGTCGCGCGCCGTGCCCACCACCTCGATGCGCGGGCTGCGCGACAGCACCTCGCGCAGCACCTTGCGCGCGAAGGCCGAGTCGTCGACCACCAGCACCCGGACGCGTCGGTCGCTCATGGACGGTCCTTCGCGTAGAGGAAGGAGCCGCCGCGCTCCTCGCAGCGCAGGAGGGTGCCGAAGCGCATCAGCGACTCGGAGACGCCCACCAGCAGGCGGCCGCCGGGGCGCAGCGCGTCGGCCAGCGAGGAGACCACCGCGCGCACCACCTCGTCGCTGAAGTAGATCAGCACGTTGCGGCAGAGGATCAGGTCGAAGGCCCCGAGCGCCGCCACCGCGCCGCGGTCGATGAGGTTCACCCGCTCCCAGCGGACGGCGTCGATGAGCTCGCGGCGCACGGTGCCTCGATCGCGCTCCACGGTGATCCAGCGGTGCGCCTCCGGGGGCAGGGCGCGGAGCGAGCGGCGCCAGAACTCCCCGGCGCGCGCCCGGGCGAGGGCCCGAGCGCTCACGTCGCTCGCGACGAGCTCCACCGAGGAGAGCAGCCCCTCGTCGGCGAGCATCATCGCGAGCGTGAGCGGCTCCTCGCCGGTGGCGCACGCGGCGCACCACACCCGCGCCCTCCCGCCGGCCCGCACCGCCGGGGCGATCACCTCGCGCAGCGCCACGCGCACCGGCTCGGGCTCGCGGAAGAAGTAGGTCTCGTGCACGACCAGCGACTCGACGAGCGCGTCGAGCTCCGCGCCGCCGCCGGGGTCATACCGGAGCAGGTAATAGTACTCCAGCAGCGAGTCGAAGCCGACCTCCCGGGCGCGCGCCGCCGCCTTGTCGGCGAAGAGCGCCACGCTCTCCGGCCCGTAGTGCAGCCCGGCGCGCTCCTCGACGAGGCGCGCCACGAGGCCGAGCACCTCCGGCGACTCCGTCGTGCCCGGGAACACCTCGCCTCAACCCCCCGCGCTCACTCAGCGCCGCCCGGCGGCCCGATGCGCCGCGCCTCCTCGAGGATGGCCGCGGCCTCGGCGGCGATGGCCCCGCCCCGGTCGTCCCGCGAGACCGCCGCGAGCAGCGCCTTCACCCGCTCGCCGAGCTCCGCCACCGCGCCCGCCATCGGCGAGGCCGCCGCGCCCTCCGCCGCCTCCGCGAGCGAGGCCACCAGCGCCCGCTGCTTCACGGCCCCGGCGGAGAGCCGCGAGAGCGCCTCGCTCTGCTCGTCGAGGGCGCGCGCCGTCTGCCGCGCCACCCGCCGCCCCTCCTCGGCGCCGCGGGCCAGCGAGGCCGTCGCTCGGGTCTGCTCCTCCGTCGCGCGGGTCACCTGCGCCGCGAGCGCCGCGCCCTGCCGCGCCGCGCTCTCCAGCTCCTTGCCGGCCCGCGCCTGCTCGGTGACCGCGCGCGCGGTCTGCGCCGCCTGCTGCCGGGCGTCCTCCATGGCGCGGGCGATCTCCGTCGCGCCGCGCGCCTGCTCCGCGAGGCCCATCACGGCCCGCTGCGTCGCCGCGCCGACCTCCTGCGCGAGGGCCGCCACGGCGGTCACCGCCCGGCCCTGCTCGATGGTCGCCGCGGTGGTCTGCTGGGTGAGCGTCCGGAGCTGCAGCGCAGCCCGCGCGAGCTGCGCGGCGCCGGTCGCCTGCTCCTGCGTGGCGTGCGCCACCTGCTCGGCCCCGGCGGCGAGCTGCGCGTTGACCCGCACGACGTCGCGCAGCGCGTGCGCCTGCTCGGCCGCCGCCTGCGAGGTCTGCCGGGCCATGCGCCGCATCTCCGCGCCGCTCTGCGCGAGGGCCTGCGCCGCCTGCGTCTGCTCCGCGGCCGCGGTGGCGATGCGCCGGCTCTGCTCGCTCGCCCTCGCGGTGCTCTGCGCCACCGCCTGCACCGCCTGCACCTGATCGCCGGTCGCGCGGTTGACCTCGCGCAGCGTCTGCCCGAGCTCGTCGACGCCGGTCAGGATCGACCCCAGGGCCCGCTCGGCGTCGGCCCCGAGCGCCGCCCCCTCGTCCGCCGCGCGCACCCCGTCGACGGTGGCGGTGAGCGCCTCGCGCGCCGCGCCCTGTAGCCCGCGAACGATCTTGGCGATGTCCGAGCTGGCCGTCGCCGCGCGGTCCGCGAGGGCGCGGATCTCCTCGGCCACCACGGCGAAGCCCCGGCCGTGCTCGCCCGCCCGGGCCGCCTCGATGCTGGCGTTGAGCGAGAGCAGGTTGGTGCGGTCGGCGATGAGGTTGATCGCCTGCACGATGTCGCCGATCTCCTCGGCGCGCTTGCCCATCTCCTTCATCACCGAGGCGGACTCGACGATCGAGGCGCGCACCCGGGTGAGCCCCGCGAGCGAGCGGGCCACCGTGGCGCCGCCCTCGCGCGCCGTCGCGCCGGTGCGGTCGCCGGTGCCCCGCGCGGCCTCGGTGATCTGCGCGATGCGCCGCGCGCTCGCCTCGAGCTGCGTGGCCGCCGCAGCGCTGGTGGTCACCAGCGAGTCGATCTGCGTCGCGCCCTGCGCCACCGCCTGCGCCGAGCGAGCGAGCTGCTCCAGCGAGGAGGCGTTGCCCTCCACCGTGGCGGCGTTCTTCTCCGCCGTCGCGGCCACCTCCTCGACGGACGCGGCAACCTCCGTCACCGACGCGGCGCCGCTCGCCGTCGAGGCCTGCAGGGTCTTGGCGTGCTCGGCCACGGAGCGCACCGAGCGGGCCATCTCCTCGGTGGTGGCCGACACCTCCTCGACCGCGCTGGCCATCTCCGTGGCGTCGCGGCCCACCGCGTCGAGGGCGCGCCCCACGCCCGCCACCGAGGCGCCGACCTCGCCGAGCCGGACGCCGACGGTCTGCGCGTCGGCCGCGAGCGCCCCGATGCCCCGGGACATCTCCTCGATGGTCGCGCCGACCTCCTCGATGGCCGCGGCGGTGGACTGCCCCCGCGCCGCGATGTCGGCCCCGGCGGCGGCCACCTCCGTCGCCGACCCGACGAGCTGCTCGGTCGCCGCCGCGAGCTCCTCGGCGTTCTGCGCGACGCCCTTCACGCTGCGCGCGATCTCCTCCAGCGTCGAGGCCGTGGACTCCGCGGCCACCGCGGACGCCGCCGCGTCGCGCTTCACGCCCGCCACCGACGCGCCGACCTCCTCCAGGCCCGCCGCGTTCGACTCCGCGCCCTGCCGCAGGTCCGCGCCGGCGCCGGAGATCTCCTGCTGCCAGCGAGCGACGCCCTCCGCGGCCTCCGCCGCCCGAGCGAGCGCCTCGGCCACCGCGATGCGCTCCGCCGCCACCCCGATGCGCCCGGCGGCGCCCTCCGCGTCCGTCGGCCCTGCGTTCGTGGCGTCACCGTTCATCGAGCTGCTCCTCACCGATCACGCTCCGGAAATCAATCAGCATCACGAGGCGCTCGCCCACCCGGGCGACCGCCGAGACGTAGCCCGCGCACTGCTCCACCACCATGGGCGGCGGGGGCTTGAGCTGCTCGGGCGAGAGGCGCAGCACCTCGCGCGCGCTGTCGACGAGCAGCGCCACCGGGCGGTCGCCGGACTGGCCCACCACGATGCGGCTGTCCAGGGTGAGCGGCGCGGCCGGCAGCCCGAAGCGGGCGCGCAGGTCGATGACGGGCACGAAGCGCCCGCGCACCTGCACGATGCCCGCGAGGTGCGCCGGCCCGCCCGGCACCGGGGTCGCTCCCTCGAAGGACTCCATCCTCAGCACCTCCGCCGCAGGGATGACGTAGTCCACCCCCGCCACCCTGAACACCACGTGCAGATCGCTCATGTCACCCCGCCCTCCCCGCCCCGGCGCGGCCTCGCGAAAGCCCGGCCCCGCAGCGCCAGCAGGTCGAGCACCAGGGTGGGACTGCCGTCGCCGAGGTCCGTCGCGCCGGAGACGCCCGGGACGCGCAGCAGCGGGTCGGCCAGCGGGCGCACCACCACCTCCTGCTGACCGAGCATCCGGTCGATGCCGAAGGCCATCGCCTCGCCGTCGCGCCGCACCACCAGCGCCCGGAGCGCGGGCTCGCGCCGGCCGCCGGAGCCCAGCGCGCGGTCGAGGTCCACCAGCGGGATCGTCTCGCCTCGGCGCTCGATCATCCCCACGGAGGCGCGCGCCCCCTGCTCGCGGGGCGACGGGGCGTAGGAGACCCGCGAGGGGTCGATCTCGAGGATCTCGTCGACGGACGAGAGCGCGGCCACGTAGCGCTGCCCGACGCACTCGAAGGCGAAGGCGTCGAGCACCGCGAGCGTGAGCGGCACCCGGAGCGTGAAGCTCGTCCCGGCGCCGGGGGAGGTGCGCAGCACGAGCTCGCCCCCGAGGTCCTCGACGACGATGCGACGGACGATGTCCATCCCCATACCGCGGCCGCTGACGGTGCTCGCCGCGGACTGCGTCGAGAGGCCCGGCAGGCAGAGCAGCTCCAGCAGCGCCGCGTCGGAGCCGGGGGCCTCCCGGCCGGCCCGCTTCGCGACCGCCGCGCCGTCGACCCCCCGGCCATCGTCGGACACGACCACCTCGAGCTGCGCGCTGGTGCGAGCGACGCACGAGACGCGCACCACGGCCTCCTCGGGCTTGCCCGCGAGCCGCCGGTCGGCCGGGGTCTCGACGGCGTGGTCGACGGCGTTGCGCACCAGGTGGACGATCGCGGGGAACAACTGCTCCGCCACGGCCTTGTCGCACTCGACCTGGCCGGCGTCGACGTCGAGGTGCACCAGCTTGCCGTTCGCCCGGCGCAGCCCCCGCACGACCAGGTGCAGCCGCTCCCAGCCCTCCGCCACCGGGACCATACGCAGCCGCAGGATCGACGCCCTCAGGTCGCGCACCCGCCGCCCGTCGTCCTGCAGGGCGAGGGCGAGCTCGCGCACGTCGACCCCGCGCGCGGCGAGCGCGGCCAGCTCGCGGCCCAGACGGGCCCGGGCCACCACCAGCGCGGCCAGGGCCTCCATGGACTCGTCGAGGCGGCCGACGGCCACGCGCACGGCGCCGCGGCGCTGGGCGTCGAGGTCGCGGCCGTCGGGCTCGCCGAGATCCGCCGGGAGGGCCTCCGGGGCGTCCGCGGCGGGGGCGCGCGCCGCCGCGACCATGCGCACGGTGGCGGCCGGGACGCCCGCCGCCTCGGCGAGCGCGTCGTCCGAGGCGGTGGTGAGCACCACCAGCGCGAAGGCGATGCCGCCCGGCGCCGCCTCGGTGGCCGGCACCGAGACCGGGACGACCTTCACGATCTCCGCGATGGCGCCCACGCGCTCGCGCACCGTGGTGATGGTGAGCCCCGCGGCGGCCCGCTCGGCGGAGGGAACGAAGTCCACCCTCGCCGCCCGTCGCCCCTCCTTCACGCCGCGGGTGAGCTCCTCGACCTCGAAGGCGGCGAGCGAGCGCGCCACCACGGGATCGAGCTCGAGCGCCACGGCGTCGGAGGCCGGGGCCGGGACCGCAGAGGGCTCGAGCGCGTCCAGGGCGTCGAGCAGCGACGGGGCGGTCGCCGGCACCGGCGCGTCGTTGGCGTAGGCGTCGACCTGCTGCTCGACCATGCGCACCCCGCGGAGCAGCACGTCGATGGCCGGGAGCGGGAGCCGGCCCTGCGCCCGGTCGCCCGCCCGCAGCACGCCCTCCATGCGGTGGGTCACGGCCACGATGGCCTCGAGGCCGACCATCGCCGAGAGGCCCTTCACGGTGTGCAGCGCGCGGAAGAGCTCTCGCACGGCGCGCGGGTTGGACTCGCCCTTGCGCAGCGACGCGTCGACCGCGAGGAGCTGGGCGTTGGCGGCGGCGAGCAGCTCCTCGACCTCGCCGAGGTACGACGCCCGGAAGTCGCCGGGGGCGTCGAAGCCGGTCACCGCGCGTCCCCGGACGCCCCCAGCAGGCCGGTCACCTCGGCGAGGATCGCCTCCGGGGTGAAGGGCTTGGTCATGAACCGGGTGGCCCCGGCCTGCAGCGCGCGGGCCCGGGAGCCCTCGTCGCCGCGCGTGGTCACGATGATCACCGGCAGCGCGCGGAGCTTGTCCTGCGCGCGCATGAACTCCACCACCTCGACGCCGCCGATGTCGGGCATGTTGAGGTCGAGCAGCACGAGGTCGAAGGGCTTGAGCGACAGCCGCTCGATCGCCTCGAGGCCGCTTGCGGCCTGCGTGAACGCCGCGCCGGGCACCCTGCGGAGGCACGCAAGGATCATCTCGCGCATGACCTTGCTGTCGTCGACGACCAGGATCTCGGCCACGGGCTCTCCTCGCAGGGGATCGATCACACTAGGATCCATGTTTGGGGAGGGTCAAGGCATCCCTCAGGACCCCGAGCGCGAGGCGATGCGCCGCACCTCGGGGTCGGCGTCGCGCGCGGCGAGCTCGTCGAGGGCGGCCCTCGCCTGGGGCGTGTCGCGGCGCGCCATCGCGGCGGCGAAGGCCCGGCGGGCGATGGCGCTCGGCAGCGCGAGCACGCCCTCGACGACGCCCGCGGCGCCGGCCTCGTGCAGCCGGGCGAGGGCCACGACCACGGCCTCCTCGGCGTCGTCGTCGGCGGCGTCGAGGGCGGAGAGCAGCGCCGGCACGCGCCCCGGCACCGGCTGCTCGAGGGCCCGCGCGGCGCGCTCGTGCGCGAGGGACCGGCCGAGCAGGCCGATCAGCTCGGTGGTGGCGTCGGCGCCGGGCCGGGCGGCGAGCGCGTCGAGGGCGGCCTGGCGCACGCGGTCGTCGCGGTCGTCGGCGGCGAGGCGCAGCGACGCGAGGACCCCGGGCGCCTCGAAGGCCGAGAGCGCCGAGATCGCGACGAGGCGGGTGAGGGCGTCGGGCGCCGCGACGGCGTCGAGCACCAGCGGCAGGCCGTCGGAGAGCCGGGCGGCGCCCACCCCGCGCAGCGCCGCGCGCTGCAGCTCGGGCTCGCCGGAGGCCGTGGCTTCGCGCAGCGCGCGCCGCGCGGCGTCGTCGTCGATGCGGGCGAGCGCCTCGACGGCGGCGATGCGCACCTGCCCGGCGGGATCGCCGAGTAGCGCCACCACGGCGGCGGCGGCGGCCGGGTCGCCGAGGCGCCCGAGCGCCTGGCAGGCGTAGTAGCGAACCCAGGCGTTGCGGTCGGAGAGCCCGTGGAGCAGGGCGGGCAGCGCGCGCGGGTCTGGCGCCGACTGGCCGAGGCCCCGCATGGCGGCGGCGCGGGCGCGGTCGGAGGGGTGCGAGGCGGCGGCGAGAAGGGTGCCGCGCGCCTCCGGGGCGTCGAAGCGCGCGAGGCCGTGGAGCGCCGCCTCGCGCAGTCGCTCGTCGGGCTCGGCGCTGGCCGCGATGAGCTCGGGCAGCCCCGAGGGGAAGGCCCCGTGGGCGAGGATCTGCAGCGCCCCGAGGCGGATGCCCGCGTCCGTGGAGCGCGCGGCGCGCAGGGCCCTCTCCTCGGCCCCGGGCCCGCCGATGGTGTCGATGGCGCTCACCGCGGCCTGCGCGACGCGGGACTCCGGGTCGCCGAGGCACGCGAAGAGGGCGTCGAGCGCCCCGTCGCCTCCGAGGCGGGAGAGCGCCGCGCAGGCCAGGGCGCGCACCGCGGCGTCCGGGTCTTCGAGGCACCGCAGCACCTCCGGGGCGGCGCTGGGAATGTCGAGGATCATCGGCAGCAGCAGCAGCCGCCGCCCGCTGTCGCCGTCTCGCAGCGCCGCGCGCACCCGGCCCGCGGCCTCGCTGCCGAGCGAGCCGAGCGCCGCCGCCGCGGAGGCCGCCGCGCCGGTCTCTCCGTCGAGCAGGTCGAGCAGGCAGCCCACGGCGGTGTCGCCGCCGATCCATCCGAGCACCCGGCAGAGGGCGGCCTGCTCCGAGGGGTCGGCGCCGGTGACCGCTCGGGCGAGCCGCCGGGTGAAGGTCTCTCGCTGGCCCACCCGCCGCATCGCCCGCTCGATGGCCTCGGAGCCGCCCGCGCGCTCGCGGTGCCGGTGCACGAGGTCGACGAGCGCGGTGGCCACCACCCGGATGAGCGCGTCGCCCTCGCGGGTGAGCGTCGCGAGGAGCGGCGCGACGGCCCCGGCCTGGCCGGTGCGCCCGAGCGCTCGGGCCGCCTCGTGGGAGTAGAGCGGGTCGTCGACGAGGCGGGCGAGGGGGCCGAGGGCCAGCGGGTCGCCGGAGCGACCGAGCACGTCGATCGCGGGAAAGGTGCGGAAGAAGTTGCCGCTCCCGGCGGCGGAGACCACGGCCCCGAGCGCCGCCGCGCCGCCGACGCGCCCGAGCGCCTCGATGGCCGCGACCACGACGTTGTCGTTGTCGTGCCCCACCAGCAGGGCCAGCGCGGGCACGCTCGCGACGCTGCGCCGCCGGCCGACGACCTGCGCGGCGTCCGCGAGGATCGCCGGGTCGCCGCCCGGCGTGAGCAACGGCGCGACCGCGGGGTCGACGTCCGCGGAGGAGGCCACGAGGGCGTCGACCGCCGCGGCCAGCCGGGCCTCGTCGTCGCGCCGCGTGCGAAGCACCTCGCAGAGGGGGCCCACGGCGGCGTCGCCGAGGCCCGCGAGGGCCGACACGACCGCGCGGCGCACGACCCAGTTGGGGTCACCGAGACGCTCGACGAGGCCCGCGACGCCGCCGTCGCCCAGGGAGGCCAGGGCCTCGGTCTCCGCGAGGCGCGCCCGGTCGGCGGCGCCGAGCGTGAGCGGGGAGGAGGGGAGGGTCATCGGAGGCAGTGGGTCCGATGAGGTTCGCGGGGGAGGGGCTTCATCGGGTGGGGGCCTGCTGAGGACGTTGCCGGTCGACGAATTGGCCCGGCCTGTGACGCTCGCGTGATGTTGACGCCTGCCAGTACCGCTGTCTATATCCATTCTTTCATGCAACGGGCCTCTGATCAGGACGACCCCCCGCGCCCGGTCGTCTGGATCGTCGACGACAGCGCGCTGGAGGGGGAGCTCGCCGCGAGGGCGCTCTCGGGGCGCTTCGAGGTCGAGGTCTTCCACGACGGCCACTCGATGCTCGAGCGGCTCGCGGGCCGCCGCACCCCCGAGGCGCTGGTGCTCGACTGGCTGCTGCCGGACATCTCCGGCGTCGACGTCTGCCGCTTCCTCCGGGCGAACGCCTCGACCGCCTCGCTGCCGGTGCTGGTGCTGAGCATCCGCGGCGAGCGGGCCGACGTGATGGAGGGCCTCACGGCGGGGGCCGACGACTACCTGGTCAAGCCCTACCACTCGGCCGAGCTCGTCGCGCGGGTCACGGCGCTCGTGCGCACCCGGCAGCACCTCGAGCGGGCCGAGCGCGCCGAGCGGGCGTTTCGCTCGCTGCTCGAGCACCTGCCCGACCTCGTCGTGGCGCTCGACCGCGGGGGCCGGGCGACCTTCGTCAACGCCGAGGCCTCGAAGGTCTTCGGCGCCTCGCCCGGGGCGCTGCTCGGCCGCGGCGCCGCGGAGCTGCTGCCGGGGCTCGCCTTCGGGGCCGAGGGGGCCGAGTCGCTCGACGACTACCGCATCGGCGACCGGGTGTACGCGCCCTTCGTGCGCCCGATCCCCACCAGCGAGCTCGCCTCGACGGTGATCGTGCTGCGAGAGGTCACGCTCGACCGCCTCGCCGCCGACGCGGCGCGGAGGGCCGACCAGCGCAAGGACGAGTTCCTGGCGATGCTCGGGCACGAGCTGCGCAATCCCCTCAGCGCGATCGCCACGGCGCTCCACCTCGCGAGCGCCCGGCCCGACGACGCCCGCGTCAACGCCCGCGTGCGCGACGTGCTCTCCCGGCAGACCGCCCACATGACCCGGATGATCGACGACCTGCTGGACGTCTCGCGCATCACCCGCGGCAAGATCCAGCTCCGCCGGGCGCCCCTCGACCTGGCCACCACCATCGAGCGCGCGGTCGATACGGCGCGCCCGGCCATCAACGCCCGCCACCAGCACCTCACCGTCTCCGTCGAGGGCGCGCCGCTCACCGTCGACGGCGACCCGACGCGCCTCGAGCAGGTGCTCGTCAACCTCCTCAACAACGCCGCGAAGTACACCCCCGACGGGGGTCAGATCTCCGTGTCCGCCGGGCGCGAGGGTCCGTCGGTGGTCGTGCGCGTCCGCGACAACGGCGTGGGCATCCCCGCCGAGGCGCTGTCGCAGATCTTCGACCTCTTCGCGCAGGTCGAGGCCTCCCTCGCCCGAGCGCAGGGCGGCCTCGGCATCGGGCTCACGCTGGTGCGCACCCTGATGGTGATGCACGGCGGCACGGTGACCGCGTGGAGCGAGGGCCCCGGGCGCGGCAGCGAATTCGTGGTGCGCCTGCCCTACGCCGGGGACGGCGTTCGCCCATCGGCTCCCTCGGCGCAGACGCCGGGCTCCGTGCGCCCGCCGCCGCCGGAGGGCCTGCCGCTCCGGGTGCTGGTGGTCGACGACAACGAGGACATCGCCGACCTGATGTTCGTCGCGCTCGGCGCCGCGGGCTACGAGGTCACTCTGGCGCGGGACGGCGAGGGGGCGCTCGAGGCCGCCGCGAGCGTGCGCCCCGACGCCGTGGTGCTCGACCTCGGGCTGCCGGGGCTCGACGGCTTCGAGGTCGCGCGCCGACTGCGGGCCGACCCGACGCAGGAGGGCGTGCTCATCATCGCGCTCTCGGGCTACGGGCAGGCCTCGGACCGGCAGCGCAGCGAGGAGGCCGGCGTCGACCAGCACCTCGTGAAGCCCGTGGACTTCAAGGCCCTGCAGGCGGCGCTCGACCGGCACCACCTCGCCGTCATGAGCCGCGGCCGTCCCTGGTCCGGGCCGCAAGGCTGAGACCCCGGAGCCTCTGACCCGTCGGGGTCATCGCTCCGGGGCCCCTAGTCCCCCGTTACCCATCATCTGCGCGCGGTGCAGGAGTCGAACCTGCGACCTTCGGCTTCGGAGACCAACGCTCTATCCAGCTGAGCTAACCGCGCTTGGGGACGGACCTTGTACTCCACGGCGCTCGGCCCGTGCAAGCCCCGGAACAACTTCTCGCGAAATTCATCTGCTTTCAGCGCATTTCTGAGCTTGATACCACCGGCAGGGCACCAAAGTTCTTCGCCTGCGAAGCCATCCCGCCTGCCTCTCTGAGACCCACAGCCAGGGCACCAACCCCGCGTTCGAGAGCTGCTGTGACAACTACGTGACAACCCTGGTCCCGAAGTAGGTCACTACTGGAGCTCCGTCCTCTTCTGACGACGACCCGACCCAACCCGCCGATTTGAGCGCCACCCCAACGCCCCGAGTTGATGACCAGGGCAACCACCCTCGCCATGGTCACCAAGGGCCAGGGTCGGAACGGGAGGATCAGCCACGCCGAGGTCGAGCGCCAGAGCCGCTACGGGCAGGTGTCGAAACTCGGCACGACCTCACCCGTGCCCGACCACATCGAACTCTTCCCCCTGACCATCCAGCCCGCAGCGGCCCAGCACTCGGGGGCGAGAGATAGCCGCCAAACCAGCCTGACTGAACATAGGTTGTCGCTGAACACGAACAGGTGTACCTCCTGAACTCATGCCAAAGTATGACCTGTTCTCCTCGCGAGAGAAGAAGCGACAGAACGTAGGGAAGCCTGAAGTCTTCCAGTACGATGACCTGCCCGGATCGTTCCGAGTCCAAGTAGTACACATCCTGAATGACGCCATTGCAAGCGGGTACCCTCAAGCCCACGAAAGCGGGTTGTGGGAGGCTATTCGCTCGATCATCATCAGAGAGAAGGGGCTCTTCTCATTGGCGAAGGCCAGAGAAGTAGATCGAGACTGTATTGACTACATTCTCAAGGCAGACGCGCTCGATGTGCTTGATCTTATTGAGGTAGCGTTTCGTGCGATTGATGTGATTGTCAGAGAGTGGTACGACTACAAGCGCGATTTTGCGGGAATCAAGTTGGCTCCCGACGATGCAATCGAGGAACTCAATCATCGTTTTCGTGAGAGCGCCATCGGTTACCGGTACGAAGCAACAGAAATTATCCGCGTGGACTCGCTGTATCTTCACGCTGAAGCAGTGGTGCCTGCGCTAGCACTGCTGTCAGAACCGGGCTTCCAAGGTCCGAACGACGAGTTCCTCACAGCCCACGAGCACTACCGCCGTGGTCAGCATGAAGCGGCACTTACCGAGGCCCTGAAGGCATTTGAGAGCACGATGAAGGCCATCTGTGACAAGCGCGAATGGGAATATGTCAGCGACAAGGCAACGGCCAAGGATTTGATCGAGGTGATCTTCAAGAACAACTTGATCCCAAGTTATCTTCAGAGCGAAGTGACCGGCGTTAGGACAACCTTGCAGTGTGGCGTCCCAACACTCCGCAACAAGTCAGGTGGTCACGGAGCGGGTGCCACGCCAAGGGATGTGCCAGGTTACTTCGCAAGCTATGCCCTGCACCTGACGGCTGCCAACATCGTGCTCCTGGTCGAAGCCCACAAGGCGATGAAGTAACCTCTGGATGCTGAAACTTGACAGCGGGAGGGAAGTAACAGAACGTCGTCAGCATGAGTGGGACTACCGATTTCTGGTGTGATGGCTGTGAACTACAGTCTCTCTTGATGATCGACGGTCAGGCAAAGCACCTCGATGAGCGAGAAGTTGAGGTTTCTTGTTTGATGGGGCACTGCGTGAAGTGCGGCCGTCCTGGCCTCATCGAACGACAAGAGATAGCACCCCACGAGTACGCAAACTACCAACTCTATCCGAGAATTCGGAAGAGGATTGAGCTCGCTCTACCGCCAAGGGTCAGTGAGTCATTCCTAGAAGCCGTGATCTGTGAGTTAGCTGGAGCTTGGCTTGCGACCGCCGTGATGGTCCGACGAACGCTAGAGGCCATTGCCAAGGAGTTTGATCCCTCCGTCAAGACGTTGATGAACGGGTTAGAGACCCTCAAAACACGAGGGTTGATCAGCGACGAGCTTCACCGTTGGGGAACGGAGTTGCGGTTCATCGGAAACATTGGAGCTCACCCTACAGGTGATGTAATCACCAAACAGGACGCCAACGACGCGATGGAGTTCTTGAGGGCGATCGTTGAGACGATCTATCACCTTCGCCCGAAGTTCCAAGAGATGCAGCGTCGGCGGAAGAAGGCAAAGGAACCCGCTGATCCAGTGGTGCCGCCGACGGAGTAGATCAGCCGTGGAACCCCCACGGAGTTCCCTATAATCCCTCCAGGCCCTCTATATCTCCTGCCGCTACTCCGCTCGTCCTTAGTTCATCCCTCCCACGCAACCACCCCTAGAAGCCCGGCACGGGGCATGTGAAGAGGCACGGGGACGGCTCAAGATGCTCGTGGCACAACTTCAGGTCGTTGCACGCTGCCTGGACTACCCAGTCGTCTTCTTGGGCCTTTGGAACAGCGTCTCAAGGGGAACTTTGAGGCCGTGGGCTAACCTGAAGACTGTAACAAGCGTCGGGTTCCTGATTGCACCGACTTCAAGCTTTTGAAGTTGTTGCGTCTCTAGGTCCGCCCGTTCTGCGAGCTCTTCCAGCGTCAAACCTAGCTGCTCCCGCAGCAAACGTGTGTTCCTGCCGAGCCTCGCGACCGTAGCCACGTAGTCGGGGTTGTTCTTCCAGTCCCGGCTTGGTTGCTTTGCCTTGGCACGGGCCACGGCAACAGGGTCAAGGCCCCGGCAGTCAAGGTGTAGGTCGTATACGACCTGAAAATTCTGTTGAGCCCCCCTGCGGGATGCGTGTAGCGTCGCTACCAACGGGGATTTCATGCACAAACTGTCGATGAGATTGGCGGGCGGGGCGTTGGTTGCGTTGGTCGTCGCTGGGGGCTGTGGGAAGGGAGCCCCAGCGGAGGGTCACCCGGTGACGCCCCCGACTACGCCCACACCAGCGAGGGCAACAACCACGTCACCAGCACACCCCACCACCACAACCCAAACACAGTCCGACCAGGGCGACGGCGGAACCCCAGCGAGACGAACCCCCGTGGTGAGCTCCCCGTGTCTCTCGGCGGCGAGCGTCGAGCCCATCAGCAACACCTTGGCGATGCTGGCCCGACTAGACGAACTCATGGAGGGCTACGGTCCTCCCGCGGACACGTTCGAGTACGGTCGCGTTCCCCCCGCTTGTCTGACAACCGTTGCCGCACAGAACGACGCCGCCAAGGCAGCCGCCGAGCGGACGCGTGCACAGACAGCACAACAAGCAGAGAGAAACGCACGTGCCGCGCACCGAGCGCGAGTGCAGGAGTGGAACTCTACCGTTAGACCCATCGCGTGGACTTGGGACTCGCAGTGGCAGAACCGACGGGTGTCTCGTTCGGCTGTGCGAAGATTTATAGATCACACGTACGGAAATGAGGGGGAAGCGTTCCGCTGCAACGAACTGCCAGGAATATATAATTGGGTCACTGTATCACCGGCATTTAATGGCAATCCGTACTCCGTAAGGGGCGAGACGGTCCAGCCTGAGTTAACAAGACGGATCGGGATGGCATCGGGCATTCAGCCTGAAGGTGACCAGTCGTGCGTTGTCCTAAACGCCGTCCCGGACAACGCGGGTGCCCTTCTAACGTGCAACGCCGGGGATGACCGCTCGGTCTTTGAGATCCGGGTACCACAAGAGGCTGTGGCCGTAGGTGGCGTCCTCGCCAACCTAGGCATCGGTGACCTTGTGCGTATTCATGGCCATCAGATCCTCCGCAAGAGATTCTTCGGCCGGGATGAGTCACGGTGGCAGTTCGATGAGGTTCCACTCGCGGGCATCTCTGTTGTTGAAACCTCGTAACCGTTCAGCCCCCAACTCCATTGGAGAGGCACTCGGCGGGAATGAGCGAG
>CBIHPK010000078.1:0-35310 GCA_966211675.1 uncultured Myxococcaceae bacterium
GGCTGCTCCCGCGTGGGTCAGGCCCCCCACACCGCGGTGGTCGAGGTGCAGCGGCGGAACACCTACGACGAGCGGCACTGGATCGCGTCGCTCGACGGGGTGACGGCGCCGACGCGAGGGGACGGTCCGAGGGTGCACTTCGACCCCTCGACGGGGTGCCCCCACCTGGACGAGGTGCTCGCCCACCCTCGTGTGCTCGGGGTGCTCGAAGACCCGGGCGTCCAGCTCTCGCGGTGCGCGTCCTCGCCGCTCGCGAGCGCCCTCTCCGAAGCCTGGGCTCGCCCCTCCATGGCCCCCCCTGGCTGGCGCTGGGACGCTGCCCTACACGGGTGGATCCGACGATGCGCCCCCGCCGATCAAGCTCCGCCGAGCGCCGCGTCGAGCAACGCGAGCGCGTCGCGCACCGTCGCGAGCCGCACCGCCGCGCGGCCGACCTCGCCATAGTCGCGCTGCGCGTGGGTGACCTCGCCGGTCGAGCGCCTCGCCACCGCGAGGTGCACCCGACCCGCGGGCTTCTCCTCCGAGGGCCCGGGACCCGCGACGCCGGTGACGGCCACCGCGAGCTCGACGCGACCACCCGCGCCGTCGAGGAGGCCCAGGGCCATGAGCCGCGCCACCGCCTCGCTCACCGCGCCTTCGGCCTCCAGCACCGAGCGCGGAACGCCCAGCAGCGCCTGCTTGGCCTCCCACGAGTAGGCCACGACGCACTGCTCGATCACCTCCGAGGCGCCGGGCACCGAGGTCAGGGTCGCGGCGATGAGCCCTCCGGTCAGCGACTCGGCCGTACCGACCTTCACCCTCGCGGCGCGCAGCCGGCCGACGAGCGCCCGCGCCTGCTCCATGGTCGCTTCATCGATCATCGACGGAGACTAACGCCGAGGCGCTCCGTCGCGCAGGGCGCCATGCGACGCGGGCGCATCGGCGCGCGGCCTTCATGCCGCAGAAAGCGCGCGGGAATTGCTGCCGATCCGTCATCAGGACCACAGGTGCAACGGGGCACCATAACGGCCTATAAGGGTGTCCAGTTCCAGGAGGTGCATCTGTGACCGAGTCCTCGCTTACCCAACTGATCGAGCGCGATGGTCAGGCCGTCGCGCGCCGCATGAAGACCGTCCGCGTGACCGTGCTCGACGGGCCGGACAAGGGCGCCGTCTTCGAGGGCGCGCAGGAGGAGATCCGCGTCGGCGGCGACGACGACAACGACCTGGTCATCCGAGACCCGTCGGTGTCGCGCAAGCACGTCACGCTGAGCCTCGAGCGCGGCGGCATCCGCGTGCGCGACCTCGGCAGCACGAACGGCACCTTCATGGGCGACCTGCGCGTCCACGACGCGGTCATCCGCGGTACGCGCGAGCTGCTGCTGGGCACGACGCTGGTGCGGGTCGAGCCGACCGAGAACGCCGTGGAGAAGGACCTCTCCATGGGCATCCGCTTCGGGCGCCTGGTGGGCACCTCGACGGCGATGCGCGAGGTCTTCGCGGTGCTCGAGCGCATCGCTCCGAGCGACCTGCCGGTGCTCATCGAGGGCGAGGCCGGCACGGGCAAGGAGCTGGTGGCCGACGCCATCCACCGCCGCAGCCCGAGGAGCGGCGGCCCCTTCGTGGTGGTCGACTGCGGCGTGGTGCCGCGCGACCGCATCGAGGGAGAGCTCTTCGGCCACGCGAAGACCGCGACGCTGCCGGAGTCGCAGGGCGCCATCCGCGCGGCGGAGGGCGGGATGCTGGTGCTCGACGAGGTGGGCGACCTCTCCGTCGAGGCGCAGGCCAAGCTGCTCCGCGTGCTGGAGTCGCGCGAGGTGCGCTCCCTCGGGGCGAGCGCCCCGGTGCCGGTCGACCTGCGGGTCGTGGCCACAACCAGCCGTAACCTCCAGCGCGAGATCAAGGACGGTCGCTTCCGGCAGGACCTCTACTACCGGCTCTCGTCCGTGGTGGTGAAGCTCCCGCCGCTGCGCTCACGGCTGCAGGACGTCCCCCTGCTCGTGGAGACGGTGCTCGAGGACCTGAGCCGCCGCCGCGCCGCGCAGGGCCTCGCCGGGTACAGCCCGCTCGACCCGCGAGCGATGGAGCTGCTGCAGCACTACGACTTCCCGGGCAACGTCCGCGAGCTGCGCAACCTCGTCGAGCGCTTCGCGGTGCTCGGCCCCGACGCGTCGGTGCTGGCGCCCACCAACGGCGCGCCGAAGGTCGGCGGTCACGAGATCCGCACCGACCTGCCCTTCCACGACGCCAAGGAGATCTGGACCGAGATCTTCGAGAAGACCTACCTCACCGACCTGCTCAAGGTGCACCACGGCAACGTGTCCGCCGCCGCGCGCACCTCGGGCATCGACCGCCGACACCTCCAGCGGTTGATGGTGAAGCACGACCTCCGCGAGCGCGACCGCGCCGACGAGGGCTGATCGCCCGTCGCCGGCGCCCGGCCGGTCAGTTGGGCTCGCCGGAAGGCGCGCCGAGCTCGTCGTCCTCCGACGGGCCGTGCAGCAGGTGGCGAACCTCCTCCGCCACCTGGCTGCTGATCTCGTCCTCCAGCTGCTCCAGGGCCCCGCAGTTGCGCTCGACGTTGCGCTGGTAGACGAACACCCGCACGAAGGAGCGCGGGCCCTCCGTGACGGCCTCGCCGTCGGGCGCGCCGAGGCCCTCGACCAGCACCGAGGCGCGGGGGTCGACGCCGTCCGCCACGACCTCCATCCCAGGCACGTCGGCGACCAGCACCAGGGCCCCTTCGAGCGCGGCGGCCACCTCGGGCTCGAGGGAGCCGAGGGCCCGCTCGACGGTGCGATGAAAGAGCTCCTTGCCGGGCGACCACGGCGGCGCCGGGACGCGCAGGTCGAGCTCCCTCGCCTCGAGGAAGGACAGCGTGGCGCCCTTCCAGTCGCGCAGCCGGTCGCGGGTCAGCGCGAGGAAGTAGTGCGCGTCGGCGTTGTCCGGCTCCGCCGCGGCCGCCTCGGCGAGCAGCGGCGCGGCGCGGTCGAACTCCTCCGCCTCGAACCAGGCGCGGCCGACCAGGTAGCCCGTGAAGGGCGCCTCGTAGGGGCCCTCCGGGAGGTCGTCGAGGAGCGCCCTCGCCGCCGCCTCCTGGCCCATCGCGTGGAGCGCGTCGAACTTGAGCAGCACCGCGTCCGCGCGCTCCTCCTTCACCTCCGCGAACTCCAGCACCTCGTCGCAGAGGGCGATCGCCTCGTCGAAGCGCGCCATCGGGTGGATGAGCACCTCGGCGGCGTTGAGCATCGGGTCGACGTAGCCGTCGTCGAGCGAATAGGCCTGCTTGTAATGTTCGAGCGCCTCGTCCGCGTCGCCCTCGCGCGCGGCGGCCTGGCCGAGGAGGTTGTGCGCCTCGGGGGAGTTGCGGTCGATCTCCAGCGCGCGGCGGGCGCTGGTGCGGGCTCCGCGGAAATCCCCCTGACCGAGGAGGTCCCAGCCCCGGTCGAGATGTGCAGAAAGACGGTCCATGGACACGGCGGATCACCCAGTCGTTGGTTGGTAGCGAAAAAGGGCGTGGAGCATGTGGACCGATGCCATGGCCGGTCAAGCGTCGCGACGGACGTCAGAGACCCTCTGGTGACGCTTCCGGCGCGGCGCTAGCGTCGGGGAGTGACCCCCTCCTCGCGCGGTGTGCGTCGTGGCCTCGCCTCGCTCTGCCTGGCGCTCGCGGCGCACGCCCTCGCAGGCTGCGCGCACCTGCTTCCCGGCGCCGCCTCCCCGGAGGGCGGATCGCGTGGCAAGCCCAGCACCGGCTGGCTCGCGCACGGCAGCCGGCTGCCGGACCGCGGCCCCGGCTTCGAGGTGCTGCGCACCGAGGCCGAAGGGGGTCTGCACTTCGGCACCGACCGCATCGTCGGGATGGTGCGCCGCTCGGCCCGCGCGATGATGCGCGACGGCGTCGCGGTGCCGCTCAAGGTGGGCGACCTCTCGGGGCTGCGCGGCGGCCAGGTGACCCGGCACCACTCGCACCGCAACGGCCGCGACGTCGACCTGCTCTACTTCACGCGCGACGCGGCGACCGACCGCCCGGTCATCGCTCCGGGCTTCGTCCGCTACAACCGCGCGGGCGAGTCCATCGGCACGCCGACGCCGCTGCGCTTCGACCTCGCGCGCAACTGGCGGCTCATCGAGGCGCTGCTGCAAGACCCCCACGCGGGCGTGATCCGGGTGTTCTGCGCCGCGTGGATCAAGACCCTGCTCATGGACCACGCTCGCCGCACGGGCGCACCGGCGTGGCTGGTCGAGCGCGCCGAGCTGGTGCTCTCGCAGCCCGGCGACAGCGCGCCGCACGACGACCACTTCCACGTGCGCGTGGCCTGCACCCCGAGCGAGCGAGCGCTGGGCTGCCAGGACGGCGGGCCCCTCTGGCCCTGGCTCGACAAGGACTGGGAGAAGAGCGACGCGACCCCCATGGACGACGACGCGCTGCTCGCGCTGATGGAGGCGATCCCTCCGGGCTTCGAGCACGGCCCGCCGGACGGCCTCGGGCCCTCCAACGCCGCGCCGGGCAAGCCCGACGCGAGCTACTGCGCGTCGGCCTCGACCGACCTGGTCTGCCGCTGACGCGAGGCCCGCCCTACGGGCAGGTGCGCTCCATGCGGAAGCTCACGCCGCCGCGGTTGTCGCTGCACGCGCTGTCGCTGAAGAAGCAGCGAAGCTCTCCGCCCGCGAAGGGCGCGGTGGTGGTGGTGCGGGGGAGCGCGGCGAAGGCCGCCTCCGGCGTCGCGTAGTAGCTGCCCGACGTGGTCGCGAGCCCTGGCACCGGGAAGTTCTCGCAGGTGATGTACCAGAACCACCCCTGGCCCGGCAGCGACACGGTGCTCCAGACGGTTCCGCCGCCGCCGAGCGCGGTGACCTGGTAGGTGCCCGCGGGGACGGCGGGGACGCGCACCACGTTGGCCGTGTGGTCCGGGCCCTGACAGGAGTCGAGCCACGGGATGGTGACGTCCGTGCGGAAGGTGCACCGTCCCGCGGCGCCGCAGGTCGCGCTGGCGCAGTCGGCCCCGACGGAGCAGGTCTGGCAGAGCGCGCACCGGGGGCAGCTCCCGCCGCAGTCGACGTCCGTCTCCGTGCCGTTGCGCACGCGGTCGTCGCAGCGCGCGGGCTGGCAGGCCCCGCCGGCGCAGACGCCCGTCGCGCAGAGCCCGCCGCAGCGCCCGCAGTGCGCCACGCTCGTCGACAGGTCGACCTCGCAGCCGTTGCTCGCGACGCCGTCGCAGTCGCCGTAGCCCGGGAGGCACGCGAAGCCGCACGCCCCGTCGGCGCAGGTCGCGCTGGCGTGCGCCGGGGCCGAGCACGCCCTCCCGCAGCCGCCGCAGTGCGCGGGGCTGGTGCCGGTGTTCACCTCGCAGCCGTTGCCGGCGTCCGCGTCGCAGTCGCCGAAGCCCGCCGCGCAGGCCGTGAGCCCGCACACGCCCGAGGCGCAGGTCGCGCTGGCGTTGCTGAGCGAGCAGCGCTGCCCGCAGCGGCCGCAGTGCGCGTTGCTGGTGCGGAGGTTGGTCTCGCAGCCGTTGGCGTCGACCAGGTCGCAGTCGTCGAAGCCCACCGCGCAGGTGCGCAGGCAGGTCGAGCCCACGCAGGCCGGGACGCTGTTGGCGGGCGCCGGGCACGCCTGAGCGCAGGCCCCGCAGTGCGAGGCGCTGGTGCGCGTGTCGACCTCGCAGCCGTTGCTCGCGTTGCCGTCGCAGTCGCCGAAGCTCGTCGCGCAGGACCCCACGGTGCAGGCGCCCGCCACGCACGCGCCGGTGGCGTTGGGCGGGGCGCAGGCGCGGCCGCAGCCGCCGCAGTGCGAGGCGCTGGCGCGGGTGTCGACCTCGCAGCCGTTGCTCGCGTCGCCGTCGCAGTTCTCGAAGCCCGCGTTGCAGGCGAAGCCGCACGCCCCGGCGGCGCAGGTGCTGGTCGCGTTGGCCCTCGCCGGGCAGGCGACGCTGCACGATCCGCAGTGCGCGAGGTCGCTCTGCGTGTTGGCCTCGCAGCCGTCGCCGGCGGCCCCGTTGCAGTCCGCGAAGGGCGCCGCGCACGAGGCCACGGTGCAGGTGCCGTTGAGGCACGCGGAGGCTCCGTTGAGGATCGTGCAGCGCCGGTCGCACGCGCCGCACGCGGCGATGTTGGACTGCGTGTCGAGGCAGGCGCCGGAGCAGCAGGCCTGGCCCGCGGGGCAGGCGCGCGTGGCGTTGCAGCCCATCACGCAGAGGTTGCCGACGCAGAGGGTTCCGGAGGGGCAGTGCTCGTCCGCGAGGCACTCGACGCAGGCGCGGGTGGTGGTGTCGCAGCGTCGCCCCGAGGCGGTGCCCGCGTCCGCAGCGCCGGAGGCGCAGCCCTCGTCGTTGCGACAGCCGGGCGCGCAGGTGTTGGAGCCGGCGACGCAGAACTGCCCCGCGGGGCAGGTGTCGGCGGAGGCGAGGCACTGCACGCAGCGGCCCGTGGCCACCTCGCAGACGGCGCCCTCCGAGTGGCCCGCGCAGTCCGAGTCGCGCGCGCAGCGGAAGGGCGCATCGACCGGAGCGTCGGTCACATCGGGTGCGTCCATGGGCGCGTCGATGGGGGCGTCGATGGGGGCGGGGAGGTCGAGCGCCTCGGGCGCGTCGAAGGCGACGACGAGGTCGATCGGGACGGCGGAGTCGACCGGGCCTCCCACCACGGAGGCTCCCTCGCTGCAGGCCAGGGAGAGGGCGACGAGCGAGGCGAGGAGGAGCGGTCGGGTGGGGCGGTGCACGGAGGCGATGCTATCGCCTGCGCACGCTCAGTGGGTACATCCGCCGACGCCGCAGCCGAGGAAGCCTGCGGACAGGCAGTTCACCCGCTGCGTCGTGCCGCCGACGCAGAGCACGAGGGTGGTGCCGTCGCAGGTTCCGCCGGGCGGAGCCGAGGCCGGGTCGCAGTCCGTCGCCGTGCCGCAGAACGAGTGGCTCCCGAGCGTGCGGCAGGTGCTGCCGGCGACGAGGAAGCTGCAGTCGTTGGAGTGCAGGCGACCGCCGCGGCACTGCTGGATGCGGGTGCCGTCGCAGCGGTCGACGTCCTCGGTGCAGGCCGCGCCGAGCCCGACGCAGGCGTTGGCGGTGGCGTCGCAGGTGGTGAGCGAGGTGTCGCAGTCGAGCGTGTGGACGTACGCGCCGCCCACGCAGCGCTGCAGGCGGCCGTTGTAGCAGCGAGCGGGCGAGGCGTCGGAGCAGGCCGCGGTCTCGGCGGGCTGCGGGCGACACCCGACGGCGCCCGTCGAGGAGAGGCACTCGGAGGTGCCGGTCACGTACTGGCACTCCTCGGAGATGATCAGCCCGTTGCGGCAGGTGGTGGCGGTCGCGTGGCCGGGGGCCGGGGTGCGGCAGCCGATCACCGGAGCGGCGCAGGTGCCGCCCGGCGAGGGCTCGACCCCGATCTTGAGCCAGTCGAGGAGGAAGCCCGTGCACCCTCCGGTGGAGGCGAGCGCCGCTCGCAGGATGCTGCAGGGCCGCGAGGGGATGATCCCGCCCTGCCAGTAGCTCGGGCGGAACATCTGCTCCACCACCTGCTGCGGCGGCTCGTTGAAGCAGGTCGCGGTGCGCACCGCGAGCGCCAGCATCTCGGCCTGCGAGAAGCCGCAGAAGGAGCGAAGGGTGCGGCCCGCGTCGGGGCCCGTGTCGGTCACGAGCACCAGGTCGGAGGTGGCGCCGTCGGGCCGCGCGCCCGCGTCTCCCGCGTCGTTGGGAACCACCTGCCGGTCGACCTGCACGACGTCCGGCAGGGGGCCGAAGTCCGTCGGAGGCGCGTCGACCGGGATTACGATGTCGAGCGACTCGCCCGCGTCGGAGAGCGTGATCGGGCCGAGGTCCGGCGTGTTGAGCACGGACCCCACGTCGCCCGTGGCCGAGCCGGGTCGTGCGCCGTCCGAGCACCCGACGAGCATCCCTGCGATCGCGAAGCCGGCGAGCCATCCGTTGCGAACGATCATCCCGGCACTGTGGCAAGAGACCTCGACGCGGCGCAAGGACGGAGAGTGCGGCACACAAGGCCCTTCACGACCGCGCGCAGGACCCCTGGAGCGAGGCCCCTCTCGCACCTCCGATGCGCCAGAGCCGACGGGGCTAGCCGCGAGACCAGAGCCTCCTCAACAGCGCGCGGAACCGGCCCTCCGGCTTCGGCGCGGGCGGCGGCGCAGAGAGCGCGGCGGGCTTCGAGAGCTCCAGCACCACCGGCGCCGCGTTGAACTCCGCGACCGCGGTGGCCAGCGCCACGGGCACGGCGATGCGCACCTCGGAGACGCGCCCCGCGTCCTCGGCGGACTCCGGCGGAGGCGCCGCCGCGGCCTTCGCCTCCACCTTCGGGGCGCTCACCAGCGAGGGTCTCGGGCGCTGCAGGGGGAAGGCCTGCGTGGGGACGTCCGCGAGCGCGGACGCGTCGGCGCGCTCGGGCCTCGGAGCGATGGAGGCGCGCTCCTTCGAGGCCGCCGCGAGCGGCGGGAGGGGAGGGAGCGTGAGCGGCCGGCGCTGCGCCACGGGCACGGGAGGCGGGCGCGTCGGGTGGACGATGGCGGTCACGTCTTCCCCGTCGAGGAGACCGTCGCCGAGCGGCGACTGGAGCGGTCGACGGGAGGGCGGGCCGAAGGTGGGGACGCGAGGCGGGCGCAGGTCCATCGCCGGCACCGGGGTCGGCGTCCGCGAGGGGCTCACCGATCGGGAGGGGATCGGGTGGGACGAGCGCCGGGCGGCCTCGCGCTCGACGAAGAGCTTGCCGGCGGCCACCACGGACATGAACTGGCCGAGCTCCCGCTGCGTCGCGAGGTCGGCGCGGAAGGCGTCCTCGATGGCCTCGGCGAAGGCGGCGGCGGTGGGGAATCGCTCGGCGCGATCGAAGGCGAGCGCGCGGCGGCAGATGGCGTCGAGGGCCTCGGGGACCTGCGGGGCCACCTCGCGCAGCGGACGGTAGCCCTCGTCGGCGAGGCGCGAGAGCGGCGCGCCCTCGCGCGACGGGAAGCAGCGGCGCAGGGCCATCGTCTCCCAGAGCGTCACGCCCATGGCGAAGACGTCGACGCGGCGGTCGACGGCGCGGCCGCGGATCTGCTCCGGCGCCATGAAGGGCAGCTTGCCCTTGAGCACCCCGACGCTGGTGACGCCGATGCGGCCCGCGGCGCGCGCGATGCCGAAGTCCACGAGGCGCGCGGCGCCGTCGACGCCGATGAGCACGTTGTGCGGCGTCGCGTCGCGGTGGATCAAGCCCAGCGAGCTGCCGTCCGGGCCGCGCAGCTCGTGCGCCGCGTCCAGGCCCGCGAGCGCGTCCAGGATCACCCGCAGGGCGATGCCGAGCGGCACCGCGCGGCGCAGCGCGGAGGCGGCGCACTGCACGGCGTGGAGGGTGTCGCCCTCGACGTAGTCCATCACCATGAAGAGCTGCGGACCCTCGGCGCCGACGTCGAGGATCGCCGTGGCGTTGGGGTGGTGCAGCCGCGCCGCCACCCGCGCCTCGTCGAGGAACATCTCCACGAAGTCGTCGTCCGTGCAGAGCTCGCGATGCAGGAGCTTCACCGCCGCGAGGCGCTCGAAGCCGGCGCTCCCGAAGCCGCGCGCGAGGTAGACGCTGGCCATGCCCCCGCGGCCCAGCTCCGCGAGGAGCTCGTATCGGCCGACACGCCTCGGCGGAGCGATCGAAGAGGATCTACGCGCTGACGGGAGAGCAACCATGGCGGGGATCACCTCTGGAATCGGGGACCAGCGGACGCGCCCGGTGGGGCCGCACATCGCTGCGAGGCCGGAGAGCCCGGGCACCCCCATCATGCAGCCGGGAAAGTTTACTCTTCAATGTATGAATCTGGCGCCGCCGGGGGGCCATGGCGGGCGGATGTGCCGCGCGGGGAGGGCGTGTGCCGCCGGGGCCGACATGGCGGCGCCCGCTCGCTCACTCCTCGACGGCGTCTCCGGCGGGCGTCACCGGGTCGCGGTCGTCGCCCACGACCTGGCCCTGCTCGTCGAAGTAGCCCGCGGCGAGCACCGAGGCCGCGGGGCCGAGCAGCACGCGCCCCCGCGCTCCGGCCACGCGCTCATCGAAGACCACGTAACCGGGGAGGAGGTCCGGCAGCGAGTGCGAGCGCAGCACGGCGGTCGGAGAGCGGCCGGAGATCACCAGCACCGAGCGCTCGGGCCGGTCGGGGTCCGGCGCCGTGAAGACCACGCCCGCGTCGGCGCCCTCGAAGCGACGCGCGCCGACGGTGATCGCGTCCGCGCCGAGGCCGACCGGGAGCCTCCCGGCCATGCGGGCGAGGAGGCGGTGGTCGCGGGGCGTTCCGACGAGCACCAGGGTGCGGCCCTCGCCCATGGCCTCGGTGTAGCTGTCGTCGCGCACGACCTCGTAGCGCAGGGGAACGCCCGCGCGGCGCGACCACACCCGGGCGGCGCGCTCGTAGAGCGGGAGCGCTCGGGCGTCGCCCGTGCCCACGACGAAGAGCATCGGGGTGTCGAAGAGCTCCCGGATGGGTCCGCCGCCGGAGAGGGTGACGCGGCGGCCGGTGGACCAGTGTCCTCCCACGCGACGGAGCGAGCTCGGGCACCCGACGGGAACCTCCACCGGGTCACCGTCGACCTCGAGGCGCAGCGCCGTCACCCCGGCGCGCACCAGCGCGGCGGGCGGGTCGAGGGTCATCGCTCCGACGCCTTCGGTGCGCACGCGGCCCGAACCATCGGGCGAGACGGCGGCTTCCACCTCGCCCCAGCGGGCGGTGCGAGCGAGGCGGGCGCCGTCGGTCGTGCCGGGCGCGAGGAGCGCGTCGAGGGTGACCCAGGCGCTGCGGTTCCAGCGGATCTCCGGGGTGCGGAAGCGCACGTGTCGCGGCGCCGGGTCGCGGTGGTAGCGGAGGAAGTGCGGGATGATCCGCCCGTCGGCGTAGGTCTGCGACCAGACGTTGTGCCCGAGCGGCGGCCACTCGACCTGGGCCTCGTAGCCGAGCGCCTGGTAGCGATCGACGAGCACCTGCGAGTTGGAGGTCGGCCGGTCGAGGGTGCCGTGCACGAGGTACATCGGGAGGTGCAGCCCGTTCTCGGCGTAGTTCGCGTTGGAGCGCAGCTCCATCAGGAACGCCTCCCACGGGCGTCGCACGGTGCGCGTGTCGCCGCGCACGAAATAGCTGTGGTACCCGCAGAGCGGAGCGATCGCGGCGAAGCGGTCGGGGTGATGGAAGGCCACCCCCGCCGCGCCGATGCCGCCCATGGAGAGCCCCGTGAGGTAGACCCGGTCGGGGTCGATCGCGTAGCTCGCGGTGACCGCGTCGATCGCGGCCATCACGTCGACCTCGCCCTGCTGCCGGTAGCCCGCGTCGCCGTAGCCGTAGGGCGCCAGCAGGATCGCTCCCGTGTCCGGCATCGGGGGGAGGTGGCGATCGGCGTGGGTGCGGTCCTCGGTCTCGTCGTACTGGCCCACGAGCACCGGGAGCATCCGGTGCGCGCCGCCGTGGAGGCCGTGCAGCCCGACCACGAGCGGGATGCGCTCGGCCGCGCGGTAGCGGGGCGGGACGTAGAGGGAGAACTCCTGGAGGGTCCCGTCGAGGGGCGAGCGCCACGCTCGGTGGAGCGCGCCGGTGCGGCCGACGTAGGGGTCGCGGCCCTCGCGCACGGACCTCAGCAACGAGCCGAGCGTCGCGGCCTCCTCGCGGAGGTACGCGAGGTCCGGGTCGCCCGCGGAGACGAGGCGAGCGAGGCGCTGCGCCGTGGCCTCGACGGAGAAGATCGCGCCGGCCGGTAGCGCAGCGGTCTCGCGCACCGGCGGCAGCGGCCACGGGGAGGGCAGCGCGCCGAAGGAGGGGTCCAGCGGGGAGAGCACGGCGCGGGCGTCGAGGAGGGCCGAGCGCACCGACGGGTCGATATAGACGCGGGCCGTACGGACGGCGCCGCCCACGCGCAGGGACAGCACGCGAGAGCCCGCCGAGGGCAGCACGATCGCGGCGTCGAGGGGCTCCGCCGAGGGCCCGGCGAGGGAGAGGGTGGCGTCGACGGAGGCGACGTCCGGAGCGACCAACGAGAGCGATCGGCTGCGCGCCGCGGGCACGGCGGTGCCTCCGGGGAAGGAGACGCCCACGTCGACGCGAGTGCCGTCATCGGTGGGGGTTCGGGCGAAGGTGGCGTGCAGGCTGCGCTCGGCGAGGGCCTCGCAGGCGGGCTCGTCCACCGAGGGGAGCGAGAGGGAGACCGCCGGGTCGGGGCGGAAGTCAGGGCCCGTGAGGCGCACGAAGAGGTCGAGGTCGGCGCGAGAGACGACCGTGAAGGTCAGCGCGTGGGCGCCCGCGGAGAGCGGCACCCGGACCATGTCGTCGTCCTCGCGCGAGCGCCTCGGGAGGGCGCGGCGGTACACCTCGCGGCCGTCCAGGTGCACCGCGACGGCATCGTCGCTCCCGACGAAGAGCCAGCGATCGCCCGCGGTGGCGGCCTCGGCGCGGATGGACGCGTGCGCCGAGCGGGGACCGCGTCCGCCGACGATGCGGCCGAGGTCGAGGGAGGCGTCCTCGCTCGATCCGCTCCGCCAGCCCGGGGCGTCGAGCGCCGGGATCGCGGCCACCGCGCGGTCGAGGGCGAGGCCCAGCGAGGCGCGCAGGGTGGGCTGGGCGGCGATGGGCCCGACGCGCACGCCGCCGCGGACGAGGAAGGTCGAGAGGGCTCCGTCGGGGCCCGGGAGCACGCGGCACTGCGCGAGCGCCGGGGAGGGGAGGCCCAGGCTCACGACCGCGAGGGAGGTGAGGATTCCGGGCCGCGCGGAGCGCATCATGTTCAGCGGAGGACCAGCCACGACCTCGCTTTACCCTTCCCCGGGGATTGGAGCATAGTCCCGCCGTTACGAAGCGGGCGCCGCGATGATCTCCGCCGATCTCGCGCCGTCCGCGCCACCCATCGCTCCCAGCAGGAGGGGAGTCCATGCGCCATCTACGGATCGCCAGTCTCGGTTGTGTGCTCGTCGCCCTCACGGTGATCGGCTGTGGTCGCTCAGAGCTCGATGGGGACTACGACCCGGACTCGGCCTTCCGGCCCGATGTCCCCGTGGTCGACCGCCCGGTCGTCGACGTCCCCGACGGCGGCCCGCTGCCCGACGTGCCCGTCGTCGATGTGCCCGTCGTCGATGTGCCCGAGTTCGACGTGCCCTTCGTCGACGTGCCCGAGTTCGACGTGCCGCCCTTCGACGGCCCCGACTTCGACGTGCCGCCCTTCGACGGCCCCGACTTCGACGTGCCGCCGATCGACATCCCGATGACCTGCAGCGCGCCGCTCTCGCTCTGCAACGGGCGCTGCATCGACGTGCTCACGGACCCCAACAACTGCGGCGCGTGCGGCCGCGGCTGCGGCGGCGGGCGCTGCGCCATGGGCGTGTGCCTCCCGACCTGCCCGATGCCCTTCACCGACTGCGCGGGCGCCTGCGTCAACCTCAGCGAAGACCGCTTCAACTGCGGCGGCTGCGGCATCGCCTGCACCTCCAGCGACAGCTGCATCGGCGGCACCTGCCGGGCCGTCTGCCCGCCGGGCCAGACCCTCTGCGGCCGCACCTGCGTCGACATCCGAAGCGACGTCGCGAACTGCGGCGGCTGCGGCGTCACCTGCCGCGCCGGGTCGGTCTGCGCCTCGGGCGCCTGCTCGTCGGTCTGCGACGAGGGTCAGCTCAACTGCGCCGGCCGCTGCGTCAACCCGCAGACCGACACCGCCAACTGCGGCGGCTGCGGCGTCACCTGCGCCCCGGGCGCGACCTGCTTCGCGGGCCGCTGCCAGGCCTCGTGCCCGGCGCCCAACGTCCTCTGCGGCGACCGCTGCGTGAACCTCCAGAACGATCCCAGCGCCTGCGGTCGCTGCGGCAACGTCTGCCCGGCGGGCGCGGCCTGCGGCCTCGGCACCTGCACCTTCACCTGCCCGACGCCGCTCGCCCGCTGCGGCGGCACCTGCGTCATCACCCTCAACGACCCCAACAACTGCGGCTCCTGCGGCAACGTCTGCGCGGCCGGCCAGCTCTGCTCCTTCGGCAGCTGCCAGGCGCGGTGCAACACGCCCCTCGTCGAGTGCAACGGCGGCTGCACCGACTACCGCATCGACCCGTCCAACTGCGGCTCCTGCGGCAACCGCTGCGGGCCCGGCCAGCTCTGCCTCCTCGGCCGCTGCGGCGCCCCTCCCGGCTGCATGCCCCCGCGCACCATCTGCAGCACGGGCTGCACCGACATCAACAACGACCCCCGCAACTGCGGAGCTTGCGGCCGTCGCTGCGCCGCGGGTGAGATGTGCGCCGGCGGCACCTGCATGGGCACCGCGTGCGCCGCGCCGCAGATCTCCTGCAACGGCACCTGCGTCAACCCGACCAACGACGCGAGCAACTGCGGCCGCTGCGGCAACGCCTGCCCGACGGGCTCGGCCTGCGTCGCCGGCACCTGCGCCTCGCGCTGCATGGCGCCGCAGATCGAGTGCGGCACCGGCTGCACCGACCCGCTGACCGACCCGTCCAACTGCGGCGGCTGCGGCAACGCCTGCGCGGGCAGCGCGGTGTGCATCAACGGCGTGTGCGGCTCGCCCTGCCCGCCGCCGCGCTCGACCTGCAGCGGCCGCTGCGTCGACACGCAGAGCGACCCCAACAACTGCGGCATGTGCGGCAACGCGTGCGCCATGGGCGCGACCTGCACCGCGGGCGTCTGCCAGGCGGTGATGACCTGCACCGCGCCCCGCACCTCCTGCGGGACCAACTGCGTCGACCTGCAGACCGATCCGCGCAACTGCGGCGGCTGCGGCACCGCCTGCCCGGCGGGCACGCCCTGCATGGGCGGCCGCTGCGCGTGCCCGGGCTCGACCGTGCTCTGCAGCGGGTTCTGCGTGGACATCAACAGCTCGCCGCTCGACTGCGGCGGCTGCGGCAACGCGTGCCCCGCCACGCAGGCCTGCGTCGGCGGCCGGTGCGCCTGCTCGGCGCCGCTCTCCAGCTGCGGCGGACGGTGCATCAACACCAACAACGACCCGGCCAACTGCGGCGCCTGCGGCCGCGCCTGCCCGGCGACCTTCGACTGCCGCGGCGGCGCCTGCGCCTGCAACGCGCCGCTCTCCAGCTGCGGCGGCCGGTGCATCAACACCAACAACGACACCGCCAACTGCGGCTCGTGCGGCAACGTCTGCCCCGCCACGCAGAGCTGCCTCGGCGGCCGGTGCTCCTGCCCCCCGCAGAACACCAACTGCGGCGGCCGGTGCACCAACACCAACTTCGATCCCAACAACTGCGGCGGGTGCAACGTCCGCTGCGGCGCTCGGCAGTTCTGCGTGTTCGGGGCCTGCCGGGGCCTCTGATCGCCGATGGGTCCGCGCCGACGACGCGCGCGGATCAGCGCCCCGACGCTCATCGCCCTCGCGCTGGGCGTCGGTCTGATCGCCCTCTCCCGCCTCCTCGCCCTCGCCCAGTCCCCGCCCCGTCCCAGCTCGCTCCGCACGGTCGTCTGGGATTTCGCCCAGACGCCGGTCGGTCCGATGCGCGTCGTGGTGATGCTGCCCGCTCCCTCCCACCCGGCCGAGCAGCTCCCGCTGCTGGTCGCGCTCCACGGTTGGGGCGAGACCCTCCGCGGTGTCGAGCGCGGGGCCTTCGGGTGGTCGCGCGACTACGAGCTCGGCGCCTCGGACCGTGAGCTGCGGATGCGCCCGCTGCGCCGCGAGGCCTTCCTCGGGCACGTCGACGAGGGACGCTACTCGCAGCTCCGGCGCGACCTCGCCGCGCGCCCCTATCAGGGCATGGTGGTCGTCGCGCCCTTCACCCCGGACGTCCTCGGCGCCGACGCGGGGGTGCTACAGCACGGCTTCGACCGCTGGGTCGTCGAGACCCTCGTGCCCCGCGCCCGCCGGGAGCTCCCGGTGCTCGCCGACCGCGCGGCCACGGGCATCGACGGGGTCTCGCTCGGTGGCCTGCACTCGCTGGAGATCGGCCTCGCGCACCCGGAGGTCTTCGGCGTCGTCGGAGCGCTACAGCCCGCGGTGCGCGGCCGCATCGACCGGGTGCTCTCCCGCTACGTCCCCTCTCCGTCCCGACCATCGCAGCGGGTGCGCCTCGTGACCTCCCACGGGGACGTCTATCGCCGGGACGTCGCGGCCCTCGACGCGGCCCTCCGCGCTCGCGGCATCGCCCACGACCTGCGCGTCCTCGCGGGGCCGCACGACTACGTCTTCAACCGCGGACCGGGCGGGGTCGAGATGCTCCTCTTCCACGACCGCGCGCTGCGGGGCCTCGCCGCCGAGTAGCGCCCCTCAGGGCTCAGCCGTCGCGCTCGAAGACCACGAGCTCGTGCGGGTCGTTCATCAGCACGTAGATCGCGTCGTCGTCCGGCGAGAGCGCGAGGCCCTGCGGCAGGCGGCCGAGGGGCTCGCTCGCCCAGCGGGTCTCTGCCGTCGCCAGGTCGATCGCCACCACGTTCTGCGGATCGCCGTAGGAGGTCTTGCCCACGAGGGCCGTCGCGCCGTCGCGGGTGATGGCGAAGGTCCTCGCCCCGGCGCCCAGCGGCAGCTCGCGGTGCGCCCCGGTCGAGGGATCGATCACCGCGAGGAAGTCCGAGTCGCCGCTCGCGACGATCGCGTCGCCCGACGGGGTGAAGCGGAGGCAGTAGATCCAGCGCGCGGGCTGCGTCTGCCAGCGCACCGCCCCGGTGGCCGCGTCCAGCAGGACCACGCGGCCGTCCCGGTCGCCCGCGACGACCGTCGCGCCATCGGGCGAGGCCGCCACGGCGTACACCGAGGTCGGACCCTTCCAGCGCCAGAGCTCGGCGCCGGAGCTCGGGTCCCACGCGCGCACCGACCAGTCCGCGGGGGTGTAGTGGTTGCCGCTGCCGGTGTAGGCGCGCGCCCCGTCGGGAGAGAAGGTCGCGGCCTGGATCTCGTGGCGGTGCCCCTTGAGCGAGCCGACCTTCTTCCAGGTGGTGGTGTCGAAGAGGATGATGGCCTTGCCGCCCGAGCCGACGAGCGATCCGTCCGGCGAGAAGCAGACGCCGTGGGGAAAGGACGTCCCCAGGTGCAGCGTCTTGAGCAGCGCGAGCGAGCGCCCGTCGTAGACGCGGAGCTTCTGGTCGAAGTTGGTGGTCGCCACGAAGCGCCCGTCGCGCGAGGCGGTGAGCGCGTTGGTCGAGCCGGGCTGCGGGATCCGTGTGCGGATGTGGAAACGCATGGCGCGACTGGGGATATCACCGCTCCGGCCCGAAGGGTGAAGGGTGGTCCCGAGAGCGCGGAGGGGGCTCAGCGAGCGCGGCGTCCCTTGAGCCACGCGCGGGCCCTCGTGGCCCCGAGCGCCATGCCCAGCTCTCGCTCGTGCAGGGCCAGCGTGTCGATGAGCGTCACGGGCGGCGAGGGGAGGGCCCGCAGCGCCACGCGCGCGTCGTGCACCGCGCCCAGCGCCGCGAAGGCCGAGTCCTCGTCGAGGTGGAGCTCGATCGTGGGCGCGACGAGCACGCTCATGCGCAGCGGCGGACGGCGCGGTGGGTCCATGCGATCCCCGTTGATGACCCATCGGGCGATGGCTGCGCAAGTGTCCAGTGTGAGAGTGGGGTCATGTCGAAGCGGGCGCGATGGTGCATAGAAGAGCCACCGTGCTCCGCCGCATCTCGCTCGCCGCGCTCTTGATCCTGGGGTGTTCCGCTGCGCCGCAGGGCGCCGGAGACGCCGCCGTCGTGGCCCCGGTCGACGCGCCCGTGGACGTCGCCCACGAGGCCCATGACGCCGGCGTGGACGTCCCCCGGGTGATCCGCTCCTCCGACCGCTGCCCCGACGGCGGGGCGCTGCCGTACCCCGAGTCCCCGGAGGTCTCCTTCAAGACCCCGCTGCCCGACCTCTCGCTCCCGACCGCCGAGGGGGCGCTGCGCCTCGGCCGCTACTACACGCCCTGCGCCACGGAGCCGCGGCTGCTGGTGGTGCGGGTGATGGCGGCCTGGTCGGGTCCGTCGCAGCACCACGCGGCGCACACCCGCCGGCTGCTGGAGCTCCCGGAGGCGTCGCGCCTCGACCTCGTCGACGTGCTGGTGAGCGCCGCGGACAACCTCCCCCCCGACGACCGCGACCTCGCCGACTGGCGCGCCCGCTACGACGCCGCGCCGACCGCGCTCGCCCGCTCCGACGCCGCCACCTGGCGCCCGCTCTCCATCGGCCCGCAGCACCTCCCGCTGGTGCTCCTCGTCGACCCGCGGACCATGGCCTACGTGCAGTTCTTCGACGCGCCGGACACGCACGATCTGCCCTTCGAGATCGCCGACGCGCTCGCCCGCCTCGACCACCGCACGCGCCCGGTGCGCCCCGCCGCCACGCGCTACGACGGCCGCCTCTCGCTCGACGCGTGGGAGATGGTCCAGGCGATGGTCCCGCGCGCCCGACCCCCCGCCGACCCGACCAACGCCTTCGCGGACGACCCCAGGGCCGCCTCGCTCGGACGCTCGCTCTTCTTCGACGCGCGCCTCTCCGCCAACGGCGAGGTCGCCTGCGCCCACTGCCACGACCCCGCGGCGGGCCTCGCGGACCGCACCGCCCGCAGCATGGGCGTGGCCATGGGCGACCGCAACGCGCCCAGCGTCCTCGCGGCCTCCGGGCAGCGGTGGCAGTTCTGGGACGGGCGCGCCGACTCGGCCTGGATGCAGGCCCTCGGGCCCTTCGAGAACCCGCGCGAGATGGGCTTCACCCGGCTCGCGCTCGCGCAGGCCATCGCGGGGCGCTACGCGACCGAATACACCGCCGTGTATGGCGCGCTCCCCCCGCTCGGCGACCGCGCCCGCTTCCCCGCCGCGGGCATGCCCGGACAGTCCGCCTGGGAGGCCATGAGCGCCGACGACCAGCGGGCCATCGACCGGATCTTCACCAACGTGGGCAAGTCCATCGCGGCCTTCGAGCGCACGGTGACGCCGGGAGAGTCGCCCTTCGACCGCTACGCCCGCGGCGAGATCAACGCCCTCTCCGCCGCCGCCCGCGACGGCCTCGGGATCTTCTTCGAGGTCGGCTGCGACCAGTGCCACCACGGCCCGTCGCTCTCCGACGACAGCTTCCACAACATCCACTTCGACACCGGGCGCGCCGACCTGCAGCCCGACCTCGGGCGCTTCGAGGGCGTCGACTCGCTGCGGCAGAGCCCCTTCCGCGCCGACGGGGCCTTCAGCGACGCGCCCTCGACCAGCGCCCACCTCCGCCGCATCGCGGCGGTGGAGGCGATGCGGGGGCAGTTCCATACGCCGTCGCTGCGCAACGTCGCGAGCACCGGGCCGTGGGGCCACGGCGGCACCTTCACCACCCTGCGCGACCTCGTGCTCCACTACGCCGAGGCGCGCGACCGCCGCAGCGACCTGCACACCACCGGCACGCTCGACCCGACGCTCGGCCCCTTCCACCGCGTGGAGTCGACGGTCACCTCGATGGTGGCGCTGCTGCAGTCCTTCACCGCGCCGCCGGTCGTGCCGTAGTCGCTCAGCGCACCACGCGGCCGACGCGCACCGGGGTCGCGATCATCCACTCGTCGGGCGTGTAGGCCCCCACCCAGCCGTAGGCGGTGCCCTCGCCGGTGGCCGGGTCCGTCGCGATCAGCAGCGTGCCCTGGCCGAAGCCCGTGGGGCCGCCCTCGCGGTTGCGGGGATCGTCCTGGTGGCCCACCGAGGTGGCGTCCGTGACCCGCACCAGCACGCCCCTCGCGGTCACCGTCGGAGGCTCCGCCACGAAGGCCACGTGGCCGGTGTTGTTGGACCGAAACCACCGCGGCCGGGGCCACGCCAGCACGTCGCCGGGCCGGGCGTCGGCGATGCGCGCCACGCGCAGCCAGCCGTTGCGGGGACGGGTCGTGGGGGCGTCGCGGATGGCCCGCCAGAAGTCCACCGCGAGCGGACGGCCGGCGGGGAGCGCGGCCCGGGCGCGGGGCGTGGCGCGGCCGAGCACCCACGCCGCCATGGTGGAGCAGTCGAAGTGGTAGCGACCGGCGGCCGGGTCGATGCGGGTCGAGTGGTCGTAGCGGGTGTCGCGCACCGAGGCGCGCAGCTCCTGCAGCACCTGGAGCACCCGGGGGTTGCCCGCGGGGATGACCTGGGTGTTACCCGGGACGGTAAACGCCACCGAGGCGAGGACGGCGAGCAGGGCCGTGAGGCGGGGGTGGGAGGAGCTCATCGAAGGCTTATGGACGCCGCGGGAGAGCAAAGGTTTTCGAGCGTGACAACATCGCGCGAGCCAGCATGATGACACGCGGAATGGAACCATCGAGACCGCCGCTCGCCGACGCACTGCAGGCCGCCATCGAGGCCGCGAGGGAGGCCGGGCGGCGGCTGAGCGAGGAGTTCCATCGCGAGGGGGGGCCGAGGGGGTCGGGCGACTCGGCGGACATCGACCGCGAGGTGGAGGTCTACCTGCGGGGCGCCCTGCTCGACCGCTTTCCCTGGCACTGGCGGGGCGAGGAGACGGGCTTCACCCCCGCGGCCGACCCCTCCGAGGCGCGCTGCTGGGTGGTCGACCCCAACGACGGGACGCGCCCCTTCCTCGAAGGCTTCCGCGGGGCGGCGGTGTCCATCGGGCTGCTCCTCGAGGCCGAGCCCGTGCTGGGGGTGGTCTTCGCCTACGCCTACCCCGACGACGAGGGCGACCTCTTCGCCTGGGCCGAGGGCTGCGGCCCGCTCACCCGCAACGGCGTCGCGCTGCGGACCGACCTCGCGGCGCTCACCCTCGACGAGGGCGCGCCGGTCTTCGTCTCACAGCACGCCGACCGCTGCGCCGAGGCCACCGCCCGCTGCGTCACCCCGGGGCGCTACCGCCCGCTCACCAGCATCGCGTACCGCTTCGCGCTCGTGTCCGCGGCGGAGGGCGTCGCGGCCGTGACGCTCGCCAGCCCGTCGGGGTGGGACCTCTGCGCGGGTCACGCGCTGCTGCGCGCCGCGCACGGCGTGGTGATCGACCAGGCAGGCGAGGCCATCACGTACACGCGGCTCGGGGAGATCGAGACGGTGCTCGCCTTCGGAGGAGCGCCCGCGGCGGTGGGAGCGCTCGTGGGCCGCGACTGGCACGAGGTGTACACGCCGGGGCAGCGGGGTTGGCTCCCGCTGGCGAGGCTGAAGGCGGGGCGGCACGTCGGGGACGCGGCGCTCCTGTCGAGGGCGCAGGGCTGCTGGCTGGGGCAGCTCGTGGGCGACGCGCTCGGGGGGCAGGTGGAGTTCCAGTCGGCGGAGCGCATCCGTCGGGACGCCCCAGGGGGCGTGCGCGAGCTCAGCGACCACGGGCACTGGATGACCTTCGCGGGGCAGGCGACGGACGACTCGGAGCTGGCGCTGATGCTGGCGCGGGTGCTGGTGCGCGACGAGGGCTTCGACCCGTCGAGGGTCGTCGAGGCGTACATCCACTGGATCACCTCGTCGCCCTTCGACCGCGGCGGCACCATCACCGCCGCGCTGGCGGCGGGCGCGGTCGGAGGGGCGGACCCCTCGCAGCGGCTCGGGCGCGTGCTCTCGGCGGCCTCGCGGGAGAGCCAGGCCAACGGGTCGCTGATGCGCGTCTCGCCGCTGGCGATCTTCGGCGCGGCCGACCCGATGAGCGCGGCGCGCATGGCCTCGGAGGACAGCGCCCTCACGCACCCGCACCCGCTCTGCCGCGACGCGTGCGCGGTCTATGTGCGGGCCATCGCGGAGGTGATCGCGCGGGGCGGCGACGGCGAGGCGGCGTGGGGCTTCGCGATGGACGAGGCGCGCCGGCCGGGCAGGGACCCCGGGGTGGCGGAGATGCTCGATGCGGCGAGGGGCGGACCGCCCGACGAGTACTACCGGCAGATGGGCTGGGTGCGCATCGCGTTCCAGAACGCCTTCCACCAGGCGCTTCGCGCGCCGTCCTTCGAGGAGGGCGTGGTCGACACCGTGGGCCGCGGCGGGGACACGGACACCAACGCGGCCATCGCGGGCGCGTTGCTCGGGGCGATCCACGGCCGCGAGGCGGTGCCGGCGCGCTGGCGCAACAAGCTGCTCGCGTGTCGGCCGATGCGCGAGGCGGGCGCCCGCCGGCCGAGGCCGATGGAGTTCTGGCCCGCGGACGCGCTGGAGCTCGCCGAGCGGCTGCTGCTCGCGGGGAGGGCGCGCTTCGGTGTCTGAGTCCGGCGGGGCCCTCGCGGCCTTCGGCTTCGTGTCCTTCCGGCGGTACCAGCTGGCGAGGCTGGCCTCGGTGCTGAGCACGCAGATGGCGAGCGTGGCCATCGGCTGGCAGGTGTACGCCACGACGCACCGGGCGCGGGACCTCGGGTACATCGGGCTCGCGCAGTTCCTGCCCGCGGTGGGGCTCGCGCTGGTGAGCGGCGCCGTGGCCGACCGCTTCGATCGTCGGCGCGTGGTGGTCGCCTGCCACTCGCTCGTCGCCCTCGGGTGGGCGGTGCTCCTGCTGCTGACCCGCCAGGGGATTACCTCCGTGGCGCCCATCTACGCGGTGCTGGTGCTGCTCGGCGTCGCGCGCGCCTTCGCGGGGCCCGCGTCGCAGGCGCTCCTGCCCAACCTCGTTCCCGACGTGGTGCTCGGCAGCGCCATCTCCTGGGGCTCCACGGTCTGGCAGGTGGCGACCATCGCGGGGCCCTCGCTCGGCGGTCTGCTCTACGGCCTGGGCGGCCCGGCGGTGGTGTACCTCGTCGCCATGGCGGGCTCGGCCACCGCCGCGGCCCTGGTGCTCGGCGTCGAGCCGCTGCCCTCGACGCGCCCGGCCTCGTCGCGCGCCCGCTCGTGGCACGAGCTCCTCGCGGGCGTGCGCTACGTCTGGAACAACCGCCTGGTGCTTGGGCTGATCTCGCTCGACCTCTTCGCGGTGCTGCTGGGCGGGGCCGTCGCGCTGATGCCGATGTTCGCGCGCGACATCCTGCACGCCGAGGCCTGGTCGCTGGGGCTCCTGCGCAGCGCTCCCGCGCTGGGCGCGACGGCGATGGCCGTGTGGCTCGCCTACCGGCCGCTGGTTCGCCGGGCGGGGCTCTGGATGCTGGTGAGCGTGGCGATCTTCGGGGCGGCCACGGTGGCCTTCGGGTACTCGCGCAGCCTCCCGCTCTCGATCGCGATGCTGGTGGTCCTCGGGGCCTCGGACATGATCAGCGTGGTGGTGCGGCAGCACGCGGTGCAGCTCGCCACGCCGGACTCCATGCGCGGCCGGGTGGGCGCGGTGAACCAGGTCTTCGTGGGCGCCTCGAACGAGCTCGGAGAGTTCGAGTCGGGCCTGATGGCCGAGTGGATCGGGCCCGTGCGCGCCGTGGTGGTGGGCGGCCTCGGGACGCTGCTGGTGGTGGCGCTCTGGTCGGGGCTCTTCCCCTCGCTGCGCAAGCTCGACCGGCTGGAGCGGGGGCTGAAGGGATAGGAGGGTCAGATCGGGCAGCCGTGAGTGCCCAGGTACTCCCGTCGGGCCTCGTCGGTGATGAGCCCGGCGAACTCGTTGGCCCGATCCTGCTCGCAGGCGGCGGTCTGCGTGGCGTCGCCGTGGCTGTGCTGGCGGCACCACTGCACCACGTCGGCGTGGCACTGCTCCCAGACGACCCGGCCGGGCTCTGGAATGGTCACGGGCCTCGGCGTCGACGAGCATCCGCAGAGGACCAGCACGAGGAGCGTCGCGCGAGTGGTCATGCGGGCTGTCTAGAGCCGCGACCGGGGGACGTCGAGATGGGTCGAAGGAGGAAGGGTCAGCGCTTCAGCAGGCGCTCGAAGGGGTTGTTCTTGAACTCCTGCTTCGGGGCCTGCGGGGCCTGCGGGGCCCGGCCGCCCGGTCCCCCTCGCGGCCCCTGCTGCTGCGACGGAGGCGCTCCGCCCGCGGGCTTCGCGGCGATGGGGCCGGACTTCGCGGTGAGCGCGATGCGCTTGCGCACGAGGTCGACCTCGACCACCCGCACCTTGATCTTGTCGCCCGCCCGCACGACCTCCGCCGGGTCGCGCACGAAGCGGTCGGAGAGCTGCGACACGTGGACGAGCCCGTCCTGGTGCACGCCGATGTCGACGAAGGCGCCGAAGGCCGTGACGTTGGTGACGATCCCCTCCAGCGCCATGCCGGGCTTGAGGTCGTTGAGCGAGCGCACGTCGTCGCGAAACTTCGGCGCCTCGAAGTCCGCGCGAGGGTCGCGCCCCGGCTTCTGGAGCTCCTGCAGGATGTCCCGCAGCGTAAACTCCCCGAGGTCGCCGGAGAGGTACTTCTGCCACTGCACCTTGGCCGCGAGGGCCGCGTTGCCGACCAGGGTGCCGACGTCGGTGCCGAGGTCCTTCGCCATGGCCTCGACCACGCCGTAGCGCTCCGGGTGCACCGCCGAGGCGTCCAGGGGAGAGGCCCCGTCGCGCACCCGGAGGAAGCCCGCGCACTGCTCGAAGGTCTTCGGCCCGAGGCCCGCGACGGCCAGCAGGTCCTTGCGAGAGCGAAAGGCCCCGGCGGTCTCGCGGTGCGACACGATGCGCCGGGCCAGCGTCGGGCCGATGCCCGCCACGCGAGAGAGCAGCGGCGCGCTCGCGGTGTTGAGCTCCACCCCGACGGAGTTGACGCAGCTCTCGACCACCTCGTCGAGCTTGCGGGCGAGCAGCGCCTGGAAGACGTCGTGCTGGTACTGCCCCACGCCGATGGACTTCGGGTCGACCTTCACCAGCTCGGCCAGCGGGTCCTGAAGCCGCCGCGCGATGGAGATGGCCCCGCGCACCGTGAGGTCGAGGTCCGGAAACTCCTCCCGGGCGACGTCCGAGGCCGAGTACACGCTCGCGCCGGACTCGCTCACCATCACCGTGAACACTCCCCCGGAGGCGCCCAGCACCTCCCGGACGAAGGCCTCGGTCTCGCGCCCGTGCGTGCCGTTGCCCACCGCCACCGCCGCCGGGTGGTGCTTCGCCACGAGCCCCAGCAGGATGTCCTTGGAGCGCGCCACGGCCGCGTCGCCCTGCACCAGGTGGAGCAGGGTGTGGTCGAGCAGCCGGCCCGTGGCGTCGACCACCGCGACCTTGCAGCCGGTGCGCTGCCCGGGGTCGATGCCGATCACCGTGCGGGCTCCGAAGGGGGCCGCGAGCAGCAGCGCCCGGAGGTTCTGCGCGAACACGTCGACGGCCCCGCGGTCGGCGCGCAGCTTGAGCTCGACGCGCACCTCGCTCTCGATGGACGGCGCCACGAGGCGCTTCCAGGCGTCACTCACGGCGAGCTCCAGCTGCTCTCTCCACGGCGACGCCGGCCGGCGTCCCGCGAGCACCCCGAGGTGGGCGACGCACCTCGCCGTGTCGACCTCCAGCTCCGAGCGCAGGACGTTCTCCGCCTCGCCCCGGCGCACCGCGAGGAAGCGATGCGAGGGCAGCGTGCGCACCGCCTCTCGGAAGTCGTAGTAGGCCTCGAACTTCGTCGGAGCGCTCACCTCCGGGGCCTTGGTCACCACCAGCACCGACTCGTCGAGGTACAGCTCCCGCGCCCAGCTCCGCACGGCGGGCGTCTCCGCCACGGACTCCGCGACGATGTCCCTCGCGCCCTGCAGCGCCTCCTTCACCGTGCCGACGCCCTTCTCCGCGTTGACGAAGCGCTCGGCCTCGACCAGCGGATCGCCCTCCTCGGACTGCGACGCGATGCGCTGGGCGAGGGGGTCGAGGCCCTTCTCCCGGGCGATCATGGCGCGGGTGCGGCGCTTGGGCTTGAAGGGCAGGTAGAGGTCTTCGAGCTCGGCCTTGGTGCGGCAGGCGTTGATGCGGTCGCGCAGGGCGTCGTCGAGCTTGCCCTGCTTCGCGATCTCCTCGAGCACCGCGGCGCGGCGCTCTTCGAGCTCCTTCAGGTAGGCGTGGCGCTCCTCGATGGTGCGGATCTGCACCTCGTCGAGGCCGTTGGTGGCCTCCTTCCGGTAGCGAGCGATGAAGGGCACCGTCGCCCCGCCCAGCAGCAGCTCGACCACCGCGTGCACGCCGCGCGACGCGACTCCCAACTCCTCTGCGATGACCGAGACCGGATCGAGCGCCATCTCCACGAACCTCCTCAACGAATGAAAGCGGGGGGCGCGGACCCTATGCGTCTCCCTCCCCACCCCGCAACGGCTTGTGTTGGCACGCGGGACGTTGCCTGTCCCGACGGCGAGGCCCCGATCAGCTCGCGGGCGCCGGGGCGCGCATCGCGAAGCCGAGCTCGATCTGGCGGAGGATCATCCCGCCCATCCTGGGATCGCCGGTGGCCTGCAGCATCGCCGTGAGCTCGGCGCAGACGACCTCGGCCGACCGCACCTCGGCGGCCGGAGGGAGCATCGACTCGAGCCGCACCCGCGTCTCCCGGCGGAAGCGCGGGTCGCCCTTGGACATCGCGAAGATCGCCTGCGGGAGCCGCACCCACGGCGCCTCCCGGGAGGTCTCGGCGACCGCCGCCGGGGCCCGGTACGGCAGGAGCGGATCGGCCTGCGCGACGGTCACGGTCGGTGCCTCCAGCGCGTCGAGGAGCCGGGCCGCGAGGAAGTCCGCGCCCTCCGCTCCGGGCAGGGCGTCGATGCGGCGCAGCTCCAGGGCGACGGGCAACTCGTGGCGAGTGAGCTTCTCGCCGAGGCGCGACCAGTTCACATCGCGGGTCACCCGGAGCTGCAGCCGATGTCGCCCGGCGAGCGAGAGCAGCGTGGCGAGCAGCGACACGTCGACCCGAGGGGGGCTCCCGCGCAGGCCGTGTACCGTCGGGACCTCGGTGCGCAGCACCCCGTACTGCGCGAAGGCCTCCAGGGCGGAGAGGTCGTTACCAGGGATGGTAAGCGCCGGGCCGGGGAAGCGTCCGCCGCCGCTCGCGGAAACCAGCCGGCCGAGACGCGTGGTGGCCAGCGCGCTGCGGCCGTTGACCTCGCGGTGGACCCAACGGCGCTCGAAGACGCCGGAGACGCTGCTCCAGAGGAGGCCGAGACCGACCGGGACGCCGGCGCCGACGACGATGATCCCCATGACCACCTGGAGGATGCGCTGACCGAGGCCGGGGCCGATCCAGCCGTAGAGGAACGCGAAGGCCGCGAGCAGGCACATGAGGCCCGACGCCGCGCCCGCGAGGAAGGCGAAGAGGTCCCGCAGCACGCCGCCGGGGGTGCGCCGCTCGGGCTCCCAGCAGGGCTCCGGGGCGCCGCAACGCGTGCACCCGCCGCCCTCGGGAACCTCCTCGCCGCACTGCGCGCACAACCTCAACATTGGTTCCCACACTGGGAGTACTGGAGCGGTCAGAGCCCGACGACCAGATGGGCGCCGAGGTCGAGGCTGACCGGCGTGGTCTCGGGCAGCACCCAGAGCGTGGGCGAGAGCAGGTCGACGTTGAGCCGCACCCTGCGCGAGAGCGAGAAGCTCACCCCCGCGGTCAGCCGGAACACGGGCCCGTTCTGCGGCAGGTAGCCGATCTCCGCGCGCAGCGGGATGAAGACCCGGCGGCCGGGGAGCAGGTCGACCGCGGTCTCGACCCCGGCCAGGATGAGCACGTTGGAGACGCGCTCGTCCCGCCCTCGGAGGTTGACGTAGTCGAGGGAGAGGGAGAAGCCGAGGCGGTCCTTGGGGAAGTAGGAGACGCGCGCGGCGATGAGGGCGTTGGCGAAGCCGTCGCGCCCCGGACCGAGCGCGGCGATGGCTCCGACGCTCAGCTCCCATCGCTGCGGGTGGGCGCGCGGTCGGCGCGTTCGCCTCGCGGGCGGGGCCGCGGGCGTCGCGGGCCCCTCCACGGAGGTGATCTCTCCCAGGGCGCTGGGCCTCCCGGCCGCGGGCGCCTGGCCGAGCCGGGGCGGAACCAGCAGCGGCGGCAGCGCCTCCCGGATGGCCGCCCCGAGCTGGAACTGCGTGGCCGTCACGTCGCGGGTGCGCTCGTCGGGCTCCACCGCGACGCGCACCCGGAGGTGCACCACGTACTGGCCCTGGGCCGCCCGCACCTCCGCGGTCACCGCGAGCGGCGTCTGGAGCGCGCGCTCGAGGGTGAAGATCCCATCGGCGGGCACCGGGAAGGGCAGCGCCAGCCGCCGCGCGGCGTCGTAGAGCTCGGCCTGCGGAACCACCTGGCAGCCCATCGCCGTGAGGGCCTCCCGCAGCACGTTGGTGACGTACCTTCCGGCCGCCGCGTCGACCCCGATGGGCGCCGCGTCGATCACCGCCGTGCGCGGTCCCTCGGCGACCGGCGCGGCCGGAGGCGGCGGCGGCGGCGGCGGGGGTGTCGCCTCGGCGGGCGTCGTCTCCGCGGGCGGCGGCGGCGGGGGGTTGGCCGGCGCGACCGGCGGCGCCGGAGGCGGCACGGGTTGCGCGCCCAGGCTCGCCGCCTGGAGGAGCGTGAGCAGGCCGAGGACGCAGGCATGTCGGGCGCGAAGCATCATTGGTCGCGGAATCTATCGGAATCGCCCCGCACGCGCACCGGGCATCCCCGGTGCCGCGGAGTTGCGGGCCCGTCGCGGTCGGGGGACAAAGCAGGGCATGCGCTTCCGTGAGCATGGTCCCGCCCTGGTGGGCGTGATCCACCTGAGTCCGCTGCCGGGGTCGCCTCGCTCCTCGCTCAAGATGAGCTCGCTGCGGGCGCGCACCGCGGAGGACGCCCTCGCCCTCGCCGCGGCGGGCTTCGACGCGGTGCTCGTCGAGAACTTCGGCGACGCGCCCTTCTTCCGCGACGCGGTGCCGCCGGAGACGGTCGCCGCCATGGCGGTGCTGGTGGGCGTCGCGCGGTCCGCATCGGGTTTACCCGTCGGGGTAAACATCCTGCGCAACGACGGCGCCTCGGCGCTCGCGGTGGCGGTCGCGACGGAGGCGCGCTTCATCCGGGTGAACATCCTCGCCGGGGCGCGGGTGGCCGACCAGGGGGTGATCCAGACCGACGCCGCGCGGCTGCTGCGGATGCGGCGTCACCTCGACGCGGCGGGCGTGGGCATCGTGGCGGACGTCGGGGTGAAGCACTCCGCCCCGCTGGGCGCGAGCGGCGACGAGGCCGTCGCCGAGGAGGCCGTGGAGGTGGTCGAGCGCGCCCTCGCCGACGTGGTGGTGGTGACCGGCGTGCGCACCGGAGCGGAGGCCGACGAGCGCCTCGTGTCGCGCGTGAAGCGGGCCGTGCCGAGTCACCCGGTGTGGCTCGGCAGCGGCGTGCGCGTGGAGACCGCGGCCCGCTGGTCGGCCCTGGCCGACGGCGTCATCGTCGGGAGCGCGCTGCGAGAGGGAGGGCGCGCGGGCGGCCCCATCGACGCGGCGCGGGCGCTGGCCTTCGCGAAGGCCTGGCGGGGGGAGGAGGCCGCGCGGTGAAGCTCCGCCGCAACAACCGCTACGAGCCCATCGGCACCGCGCACATCGGCACGCTGATGGCCGAGGCGATCCGCGACCCGGCGAGGGTGCGCCAGGCGCTCGGCGTGTGGCCCGCGTGGGAGGAGGCCGTCGGGCCGGACATCGCCGCGGCCACGCAGCCCGTCTCGCTGCGCTCGGGCGTGCTCACGGTCTGGGTGCGCAACACCACGTGGCTGCAGGAGCTCCACGCCCAGCGTCAGCAATTGCTGGCGCGCGTGCGGCGCGTGGTGGCCGGGGTGGAGGTCACGGAGCTGCGCTTCAAGCAGGGGCCGCGAGGGGCGATGCCCGCGAAGGTCGAGCCGATCAAGAAGCTGGTGGTGCGCCCCGCGCCGGTGCCCTACGAGCTCACGCAGACGATCCGCGAGGTGCCCTCCCCGGCGCTGCGCGGCGTGCTGATCAAGGTCGCCTCGCGCTGGGCGGGGCTGCAGCGACTGCGCGGGCTCTGAGCCCTCGCTAGGCCGCGGCGAGGGTGGCGAGGATGGCCTCGCCGTCGCGGGCGATGCGAACGTCGCCGAGGCCGTCGATGCGCCGCAGGTCGTCGACCTCGCGAAGGTCCGAGCCCGCCACCGCTTCGAGGCAGTGCCCCGGCAGCACCACCTGCGCGTCGACCCCGCGCGCCGCCGCCGTCTCCGCGCGCCATCGCTGCAGCGCCACCTCGCGTCGCCGGCGCAGCGTCCCGTCCATGCCCGTGCGCTCGGACTCGAAGAGGTAACGCTCGTCTGGCGGAACGTCCCCGTCCGCCTCTCCGTCGCGCACCGCGCCCGCCCAGAGCCCCAGGGCCTCGTCGTCGCGCAGCCCGCCCTGGATCATCGACTTCATCCGCTCGTTGGAGCGAGGGCGTCGCCTCGCGAGCTCGACCATCGCGGCGTTGCTGAGCACCCTCCCGGAGGGCAGGTCGCGCGCCTCCGCGAGGCTCTCCCGCGCCGACGCGAGCCGGCGGAGCACCGCGCGCCCGGCCGGGTCGAGCCCGTGCCGGCCCTTGACCTTCGCGTAGGGGAGGCGCTCGTCGTCGGCGTCTCGCAGCGCCCGCCGCAGGGCGTAGCCGGTCTCCTCCAGCACCTCGTCGTGGATGAGCCTCGCGCGGGCGTCGGCGTCGAGCTCGCGGTGCAGGTCGTGGAGGTGCCGGACGTCGCCTGCGAGGTAGGTGCGCAGGGCGTCGTCGAGCGGCCGCATCGCCCAGTCGTACTGCTGGAACTTCTTGTCGAGCGCGACCCCGAAGCGCTGCGAGAGCAGCGTGGCGAGGCCCGTCTCGCGGAGCCCGAGGAAGCGCGCGTGCACGGAGGTGTCGACCACCCGGCCGAGGGTGATCCCCGCGCCGCGGAGCAGCCACGCGTCGAAGTAGAGGTCGTGGAGGATCTTCACCGGACCGCCGCTCCCCAGCACCTCGCCCAGCACGCCCCCGAGGGGGTGCGCGAGCGCGAGCGTGTCGAAGATGAACACCTCCCCGTCGGGCAGGGCGCACTGCAGCACGCAGAGCCGGCTGCGCCAGTGGTGGAGCCCGTCGCTCTCGCAGTCGATGGCGATGGACGCCGCGGCGGCGAGGCGGGGGACCACGGCGTGCAGCGCGTCCGGGCGGTCGATGAGGTGGGTGTCGGCGCTCACTCGCAGGATGGTCCCGTCTCTACCGCAACGACGCGGCCATCACCACGTCCCGGACGAAGGTGTCGAAGCGCAGCTCGGCGTGCACCGAGCGCCCGCCGCTCGTGCCGTCGAGCACCACGGCCCCGGCCGCGCGCCCGCCTCGACGCCTCGGGGCGTGCGTGAGGGTCACCGCGGCGCGGAGCGTCCCGTCGAGCGTGGACAGCACCGGGGCGCCCGCCACGACGAGCCTCGCGTCGAGCGCGAGCGCGCTGCCCCGCCGAGAAGGGACCGTCACCCCGACGAGCGTGCGCTCGAGGGCCATGGCGTCCGCGGAGGGCCAGCCCACCGCGGGGTCGACGATCCAGAGGGCGCCGGCCTCGTCGAGGAAGATTCCCCGCAGCAGCCACGGGACGGGCGTGTCGACGCTGGCGTCGCCCACCGCCGTCGACCACACGTTGAGCCTCTCCACGGGGGCGATGGCGGTCGGGCGGGCGAGCGTCGGGAGCACCGGGCGGAGGGCCTCGAGGTCGCGCGCGCAGCCCGGGCGCAAGAGCGGGTCGAGGGCCTCGCAGGGTCTCGGGTCTCCGGCCGCGAGCGCGAGGCATCGGGCCCGCTCGGTGAGCGACGCGGCGGCGCAGAGGGCGGCGTCGCGGCTGGCCAGGGCGACGCACACCGGGTCGCGCCCGCGCAGGCCCGGCGACGAGGGGCACGCCTCCGGTCGGGCCGCCGCCACGGAGGCCCGGAACGAGCAGGCCTCGCGCAGGCTGGAGAGCCGCACGGAGGCGCAGCGCTCCGGGGCGTGGGCGCGCACGGCGAGGTCGAGGCCGCAGGCGTCTTCGAGCAGGGCGTCGTCCTGCAGGGCGGCGAGCGCCCGGCCGAGCTCCGGGCCCAGGGACTCTCGATTGCGCCGTACGCAGCGTGCCAGCGGGTCATCGCCCGGCGCCGGGGGGGCCTCGCCGACGCCCGAGGGCGACGGGGCGACGGGATCGGGGCGCAGGGCCATCGGGCGCGGAGGGACGCGCGGAGGGACCGGGGGCGTCGGGTGGTCGTCGCATCCGAGCCCGAGGAGAGCGAGGCAGAGCGCGCGTTGGAAGGTCGCCAGAGCAGAGGCAGTGTACGCAACGACGGAGGCGCCGAGCGGCATTCGCGACCGCATCGGGGAAGAGCGCGCCCTGACCATTGCTTTGACCGTGTCGAAGCGCGGCGGGTACACTCCGCGCGAATGGCCTCAGAACCCCTTTCTTCCCGCTTTGGACGCAGCTATCCCGCGGGGGAGGTGCTCTTCCGGGAGGGCGATCCTGGCGTGGAGATGTTCGTGATCCAGTCCGGTCGAGTGCGCATCTCCAAGGTCTTTCCGTCGGGCGAGCGCACGCTGGCGGTGATCGGTCCGGGGGAGTTCTTCGGCGAGATGGCGATCCTCAACGGCAAGCCGCGCACGGCCACGGCGACGGCGATCGAGCCCCTCAACGCGCTGGTGATCGACGGCCGCACCTTCGAGGCGATGGTGATGGGCAACGGAGAGATCGCCGTGCGGATGATCACCCGCCTCGCGCGACGGCTGCACAGCGCCAACGCGTACATCGACATCCTGTCGCGGGCCGACCCGAGGGCGAGGGTGATCCTGGGCCTGGCCCGGGCGGGCGAGGAGTACGGCGAGCGGGTGGAGGGCGGCGGCGTACGGCTGGCCATCTCGGCCGACGACCTGGCCTCGATGGTGGGGCTCGACGTGGCGACGGTGCAGTCGGTGATCGATCGGCTCGTGCGGGTGCGCCTGGTCCGGCGCGCCGAGGAGGTGGAGGGGTGGCTGCTGCCGGACCCGGCGCAGCTGCACGCCTTCGTCGACGCGCTCGAGCGTCCGTCGGCGGAGGGCGCGTAACCCCATGGAGCTCAAGGTCCTCGGCTGTCACGGCGGCGAGACGGCGCGCCACCGCACGACGAGCTTCCTCGTCGACGGGCGCCTCGCGCTCGACGCCGGCGCCACCACCGCGATGCTCACCCTGGAGGAGCAGATGCTCCTCGACGCGGTGGTGGTCTCGCACGCGCACCTCGACCACGTCCGCGACCTCGCCTCGCTGGCGGACAACCGCTGCCAGGGGGCCGACCGGCCGCTCGTGGTCGCGGGCACCGCGGCGACCATCCGCGCCCTCAAGGACCACTTCTTCAACAACGTGCTCTGGCCCGACTTCACCAACATCCCGCTGGTCGGCGGCGGCGGGTCGACGGTGCAGCTCACGGTGCTCGAGCCCGAGGTGGCGCAGGACATCGCGGGCTACTCGCTCAAGGCCGTGCTGGTCTCGCACACCATCGAGAGCGCAGGGATCGTGCTGACCCGCGACGGGGCCTCGCTCGCGTTCTCCGGCGACACCGGGCCGACGGAGCGCTTCTGGGAGGTGCTCGCGGAGACGCCCGGGCTGCGCGCGGTGCTCCAGGAGGTGAGCTTCCCCAACGAGCTGGAGTGGCTCGCGAAGGTCTCCGGGCACCACACCCCGTCGACCCTGGAGCGGGAGCTCTTGAAGTTCCCTCGCAAGGACATCCCCTGGCTGATGTTCCACATCAAGCCGTCGTTCCAGGCGAGGGTCGAGCGGGAGCTCTCGAAGCTTCATGAGGGCCGGCTGGAGCTGCTCTCGCTCGGGGACGAGTTCGTGCTCTGAGCGTGGTTCCCTCTCCGCGGGGCGTTTCAGGATATCGTCCGCGCCATGGACCTGCAGAGGCTTCTCGGCTGGGTGGAGCCGACGATCGTTCCGGGGGACGCGCCAACCTTCGACCCCGCCGCCGCGGCCGCGACGATGGCCGCCGCGGGGCGCAGCGCGGAGGACCACGCGGCCTTCCTCCATCGATGGAACGGCTGCTACGCCCTGCGGGGCGCGCTGCACCTGCTCGGCGCCCGCGACGACATCCCCAACCAGTCGCTCGACGCCTGGAACCGCCCGGACGGCTGGCGCCAGTCCTTCGGCATGCTCATCGACGGCGTGACCTTCTTCGCCGACTCGGGGCTGGGCGATCAGTTCGGCTACCGCGACGGCAAGGTGGTCCGTCTGCGCGCTCTCGAGGCCCGGGTCGAGCGCATGGCCTCGAGCTTCGGAGAGTGGCTCGAGCTCGTCTTCGTCGAGCCCGGCCGCTACCTCTCGATGGACCTCTTCGACGCCTGCGTCGCCCGCCTCGGTCCGCTGCCTCCGGGGGGGCACTTCGCCCCGCCTCCGACCTACGCGCCCGGCGACCCCATCAGCGCCCGAGAGCTGGAGGTCATGCCGTGCCGGGACAACCTCGAGCTCCGCGGGGCCGCCTCGATGGTCGTGCGCGGTGCGAGGTTTCCTTCGGGGCCCGTCGCGCGCTAGACATCATCGGGCTGTGACCAACTGGCGTCGACGAGGCCGGGCGACCGTGGACGGCGCCGAGAAGCGGTCGGTGGCTCCCGGGGTGTTCCGCCGCTGCGAGGGCTGCGGCGTCACCATGCTGGAGGAGGAGCTCGCGGGCGCCTGGGACGTCTGTCCCCGCTGTGGCTTCCACCATCGGATGCCGCCCTCGCGCTGGGTCGCGATGCTCACCGACGCCGGCAGCTTCGCGCCCATCGGCGAAGGCCTGCGGCCGACCGACCCGCTGCGCTTCAGCGACGGGCAGACCTACCCCGACCGCATCGCCCGATCGCGGCGTCAGTCCGGCGAGTCCGAGGCGGTGCTCGTCGGCGACGCCACCATGGACGGAGCGCCCATCGCGCTCGGGGTCTTCGCCTTCGGCTTCATGGGGGGCTCCATGGGCAGCGTGGTGGGAGAACGCCTCACTCGACTCTTCGAGCGCGGCGCGAGCGACCGCAGGCCCGTGGTGGTGCTGAGCGCCTCTGGCGGGGCTCGCATGCAGGAGGGCATCCACTCGCTCATGCAGATGGCCAAGACCGTCGCCGCGAGGGGCCTGCTCTCGGACGCGGCGGTGCCCTTCGTGTCCGTGCTGCTGCACCCGACGACCGGCGGCGTGGCGGCCTCCTACGCCCTGCTCGGCGACGTGAACCTCGCGGAGCCCGGCGCCCTCATCGGCTTCGCGGGCCCGAGGGTGATCGAGCAGACCATCAAGCAGAAGCTCCCGGAGGGCTTCCAGCGCAGCGAGTTCCTGCTGGAGCACGGGATGATCGACGCCATCGTCCCGCGCTCCGAGCTGCGCGCCACCGTGCGCCGCGTCGTCGGCCTGCTCGCGAGCTGAGAGGCCCTACGCGATGGCCGCCCTCATCGAACGCCTCGCGCCCCTCATTGCGCGCGGCGTGGTGCTCGACCTCGCGGCCATGCGCGCCGCGCTCCACGCCCTCGGCGACCCGCAGGAGCGCATCCCCGCCGTCCACGTCGCCGGGACCAACGGCAAGGGCAGCGTCTCGGCCATGGTCGACTCGGTGCTCCGCGCCGCCGGGCAGCGCGTGGGCCGCTACACCTCGCCGCACCTGCACCGCTTCGTCGAGCGCATCGCCATCGACGGCGAGGCCGTGGACGAGTCCGTCGCCCAGCGACACTGCGACCGGCTGCTGTCGCTCATGGCGGGCGGTGCGATCCCGACGCTGACCTTCTTCGAGGCGGCCACGGCGCTCGGCTGGATGTGCTTCGAGTCCGA
>CBIHPK010000079.1:0-35305 GCA_966211675.1 uncultured Myxococcaceae bacterium
CCGTGATCCCCTCCCCAGGCCCATCCCGGGGCCCGCCACCCCCCAGCGCCCGGGCGCGCCGGGCCCCCCCCACGCCGTATTCGCAGCACAGTGTCCCGAAGAGGGCGGAGCGCGAGCGCGCAGCACCGCTGAGGTCTTGAAGGAACGACGATGAGCAACTCCGACGACATCCAGGGCACCGACGGTTCGAGCGCACTCGAGGCATCCACGACGCTGCGTCCCCCGCCGGACCCGGACCGCCTGCGCGAGCTCGACGAGACGGCCGCGAAGTTCGAGGGCCAGAAGCGCTGGCAGGACCTCATCAAGACCCTCCAGGCCAAGTCCGAGATCCTCGACGACAAGGCCGAGCGAGTGGCCCTGCACGAGCGCATCGCGGGCATCTACCTGGAGCGCTTCTCCAACCAGGCCGAGGCCATCAAGGCCAACGAGCAGATCCTCGACATCGACCCGGAGAACGCTCGCGCCATCGAGTACCTCAAGTCGATGTACGAGAAGCGCAAGGACTGGGACAAGCTCCTGCGCATCCTGCGCCGCGAGGTGGCCGCCGCGCCCGCCTCGCAGCAGCTCGATCAGTACCTGGGCCTCGCCCGCTTCGTCACCGAGAAGGTCAAGCGACCGGAGGTGTGCACGGAGATGTGGGAGGAGGTCCTCGCGCGGGACCCTGGGCACCCGGAGGCGCTCTCGCAGCTCGCGGGCTTCTACGAGAAGTCCAAGGACTACGCCAAGCTCGCGGAGGTGCTGCGCTCGCAGGCCGCGATGACCGCGGACGTCCCGCAGCGCATCCAGCTCCTCGTGAAGCTCGGGCTCATCGCCGGCGACCGGCTCAACGACGACGCCATCGCCGTCGAGGCGTGGCGCGGCGTGCTGGTGCTCGACCCCAACGACCGGCGCGCGCAGGAGGCCCTGAAGAAGCGCTACCTGACGATGCACGCGTGGGACGAGCTGGAGCACTTCTACGCCGAGAGCGGGAAGTGGGACGAGCTCATCCGGCTGCTCGAGCGCGAGGCGGAGAACCCCGCGGCGGACGACGCGACGAAGGTCTCGCTCTTCTCCAAGGTCGCGCAGCTCTGGGAGGTGCGGAAGGAGAAGGTCGACCGCGCGGCGCGCTACCTGGAGAAGGTGCTGGAGATCGACCCGGCCAACCGCGACGCGGCGCTGCGCCTGGTGCCGATGTACACCGCGGCCAACGACGCGAAGCGCCTCGCGACGGCGCTCGAGGTCAAGCGGCTCGGCGACGCGCCCGGGGCGGAGCAGGTCGACACCCTGCGCAAGCTGGGCGAGCTCTACGAGGGCCCGCTCGGCGAGGGGGCGCTGGCGTTCGATCGGTTCCGCGACGCGCTCGCGCAGGCGCCGTCGGAGGCGCGATCGGTGGCCGACCTCGAGCGGGCCGCGGCGCTCACCGGCCGCTGGCGCGAGGCGCACAACGCGCTCGAGTCCGCCATCGCCGACGCCTCCGTCGACGACGCCGAGCGGGTCACGCTGCGGCTGCGCGCGGGGTCGATCCTCGCGACGCACCTCGACGACGTCACCGGCGCGGTGACCCAGTATCGCGCGGTGCTCGCGGACGACGCGGCGCACCCGGAGGCGCTCGCCGCGCTCGAGTCGATGCTGCGCGCGCACGGGCAGTGGGCCGAGCTGCTCAACGTGCTCGACCGCCGCCTGGAGATCGTCACCGACGGCGCGACCCGCAAGGCGCTGCTGCTCGACGTGGTGCGCGTCGCCGAGGAGCGGCTCGAGAACCTGCCCCGCGCGGTCGAGGCCGCGACGGCCATCGTCGCGGAGTTCGGCGACGACCCGGAGGCGCTCGCGGCGCTCTCGCGGCTCTACGAGAAGCAGGAGCAGTGGCCGCAGCTGGCCGAGGTGCTGCGCCGCGAGCTCGAGGTGAGCGACGCGTACGGCGACGACGCGAAGGTGACGGCGATCCGCTTCCACCTGGCGACGGTGACGCAGCAGCGGCTGGGTCAGCCCGCCGAGGCGCTGGCGCTCTACCGCGAGGTGCTCGCGAGCGCGCCGGAGCACGAGGGCGCGCGGCAGGCGCTCGAGGGGCTGCTGCGCGACCCGTCGCTGCGACACGCGGCGGCGGAGGTGCTGCAGCCGGTGTACGAGCTGCGCGGGGACTGGGAGGCGCTGGTCCGGGCGCTCGAGATCCTCGTGGCGGAGGGGGACGACAAGGCCGAGCGCGTGGCGCTGCTGCAGCGCATCGGCGCGGTGACCGCGACGGAGCTCGGGCAGGCGCCGAGGGCGCTGGAGGCGTACGGCCGGGCGTTCCAGGAGGACCCGTCGAACCCCGAGGTGACGGAGACCCTGATGCGGGTGTCCGAGGCCGTCGACGGGTGGCCGCAGGTGGTGGTGCTCTTCCGCGAGGCCGCCGAGCAGCACGCCGGGACGAGCCTCGGGCGCGACCTCTACGTGCGCGTGGCGGAGATCGAGGGTCGCTTCCTCGGCAACGTGCAGAACGCCGTGACGGCGCTCGAGCGCGTGCTGGAGTCGAACCCCGGCGACGTGGCGGTGCTCGAGGCGCTGGAGCGCACCTGGCGCTCGGCGGGGCGCTGGCCGGAGGTGCTCGCGACGCTGCGCCGCCGGCTGGAGGTGACCGCCGACCCGGAGGAGTACGACCGGGTGCAGGCTGAGATCGCCGCGGTGCAGGACGAGCGGCTCGGCGACGCGGACGCCAGCGTGGCGACCTACCACGCGATGCTCGAGCGCGACCCGACGAACGCCCTCGCGCTCGCGGCGCTCGACCGGATGTTCACCCGGCTGGGCCGGTGGCCGGAGCTGGCGGAGAACCTCGCGCAGCAGGTGTCGCTGGCGCCCGACGGAGAGACCCGCGCGGCGCTGCAGTTCAGGCTCGCGGAGGTGCGCGACCAGCGGCTGGGCGACCGCGAGGCGGCGATCGAGATCCTGCGCGAAGTGGTGACCCGCGAGGAGTCGACGGACCGGGCCGTGGCGGCGCTGGAGGCGATGCTCGGCGACGCGACGTACACCGCGACGGTGGTGGACACGCTGGAGCCCGTGTACCGCGAGCGCGGCGCGTGGGACCGGCTGGTGCACGCGCTGGAGGTGCAGGCGGGGCTCTCCGAGCGGGCGCCGAAGGTGGACCTGCTGCATCGGGTGGCGGAGCTGCGGGAGACGGCGCTGGACGACGGCGCGGGCGCCTTCGTGGCGCTGACGCAGGCGCTGACGGAGGACCCGTCGCGCGAGGACACGCTCGCCGGGCTCGACCGGCTCGCCCGCTCGCAGGAGATCGACCGGTCGTTCGTGGAGGTGATCGAGGCGCGCATCGCGTCGCTGGCGGAGGGGGATGCGGACGTGCGCGTCGCCCTGCACCGCCGCGCCTCCGTGGTGTCCGAGGAGCGCTTGAGGGACCTCGACCGCGCCATCGGGCACGAGGTCGCGGCGCTCGCGGTGCAGCCGGGCAACCTCGACGCCGTGTCGTCGCTGGAGCGGCTCTACCAGCTCACCGACCGGCCGAGGGAGCTCACCGAGACGCTCGTCCGCAAGGCGGAGATCCTCGAGGACCTCGACGAGCGCAAGGCCTACCTGTGGCGCGCGGCGGAGATCTACGAGACGGTGCTCAACGACGTCGAGGGCGCGGTGCGCACCTACCGCCGCATCGTCGAGGTCGACGACAGCGAGGTCGCGGCGCTCGACGCGCTCATCCGCATCTTCGTGACCGGCCAGCGCTGGCCCGAGCTGCTCGCGGCCTATGAGAAGAAGGCCGAGCTCATCAGCGACGCGGACGAGAAGAAGCGGCTCTTCTTCGAGGTCGCGGCGGTCTACGAGAGCGAGCTGCACGACAACGACCGCGCCATCGACGCGTACAACCACGTCCTCGAGCTCGACCCGACGGACCTGCTCGCGATCCAGAAGCTCGACGCGCTCTACACCGCGCAGGGCCGCTGGCAGGACCTGCTCTCGGTGCTCGAGCGCGAGGCCGACCTCGCGGCGGACCCGGACGAGGTCGCGTCGTACCGGTTCCGCGTGGCGAAGCTGCACGAGGGCAACCTCGCGGACGTGCCGCGCGCGGTGGAGATCTACCGCGAGATCCTCGAGACCATCCCCGACCACGCGCCCTCCATCGGCGCGCTGACGGCCATCCTCCGCGCGGAGGGCGCGCCCCTCGCGGCCGCGGCGGTGCTGGAGCCCGTGTACTCCGCGGCGGGGTCCTTCGAGCCCCTCGTGGAGGTGCTCGAGGTCGAGGTGCGCCACACCGACGACGTGCCCCGCAAGCTGGAGCTGCTCCAGCGCATCGCGGACGTCAACGAGTCGGCGCTCGACCGCCCCGAGGCCGCCTTCGACGCGATGGCCCGCGCCGTCGCGCTCGACCCGCGCGTCGAGGAGAACCTCGGCAACTTCGAGCGCCTCGCGGAGGGCCTCTCGCGCTGGGACACGGTGGTCGCCGTGTACGACGCCGCCGTCGGCGCGCTCGCGGACGACCCGTACCGCCACGTCGAGCTGCTGCTGCGCGTGGGCCAGATCCACGAGGTGCAGCGCGCCGACGCGGACGCGGCCATCGAGCGCTACCGCGCGGTGCTCGAGGTCGACGCCACCAACGCGAGCGCGCTGCGGGCCCTCGACCGGCTCTACGAGGCGCTCGAGCAGTGGCCCCAGGTGGCCGACGTGCTGCGCCGCGAGCTGACGCTGTCCGATCTCTCGCCCGACGAGGCGGTCGCGCTGCGCTACCGGCTCGGCCAGGTGCTGGAGCACCGCCTCGGCGACCCCGCCGGGGCGCTCGCGGTGTACCGCGAGATCATGGACGTGCAGGCCGACCACGCGGACACCCTCGCCGCGCTGGAGGGGATGTTCGCCCGGGGCGTGCTGCGGGCGGAGGTCGCGGCGACGCTCGACCCGCTCTACCGGATGACCGAGGACTGGGAGAAGCTGGCGGACCTGCAGTCGCGCACGCTCGACCTGATCCCCGACGCGGGCGAGCGGGTGCTGGCGATGCGGGGCATCGCGGAGATCCTGGAGGAGAAGCGCGGCGACGCGGCGGGGGCCTTCGCGTGGCTCGGGCGCGCCGTGAAGGAGGCGCCCCTCGATGACCGCTCGCTGAGCGAGGTCGAGCGGCTCGCGGCGGCGACCGGCGCCTGGGACGACCTCACCAACGTCTACGCCGACGTGGTGGAGTCCGAGGCCTCGACGGACGAGGTCCGCGTGGCGATCGGCAAGCGCCTGGCGCGCGTGCACGAGGAGGAGCGCGGCGACCTGGCCTCCGCGGAGGGCGCGTACCAGTTCGTGCTGGACGTGGCGCCGCTCGACGCCGACGCGCTGGAGTCCCTCGACCGGCTGCACACGGCGTCCGGCGAGGCGGAGAAGCTCGTGACGGTGCTCTCGCGGCGCGCGCAGATCGTCGCCGACCCGGAGGAGAAGGTCGTCCACACGCTGCGGCTCGCGTCGCTGCTGCGCGACGACCTCGGCCGCGTGGACGAGGCGGTGGTGCAGTACCGCGCGGTGATCGAGGGCGTCGACCCGCGCAACCGCCCGAGCCTCGACGCGCTGGAGGCGATCTACACCGCGCAGGAGCGCTGGGCGGACCTCTACGCGGTGCAGGAGCGCAAGCTCGACGCGGCGGACTCGGACGAGGAGCGCGCGGAGACGTACACCCGCATGGCGCGCATCGCGGAGGCCCACCTGGGCCGCCCCGACGACGCGGTGAAGCTCTACGAGCAGGTGCTGGTGATCCGCGGCGAGGAGGCGGAGACGCTGAGCGCCATGGCCGCGCTGCACGAGGCCGCGGGCCGGTGGCAGGACCTCATCGACGTGCTCGAGCGCCAGCTCGGGAGCGAGTCCGACTCGGACCAGCGCGTGGAGATCGCGCTGCGGGTGGCGGCGGTCTACCTGGAGAAGCTGGGCGACGTCGAGCGGGCCATCGAGGGCTACCGGCGCGTGCTCGACATCGAGCCGGCGTCCTTCGACGCGCTGCGGGCGCTCGCGACGATCTACCGCCACGGGCAGCGCTGGGACGAGCTCGTCGTCACGCTGCAGACGCTGATCTCGCTGGGCACCGCGACGCTGGAGAACGACGAGATCAAGGCCGCGTGGTCGGAGCTCGGCACCATCTACTGGACCGTGCTGGGCCAGGGGGACGAGTCCATCGACGCGTGGCGCAACGCGCTGGAGATCGACCCCTCGGACGCGGCGTCGCTGTCGGCGCTGCTGGTGATCCACTCGACGCGCGAGGAGTGGCGCGAGGTGGTCGACGTGCTCGGCCGTCAGGCCGCGGTCGCCGAGGACCCTGCGACGAAGGTCGCGCTGCACCTGCAGGCCGCGGACGTCTGGGAGCAGCGCATCGGCGAGCCGGACGGGGCGCGGGCCTCGTACGAGGCGGTGCTGGAGGCCGATCCGCTGCACGGGCGGGCCTTCACGGCGCTGGAGTCTCTGCACCGCGAGGCGGCGCGCTGGGATGAGCTGTCGGCGCTCTACGTGGCGCGGCACGACAAGCTGGTGGAGGACGGCAACGTCGCCGAGGCGGTGCCCTTCATGGTGCGCGCGGCGAAGGTGTTCGACGCCGAGCAGGGCGACCGGGAGCAGGCCTTCGCGGCGGCGCAGATCGCGTTCGAGGAGGACGTGACCAACGCCGAGGCGATCGCGGCGCTCGAGGCCATCACCGGCGCGTCCAGCAAGTGGAACGAGCTGCTCAAGACCACCATGGAGGCCTACACGGCGGAGCCCGCGGGGCCGCGCAAGACGCAGCTCGGGCTGCACGCGGCCAAGTGGTACGGCCTGGAGCTGGGGCACCCCGAGTGGGCGATCCCGATCTACACGCAGATCCTGGCGGCGGAGCCGGGCAACCTGCACGCGCTGCGCTCGCAGGGCGAGCTCTACCGTCGGCTGGGTCAGTGGCAGCCGCTCGCCAAGACCCTGCAGCGCGCGGTGGAGGTGGCCCGCTCACCCGAGGACCGTCGCGCCGCGCACGTGCAGCTCGGCGAGGTCTACGAGAAGAGCCTGAAGCAGCCGGCGCAGGCGGTGGAGCAGTTCCACGCGGCGCTGGCGATCGACGGCACCGACGGCGCGGCGCTCGCGGCGCTCGCGCGGGTGCACGCCGCCGCGGAGGACTGGCCCGCCCTCGTCGAGGTGCTGCGCCGCCACGTGGCGTCGGTCACCGACCCCGCGGAGGCCGCCGAGCTGCGCATGCGCGTGGGCTCGGTGCTCGAAGACCGCATCGGCGACCTGGACGGCGCCGCCGCGGAGTACGCGACGGTGCTCGCCGCGGACCCGACCAACCTCGCCGCGATGCGCGGCCTGGAGGGCATCTACGCGCGCCTCGGGCGCAGCCAGGAGCTGCTCGGGGTGCTGGAGCAGCAGCTCGAGGTCGTCTCGACGGAGCGCGAGCGCATCAAGCTGCTCACCCGCATCGGCGAGATGCTGGAGGAGGAGTTCGTCCGGCCCGCGCAGGCCATCGAGCGCTTCGAGCGGGTGCTGGAGATCGACCCCTCGCACGACCCGTCGCTGCGCGCCCTCGAGCGCCTCTACCGCCAGACCGGCCAGTGGAACGAGCTCATCGCCACGCTGGAGCGCCACCTCACGGCCATCAGCGAGCGGCGCGACCGCGTGCCGGTCTTCCTCCAGATGGGCCGCGTCTACGCCGACGAGAAGCGGGACGTGGAGCACGCGGAGGACGCGTTCCTGAACGTGCTGCAGATCGACGCGGAGAACGTCGACGCGCTCGACGCGCTGTCGCGCATCTACGAGTCGCGCGGCGACTGGCACCGCGCCACGGACATGCTCGAGCAGCTCGCGCAGTACGTCTCCGGCGACCCCGCGAAGGCGGTCGAGCTGCGCGTGCGCGTGGGCAAGATCGCGGAGACCTCGCTGGGCGACGAGCTCCGCGCGGTGGACCAGTACCAGGCCGCGCTCGACATCGACCCCAACCACCTGCCCGCCCTCGAGGCGCTGCGCGCGATCGCGACGCGGCGCGAGGACTGGTACGAGGTGGCCCGCTACCTCGACCGCGAGCAGGCGGCGACGGAGCTGCCGCGCACCCGCGCGAAGCTGCTGACCGAGCTCGGCCGCGTGAACGCGCAGTACCTGGACGACCAGGCGCAGTCGATCCGCTGCTACGAGGAGGCGCTGCGCTGCGACGCGGACCAGGAGGAGGCCGCGTGGCCGCTCTGCAACTACTACGTCGCCGAGCAGCGCTGGGCGGACGCCGAGCCGCTGGCGGAGATGCTCACCCGCCGCGCGTCGCGGCGTGACCCGGCGGAGCAGCTCCAGATCCAGCTCACCATGGGCCGCATCGCGGTGGCGCTCGGCAAGGGCGACCGCGCGATCAAGGCCTTCACGGCGGCGCAGGCGCTCGACCGGGCCAACGTGGAGTCCATCTCCGCGCTGGCGCTCGCCTACTTCGACAAGCAGGACTGGGACAACGCGTTCAAGCACTACCAGGTGCTGCTCGTGCACCACAAGGACGAGCTCGACGCCGAGGCGCGGGCCGACCTGTACTACCGGCTCGGCGTGGTGAAGTCCGCGCAGGGCGACCGCCGCCGCGCGGCGAACTTCCTCGAGAAGGCGCTGGAGGAGTACCCCGGGTACCGCCCGGCGCTCGGGGCGCTCATCGACACGCACTCCGCGAGCTCGGAGTGGGAGCAGGCGATCGGGTACCGCACGCAGCTGCTCGACATGGAGGACGACGAGGAGAAGCGCTTCGCGATGCTCCAGGAGATCGGCGCCCTCTGGCAGGACAAGGCCAAGAACACGCAGAAGGCCATCCAGGCCTTCGCGGGCGCGGCGGAGATCAAGCCCCGCGACCACGTGCTGCTGCACAAGCTGCTCGGGCTCTACACGGAGTCCAAGCAGTGGTCGAAGGTCATCGACGTGGTGCAGCGCATCAGCGACCTGGAGACCAACGCCGAGCGCAAGGCGCGGTACGCGTACTCCATCGCGTCGATCTACAACCAGGAGCTGAAGAACCCGGACGAGGCGCTGACCTTCTACAACCAGGCGCTCGACTTCAACCCGGCGGAGCTCAAGCCCTTCGCGAAGGTCAACGAGATCCTGACGGCGCGGAAGGACTGGAAGAGCCTGGAGCGCGGCTACCGCGCGATGCTCAAGCGCATCATCAACAAGCCCGACTCCAAGGAGCTGGAGTTCAGCCTGCTGCACGCGCTCGGGCTCATCTACCGCGACCGGCTGATGCAGCCCGACGCGGCGCTGCGGGCCTTCCAGATGGCCTCCGAGCGCAAGCCCGAGGACCTGCAGGAGCACAAGATCCTGGCGGAGCTCGCGGCCCGCATGGGCAACACCGCGGAGGCCGTCATGCGCTGGCAGACCATCGCGCAGCAGGACGTCGGCAACGTCGAGGCGATGCACGCGATCTACGACCTCTATTACCAGTCGCACCAGCACGACAAGGCGTGGTGCGTGGCGGCGACGACGTCGTTCCTGCTGCGCGACCGCGCGCGGGAGGACCTGCGGGCGTTCTTCGAGCAGTACCGTCCGCGCAAGCCGCTGCAGCCCACCGGCCGGCTCACCGAGGAGAACTGGGTCAAGCAGCTCTTCCACCCCAACGAGGACCCGGTCGTCGGGAAGATCTTCGCGGCCATCCTCGGCGCGGTTCGCCGCGCGAAGGTCAAGCCGCTCCAGCAGTTCGGCTTCACCCAGAAGGAGCTGCAGGACCCGCAGAACACCACCGTCGCGCTGGTGCGCTCGCTCGCGCAGTCGTCGCAGGCCCTCAACCTGCCGCTGCCGTCGATCTTCCTGAAGCCGCAGCAGCAGGGCGGCCTCGGGTACGTGCCGAGCGAGCCCATCGCGTCCTTCGCGGGCGCCGGGCTGCTCTCCGGGCTGCGGCCCGAGGAGCTCGCCTTCGTCGCGGCGAAGCACATGACCTACTACCGCAACGAGCACTACATCCGCGTGCTGCTGCCGACGACGCAGGAGCTCACGGTCATGCTGCTCGCGGCCATCAAGCTGGTGAAGTCCGACCAGGACGTCCCCGCGGACGCCGCTCAGGCCGCGCAGACGCTGGCGCCGCTGCTCGCCCAGGACCCGATCGCGGTCGAGGGCCTGCGCAAGGTGGTCAAGTACTTCCTCGAGCAGGGCGGCTCGTCGAACATCAAGAAGTGGTACCAGTCCGTCGAGCTCACGGCCGCCCGCGCGGGCTTCCTGATGTGCGGCGACCTGGAGATCACCCGCAAGATGCTCGGCATGGAGCCCGGCCTGCCCGGTGACCTCCCGCCCGCCGAGAAGCTCAAGGACGTGATCCTCTTCTCGATGAGCGAGACCTACTTCTCGCTGCGCGAGGCGCTCGGCATCAACTTCCAGGTGCAGTCCGCGTCGTACTGATCCCGCCGCCGACCGGCGACGCCGCCGGGCGCCTCTCCTATCCGCCGATGCCCGTCTACGAACACGACAAGGACCACCCCGCGTCCATCGACGCGCGCGCCGCCCAGGCCGACCCGTGGGTGATGTACCTCGTCGTCCGCAAGGAGCACCCCGCACCGCTGGAGGCGCTCCTCGTCGCGGCCGCGCAGGCGACCCTCGGCGCGACGGCGCGTCTCTCCGGCGACCCCCGCTACCGCGACGCCTTCGCGGAGTGGTCGTCGCGCTCGTTTCGCAAGGTGTGCCTCCGCGCCAACGAGAAGAACTGGCCCGCCGTCGTAGCGCTCGACGGCGGCGACGGCGCGGTCGACGGGACCGTCGTGGTGAGGGCCCTTCCGCCGCGGCGCAAGAGCGAGCGCGAGAAGCTGCTGGTGATGCTCCAGGCGTACACCGCGGAGCTCGCCGAGCTGCCCTCGCGAGCGCTCCCGCTGCCGGGCGACGCGCCGGTGATGGTCTTCGTGCTCAACGCGTCGGTGCCCATGCGAGCGGGCAAGCTGCTCGCGCAGATCGGGCACGCGGTGCTGCTCTGCGCGCACGCGTTCGCGGCGTCCGAGGCGCGGGCCTTCGCGCGCTGGGACGACGCGGGGAGGCCCTGCGCGGTGCGCCGCGCGGCGGGCGAGGAGTGGGAGGCGCTGCAGCGGGAGGAGTCGTGCGCCATCGTCCGCGACGCGGGGCTGACGGAGGTCGCGCACGGGAGCGAGACCTTCCTGGCGCTGCCGCCGCGGCCGGTGGCGGAGTGGTCCGCGAGGGTGCGGGCGCTGCCGCCGGTGTGAGGGTCAGTGCACGGCGCGGTCGGGGTCGTCGTGCAGCGGAGCGAAGCGCGAGAGCACCTCGACGCAGCGACGGCGGACGGCGACGGCGGCGCGCTCGTCCTGCGCGAGGGCGTGCAGGTCGTCGGGGGCGAGGAGGGGGACGACGGCCTCCGCGATGGCGGGCGGCGTGCTGGGGTTGAGCGCGAGCGCGGTGCGCACCTTCGGGTGGATGGCCCAGCGCGGCGAGCGGAATACCCGAAGGAGTATTTCAGGCGCGTTGGGGCGGCGCGCGCAGAGGCGCACCACGTCGGGCTCGGTGAGGCGCGGGTTCATCAGCAGCAGCTCGATGACGTCCGGGTGCGGGTCCCGGAGCACCCGGTCGATGAGCTTGCGATCGGGGCGGCGGGCGAGGGACTTGCGCTCTCCGAGGGTGAGCACCCGGCCGCGGCCGTAGTCGGGGATGAGCCGCTCGTCGTCGGGGTCGAGCGCGCTCGCGGGCACGTCGAGCCGGTCGCCGTGCACCGCGCGCTGGAGGTCGGGCTCCCAGCAGAGGGCGATCTCGGCGGTGAGCAGCGCGACCTGCGCGTGCGTGTCGCGGAGGCCGGCGCGCTCGGCGAGGCGATCGAGGGTGTCGCGGAGCTCGTCGCGGTCGGTGATCGTGAGGATGCCTCGGAAGAGCTGGACGCGCGCGGCGACGTCGATGACCGAGGAGGCGCGTCGGCAGAGGACGTCGACCAGGATGGGCTCCACGGGCCCATTGTTACACGTCCGCGAGGGCGTCAGTCGTCCTCGTAGCAGCAGGGCGGCGGCGTGGGGTGATTACGCCATCGGGTAAAGTGGAGCTGTGGGTGGAGGCGCACGATGACCTCCACCTCGCTGCCGTCGACGGAGAGGCCGCCGTGCTCGGAGACGGAGGAGACGAGCGCCTGGGCGATGCGGCGATCGAAGGGGTCACCCAGGCGGGAGAGCACCCGCACGCGGCCGACGTCGCCGCTCGGGAGCAGCACGACGCTCAGGCGGACGTCCGGGGTGTGGAGCCCGCCGCGGCCGTCGACAAGCGAGGGGAGCGCGTCGGCGAAGGTGTCGCCGAGGGCGTCGAAGTGGTCCTCGATGCGCTCGCGGGTGGAGGCGTCGAGGCCGCCGCCGGAGAGGTAGCGGCCGCCCTCGACGGAGGCGTGCACCGAGGCGCGGGCGCGGGTGGGCTGCGGGCGGCGGGGGAAGCAGCGGTAGTCGCCGCGCTCATAGAAGGGCGAGCCCGGGACGCAGAGGGCGTCCTGCGCGGAGGCGAGGGAGGGCAGCAGGGCGAGGGCGAGGAGCGGGAAGATGGGGCGCATCGGGAGACCTCCAGCGGTTGTAGAGAGACACCGCGAGCCGGGCAGGCATTGGGACGCGCGAGCGGCCCGGAGGTTCCATTGGTGTTGGGGAGGGGGAACAACAAGAAGCCCGGAGGCGCTTTGGGGAGGAAGCGCCCCCGGGCTCAAGGAGTCGATTGGGGAGAGTGAGGGGTGAGACTGCGATCGGGACGGAAGAAGGAAGAGGGAGGCGACGTTGAAGCGAGCGGACGAAGCGAAGAGCAGTCGAAGCGAAGGGTCAGTCGAAGCGAAGAGAAGCTGAAGAAGGAAGCGCCGACCGGGACCGAAGCCAACGAAGAGGGAGCTTAAGGAACGAAGCGCAGAGAGCTTGTGCAGTGGGCGTGCCAGTGGGGGTGGAGAGCGCGTTCGTGCCTTGGTTCTGCATGAATTCACGGGGCGTGGGGCGGTGAGGGTGCTGCCCCCACGGCTCCGGCTCTGACATCCGTGTCGCACCCCTGGGAGGACCGTTGGCCAGTCGGCACGGGTGCCCGCTGCGGAGGACGACCGTGATACGGTGCGCGCCGTGCGGACGGGATCTGCCTTCATCGCAATCGGGCTGCTGGCGTGGGTGTCGGGCTGCCAGAACTACCGCGACCAGCTCGACCGGGCGGACGCCCACTACCGGGCGGCCCGGTACGAGGCGGCGCTCACCAACCTCGAGGACCTGGAGTCGGACTTCGGTCACCTCGATGCCAACGAGCAGGTGCGCTACCGCTACGTGCGGGGGATGACCAGCGAGCGGCTCGGGCAGCGCGAGGAGGCGCGGCACTGGCTCATCCTGGCGCGCGAGGACGTGGAGCAGCGGCCCTCCGCGCTCGACGAGGAGACCCGCGCCATCCTGCAACGGACGCTGCTGCCCTATGACCAGAGCGTGGGTTCCAACGTGAACCCGCCGCCGGGCGAGAGCAGCGCGACCCCGGCTCAGCCGGCGAGGACCCGGAGCGAGCCGCGCACGACGCCGTAGTGGCCCTCGGTCTTGAGGATGCTCCAGACCTCGGCGGCGGTGAGCTGCTCGGCGAGCAGGCGGCGGTAGGCGTCGACGATGCGCGCCACGTCCTCGGGGGTCTCGCGCACCAGCTCGATGCGATAGCGGCGGACGCCCGCGCGACGGGCGCCTGAGACCAGCCCCGCGGCGCTCTGCGCGGCGGCGTGGAAGACCGTGTTGCGGCAGCCCACGTCGGCCTCGACGGGGTGCTCCATGCCCGCGCGGTCGCGGAGCGAGACGCGGTGGCGCTCGCAGGGGCGGCCGCAGTCGAGGTGCGTGCGCCCGGTGGAGAGCTCGGCGGCGATCACGCAGTGCTCCATGTGGAACAAGGGCATCGGGTGGTGCACCACCAGCTCGGACCACGCTCCGAAGGGGCTCTCCAGCAGCGCCATCACCTGCGCCGCGTCGAGGTCGAAGGAAGGCGTGAACGAGGACAGCCCCCGAGAGAGCACCGTCGCCGCGGTGATGCGGTTGGTGACGTTGAGCGAGGCGTCGCCGATGCGGGGGACGCCATCGCCGCCCGACTCGTGGAGCGCGCCGAGGCCCCGCACCAACAGCGCGTCGGGTGAGAGCGAGGCGAGGTAGCGGTCGATCTTCTCCTCGCCGGGCTTTCGGATGCGCGGGGGAGCGAGCGCCACGTGGCGCACTCCACGGTCGCGGAGGGCGCGCACCGCGGGGCCGGTTCCGGTGAGCTCGAGGAAGTCGAGGTAGACCCCGTCGGCGCCCGCGTCGATGGCGGCGTGCGCCTGCGGGAGCGTGCGGCAGAGCACGAAGAGCCCCGGCGGCGCGGGCGCCCGGTCGGGCGGGACCGCGGCTGCGAGCATCGATCCCGCGTCGACCGCGGTGGTCGACCAGGGGACGGTGACGCGCGAGGCGAGCGCGTCGACGAGCGAGCGCCGCAGCCGGTTGAGCGCCGACGGGGAGACCATCGCGTCGGGGCCGAGGGCGTTGGTGATCGATCCCGCGCGGAGGGTGCTCCCACCGAGGCGTCCGAGCTTGTCGCTCACCACCTCGTCGGGCGTGCGGCCCTGCCGGCCAGCCTCGATGGGCGCGTCGCCCTCCACGGTCGCCCGACGACCGCTGCGGGTGGTGCCCTCCAGGCGCGCGGGCTCTCCCACGCGGCCGCTCAGCACCAGGTCGACGACGTCGCCCGAGGGGCTGTGCTGCATCGCCTCCCGCACGGCGCGCTCCTCGGAGGGCGCGTTGGTGCGCCACACGGCGTGGCCCACCATGGCCGCGGTCGCGTCGCGGTCGGGGCCCAGCCACACGCGCGCGTCGGTCCCTGCAGCGGCGCGCTCCACGTCGAGTCCGCCGGCGGTGATGGCCCACACGCGGCCGCCCACCTCGCCCTCGTTGGCGCGGCCTCCCTGCACCAGCAGGCCGTCGCCGCGGGCGAGGTCGGCGTCGAGGGAGAGGCGCAGCCAGGTGCGTCCGCCCATGCGCTCGACGGCGCGCAGCGTGGCGATGCGCAGCCCGCGGTGGTCGCAGGTCGATCCGTCGACGAGGCGCTGGTGGTCGACGCCCGCGAGGAAGCCGGGGCCCGATCCGCGGGTGAACATCTGGAGCGCGCGGGCGCGGGTGGCCTCGTCGGGCGCGGAGCCGTCCCCCGCGGCGGCGTCCACGGAGCGGCGGTAGAGCGCGGTGGTGGCGGCGACGTAGCTGTCGGCCTTGAGGCGGCCTTCGATCTTCACCGACGCGACGCCCAGCGCCGAGAGCTGCGGGATGAGCGCGCTGGCCTCGAGGTCCTCCGGGGAGAGCAGGAAGGCCCGGTCGCCGGTGTCGCGCGCCTCGCCGTCGACGACGAGGGAGTACGGCAGGCGGCAGGCCTGCGCGCAGGCCCCGCGGTTGGCGCTGCGACCGCCGATGGCCTCGCTGGTGAGGCACTGGCCGGAGTACGCGACGCAGAGCGCTCCGTGGACGAACACCTCGATGGGTGTGTTCGTGGCCGCGCGGATCTTCGCGATGTCGTCGAGGGAGAGCTCGCGCGCGAGGATGACGCGCGAGGCGCCGAGGGCGGCGGCGAACTCCACCGCGCCCGCGTCGGTGCAGGTCATCTGCGTGGAGGCGTGCACCGGGAGCTCGGGGGCGATGGCGCGGGCGAGGCGAACGACGGCGAGGTCCTGCACGATGACGGCGTCGACGCCGGCGGCGGCGCAGGCGCGCAGGGCGCTCTCGACCGCGGGGAGCTCGGCGTCGAAGACGAGGGTGTTGAGGGTGACGTAGCCGCGCACGCCGTGGGCGTGGAGGAGGTCCATGGTGTCGCGGAGCGAGGCGGCGTCGAAGTTGGTGGCGCGCGCGCGGGCGTTGAACCCTTGGAGGCCGAAGTAGACCGCGTCGGCGCCGGCCTGGATGGCGGCGCGCAGGGCCTCGGGATCACCAGCGGGAGCGAGCACCTCGGGGCGCGCGGGGCGGTTCATGGGGCGGTGACTACAACGGGCGGGCGCGGGAGGCCAACCGGACGAACGGGGTAGCGTAGCGGGCATGACGACGGACGAAGAGCTCGGTGAGCTGCGCCGCGCGGTGGATGAGGCCGACGTGGCCCTGATGGACGCGATGGCCCAGCGCCTCGCCGCGGTGTGGGCGATCGCGGAGTGGAAGCGGGTGCACGCCGTAGGGGCGGTCGACCCGGCGCGCGAGGCGTCCCTGCGGGCGCGCTGGGCGGAGCGCGCGGCGGCGCGGGGGGTGCCGGAGGCGATGGCCGCGGCGGTGCTCGACGCGGTGCTCGACGGGTGCCGCGCGGAGGTGGCCCGCCTCGTCGACGGGTGACGGGATACACTCGCGCCCCGCCACCATGCGCCGTCCCCTCCCTGCCCTCGTCGCGCTCCTCGCCCTCTCGTGCAGCGGCGCGCAGCGCCCTCGCGCCCGCGATCCCAACGATCCCGTCCCGGTGCTCTCCATCTGCCTCGCGGGGGAGGCCGCCGCGCGCGGCAACGAGTACTCCGGCCTCGCGTGGCACGGCGACGAGCTCTTCCTGCTGCCCCAGTGGAGCCCGCGCGGACTCACCCGCGCTCGCTCGCAGCCCGGCTTCACCCGGCCGTGGCTCTACCGCATCCCGGGCGCCCGGCTGCGCGCCTGGGTCGACGGCCGCGACCGCTCGCCCATCACGCCCGAGCGGGTCCCCTTCGACACCCTCGACCTCGCGAACAACCCCGATTACCAGGGCTTCGAGGCCATCGCCTTCGACGGCGACCGCGCGGCCCTCACCGTCGAGCGAGGCGACCGCGACCGCATGTCGGCCCTCCTCGTCACCGCCCGCCTCGACCCCTCCCGAGGCCTCGTGCTCGACCGCGACGCCCTCACGCTGGACGTCCCCATCCGCTCGGACAACCACTCCTACGAGGCCCTCACCCGCGTCGACGGCTCGTGGCTCGCGCTCTTCGAGGTCAACGGGATGGACACCTCCTGCGCCTCCACCGCGCTGCACATCGACGCCCGCGGCAGTGAGCCCCACGCGGTCGCCGTGGAGTCCATCCCCTACCGGGTGACCGACGCCACGACCGCCGACGCCGACCACCGCTTCTGGGTGACGCAATACAGCTACCGCGACGTGGGCGACACCGCCGAGTGCGAGCGCACCATCCGCGCCGTCGGGTGCTTCCAGGAGGCCGTCGACTGCGACCCCCGCGATGGCTCCACCCGCAGCGTCGAACGCCTGCTGGAGCTGCGCGACGAGGGCACGGCGGTGCGCACCACGGGGCAGGTGATCCGGCTGCTGCGCGAGGAGCGAGCCCGCAACTGGGAGGGCCTCGCTCGCCTCGACCACCGGGGCTTCCTCATGGTCACCGACGAGTGGCCGCGCACCATCCTGGGCTTCGTCCCATCGGCCGATCAGCCGCTCCCGGCGCCCGCGCCGCCCTGCCCGACCCAATGAGCCCATCGCCGCGCGGGTGTACCGTCGGGCCCGACATGATCCGGCGCTCGCTCCCGTGGCTGTCCTTCTCCGTGCTCCTGGTCGCGGGCTGCGCGGACGATCCTCCCCCCGCCGCGCCCGACGTCCCGCTCGTCGCCGACGCGGGCGAGGACGTCCTCGACGCCCCGGACGAGTCCTCCGTCGACGCGGGCGAGCCCGACGTCTTCCACCCCCCGACCATCCCCGACGCCTCCCGCTGCGGGCCCGACGCGACCCCTTGGCCCACTCGCGGCGTCGGCGCCTGCGAGCTCACCACCCCGCCGCCCGTCACGCCCGGACGCTGCACCGCCACGGTCAACCGACCGCTCGCCACCCGCAAGGCCAACGAGCTCGACGGCGACGCCCGCGTGCTCATCACCGGGCAGCGCATCGCCGTCGCCGCCGACCGCATCGCCCTGCCGGGCTACCCCATGTCGATGCTCCGCATCCCGGGGACGCCCTTTGCGGCCATCTCCGACGGCGGCTTCGCGCTCGAGAACCTCCGCATCGTCGACACCTCCGGCGAGCGCCTCGCCATCGCTCCCGGGGGCCAGGTCCCCTTCCCGAGCTCCGGCGGATCTCGCGCGGGCGCCCTCTTCTACGGCCTCGCGTACGACGCCGCCGCGAGGGTGCTCTACGCCTCCGGCGGCGGCGCCAACCGCATCTACGCCTTCGGCCTCTCCGCCACCGGGGCCCTCACCGCCGACCCCACCCGCACGCTCGACCTGGGCTTCGCCGAGGGCGCCTCGGAGGGCTTCGACGTCGCGACCGGACGGCTTCGCAGCGCCTTCCCCGCGGGCATCGCCCTCAGCGACGACGGCACCGAGCTCTACGCGGCGCTCCAGCGGGGCCACGCCGTCGGGGTGTTCTCCATCGCCACGCGCATGCTGACGAGGGTGATCCCGGTGCTGCCGCCCGGCGCGGCGAGCTCCTATCCCTATGTGCTGGCGAGGCGTCCGGGCGACGCGCGGCGACTCTACGTCTCCCTCTGGGGGGCCTCCGCGGTGGCCGAGGTCGACGTCACCACCGACCTCGTCACGCGCTATTTCGTCGTGGGAAAGAACCCCACGGAGATGGTCTTCAACCGCGACGGGTCGCGCCTCTGGGTGACCGCCACGGACGAGGACGCCGTCTCCGAGATCGACCTCGCCTCCCCGCTCGGATCCGTGCGCAGCCGCTACCTCGGCGGCTCCAACACGGCCCCTCGCGGCATCTCCCCGACGGCCATCGCGCTCGGCCCCGACGACCGGCTCTACGTCACCGCCAAGGACGACAACTCCGTCGACGTGTTCGACGTCGGCACCTTCGCTCGCGTGGGGCGCATCCCCACCGAGTGGCAGCCCTCGGACGTCGACCTCGCGCCCGACGGGCGGGTGCTGGTCATCACCGGCCGCGGCTTCGGCAAGGGACCCAACCTCACCCCCAGCACCACGGACATCACCGACACGGTCGTGGGCTCCGTCGCCCGCTACGACGCGAGCCCCGAGGCCCTCGCAAGGGGCACCAGCACGGTGGAGTTCAACAACCGCGCGATGCGGCTGTTCAACGATGTCCAATGTCCCGACGGGGCGCCCTACGACTTCCCGATTCCGCGCATCGGGAGCACTGCGCCGTCACCGCGCATCCGTCACGTCATCCTGGTGATCCGGGAGAACAAGACCTACGACGCGCTGCTGGGCGACTACCCCGGGCCCGACGGCGACCGCGCGGACGGCGACCCCTCCCTCACCATCGTGCCCGGCGACCGCATGGCGACGGTGTTCCCCAACCTGCGCTCGCTGGTGCGTCGCTTCGCCAGCCTGGACAACTATTACATCCCGAGCGAGCTCTCCAACCAGGGCCACTCCTGGACCACCGCCGGCCGCGGCACCGACTTCCTCGAGCGCACCTGGATGCTCCACGACGGCCGCTCCACCCGAGGATCGACCCCGCTCATCGGCACCGCCCCCATCGGCATCCCCGCCGAGGGGGACATCTTCACCGCGATGCGCCTCGCCAACGTGCGGGCGCTCAACTGGGGAGAGATCATCGGCACCGCCAACGCGGCGCAGCGGGTCATGGGCCGCTACCCGGGCAACTTCTTCAACAACGACATCCCCGACACGGTGAAGGCCCGCGCCTTCCTCGACACCGCCCTCGGCTCCAACCTCTATGGCTCCAACCCCTTCGGGGACTGCGACCTCCCGGCCTTCACGTACATCCTCCTGCCCAATGACCACACGCAGGGCGGCGCCGCCGGACGGCCCACGCCGATCTCCCACTATCAAGACAACGACGAGGCCACCGGGCTGCTCATCGACGCCGTCTCGCACTCCACCGCGTGGCCCGAGACCCTCGTCGCCGTCATCGAGGACGACCCCGCGCAGGGCGGCGACCACGTGGACAACCACCGCACCATCGCCCTGCTCGCCTCGCCGTGGGTGCGCCGCGGCGGCGTCAGCCACGTGCTCTACGACGCCAGCTCGCTGCACCACACGATCGAGCTGATCCTCGGGGTGAGGGCCCACAACGCGGTGGTCGCGGCCTCGGCGCCCATGTACGACGCCTTCACCAGCACCCCCGATTTCACGCCGTATTCGTACCAGCCGAGGCTGGAGTGCGAGACGCGCAACCCGTCGAGCGGCCGCTGGGTCGAGCTCACCGCGGGCATGGACCTCTCGCAGCCCGACCACGCCCCCGGCCTCGATCGGCTGGTCTGGCAGATGTTGCATGACGGGCGCCCGCCCCCGTGGGCCCCATCGGACGAAGAAGAGGACGACGATGACGATTGAGGGTCTTGTCCGATGAGCGCGCTGCTCTCCGCGCCCGGGTCACTGGTCGACAGCGAGGGGCGGCTGCAGCCCTTCGGGCGCTACCGCGGCCTCATCGCGGACGTCTCCACCGCGCGCTGGGACCGCGGCCGACACTGGCCGCGACGCACGCAGCGCAAGGCGTGGATCTACGCCAGCGCCTTCCATGAAGACTTCATGGTCGGCTATGCCGTGGCCGACGCGGGATACCTCGGGACGGGCTTCGTCTACGCCTACGACCGGGCGCGGCGACTGCGCGTGGAGGAGTCCATGGAGATCCCCTTCGCCTTCGCGGAGGGGTTCCAGCCGTCGCTTCGCAGCGCGTGGTCCTTCGGCCTCGGAGGCCGTCGGTGGCGCGTCGACCCGGAGGGCGATGGGATCCGTGTGCGATACGATGGAAGGCGCCTGTCGTGTGACCTCCGCGTGCCCTCCATCGAGGGCGGAATGACCACCATCGCGCGGAGCCTGCACCGGCCCTTCAACCACACCTACAAGCACCTGGGGATGCCCGCGGAGCTGAGCCTGCGCATCGACGACTCGCGCTTCGAGCGCTCGCTCCCGCACGGCGCCGCGGTGGACTTCACCCTCGGCTACCCCCCGCGCGACACCCGCTGGAACTGGGCCTCGCTCCAGGGGACCACCGAGGACGGGAGGCCCTTCGGGCTCAACCTCGTGGCGTACTTCAATGACGAACTCGAGAACGCCCTCTGGCTCGGCGACGCGCTGATCCCGCTGGGGAGCGCGGTGTTCTCCGTCGGGCGCCCACCGGACAAGAGCCCGTGGACCATCCGGGTCGCGGAGCTCGACCTCACGCTGGTCTTCACCCCCGAGGGCGCCCGGCAGGACCGCAAGAACCTCGGTCTCCTGAAGCACGACTTCGTTCAGCCCTTCGGCCGCTTCGAGGGCTCCTTCCGCAACGAGGGGCGGACCGTGCGGGTGACGGGCTACGGCGTCGTGGAGGAGCACACCTCGCACTGGTGAGGCATGACCTCCGGCGCGGCACGGGTTCCACGCTGCGTCGGAGGTGTTGTAGAGAGCACGGCCATGCAAGGCAGTGCTCGTTCGCTCGCGTGGGTGATGTCGTTCGTGGTGGCGTGCTCGGCCCGCGGCAACAACCCTCCCGCCCCCGTCGACGCGTCCACGGGCTCCGACGTCCCCGTGGGCTCCGACGTCCCGGTGGGCTCCGACGTCCCCGTGGGCTCCGACGTCCCCGTGGGCATCGACGTCCCGGTCGCGATGGATGTGCCCTCGCCGATCGACCGGCCCTCGCCCGTCGACGCGCCGGTCGCGATGGACGTCCCGGTGAGCGGAGCCTCGCAGCAGATCGCCGCGGTGCGCTCGACGCCCATCGGGGTGACGTCGCTTCGCGTCGACGGGGCCGTGGTGACCTACGTCGTCGCCGCCACCCTGCGCAGCGATGGGACGGTCTCTCTCACCGACCCGGCGGGCTTCTTCGTGCAGGCCGACCGCACCGGTCCTGCGCTCTTCGTCGCGGTCGACCCGGCGACGCTCTCCCCCGCGCCGACGCCGGGCGATCGGGTGGGCTTCACCGTCACCCGCATCTCGTCCCCGACCCCGGCGACGCACTGGGCCGCGGAGATCAGCGGGTATGTCCGCACCGCGACGGGCGTCTCCGTCGGGGCGCTGCTGCAGGACGTGAGCGGCGCGAGCGACCTGGTGAGCGGGCTGCTCAACTACGAGCACGAGCTCGTCACCCTGACCGCGACCATCACCAGTGACTTCGGCGCCGGGGGCGTCGGCTTCCTCCAGGCCCCCATCGCCACCGCGGCGCTCCCGGCCGATCCGCTGCTGCGGGTGCGCATCCCCATCGACGTTCGCACCGCGCTCGGGCTGCGCAACGGGTGCCGCTTCACCATCAACGCGACCCCCATGTGGCGCTTCGACGTCACCGCGCAGGCGAGCGTCTGGAACGTCCGTGACGCCTCCGGCGTGACCTGCCCGTCGCCCGTGGTGGACGCCGGGACGGACGTCCCCAGGGACACCGGAACGCCCGACACCGGGACCCCAGCGGGCGACGATCGGGTGTGGGTGCTGCGCGTCGGCGACGGGGTCACTCCCCTCTCCGGCGCGGCGGTCCCGGTGAACATCGAGGCCTACAACGGCAGCACCGGCACCCCGGTGGGCTCTCCCATCGCGCTGCCGACGGTGGCCTCCGCGGGCAACAACGCGCTGACCCTGTCAGGCACCGCCGGCGCGGAGGGAACCCTCTTCCGCTCCGTCGACGGGCGCTGGGTCACCCTCGGCGGCTACAGCTTCCCCGTCGGGACCCTCGGCGCGAGCGGCGCCCAGGCCCCGCGGGTGATCGCCCGCATCAACGCCGCGGGGGTGGTCGACTCTCGCACCACGCTCGGCACCACGGTCGACCACGCGGCCATGCGCGCGGTGGTCTCCGTCGATGGGAGCGAGTTCTGGTCGATCCACTCGAGCGGCAGCAGCGGGGACGTGGTGTACACGCTCTTCGGCGCGACCACGGGCACGGCGGTGACCAACCGCGAGGTCTTCCGCGGCCTCACCCTCTTCGGGCAGCAGCTCCTCGCGGCGGGCTCCAACCCCACCGCGTCGGGCGTCTACGCGACCGCCTCGCTGCCCCGCGCGCCGGGCGGGCTCATCGCCCCGCTGCCCGGCTTCCCCCTCGCCATGACCCTCTCGCCCTACGGCATCGCGGCCTTCGACCGCGACGGCAACGGCGCCGCGGACCTGCTCTTCCTCGGGGACGACCGCGCGCTGCTCTCCGGCGGCGGGGTGCAATGCTGGCGCCTCTCCGGAGGCACCTGGTCGCAGATCGGCAGCGTGAGCAACCTGACGACGGCGTTCCGCGGGCTCACGGGGCGCACCAGCGGCGCCAACTACGTGCTCTACGGGGTCACCGCCGAGACGCGGGCGCGGCTGCAGCGCATCGACGTCGACGCCGCCACGCTCACCGGGACCGTGACCACCGTCGCCACGGCCCCGCTCAACACCACGTACCGCGGGGTCGCCTTCGCGCCTCGCTGAACGCTCCCTCAGCGCGACTCGTAGACGGTCATCGACGGCAGCTCGACGGCGGTGAGGAAGCCCTCCCGCCCGCAGCCCGTGTCGATGGCCACCACCGCGGGGCCGGCCCACATGTCCGTGGGGTCATCGACGTTGTAGGTCGAGAGTTCTTGCGGCAGGTCGAGGGTGTGCGTGTGGCCGACCACCACGCGCTTGCCGCGGTAGTCCCGGAAGAATGCCTCGGTGCGCGTCCACAGCAGCGCCGTCGGCTGGAGCGCGTACCTCGGGTGGGGATACTCGCCCTCCTCGTTGGGGGTGAGGCCCGCGTGCACGTAGATGGCGTGCTCGTCCTCGTACCAGAGCGGCAGCGAGCGAAACCACGCGACGGTCTCCGCCGGGAAGAAGCGCCCGGTGAGCAGCGAGAGCAGCTCCTCCCTGGTGCGCGGCCCGTCGGCGGCGCCGGTGTACGAGCGCATCGTCGCGAGGCAGCCGTTGCCCGGCGGCATCACGAAGCCGGGCCAGCCCTCGTCGATCACCTTGAGCCAGGCGTCCTCGTGGTTGCCGCGCAGGCACACCACGTTGCAGCCCACGTCGCGGTCGAGCCCTCGCACCACCTCGACGACCTCGCGCGACCTGGGCCCCCGGTCGACGTAGTCGCCCATGAAGACCACGGTGTCGCTGCGGCCCACGTCCGGCAGCCGGGAGAGCAGCGTGCGGAGGTGGTCGAGCTCCCCGTGGATGTCGCCGATCGCAAAGGTCCGTCCAGCCATCCCCGTCAGCCTATCACCTGCGCCGCGCGGTTGACGCGACCCGCCCCGGGGCTGCTACCAAGGCCGCATGATCCAAGCGCTCGATTTCACCGCCGACGACCGCCTCATTCATGGGGCCCTCGCGCTCCCCGAGGGCGACGCCCCCGCCGGGGCCGTCATCCTCGTTCACGAGTGGTACGGCCTCAACGACGACATGCGCCGCCTGGCCGGGCGCTTCGCCGCCGAGGGCTTCCTCGCCCTCGCGGTCGACCTCTACGACGGCCGGGTGGCGACCGACGCCCCGGAGGCCATGAAGCTCTCCAGCGGGCTCAAGACCCCCGACGCGGTGCGCATCATCGCCGCGGCGGCGGAGACCCTCCGCTCGCTGCCCCGCAGCAACGGCCGGGTCGCGGTGACGGGCTTCTGCCTGGGCGGCGCCATGGCCATCGCGGCCGCGTGCGCGGTGCCCGGCCTCGCCGCGGCGGTGCCCTTCTACGGCATCCCGAAGCCCGAGTACGTCGACTGGTCCCGCTGCGAGGCCCCGATCCTGGGCCACTACGGCGCGAAGGACCCGATGATCGCGATGGAGCGCCCGCAGGCCCTGGCGGACGCGGCGCGCGCCGCCGGGCGCAGCTTCGCGCTGCACTTCTACGACGCGGGCCACGCGTTCATGCGGGAGGGAGATCCCAGCGCCTACGACGCGCCCTCGGCGTCGCAGGCGTGGGAGCGCACCGTCGCATTCCTGCGAGAGCGACTGGGCTGAGCGTCAGCCCACGACGTCGAGCTTCGGCCCCGCGGTGAGCCCCGCGAAGAAGTCGTTGCCCTTGTCGTCGACCACGATGAACGCCGGGAAGTCGACCACGTCGATCTTCCACACGGCCTCCATGCCGAGCTCGGGGTACTCCAGCACCTCGACCTTCTTGATGCAGTCCTGGGCGAGGCGAGCGGCCGGTCCGCCGATGGAGCCGAGGTAGAACCCGCCGTGCTTCTTGCACGCCTGCGTGACCGCCGCCGAGCGGTTGCCCTTGGCGAGCATCACCAGGCTCCCGCCCGCGGCCTGCAGCTGCTCGACGTACGAGTCCATGCGCCCCGCCGTGGTCGGACCGAAGGACCCCGACGCATACCCCGCGGGCGTCTTCGCCGGGCCCGCGTAGTACACCGCATACTGCCTCAGGTAATCGGGCAGCCCCTCGCCGCGGTCGAGGCGCTCCTTGAACTTCGCGTGCGCGATGTCCCTCGCCACGATGAGCGTGCCGGTGAGCGAGAGCCTCGTCTTGATCGGGTGCCGCGACAGCTCCGCGCGCACCTCCGCCATCGGGCGGTTGAGGTCGATGGCCACCACGGCGCCGCCGAGGTCCTGCGGGGTGGGCACCGGGAGGTAGTGCGCGGGGTCGTGCTCCAGCTGCTCGAGGAAGATGCCCTCCCGGGTGATCTTGCCGAGCGCCTGCCGATCGGCCGAGCACGACACCGCGATGGCCACCGGGCACGAGGCCCCGTGCCTCGGCAGTCGGATCACCCGCACGTCGTGGCAGAAGTACTTGCCCCCGAACTGAGCGCCCACGCCGATGCGCTGGGTCATGGCGAGCACGTCGGCCTCCAGACCGCGGTCACGGAAGGCGCGGCCGAGCGGATTGCCCTCACCCGGGAGCTCGTCGAGGTAGCGCGCGGAGGCCAGCTTGGCGGTCTTGAGGGCGTACTCCGCGGAGGTGCCGCCGATGACGATGGCGAGGTGGTAGGGCGGGCACGCGGCGGTGCCGAGGGTGCGCACCTTGGCCTCGAGGAAGGCCATCAGGCTCTGCGGATTGAGCAGGCTCTTGGTCTCTTGATAGAGGTAGCTCTTGTTGGCCGAGCCCCCGCCCTTGGCCATGAAGAGGAAGTGATACTCGTCGCCCCTGGTGGCGTAGAGCTCGATCTGCGCCGGCAGGTTGTTGCCGGTGTTGACCTCCTTGTACATGTCCAGCGGGGCGAGCTGCGAGTAGCGCAGGTTGGAGGTCGCGTAGGTGTCGAAGACCCCGCGCGCGAGGCTCTCCTCGTCGTTGCCGGTGGTGAGCACGTCTTGCCCGCGCTTGCCGACGACGATGGCGGTGCCGGTGTCCTGGCACATCGGGAGGATGCCGCCCGCAGCGATGTTGGCGTTCTTGAGCAGGTCGAGCGCGACGAAGCGGTCGTTGTCGGAGGACTCCGGGTCGTCGAGGATCTTCCGTAGCTGAGCGAGGTGCCCCGGCCGAAGCAGGTGGGCGATGTCGCGCATGGCCTGGCTCGCGAGGAGCGTGAGCCCGGCGGCCTCCACGGTGACGAAGGACCGGCCCGCGGCCTCCACGGTGGAGACATGGTCGGCGGTGATCAACCGATAGGGCGTGTCGTGCGGATGGGTGTCGAGGAGGGCCTGAAACTCGAAGGTCGCCATGGCGGTTGGATAAAGACCAGGTGCCGTGGATGGTCAAGCGCGCGAGCGCCGCCGCCGGGTCATCGCCCAGAGCCCCAGCAGCGACGCGCCCATCCACCCGCGAGCGCTCCCCGAGCGGCCCGGCACCGCGCAGCCGCAGCCGTCGTCCGCGGGCGGCGCCGTCACCGCCGCGTCCATCGCCGCGCCCGCGTCGGCCACCACGGCGGCGTCCATCGCCACCATCCCCGCGTCGGCCACGGGCACCGGCAGCGGGACCGTCCCCGGCGGAGGCGTCATCGCCGCGGGCAGCGCACGCCGATCGAAGTCGAAGCGCATCGGCTCGCTCAGCGCCATCGTGGTCAGATAGAACAGCGTCGCCTCCCAGAGGTGCGGGATGGACACGCGGTTCTCCCTCCCGGTCACACCGCCGTCCGCGTCGCGCAGGGTGATGAACACCTCGCCCATCACCTGCGTGTCGTCGGTGATGATGTCGCGCGCCATGCGCACCAGCGCCTCCTCCACCAGCGGCCGCACCGCCGGGTCTCCCCCGCGCGCCACGAACACCGCCGCCGCCAGCATGGTCTTGGTGAGGTAGGCGCCGCCCTCGGTCCCGGCGTCGCCGCGCAGCACGGCGAGCACCCGCTCCATGTCGCTGCGCACCTGCCTCGCCACGCGCGCGTCGCTCACCGGAAACATCGACGCCGGCCAGACCATCCACGCCGTCGCGCCCAGCGACGACGAGCCCGGGTTGCTCGCCGCCGCGCCGCTCACGTCGTTGACGAAGCGCTGCATGGTCGGGTCGTAGAAGCGGCGCACCAGGGCGTCCCGCAGCTCCGAGGCGCGGCGCTCCCAGCGCGCGGCGACTGTGGTCTCCCCCATCAGTCGGGCGACCCGGGCGGCGGCCTCCAGCGAGGCGAACACGGTGGTGCCGCCGTGGAGGGTGGCGGTGAAGGCGCTGTTGTCGTCCTCGTTGGCGATCGCGTGGAGCCCCGTGTCGGCGTCGCGCCAGTCGGCCAACAGGTCGGCGCTGCGCCGGATGCGAGGCCACCAGCGCGCCGCGGTGGTCATCCGCTCTTCATTGGACAGGAACGCCAGGTGCGTCGAAGCCGACCACACCATGAGGGCGGTGTTGTCGATCTCGAAGCGGAAGAATCCGCCCATCTCGCCGTTGTTGTAATAGTTCATCTCCCACGCGGCCTCGGGGTATTGCCGGGTTCCGGTGCGAGGGTCGATGGGCGGCCGCGGGTCCGTGAGGGGGTTGATCGCCGACTGGCCCAGCGGGTTCTCCCTCGCGAGCGGGAGCGCCCAGTCGAGCCGGCGGGTGGCGTTGGCGGAGAGGCCGCCGACGTCGAAGGCGTCATCGAAGAAGGCCCCGTCGCGAGGCCAGTCGAGGCCGTAGGGCGCCTGCCGGGCGATGGAGGCGACGACCATCCCGGTCGCGGCGTCGGTGCCGTTGAGCACATGGAGCATGGCTCGGCGCGCGGCCCGGGTGATGCGCGCCCGGTCCTCCATGGGGATGCTCTCCGGCAGGTGCTCGGGGAGCGCGAGCGAGCCCGCGCGGCGGGTCCACTCGGCGCCGTCGCGGCGGATGATCTCGTCGGGCATGAGCCCTCGGGCGGTCCCATAGGCGCCGCGCGCCTCGGCGGCGGTGGCCCCGAAGGCGATGAGCACCCGCGCCTCGCCGTTCATACCGCTGGTGGTAAACGGAACCCTCATGGCGCTGTCATTGAGGTAGGCCGCCACGGGGTTGCCCGCGAGCGCGTTGGTGCTGGCCAATGACCACGCGGAGGGGGTGCTGCGGGTCCATCCGCGCGCGGCGGCGACGCGCGAGGGGCGCACGCCGTCGGGGCAGCGGAAGCCGCTGGCGAGGCCCGGGTCGAGCGGGAGGGTGATGCCCGAGGTGCGGAGCGCGATGACGTTGTCGACGAGGTGGCCGAGCTCGTCGCAGAAGTCGTCGCCCTCCCTCCCCGCGTGGAAGGCGTCGGCGCGCGGCTCGCTGCCGACGACGGCGTAGACGCCTCGGGTGAAGGTGGTGTCGAGGGAGGCCGCGAGCGCGTCGGCGTCGGCGGTGAGGTCGCCGTCGCGGCGCAGCAGCGCGTCCATCGGTCCGAAGTGGTCGGCCGCGAGCGTAGGCGCTCCGACGAGCGAGGGGATGTCGGTAATGGACCCGCGGTCCGTGGGGCGGAAGTGGATGAACGCCCCGAGCGCGCTGTCGTGCACCACGCCGAAGTCGTTGCGGCTGTCGGCGAGGACATCACCGAAGGGCAGCCGCGGGATGATGTTCTGCGTGAGCCCGAGGTTGGCGTGCACCATGAGCGCGACGCTGCGGATGCCAGCGCCCGCGGCGTCGCTCGAGCGGACGTAGCGCACGCGCCGCTGGAGCACGTCGGGGGAGGGGAGCACGGCGTCGTCGAGGGTGACGGTGAGCCCGCCGTCGACGCGGGTGTACGTCACACGCGGCTGGAGCGAGCGCTCGTCGGCGTAGCCCGCGACCGGGCGCCACCGCGCGGGGTCGTGGAGCCACTCGACGCGGGTGGCGGATGCGGTTTCGACGACGACCCCGAGGGCGACGCCGAAGCCCTCGCGGACCGCGGTGCGCGGGCGAGAGCGGGCGTCGACGTCGTTGGAGGAGAGGTGCGTGAGCTGGTCGCAGCACGAGGGCGACGGCCAGGTGAGCACGGCGAGGTCGCCGTCGCGGGTGACGCCCGCGGTGAGCCGTCCGTGCCCGGCGACCATGTGCACCGGCGACGCGCCGAGGGCGTGCTCGACGGCGCTGAGCGCGACGGGACGGGGCTGGGCGGTGGCGGCGGTAGAGGCGGCGAGGAGGAGGGCGAGGACGGGGGCGGTGCGGGCTCGGTGGGTCATCGGAGTGACCCACTGGAGTATCACGGGAGGGCGTTCTCCCGATGGACCGTCGCCTCCACCAGCGGGGCGCGCTGCTCGCCGGCCTCGTCGTAGCCGACCATGCGTCCCTTGGACGGGTCCCAGAGCTTGAGCGCGAAGGCCGCTCGGATGTCCTTGAGGCGCAGCGAGGTGCGCCCCGGGTTCTGCAGCTCGGGGATGCCCGCCATGGCGTCCGGCAGGCGGTAGAACGGCACCTGCGGGTTGAGGTGGTGCACGTGGTGGTAGCCGATGTTGCCGGTGAACCAGTGCATCAGCGGCGACATCTCCATGAAGCTCGACGACTCCGTGGCGGCGCGGGTGTAGCTCCAGGTCTCGCGCGGCTGCACGTGGATGTCCGGGAAGTTGTGCTGCGCGTAGAAGAGGTACGCGCCCAGCGCGCAGGCGATGGCCACGCTGCCGATGACGCCCGTGAAGGCCGCGCCCACGCCGAAGAAGTACACGGTGAGGGCGATCTGCGCGACGTGCAGCGCCAGCGCGAGGGCCGAGTCCCAGTGCTTCTTCTTGTTCTTCAGGAAGGGCCCCACGCACATGCCCCAGAGGAAGACCGTGACGTACCCGACGGCCACGTTGATCGGCGAGCGCATGAGCCGGTACATCCGCTGCTGCGACGGCGTCGCCTTCGCGTACATCGCCGGGGTGAGCATCATGTACGAGCCGATGTGCGAGCCCACCAGCTTCGCCGTGTGCGCGTGGTGGTAGTTGTGCGACTCCTTCCAGATGCGCGGCGGCGTGAGGATCCAGAAGCCGTAGGCGGTCACGATCGCGCTGCAGGCCCGCGCCCAGAGCGCGTTTCCGCGGCACATCGCGCCGTGCATCACGTCATGGAAGAGGATGAACGAGCGCGTCGCGAGCAGCGCCGTGAGCACCGTGAACGGCAGCCGCGCGTACCACGGGGCGGGCAGCGCCGTGGCGAGGGCGAAGCAGGTCGCCCAGGCCGTGAGGGTGCTGGCCACCACCCAGACGGTCCGCGCGGGGCTCTCCACCGCGAAGGGCCGCGAGGCGTCGATGAGCACCTTGCCCTCGCGGGCCGCGGGCTTCTCGACAATGATGTCCGATGGGATCGTGCTGGGGAGTGCGGAGTCCATAGGTTGGCCTGGCGGTCCTATAGCCCCCATTTTCGCGGGGGAAAAGATCTCCAACCGATATCCAGGAATCGCGCACTACCGGCGGCACCCGCGAAGGATTCTACGCACCCCGATGGCCGCGGGTCACATCGATGATCATGCCCTCGCGCGCGGCGACGGAGCGCTCGAAGGCCGCCTGGGCGCGGCGTTCTTTATCCACCACCGCGGCGTCGTCCTGGTGCGGGTCATGGTGGAAGAGCACGTAGGTGCCGACGCGCGCCGCCTGCGCGATGCGCGCGCCGTCCATCATGGTGCTGTGCCCCCAGCCGCGCCGTGAGCCGCGCCCGTCCCCGCCGTCGAGCTGCTCGGGGGTGAACTGCGCGTCGTAGATGAACACGTCGGCGCCGCGCGCGAGCTCGATGATGGCCTCGTCGTGCAGCGACGAGCTCTCCGTGTCCGTCGCGTAGACCACCGAGTGGCCCTTCCACTCGACGCGCCACGCGAACACCCCGTCCGGGTGGTTGCCCTCGACGCCGTGCACCACCACGCCGCCGCCGAGGCTCACCCGCTGTCGCTGCTCGAGGTCGTGGAAGGCGAGCGCCGCCTCGATCTCCTTGAGGTGCACCGGGAAGTACGGGTCGGCCATCTGGCCGCCGAGGGCGTCGCGCACCGTGCGCCCGTCGCGCCGGCCCGCGTGCAGCACGAAGCTGCTCCTCGGGTCGAACGCGGGCGCGAAGAAGGGCACGCCCTGGATGTGGTCCCAGTGGACGTGGGAGAAGAAGACGTGGGCGTTGATGGGGCCGTGGTGGCGGAGCGTCTCGCCGAGCTCCCGGAGCCCGGTGCCGCCGTCGAGGATGATGCGCTCGTCGCCCGCGCGCAGCTCGACGCAGCTGGTGTTGCCGCCCACGAGCACCGTGCGCGGCCCCGGGGTCGCCACGCTGCCCCGGACCCCCCAGAAGGTTACGTCGTAGCCATCGTGGCGCACCGTGGGACGAGTTCTATCCCCCGGCGGCGCGCAGGGTCAAAGAAGAGACTCTCAGGCCTGGGCGGCGGACTTCACGCGCTTGATGAACGCGCTCATGGTCTCGTCCATGTGCGGCGTCGGGAGCGCGCGCTGGTCTTCGACCCCGAGGCGGTTGGCGGCGCCCGCGAGGTAGCCGCAACGGAGCGCGGCGCGACGGCTCATCGCCTTGACCGGGCGCTTGTGGAGCTGCGTGGTCACGAACACCCAGGCGGACTTGTCGGCGGTACGGAACTTCGGCTTCTGCATGACGACCCTTTTGCGATTCGAGGGAGGCGGTAGGTACCCGAACCCCAGCGCCCCTGTCAAATGGGGCGCCCGGGGTGTTTCGGGTGGAGTTCCAGGCGCCCGGTGCATCCACCGGAGCGCCCGTCGAGGTTCAGATGTCCAGGTTGCGGGCGTTGAGCGCGTTCTTCTCGATGAAGGCGCGGCGCGGCTCGACCTCGTCGCCCATCAGCAGGGTCATCACCTTGTCCGTGGCCGCGGCGTCCTCCACCCGCACCCGCAGCATGATGCGCTTCGCCGGGTCCATGGTGGTCTCCCAGAGCTGCTCGGCGCTCATCTCCCCGAGGCCCTTGTAGCGCTGGATGGTCGCGCCCTTCTTGCCCCGCTCGTCGATGATCTGGTGCAGCTGTCCGCCGTGCACGATGGTGTGCGTCTTCGACCCGTCGACCAGCGTCCACGGCGCCGGGCCCAGCGCGGCGAGGTGATCCTCGATGAGCGTGAGCTCGCGCACCTCCGGGCCGTCGAGGAAGGACCAGCTCACCGTCGTCGTGCGCCCCGCGGTGCCCGCGCGCACCCGGATGAGCACCCGCTGTCCGCCGTGCTCGGCGTCGTCGTCGAGCGAGTACCGCAGCGGCAGCAGCTCCGGCGAATACGTCGACATGTACTCCTCCAGCCGCCGCATCCCCTCCGCGATCTTCTCCTCGTCCTTCAGCGTGTCGCGCGTGAAGGCCCGCGTGCGCACCACCGCGCTCACCACCTTGGGCTCGCAGCGCAGCTCCATCCGCTGCAGCAGCGTCTCCGCCCGGTGCAGCTCCATCGCCAGCGCGTGCAGCTCCTCGCCCTCGATGGTCTTCGTGTCGGACCTCAGCGCGACGTTCTTCGTGCCGACCTTGATGACGTTGTGCGCGAGCGCCTCGTCGTCCTTCACGTAGTCGATGGTCTTGCCGCGGCGGATGCCGTAGAGCGGCGGCTGCGCGATGTACAGGTAGCCCTTCTCCACGAGCTCGGGCATCTGCCGGAAGAAGAAGGTCAGCAGCAGCGTGCGGATGTGCGAGCCGTCGACGTCCGCGTCGGTCATCAGCACCACCCGGTGGTAGCGCAGCTTCTCCAGGTCGAGCCGGGGCCCCGGCGTGGTCGAGCCGCTCTCCTCCTCGGTGGACTTCGGATCGCCGAAGCTGTCGGGCCGCACCGTCACCCCGAGCGCCGTGATGAGCGTGCCGATCTCCTGGTTGCCCAGCATGCGCTCGAAGCGCACCCGCTCGACGTTCAGGATCTTCCCCCGCAGCGGCAGGATCGCCTGCGTCTTGCGGTCGCGCCCCTGCTTGGCCGAGCCGCCGGCCGAGTCACCCTCGACGATGTACAGCTCGCACTTGGACGGGTCGCGCTCCTGGCAGTCGGCCAGCTTGCCCGGCAGCGAGCTCGCGTCGAGCACGCCCTTGCGGTGCACCAGCTCGCGGGCCTTCTGCGCCGCCGCGCGCGCCTGCGCCGCCAGCACGCACTTCTCCAGCACCCGCTTGGCGGCCACCGGGTTCTCGTCGAGCCAGCGCGAGAGCCGCTCCTGCAGGATGCCCGACACGATGCCCGACACCTCGGACGACACCAGCTTGTGCTTGGTCTGCGAGCTGTACGAGGGGTTGGGGTGGCGCACGGAGATCACGCCCGTGAGGCCCTCGCGCACGTCGTCGCCGATCAGCGCCAGGTCCTTCAGGGGCTTGAGGAGACCCTTCTCCATGCCGTAGGCGTTGATGCACTTGGTGATGGCGGTCTTGAAGCCGGAGACGTGCGTGCCGCCGTCGCGGTTGTGCACGTTGTTGGTGTACGCCTGGATCGCTTCGTACAGGCTGTCGGTCCACTGGAGGGCGATCTCCACGGTGACCACCTTGCCGCTGTCGAGCGTGTGCTCGCCGCGCAGCGCGATGGGCTCCGCGTCGGTCTTCTTCTCCGCGTTGAGGAACTTCACGTAGTCCGCGATGCCGCCCGCCGAGTGGAACTCCTGCGTGGGCTTGTCGGTGCGCTCGTCGGTGAGCGTGAGCGAGAGCCCCGCGTTGAGGTAGCCGAGCTCGCGCAGCCGGTTCTCGAGGATGTCGTACGAGAACTCGGTCATCGTGAAGATCGTCGGGTCGGGCTTGAACGTGACGATGGTGCCCGTCTTCGGGGTGTCGCCCACGACCTTGAGCGGCTCCTTGGTGACCCCGGCGGCGAACTCCAGCTCGTGCACCTTGCCCTCGCGCCAGATCTCGAGGCGCAGCCACTCGCTGACGGCGTTGACCGCGCTCACCCCGACGCCGTGCAGGCCCGACGACATCGCGTAGTTGGTGGCGCTCTTGAACTTGCCGCCCGCGTGCAGGCTGGTGAGCGCCAGCTCCGCCGCGCTGATGCCGTGCTTGGTGTTGATGCCCGTCGGGATGCCGCGGCCGTTGTCCGCCACGCGCACCGAGCCGTCGGCGTGCACCGTCACGTCGATGCGGTTGCACACGCCCGCGAAGTACTCGTCGATGGAGTTGTCGACGACCTCCCACACCAGGTGGTGCAGCCCGGAGCCGTCGTGCACGTCGCCGATGTACATCCCAGGGACCTCGCGCACCGCCTGGAGACCCTCCAGCTTGGTGATGCTGTCGGCCCCGTACTCCTGCGCCGTCGGTTCGATCGTCATGTCGTGATTTCCTCGGTAATTACAGGGCTTTTCTCTAGCAGATGGCCCCCCTGAAGGCAATGTCAGGCTATGTCCATCACCCTGCGCCGCGGGGGGTGATCCCGCCGTCGGCCACGGTGAAGCGCCGGGCGCCCGGGAGCAGGTCGGCGATGGCCGGGTCGGTGGTGGTCACGAAGACCTGCGCGCCGAGGGCTCCGACCAGCTTGAAGAGCCTCGCGGTGCGCTCCCGGTCGAGCTCGCTGGAGACGTCGTCGAGCAGCAGCACGGGGATGGCGCGGGTGCGGGCCTCGAGCACGTGCAGCTCGGCCAGGCGCAGCGCGAGGGCGAGGGCCCGGGTCTGCCCCTGGCTGGCCACGACGCGGGCGGGGAGGCCCGACCAGGTGATGGCGAGGTCGTCGCCGTGCGGTCCGAGCGAGGTGCTGCGGCGGGCGAGGTCGCGGGCGAGGCCCTCCGCGAGGGCGGCGGTGAAGGCCACCTGGTCGCCGGAGGCGCGGGGCTGGTACTTGAGCTCGATGGCGTCGGGGCTGAGCGCGACCTCGTCGAGGGCGCGGCGCGCGGCGGGCACGAGGTCGTGCGCGAGCACCGCGCGGGCGCGGACGAGGGCGCTGCCGTAGCGGGCGAGGGGGAAGTCGAAGGCCTGGATGGCCTTGGTGTTGGGGTGCTTCTCCCGCAGCAGCGCGTTGCGGGCGCGAAGCGCCTTGCCGTAGGACTTGAGCGCCTCGCCGTAGCCGTCGACGGCGCGCACCAGGATGCGGTCGAGGAGCCGTCGGCGCAGCTCCGGGGGGCCTCGCACGAGGTCGAGGTCGCCCGGGTGGAAGACCACGCACGCGGCGCCGGAGAAGTACTCCACCGCGCGCTCGGGGCGCTTGCCGTCGAGGGTGATCTCCCGGGAGGTGCGGCCCAGGCGCAGCCGGTACTCGCGCGAGGGCACCGGGCCCGCGACGCGCATCAGGATCTCCGCGGCCTTCGCCTCGTGGCCGATGAGCTGCGTGCGCGTGGCGCCGCGGAAGGACCGCAGCGAGGCGGCGTAGTCGATGGCCTCGAGGATGGAGGTCTTGCCGTGCCCGTTGTCGCCCAGCAGCACGTTGCCGCCGGGCGCCGGGAGGAGCTTCACGCCGTGGAGGTTGCGAAACCCCTCGACGCTGAGCTCGGTGATGTGGAGCGGGATCACGATGGTCTGCGAGAAGCCCACGGCGGGTCTTGGGAGGGGAGAGATCAGATGCGC
>CBIHPK010000080.1:0-34795 GCA_966211675.1 uncultured Myxococcaceae bacterium
GGTCCCTGTCGCTGCGGCTGCGAGGGCGGCGGTCCCTGTCGCTGCGGCTGCGAGGAGGCGCCGTAGGGCTGCTGCGGTCGGGCGCCGCCGGGGCGTGGGCCCTGCTGTCCGCGCGGCGCGTACTGCGCCTGGCCGGGCCTCGCCTCGCGGGCCACCGGCGCCGGGACATAGTCCGGTGACAGCTCGCGCTTCACGTAGGTCTTCCAGATCTCGCGGCCGTCGCTGTTGCAGGCGAGGAGGCTGCGGTCGATGCGCGCGAAGAACTGCTGGATGCCGTCGAAGTCGCGGCGGAAGAAGGTCTCGGACTGCGAGTTGTGCGCGGCGGAGACGGTCTGCGGGAAGTCGATGATGGTCGGGCCGCTGGCGGCGAGCAGCACGTTGTAGGGCGACAGGTCTCCGTGGATGAGGTCGCAGCAGAGCATCTTCACGATCTGCGATCGCAGGTCGCGGTAGAAGCCCGCGGCCAGGGTGGGGTCGAAGGCCGCCTCGACGAGGCGCGGGGCGGCGTTGCCCTCGGCGTCCTCGACCAGCTCCATCAGCAGCACGCCCTCGTAGAACATCACCGGCGTGGGCACCCGCACGCCCGCGGCGTGGAGCCGGTGGAGGCAGCGGGCCTCGGAGGCCTTCCACTCGTCCTCGTCCTCGCCGCGGCCGAAGCGGCTGCCCTTCTCCATCGCTCGCTGCGTGCGGCTGTTGCGCACCACGCGGCCTTCCTTGTAGGCCGCGTTGTTCTTGAAGCTGCGCTGCTCGCGGTCCTTGTAGACCTTGGCGACCACGACCTCGCCCCGGTACACGACCCGGAACACGTCGGCCTCCTTGCCGCTCTTCAGGCGGCCGAGCACATCGTCGAGAATGCCTTCGGAGACGAGCGTATCGAGGGGGCTGTGCATGGCGATCGAGGCCGGGACCATACCTCCGATCGTCCGCCGCTGCCTGCCGTCCCTTGCTGGACCCGCGTAAGGTCCCTCGGGTCCCCCATGAGACGATGTACCCGGTGGCGACCCGCGGCGGCGGCGATCGCCACGCTAAGCTTCGGCGCAGAGGCCCACGGGCTCGACTGGAGCGCGGCGGCGCTGGCGGCCCATGAGCAGTGGCTCTCACCCGAGCTCGGCGGCCACGGGTGGGTGCTCCTCGACGCGCGCGGTCGAGGCCTCACCCGCGGCGGAGGAGACCTGCACCTCTTCCTCAACACGGAGACGGTGCAGGCCGGGGTGGAGAATGTCCCGATGGGGACGGCCCGGCTGCAGTTCTCCGCCGCGGTGAGGGCGGAGGGCGCCTACGCGGGCATACTCCCGGACTACGTCGCGCAGGGGGCGAGGCAGTCGGGGCGCGGGTTCTGGGCGAGCTACGCGGTCGCGCTCGCGTCCATCAAGTGGCTGCCGGGCGGACCCCACTCGCTGGAGCTGGTCGCCGCCGCACGCCGCTGGCTCTTCGCTCGCGCCGACGGGACCAGCCCCGACCTCCTGCTCCCGCCCGACGCGACGGTCTTCGAGCCGCGCCTTCGCTACACGTACTGGGCGATCACCAGCCCCGGCGACGAATGGCAGGCGCAGGTCGCGTATCCGCGCCTCCGAGGAGTCGCGATGGGCGTCGAGCTCGGGGCCGACGTGCGCGACACGGCGCAGCCCTGGGGTGCCCTCTCCGGCGTGGACGACGGGCGCAATCACCCGGGGAGGGTGATCCTGATGGCGAGGCAGTGGCTGCGCGCCGGGGCGCTGGTGAGCCCGAGGGTGCGGCTGCAGCTGGAGGAGAGCGCGAGCTGGGGCGAAGGCGAGGACGACCTCACTCGACCGCGCTCTGGAGGGATGAACCCCTACGTGGTGGCGATCCCGGGACTCGCGTGGCCGTCGCTGCTGAGCGAGCGGCTGATCGCGGCGCAGGCAAGCGTGCATGTGCGCCCGTCGCTGCGATGGCCGCACGAGCTGGGGGTGGCGGTCGCGGGCGGCGCCTTCAACGACGTGCGGCGCGTCGGGGCGCTCGACAGCTTCGGCGGAGCAGGGGGCCTGGCGGCCTTCGCCGACCTGCGCTTCGGGCGGTGGCAGGCCTATGTGAGGGCGGGCTGGGCCTTCCCGGTGGCGTGGCTGCCGGGGACGCACCTGAGCGTGCTCGCGGGCCTCGGGGTGCGGCTGTTCTGAGGCCCTCGCATCCCTTCAGACGGAATCAGTTGGGCGTTGCGATCGGGCGGTGAGCGGGGACAGCATCGCCGCTTCGGCGTTCCGCCGTCGAAGTCCGACGGGGATCAGTCGCAGAGGTGATCGAGCATGGCGAAGACCCTTGGAGATGTGATGCAGGCCGTGGCGAAGCAGATCGACACGAAGCTGCACACCAGCGAGGAGCACCAGATGTACACGCTGGCGGTCTCGTACGACGACGACCGCAGCCAGGCCGTGACGGCCTACGTCCGGGCCGATGAGCACAACGAGGACTGGCTCATCGTGAGCAGCACCTTCGGCCAGATCGCGGACCTCGACGCGGCCGACCTGCTGCGCCGCAACGAGTCCTTCGCGGGGCTCGCGTTCGTGGGCGTGGAGGACGACGGCTCGGCGGTCGTGCTGTCGCGGATGCCCCTCGCCAACGCCGACGAGGACCTCGTCGCCCGCATGGTCGCCTCCGTCGCCGGCTACGCCGACGCGCTCGAAGAAGCGCTCGTCGGCGGCGACGAGAAGTAGTCCCCCGCTCCCGCCTCGCACCGCGCCTCTCCCCTCCGCGGTGGTATCTCCCCCAGCGAAGCGATGAACCTGAAGCTGTTGTGGCGACTGGCGGAGTGGCCCATCGCGGTCCCGGTGTGGGCGTGGAGCCGCTTCGTGCTCGGCACCGCGCGCGTCCGCGTCGATGGGCGCCTCGACGACGCGCCGACGATCTACGTGCACTGGCACCAGCACCTGCCGCTGCTGATGCCGCTGCTCGGACCGCGGGGGTGCTGGCTGATGATGAGCGGCGCTCCCCACATGGCGCCCATCGCCCGGTGGGCGCAGCTCCTGGGCCTGCGCCTCGTGCGAGGGACCTCCGGCGACGGAGGGCGCGCGGCGCTCGCCCGGCTCGTCGAGCTGGTGCGCGAGGGAGGGAGCGTGGAGCTCGCGGTCGACGGTCCCGCGGGGCCGCCCTTCGTGGCGAAGCCCGGGTGCGTCGACCTCGCGCTCGCGACCGGGGCGCCGATCGTCGCCCTGGGCTACCGCTGCCCCGTCGCCGTCGTGACGCCGGGGCGCTGGGACGACCAGCTCATGGTGCTCCCCTTCGCGGAGGTGACGGTGGTGGCGAGGCCGGTGCCGGTGCGCGAGGGCGACACCCGAGAGACGCTGCTGGCCCGGGTGCAGTCCGCGCTGGAGGAGCTGCGCGTCGCCCGAGGGGCGTGAGGCCTCGCTCGATCAGGTCGTGGAGGCCTTGATGATGAGGTAGCGCAGCGGCGCGTCGCGCGAGTCGTTGCGCAGCGCGAGCGTCTTGCCGAGAGGCAGGAACACCACCGCGCCGGGCGAGAGCTCCTGCGCCACGCTGCCGACCGTGGCGGTGCCGAGGCCCTCGACGCAGACCACGATCTCCGCGTCGTGCGACTGCGCATGCGCGCCGACGCTGCCGCCCGCGTCGAGCTCGCACGCGAGCGCCGCCGTGAAGGGGGCGGTCGCCTCGTCCGGGAGCAGCTCCCAGACGCGCACCGCGCCGACGCCGCCGAAGAGGGCCTCGCGGCGGTCGCTGGCCTCGTCCGGGAGGTCCATCCAGCGTGGGGCGCTCACGGGGCGACCGCGCTCTCGGCGCGCTGCGCGGGCGCCGTCCGCTCCCGGCCGCCGTAGCGGGCGCGGTAGTAGGCGATGGTGTCGTCGCGCTCCTGCGCGAGGAGCTGCGGCAGATCGGGGGTCGCCTCGATCCAGGCCGCGGGCCACGCGACGGCGTCGAGGGTGAAGCGCTGCGGATCGCCCTCGGGCCACGGGGCGTCGTAGTCCTCCTCGCGCAGCCCGAAGGTGCCGTAGTCGAAGGGGCGCTTCACCAGCGAGGCCATCTTCAGGTGCACCCGCTCGCGCTTGCCCTCGGCGGCGCGCACGAGGGCGCGGTGGTGGCAGTAGGGGTTGTTGCCGCGGCGGTTGAAGAAGACGTGAGCCGTCCACGAGCAGCCTCCGCGGCAGGTGGAGGCGAACTCGCAGCCCTTGCAGAAGCCCCACATGTGATCGGTGCCCTGCGCGGTGTCGGCGCCCTCGTTGAAGGTGAGCTCCGGCGCGCGCTCGACGATGTCGCGCAGGCTCTTCTCCCGGACGTTGCCGCCCGTGTACGGCGACGACGGGAGCGAGGGGCAGCCCTTGATCGCGCCGTTGGCCTCGATGCCGAGCGCCTCGGTGCCCGCCGCGCAGCCGCGGAAGATGGCGCCGTTGCCCGCGCGCAGCGAGCGCTCGTAGGGGCCGTAGTAGCCGAGGTTGTTGCCCGCGACGACGACGATGCCGTCCTCCTGGGCCCTCGCCGCGAGCAGCGACAGCACCGGGAACACATCGAGGAACTCCGAGGGCTGCAGCAGCATCGGGACCTCGTCCGCGGCGTTGCCCATCGGCACCGTCGCCTGGATCTGCCAGCCCTTCACGCCCGCCTCTCGGAGCGCCTCGTAGAGCAGCGGCAGCTCGCGCATCGAGCGGCGGTTGATCTGCGAGTTGGCGGTGACCCGAAGCCCCGCTCGACGCATGCACGCGATCGCCTCGAAGGCCCAGCGGAAGGAGCCCTCCTTGCCGCGGATCCAGTCGTGCGTCGCCTCGAGGCCGTCGATGGAGACGCCCACGCTGGCGATGCCCGCGTCGCGCATCCGACGGGCCATCACGTCGGTCACGCCGAGGCCGCCCGTCTGCATGGTGCAGAGCATCCCGACGCGGGTGATCTCCGCGGCGATCTCCAGCCAGTCCTTGCGCAGGAAGGCCTCGCCGCCGATGAGGGTCACCTCGGCGACGCCCACGTCCTTCATCTGGTGCACGAGGTCGAGGGCCTCCTCGGTGGAGAGCTCGTCGTCGCGCTTGTCCCCCGCCCTCGATCCGCAGTGGCGGCACGCGAGGTTGCACTTGAGGGTGATCTCCCAGACGGCGTAGCGCTTGCGGGTCTCGTTGGGCTGCATGGGGACTCTCCGGTCGGCTTTGGGGGCGGAAGGGGATTCAGGTCGCTGATGGATGCGCAGGCGGAGCGAGGAGCCCCCGCGCGGTGCGTCGCGCGGAGGCCCCTCTGGTGCGACGGTCAGCCGCCGGTCGGGACGCAGCCGTAGCAGGCGATCGGTCGCGCCGAGGCGGCGCCGGCCTTGATGCCCGCGCGGATCGTGAGGCGCGAGCGGACGCCCACTCGCTCGATCTCGTCGAGCGCCGCGTGCGCCTTCTGCTGGGCCTCGGAGACGGGGGCGCTGCTGTTCGAGTGGCTGTTGTTCATGGTGTCTCTCCTGCTCTCGTGGTTGGTGACGCTGCGGCGCTGATTCGCCGCGTCGGTCACGAGGAGAGTGATTGCAGAAGAGGTGCCAGCGCTCCGAGAGGGCTCCTCAGGGCGTGCAGAGCGAGAGCGCGAGGGGTCGGTCCCAGGGGATGGTGGTGAGGCCGAGGGCGTCCGCGAGCGCGAGCCCGATGCCGGCGTTTCCTTCGAGGAAACCAGGGTCGTTCTCCCATCGATCGGGCGGCGGCTGCGTGCGCCACGTGCGGAAGGGACCGTACTCGCCGGTCGCCGTTCGCATCGAGAGACCCTGCGCGAACCACGCTCTCGCGCCGTCGCGGAAGACCTCATCGCCGGTCATGCGATGGAGCGCGTGGTGCAGGTGCGCGATGCCCATCGCGCCGTGGCAGAGCGGCGCGTCGCGGACCGTGTGATGCGGCGGCCGTCGCTGCGCGGCGCTGGTCGCGAGCTCGAGGCCGACGCGCTCCCACTGCGGGTTTCCTGCGGCGCGAGCGATCTGCAGCAGCGCCGCCGCGAGCCCCAGGTCGCCGTAGCACCAGGCGTTGCGCTCCGTCGGACGGACCACGCTCCCGACCGGGAAGCGCCCCGGGAATCGCACCTCTCCGCCCGGCGCGCGCAGCGCGAGGAAGGCCGCCATGCCCTCGTCGAGCAGCGGCACCGCGCGCTCGACGCCCCACGCCGCCGCGCCCGCGAGCGCGTAGAGCACGCCCGCCTGCCCGTGGGCCACGCCGCAGTCGAGCTGAGGGAAGCGCTCCTTCGCCCGATAGAACGGCACCTGCGCGGCCGTGGTGAGCCAGAGGCGTCCCTCGGGCGTACGCGTCGACAGCTCCTCGAGTCGATCGACGATGCGAGAGAGCACGGCGACCCCGGCGCCGCGGCGCGCCCGCTCCAGCGCGTAGATCGCCGTGCCCGCGAGGCCCTGCATCAGGTCGAAATCGCCCTCCCAGGGGCCCTCCGAGAGGGCCTCGATCAGCGCCGCGTCGACCTCCTCGTTGGCGTCACCGGCGCCGTCATCGAGGACCTCCATCACCCACGCGAGGCCGGCGATCCCGTCGTGCAGCGCGGTGTTCACCTCGCCCTCCGAAGCGCGCTCCACGCAGCGGTCCAGCAGCGCGCTCGCCCGCCCCGCGTGACCGTCGCCGGGGAAGGCGTCGCGCGTCGCCGCGAGCAGCAGGCAGGGGCCCAGCGCGCCGAGCAGCGTCGCGTCGCGCAGCGCCTCCACGGGCGCCTCGCGGAGGGGAGTGACGATGGCTCGGAGCGCGTCGAGCGCCTCGTCGGCCATGGGGCCCTGCAGCAGTGCGGAGGTCGGCATCGGAGGACCGCGACGGTACCCCGACACAGCGCTGGCCAGAGGTGGCACGTGCCAGCGCCGGTGTCGGTCGGGTGCCAGAGGAGCGACCGGAGACCCACGTCGCGAGCGCTCATCGATCCGTGGTTGACACTGCTTCGCTATGCTGACACTGATTCCAGCATATTGAAGGTGCGCTGTCCTCTTGCGAGCGCGCTGTGGCGGCTCCATCCGGGCGCCGTCGCCGCCTTCCACACATCGCGACAGGGAGACCGTTCCATGAGCCTGAACCTCGGCAGCATCGCCCCCGATTTCGAGCAGTCGTCGACCGAAGGGACCATCCGCTTCCACGAGTGGGCGGGGAAGTCCTGGGTGATCTTCTTCTCGCACCCGAAGGACTTCACGCCCGTGTGCACCACGGAGCTGGGCTACGTGGCGCGGCTCAAGCCCGAGCTCGACAAGCGCAACGTGAAGGCCATCGCGCTCAGCGTCGACGACGTCGACTCGCACAACCGCTGGGTCGGCGACATCGAGGAGACACAAGGGTCGAAGATCAACTACCCCATCCTGGCGGACGCCGACCGCAAGGTGGCGAAGCTCTACGGGATGCTCCACCCGGAGGCGAGCGACACGCTCACGGTGCGCTCGGTGTTCATCATCGACCCGAACAAGAAGGTGCGCGCGACGCTGACCTACCCGGCCAGCACGGGGCGCAACTTCGACGAGCTGCTGCGGCTCATCGACTCGCTCCAGCTCACGGACAGCCACTCCGTCGCCACGCCCGCCAACTGGAAGGACGGCGAGGACGTGGTCATCGTCCCGTCGATCCAGGACCCGGCGGTGCTGGCGGAGAAGTTCCCCAAGGGCTTCAAGGCCGTGAAGCCGTACCTGCGCCTCACGCCGCAGCCCAACCGCTGAGGGCGGCGGAGGGCTCCGTGCCACGGCGGCTTCGCACCGCGAGGCGCGCGACGCTGGCTCTCCCACCGGCCATCCGGCCACCGCATCGACCACGCACGATCGCCCTGAAAATACGGCCAATTCCGCGTATCGTGAGCGGCATATGCGTTGCGATGGGACAGACCTCATGAACACCTCGAAGCGAACCATCGCCCCCGCGCTCCTGCTCGGTCTCGCGCCCCTCGCGGGCTGCGCGACGGTCTCGCCCCCGCCCTCCGCGATGGCCCTCGAGGGCGCCTCGCAGGGGCCCGTGGGCAGCACCTCCGTCACGGCCTTCGGGGCGGCCGCGGGGGGCGTCTTCATCAGCGGCTCCCTCGGCGGCGGCGCCCGCCTCTCCCACCGCCTCTCCAACACGACGGCGATCGGCGTCGAGGGCATCGCCGGGGCGGTCGTCGACCCGGGCGAGACGCCGGTCGCGCCGCGGCAGCTCTACGCCGGGCGCCTGCACGTGCAGGTGAACCCCAACGCCTCGGAGCACGTGGCGATGACCTTCGGCGTCGGCCTCGGAGCGACCAACAACAGCCTCTCGTACAGCACCCTCGACGCGGGCGTGCGGTTCTCCCATCGCTGGTTCGACGGGTTCTTCGAGCCCTACGTGGGCGGGCTCGTGGCGCTGAGCGTCCCCGGGGCGACCCCCGAGGGCGCGACGCGCACCGCCGACGCCGACCGGCGCTTCATGGCCACTGGCTACCTCGGCCTCGACGCAGGCTTCGTGCTGCACACCACCGAGCGACTCGACGTGGCCCTCGACGTGTTGATCCTCGGCGGGTACAGCGCGGCCAGCGACTCGGTGCTCATCGCCCCCTCCGCGGGCCTCCGCTACGCCTTCGGGGGCGAAACCGCGCGTCGCTGATCCCTGCGCGACAGAGGCATTGCGGTCGTGATACCGCATGGGGATGCGGCAGCGGGATCGCATCGCGTGGGGCGCTCTGTCCTTGGTCCTGGTCGGCTGCTTCGGCGGTGCGGAGCCGAGGCCGCCGATCTTCCAGGCCACGGACCCGGGGGTGCGGACGGCCGACCCGCCGGACGCGACGATGCAGGCGAGGGACGCGACGCTCCCTGCGACGGACGTGACGGTCCCTGCGACGGACGTGACGGTCCCTGCGACGGACGTGACGGTCCCTGCGACGGACGTAACGGTCGAGGCGACGGACGCGACGGACCACCCCTCGAAGGAGCCGCTCTCGGGCACCTTCGCGGACCTCTCGACCGCGTTGGCCTCGGCGGTCCCCTTCGCGGTCGCGGGGCTCGACGGCCCGACCGGACCGGAGGCCACGCTGGGCACCATCGCGGACCTCGACGGCGACGGTCGCGCCGAGGTGCTGCTCTCGGTGTCGCCGGTTCCTGGGGCTGGCGTGGCCGCGCGCAGCGCCAGCGTGTGGCGCCTGGATGTCGCGACGGGCGCGCTGCGTCCCCACGCGGGCATCGCCGCGCCCGCGGGCTGGACCGCGGTGGGAGCGGTCGATCTCGACGGCGACGGCGCGGTCGATCTCGTGGGCACCGAGCGCGCCCGCACCGTCGCGTGGGGAGACGGGCGCGGCGGCTTCGCGGCCCCGGCTCCGCTCGAGGCGCGGAGGCCCAACGACGTGGGCTGGGGGGCCTATGCCCTCGACGACCTCGACGACGACGGCTGGCTCGACGTGCTCGCGGTGCACGACGACTGCGTCCCCGGGGTGGTGGCGCCCACCTGCTGCGAGCACTGCGCGTCGCTGGCTCCGCTGCTGCGCACGGGCGCGCGCACCTTCGAGGCGCACACCGAGCTCATCCCGCAGCCGCCTCGCATGGCCGGCATCGCGGCGCAGGTCACGCGGGCCGGCAACGGCGAGCGCGTGCTGCTGGCGGTCGCCTGGAACCGCCGCGACGCCTTCACCCAGGTCTTCTTCCGCCGCACCGCGACGACCCCATGGGCCTATCCCCAGTGGTCGGCCTTCGATCCCATTCCCGTGGGCAGCGCCGCCCTGGAGGGCCGCGAGGCCCCCGACCCGATGGCCTCGATCGCCGCGTGGTCGCCGATGGGCGCCGCCACCGCCGACGTCGACAACGACGGCCTGCAGGACCTCGTGCTCGCCCTCGAGCCTCGCCTCGCGCTGCTGGCGGGCACCGGCTCGTGGCCGCTGCGTGACCTCACCGCCACCGCGGGCCTCGCCGACCGCCGCCGCCTGCCCGCGGGCTCGCCCTACGAGGTGCCGTGGGCCGTGGCCTTCGTCGATCTCGACCGCGACGGCAGCCAGGACCTCGTCGTGGCCAACGGCCTCGACCCCAGCGCGCCGACCTCGACTCGGGCCACCCACCACGTGACGGCCTACCTCAACGACGGCCACGGCGGCTTCGCGCTCGCCCCCGACGCGCTGGGCATGGGCCGCGCGGGGCAGTGGCGCACGCTCACCCTCGGCGACCTCGACGGCGACGCCGTGGCGGACGTGGTGGTGGGCGGACTCGGCGAGCTGCCGCGGGTCTACCGCAACGGGCTGCGAGGCGCGGGGCGGGCGCTGGCGCTGCGGCTCCGAGGGACGACGAGCAACCACCTGGGGGTGGGCGCGAGGGTCGAGCTCTGGCCCGCGGGCGCCGCGACGCCGCAGCGCTTCGTCGTGGGCGCGCCGGCCGGTCCGCTGGTGGTCGCCGAGCCGAGGGTGTTCGTGGGCCTCGGGGCGGCCACGACGGCGAGGGCGAGGATCACCTGGCCCTCGGGGACCGTGCAGGAGATCGCCGACCTCGCGGCGGGCGAGACGCGCACCCTCACCGAGCCCGAGGTGCTCCGCATCGATCCGCCGGACCGCCACGTCGCGGGCTTCGGCGCCGAGGTGACGATCACCGTGACCCCCCGCGACGCCGCGGGGAGGCCGCGCCGGGGAGCGAGGGTGACGGCGACGACGTGGCCTCACCTGGGAAGCTCGGTGCGGGTGAGCGCGGCGGGGGAGGCCTACACCGCGAGGGTCGCCGGGCTGCGAGGCACCAGCGCGGCGGTCGAGGTGCAGATCGACGGGGTGCCCCTCGGCGTGCGGCCTCGGGTGTGGTTCGACTGAGCTTCGGTTCAGCGAGCGAGGCTCTGGGCCATCCACTGCTCGATGGCCGACGCGGGGCGCGACCCGCTGGTGCGCGCGACCTCCGCCCCCGCCCGGAACACCGCCATCGTCGGGATCGACTGGATGCCGTAGCGCTGGCCCACGGCCGGGTCGACGTCGGTGTTCACCTTGAGCACCAGCACGTCCGAGGCGTGGCGGGCGCTCACCTTCGCGACCTCCGGGGCGACCGCGCGGCACGGCCCGCACCACGGCGCCCAGAAGTCGATGAGCACCGGGACGTCGGCGCTCTGGAGCAGCGACTGGAGCTCATCGTCGCGGTCGATGGCGACCACGGAGCCGGGCTCGTGCACGGTCTGCTGGCACTTGCCGCAGCGGGCGCGGTCACCGAGTCGGCCCGGGGGAATGCGGTTCTTCTGTCCACACGAAGCGCAGGGGAGCACGAGACCTTGGCCCATCGGATCACCTCCAGCGTCACGATCAGTCGTCGTGCATTGGTGTGTCCGAGGAGGCCCGGGCGGAAGGGCGTCGGCGTAGGGGAGTCTAGAAGGGGAGCGGGATGAGCGGGTCGCGAGGGTCGCGAGGCGCAGGAACCGGGCGCATCGTGGGCGGCTGCGCCGGGTCGCCCGGCGGGCTCGGGGCGGCCTCCGGCGGCGGGACGGCGGCGTCGGCGCCGTGGTGGCGCGAGCCGTGGTGCGAGCGGGAGCGGTGCGGGCGAGCGCGGTGGGTGCGCCCCTGGGCGCCGCGCTGCGCGTCGTCGGAGGCGACGAGGTGGGGCGAGGCTGCGGCGGTGCCGGCGAGCGAGAGCACCACGGCCATCGCGAGGGATCGATGCATCATCAGCTAAACCTCTCAAAAAGGGGTGCGCAGGGGAGCCCGTGCGTCGCGGCGCAAGGAGCCTACGCCCAACGAGGGCGATCGTCCCGCCGCGACGCTACTGGGCGCGGATGGCCTGGTCGTAGAGCACCAGGCCGTCGACGTTGGAGAGCCAGACGCGGTTCTGCGCGTCGACGGCGATGTCGTTGAAGTCCTCGGTGGGCAGGCCCTCGCCGCGGCCCAGGCGGGTGAAGCTGCGACCGTCGTAGCGCCACACGCCGCGGGGACCGGCGCCCCAGAGCGACCCGTTGGTGTCGACGGAGAGGGCGGTCACCCTCGGCTGCGCGGACGAGCCCTCCACGGGGAAGGTGAACTCGTTGTTGGCCCGCAGCCCGAGGCCTTCGGGCGTCGCGAAGTAGATGCGGTCGCCGAGGGCCCGGGCGATGTCGCCCACGAGGTCGCCGCGCACCCCTTCGGCCTCGCGGAAGCGGGCCACCTCGCCCGCAGGGTTGATGGAGGTCATCCCGTCGAGGCCCGCGAACCAGGCGGTCCCGGCCGCGTCGAAGGCCACCGCGGACAGGTCGCTCGGGGCGCGGCGGCTGCCGTTCTCTCCGCCGGTCGCGGGCACGTTGGCGTTGTACTGCGGGGCGACCGGGGCGTTGGGGTCGAGCACCGCCACGCCCAGCTCTCGCGCGTCGCCGGTGGCCCCGGCCGGGGGCAGCACCCGCAGGCCCACCCAGAGCTTGCCCGCGCGGTCGGCGGCGAGGAAGCGCACGTCCACCGTGCCCGGCCCGTAGGTCTCCACCGGGCCGTCGAGCAGGCGCCTCCACGTGGCGCCCTCCATCTTGTAGCCGCGGAGGATGTTGGCGTCGCCGACCCGCGCGACCGCGTAGGCGTTGGCGCCCTGCGACCAGAACATCAGCGGGTGCACCTGCGGGTCCTCCTCCAGCGTCACTCGCTCGAAGGTGCGGCCGTTGTAGCGAACGGGACCGCCGTCCTCGCTGACCATCCACACGTTGCCGCGCGCGTCGGTGGCGAGCGAGAGCGCCCGCCGCTGCATCGCGAGGTCGTGCACGCGGTACTCCACCGGGGCCTGGTTGGGGCGCGTCGCCACCCTGGTCACCCCGAGGCCCACGCGAGCGATGAAGGTGTCGCGCCCGGCCACGTCGGCTCGCACCGCGTCGGACGGGACCCGGTCGGCCACCGCGATCAGGCCGTAGGTGGGCGCGTCGATGGTGGGGCCGCCGCTCTGTCGCTCGATGGGAAAGCCGAGGGCCGGAAGCTCCCGCACCCGGATGGGCGCGAGCACCACCGGGGCGCCCCCGTCACCGGCCTCCGCGGCGCTGGCGTCCGCGCTCGTCGCTCCGTCCGCGGCGCCGCCGTCGACCGCCGTCGCAGGGCGGGCCGCGACCGAGGCGTCGGCCACGCTGGCGTCGGTCATCACCGCGGCGTCACCGCGAGCGGTCGCCGGGCTCGCGGGCGGGGTCGCGGGGCGGGCCGGGGTCGCCGGAGCCGCAGGGCGGGCGGGCGCGGCGGGGCGCGCGGCGGGCCGTCGTCCACGGCGCGCGGGCGTCGGGGGAGCGGGCGGCGGAGGCGGCGGCGGGGGCTCGTAGACCGAGGGGTGCAGCTCGATGTGGGCGAGGCCACCCGGGGCGGCGGCGCCCGTGGGGAGGAGGTCCTCGCCGCGGTCGAGCACGATCTCGAAGAGCCCCGCCTGGGTCACCAGCGCGGCCCCGGCGGCCGAGGGGACCACCGCCAGCCAGGTCGCCCGCGCGGTCTCGCCCGTGGTGTATCCGAACCACCGGGTGCCATCGAAGTGCGCGAGCTGCATCCCCGTCGGGCCCTGCGCCAGCGCCCAGAGCTTGCCGCCCGGGAGCGACACCACGCTGCGGATCATCTGCTCGGGGATGCCCGATGGGACGTTGTGCTCGTCGACGGCCGAGAGGTCGGCGGTGAGCACCAGCAGCCCCGTCTGCGCGGTGGCGACCAGCACCCGGTCGTCGGCGCCGCGGGAGAGCTCCGTCACCTGGTAGCGGTCCGTGAGCTTGGACCAGGCGGTGCCGTTCCAGCGGGCGAGGCCTCGCTCGCCCCCGAGGATGACGCCGTCCGCGGTGGTGATCAGGGAGGTCGGCTTGCCCACGTCGGGCTGCGCCTGCGGGTGCCCCACCGGAGCGAAGGCCCCGGTGGCCCCGGCGCGCACGACGCCCTGCGCCGTGGCGACCCAGAGGGCGCTGCCGTCGTCGCTCACGGCCACCGCGAGCAGGCGGTCGGAGGGCAGTCCGTCGCGGGTGGTGAGGCGGGTGGGCGTGCCCCCGGTGGCGGGGTACTTGAGCAGTCCGCGCTCCGTGGCGACGTAGACGAAGCCCTCGGCGCTGGCGACGTCGTTGATGAAGTCCGAGTCGGTGAAGACCCGCACCGGGCCCGCGGCGCCGCCCGCGTTGTTGGGGCGCACCCGCGCCGACGAGCAGGACATCGGCAGCGCGGCAAGGGCCAGCGCGGCCAGGACGGAACGGTTCGACAGCTTCAAGGACGTCACCTCCAGCGAGCGCGGTGGGTGTCGCCCTGAAGGTCGGAGCTTGTCAACGACGGTTTCCAGCGGCGGAGTCCCGTTGCGCCGCGCCCGCGACTCCATAGGATTGAATCGCTCCGCTCGCGGGTGCCCGCCCCGTCACGCGGGCGCTAGAGTGCTCTGCGGGGAGACGGTGAGGATGATGGTCGCGAGCGATTCGGTGAAGCCGTGACGGGACCCGCGGAGCCGCGGCCCACCGTGCTGAGCACCTGGATGGACCAGGCCACGGACGGCCTCTTCGTCTCGGATCCCTCCGGCTTCTACGTGGAGGTCAACCAGCGGGGCTGCCAGATGCTCGGGCGCACCCGAGAGCAGGTCATCGGGCTCCACGTCCGGGACATCGTCCACCCGGAAGACGTCCTGATGCGCGCCGTCGACCTCTCGAAGATCAGCACCGGAGTGTCCTTCCTCTCCGAGCGCAGGCTGATGCGCCTCGACGGGAGCAGCTTCCTGGCGGAGGTGTCGACCACCCGCCTCGACGACGGCCGCTACCTGGCCATCGTGCGGGACGTCACGGCGAGGCGCGCGGCCGAGGAGGCGGCCAGGCGCGCCGAGGCCAGCTTCCGAGCGCTGCTCGACGTGCTGCCCGCCCTGGTGGTGGTGCACCGCGAGGGGGTCATCGTGTACGCCAACGCCACCGCGGTGAAGGCCAGCGGCTACGGCAGCCCCGCCGAGCTGGTGGGCTCGCGGGTGATCGAGCTGGTGTACCCCGACGACCGCGCCATGGTGGCCGGGCGCATCCGTCGGATGATGGAGACGGGCGCCGCGGAGGCCCTGGAGCGCGAGCGCTTCCTGCGCCGCGACGGCACGCACTTCGAGGCCGAGGTGGTCGCGCTGCCGCTGGTCTTCGACGGCAAGCCCTCGCTCCTGGCGGTGGCCACCGACGCGACGGAGAGCGCGAAGCTGCGCGCCCAGCTCATCCAGTCCGACCGGCTCGCGAGCATCGGCCTCCTCGCGGCGGGCGTCGCTCACGAGATCAACAACCCGCTGACCTACGTGCTGCCCAACCTGGAGCGCCTCGCCCAGGGCCTCGACTCCGCTTCGCCGGACCTCGCGGCCCTGCAGGAGAACGTCCGCGGGGCCCTCGACGGCGTGCGGCGCGTGCAGAAGATCGTGCGCGACCTCAGCACCTTCGCCCGCGACGCCCGCGGCGACGACACGGCCACGGACGTCAACGACGCGGTGGCCTCGGCGCTGCTCCTCGCGGAGGGCGCGCTGCGCTTCCGCACTCGCGTCACGCGCGACCTCACCGCCTGCTCGAAGGTGCGCGCCAACGAGGGGCGCCTGGTGCAGGTGCTGCTCAACCTGGCGGTCAACGCGGCGCACGCGATCCCCGAGGGGGACGCGGCGGTGCACGAGGTGAAGATCACCACGAGGGACGCGCCGGGCGAGGTGCGCATCACCGTGAGCGACACCGGCGAGGGCATCGCGGCCGAGCACCTGCCTCGGCTTTTCGATCCCTTCTTCACCACCAAGGCCCCGGGCTCGGGCTCCGGGCTCGGGCTCTCGGTGTGCCACTCGATCGTGACCTCCCTCGGCGGGCGCATCGAGGTGGAGAGCACGCGGGGCGAGGGGAGCGCCTTCACCGTGGTGCTCCCGGCGGTCGCCACGACGGTGCCGCCGCCGATCGCCCGGCCGTCGCCCTCGCAGGCCCCGTCGCGCGAGCCCTCGTCGCGGCCGAGGCTGCTGCTGGTGGACGACGAGCGCAACGTACGCGACGTGCTGCAGGCGCTGCTGAAGCGGCGCTACGAGGTCGCCGCCGCGGCCTCCGTGGCCGAGGCTCGGGAGAGGCTCACGGAGAGCGGCGACTGGCAGCTCATCCTCTGCGACCTGATGATGCCCGAGGCCACCGGGATGGACCTCTACGACTGGGTCGAGCACGAGCACCCGGCGCTCGCGTCGCGGATGGTGTTCATGACCGGCGGGGCCTTCACCTCGCGAGCCCGCGAGCTGCTCGACCGGCTGCCCGACCGGTGGATCGAGAAGCCCTTCGAGTTCGACCAGCTCACCGCCCTGCTCGACCGGCTCTCCGCGGCGCAGGAGCCCGCCGCGCAGGCCCTCCAGGCCTAGCGGTCGTCGCGCACCAGGACGAAGTAGTGGTCGAGCGAGCGCTCGCCCTTGTAGGCGGCGCCGATGCTCACGCCGTCGGTGACGCGGCGGAGGAAGTCGCGCGTGCCGGCGAAGATCAGGCGCTGCAGCCCCTGCTCGTTGGGGACGACCCTGGGCCACGACCCGACCACGGCCCGGTCGGGGACCTGGAAGTAGTCCACCACGACGTCGCCGCGGGCGGACCAGACGGGGTTGTCGCGCACGGGATACGCGACGAAGTAACCCGGGCCGAACCATCGCACCGAGGCGCCCTCGTTGTAGCCGAAGAGCCGCGCGGTGCCGTCGTCGGGGCGGCAGAAGCGCTTCTCGAAGGTGCGGAAGGCCTTCGGGACGGGGAGGGTGTTGCGCCCGTGGTGGCGCACCTCCTCGCGGTCGGCCCTCGCGGCGGGGACCAGGTCGGGGAGGGAGATCGCCTCGGCCTGCGCGGCCACCGCGTAGAGCCGCCGCTGCCCCGCCCGGTCGAGGGAGAACACGGCCTCGCGGCGCTCGGCGAAGGGGCGGTCGGCGAACCATTCGACGACCTCGGAGATGCGGGTCACCCGGCGTTCGAGGAGCTCGGTCAGTTGCATGTTGGCGCGCGCGAGTGTCGCAGAATCGCCGCGGGCGGTCACGGGCAGCGGAAGAGCATGGTGAGGTCTCGGAGCTCGTCGTCCGAGAGGGCCTCGACGGAGAACGGCGGCATCGAGCCCGCGTAGCCGAGGAAGCTCCCGTGGCGGACCTTCTCCACCACCACGGTGCGCAGGTACGCCGTGCGGTCGGTGTAGCCCGACGGCAGGCTGTCGTCGCAGTGCTCCCGCTCCGTGTCTCCGGGGACGATGGAGACCAGCGGGCCGAGGCGTCCGGCGCCGCTGCCGACCGCCCCGTGGCAGCTGGCGCAGGCGCGGGCCCACACGGACGGAGCGCGGGCGGCGTCGCCCTCGCCGAGCGAGCGCACGACGCGGGGGTAGGTCTGCGCCACGGGCTGCGTCCCCGCGGTGGAGCCGTCGGGGCTCAGCGACTCCAGCCAGGCGTAGAGGGCCTCGCCGGTGCGGCCGTCGAGGTCCGTGGGGGTGCCTCGCATGAAGAAGGTCCAGCAGCGCTCGACCGCCTCGTGGAGGTGGGCGGTCTCGCCGCCCCAGAAGCTCGCCCGCTGCGCGGCGCCCTCCAGCGGCGCCCCGGGGAGGAGCCGGGTGCCCGCCTCGGAGGGCCTCACGGCGTGGCAGGTGGTGCACGCGAAGACGTTGTAGCGGGAGCGGCTGGAGGCGGGGTTCTGCGCGATGGCGGCGCCCTCCGCGGAGGCGGGCAGGCGCACCTCCGTGTCGGCGCAGGCCGGGATCAACAGCGCGAGGACCGCGGCGCCCAGGGCCTTCACGGGCGGGGCCCCGGGGCGAAGACGATCGCGTCGGGGAAGACGCCGAGGGTGAAGCTGCGCACGGTGTGGAGGTCGTCCGGGTGCAGCACCAGCACGGTGCCGGGCTCGCTGCGCGAGGGGTCGGTGGCGTGGCGGCCCTCGCAGATCAGGTAGTAGAGCCCGTCGGGGCCGTACGCGACCTGGTGGGGCAGGGTGCACTCCTCGGGCGTGAAGTAGCGCTGGTCGCGCAGCGCGAGGCCCGCGGCGGTGGAGAGGCGGGTGACGCTGTCGCGGCCCTGCGTGGGCACCACGATGCTCGACCCGTCGGGGCTGAAGCCCGGGAACCACGCCTTGCCCGGCAGCCGGCGCGTGAGCCGCGAGTCGTCGCGGGCGCCGGTGGCGACGTCGAAGGCGACGAGCACGTTGGCGACCGCGCAGCCCAGCCAGACCGAGGCGCCGTCCGGGGAGAGGGCCAGGGAGTAGGGGCCGTAGGTGGGCGAGGTGGCGCTGCGCGGGGGCGATCCGCCGAGGTAGACGAGGCGCACGGTGGGCCGCGGTCCGTCGAGGGAGACCACGCCGAGGGCGTCGTCGCCGTAGCAGGCCATGAAGACCGTGCGGCCATCGGCGGAGACCACCATGCCGTGCGCGGCGACGCAGACCGGGATGGTCGCCGTGCGGGTCATGGTGGCCGTGTCGATCACGATGAGGTTGGACTTCTGTCGCTCCGGGTCGCCCACGTTGGCCTGCGCTCGGCGCAGATCGAAGTGGGACACATAGGCCGTGCGGCCGTCGCGAGAGAGGGCCATGTCGCCGGGGTTGGGGTCGACGTCGACCTGGCCCAGCAGGCGGAAGTCGCAGAGCGAGCGCTTCACGAAGATGCCGGGCGTGTCGGAGGATCCGTGCTCGGCGTGGGGCCCGGCGGGAATGGCCGCGGCGGGGAAGGAGAGCGGGGAGTAGAGCACCCCCCGCGAGAGGTCGACCGCGAGGTGGTGCGGGCCGTTCTCGGCGAGCGGACCCACCCCGATCGGGTGCGTGCCCCGGACGGTTCCGCCGGCGAGGTCGAGCACGGCGACGGAGTTCATCAGGCTGTTGGTGACGTACCCGAGGCCGCCGTCGGGGATGCCCGGGTCGGTGCAGCTCGGGCCCCAGGCGCTCGCGTCGAGGCGGTCGTAGACCACGCGCTCCTCGCCGCAGCCGGCCAGCGCCGAGGCCGCGAGGATCAGCAGGAGGAGCGCGGTCGAGAGGGGAGGGTGGGTGGACATTGGACGTGAGGGGGAGCGAGCGACGGCGCCCTCGGGACGGGGTTCATGACATCGCTGGCGGGAGATTGCACCCATGCGCGCTCCGCCCGGTTGATGCTGCGACATCGTGACGCGCGCGGCGCTTGACCCCGCGGAGCGTCTCGTCGAGGCTGCCGCGGTGATGGATCGACGTCGGGCCTTCGGTTGGATCGCTCTCACCGCGACGCTCGGCGTCGGGTGCTTCCCGGATGATGCGCTGCACACCGACGCGGGGGGCGACGTGGTGAACGACCTCGGCCGCACCGACGCGACGGTGACCGACGCGGGTCCTCGCGACGTGCCGCGCTTCGACGTGGTCGACGCGGGGCTGCCCGCGGACATGGGCGTCGCCGACGCGGGGTCCTCGGACACGGGGAGCGACGTCTCGGAGACGGGGCCCGTGATCGAGGGGCCGGCGTGCGAGATGGCGCCCGCCATGGCGAGCTCGCGGCTGGTCTTCGACTCGCTCCCCAGCGCGAGGGACTTCGTCTTCGACGGCCTCGGCGGGGTGGCCGTCGCGCAGGGCTCGACGGTGGCGCTGCGCCGCGCGGGCGAGACCACGCCGGTCACGATGGTGATGACCGGCGAGGTGGTCGCGCTGCGCTTCACCCGCAGCGCGGGCCTGGTGCTGGCGGTGTTCAACAACACCGGCTCGGGCACGGGCAACGGGGCGATCTACCAGGTGGCCCCCGGGGCGACGACGGCGACGCTCCGGCAGTCGGGGCTGCGCCAGCCGGGCGGCCTCGCGGTCGACGCGGCCGATCGCATCTGGTTCAGCGACACCACCATGAACTCCATCTACCGGCTGCCGCCCACCTCCGACGCGGGCACCGGCGCTCAGGTCGTGGTGACGGACGTCCCGAGCCCCACGCAGCTGCTCGTCGACGCCCAGGGGCGGTACCTCTTCGTGGCCCGCTCGGACACCAACACCGTGATGCGCCTCGAGCTCGGCAGCGGCGGCGACGGCGGGACCATCGGCGCGGCGATGCCCTTCGTCGGCGGGTTCAGCCGCGTGTCGGGCCTCGCTCAGGACGAGTGCGGCAACGTGTTCGTGGCCGACGAGATCGTCGACCGCATCTGGCGGGTGCCCATCCTCGCGGGCGACGCGGTGCGCGTGGTGACGGACGTGCGCGGCCCGCGCTCGCTGATGTTCGGCGTGGGCTCCCCCTTCGGCCCGCGGGAGCTCTACGCCCTCTCGGCCATCGACGGCACCCTGCGCGCCGCCAACCTCGTCGCCCGGGGCGTGCCGCTGGCGGTCCCCGCGCGATGAGGTCCCCGGGTCGGCTCGGGTGGCTCCTCCTGGCGCTCCCGCTCGCGGCGACCGGGTGCTTCGACGCCCCGGTCCAGAGCCCCGACGCCGCCCTCGCCGACCTGCCCTCGACGGACCACCCCGCCGCCCTCGACGCGCCCGACGTCCGTGACGTCGCGGATGTCCCCGAGGTCCCCGATGTCCCCGCGGCGCAGGACGTCCCCGACGTGAGCGCCGACCTCGGCCCTCGCTGCACCAGCTCCGCGGACTGCTCCGACGGCCGGCTCTGCGGCCCCGACGGTCGCTGCTCGCCCTGCGTCCCTTCGGACGACCGCTGCCCCGCGGCGCAGCACTGCGACCCCATGACCCAGGGCTGCGTCCCCGGCTGCCGCTCGGACGAGGGCTGCATGGCGACCCCCCGGGCCGACGGCGGCGTCGCCCCGGCGCGCTGCGACCTCGCCCGCCACGTCTGCCTCGACTGCGACGTCGACGACGACTGCCCGGCGCGATCGGTCTGCCGGATGGGCCAGTGCATGGCGGGCTGCAACGAGCGCCGCGGCTGCGCGCCCGGCGAGGTGTGCTGCACCGGGAGCTGCGTCGACGTCCAGGCGGACATCGGCAACTGCGGGACCTGCGGGCGGCGCTGCGCCGTGAACAACGGCGTCCCGGCGTGCACCGCGGGCGCGTGCGGCATCGAGGCGTGCACCGTGGGCTTCGCGGACTGCAACCGCAGCCTCGCCGACGGCTGCGAGAGCAACCTCCAGGGCGACCCGGCGCGCTGCGGAGCCTGTGACGTATCCTGTCCGACGCCTCCGGGCGCGGGATCGGTCGCCTGCGGAGCGGGGCGCTGCGGCTTCACCTGCGCGGCGGGCCTCGCGGACTGCGACGGCGACGCGCGCACCGGCTGCGAGCGCTCCGTGGCGAGCGACCCGGGCAACTGCGGGCGCTGCGGCAACGCGTGCCCCGCGCGGCCGGGGGCCTCGGTGCCTCGCTGCGAGTCGGGGCGCTGCGGGTACACCTGCGACCTGGGCCGCGGCGACTGCGACGGCGACGCGGCCAACGGCTGCGAGACCGACGTGGGCACCTCCCTCGCCCACTGCGGGCTCTGCGGCAGCGCGTGCTCGGCCCCGGCCAACGCGTCGGCGACCTGCGCGGCGGGGCGCTGCGGCTACGCCTGCAACGCGGGGTACGGCGACTGCGACCGCGACCCGGCCAACGGCTGCGAGGTCGACCTCCGGACGAGCGTCGCGAGCTGCGGCCGTTGCGGCGCGGCGTGCGTGGTGTCCGGTGGCTCGCCGGCCTGCGTCGACGGGTCGTGCACCATCGCGACCTGTGGCGGGAGCTTCGCCAACTGCGACGGCCTGGCCTCCAACGGCTGCGAGACGGACACGCGCAGCACGGCGGCCCACTGCGGGATGTGCGGGCGGGCGTGCCCGGCGGCTCCGCACGCGACGGCGGTCTGCGTGTCGAGCGCCTGCGCGACGCGGTGCTCGCCGTCCTACGGGGACTGCGACGGGGTCGCCTCCAACGGCTGCGAGACCGACCTGCGCACGGACGTGGCGCACTGCGGGCGCTGCGACGTGGCCTGCGTGACGGCCAACGGGACGCCCGGGTGCAGCGCGGGGGCGTGCGTGGTGGCCGGGTGCGTGACGGGCAAGGGCAACTGCGACGGCCTGGCCTCCAACGGCTGCGAGACCGACCTCGCGACGAGCCCCAACCACTGCGGGGCCTGCGGGGTGGTGGGGGCCGAGGTCTGCGACGGCCGGGACAACAGCTGCGACGGGGTGGCGGACAACGGGTGCCCTCGCTCCATCGGCGGGCTCGCGGGCTTCGACTTCACCTCGCCGGAGTTCGGCACCGGGACCGGCACCTCCACCAGCGCTTCGTGCGCCGCGGGGCAGGTGGTGCGGGGCGTCTTCGGCCGGGTGAACGGCAGCTTCGTCACGCAGCTCAACGTCATCTGCGGCACCCCCCAGATCACCGAGGACCGCTCGACCACGCCCTACCGCTACGCCGCCACGCTCACCGGCTCGACGGACGTGGGCACCGTCGGGACGGCCATCGGGACGGTGTTTCGTTATGTGTGCCCGGGCGACTCGGTGGTGACGCGCATCCGAGGCCGGGCCTCGCCCTACCTCTATCAGTTCATGGTCGACTGCTCGACGCTGGCGGTGACGGGCAACCCCGGCAGCCTGCGCATCACCGCCACGCCGTTCGCGACCTCGCCCGGCTACGGCTCCGCCACCGGCGGAACCTTCGACTACCCCTGCCCCTCCGACGCCTCGGGCTCCGCCTCGGTGCTGCGCGGCCTCTTCGGCCGGCCCTTCCGGCTCCTCACCTCGATCTACAGCACCTCCGTGGGCGCCCGGTGCAGCGTCCCCTCGATCACGCTACGGTGACCCTCGCCATGCGCCGCGTGCTCGCCCTGGTCGTCGTCGCGCTCGGCTGCGCCTCGCAGCCGCCGCTCCCTCCGCTCGCGCCCGCGGGCCCGCCGGTCTCCGCCTCGACGCCGGTGGTGGTCTACGGCGCCAACTGGTGCCGTCACACCCGCGCCGCGATGGACTGGCTCCAGGCCCACAACGTCCCGGCGCGCTTCCGCAACGTCGAGGCCGACCCCGCCGCCTACGACGACATGAACACCCGCATGACCGAGGGGAACATCCGCGGCGGAGGCATCCCCGTGCTCGACGTGCGGGGTCGCGTGCTGCTGGGCTTCCACGCCGACGAGGTCGAGCGCGCGCTCCGCGATTGATCCTCCCCCTCCGGTGCTAGAAAGGCCGCGATGGTCGCCCACGCCACGCCCGGTACCCCTCGGCTCTACTTCGACGATCCGACGCTCCTCGCCTTCGAGGCCACGGTCGTCGCCCACTCGCGCGTCGACGACCGGCCCGCGCTGGTGCTCGACCGCACGGCGTTCTACCCCGACTCCGGGGGCCAGCCCGGCGACGCGGGCACGCTCGCCGGGATCGCGGTCGAGGACACCCGCTGCGACGACGCCGGGGTGGTGCTCCACCTGCTCCCGGTCGGGTCGGAGCTCCCGCCGGTGGGCCGCGAGGTGCGAGGGCTCATCGACCGCGACCGACGGCGGCTGCACGCGGCGCTGCACACGGGCCAGCACATGCTCTCCCGGGCGATGGTCGACGAGGCCGGGGCGGAGACGGTCTCCTCGCGGCTGAGCGCCGGGGGCAGCACCCTCGACCTCGACGTGCCCTCGCTCGACGAGCGCGCCCTGGCGAGGGCCGAGCGGCGGGTGGCTCAGGCGATCGAGGACGACCTCGCGGTGCGGCAGTGGTTTCCGGAGCCGGGGGAGGTCGCCTCGCTGCCGCTGCGCCGCGCGCCGAAGGTCACGGAGAACATCCGGGTGGTGGACATCGGCGGCTTCGACCTCACGCCCTGCGGCGGCACGCACTGCACCCGCACCGCGCTGGTGGGCGCCCTGCACATCACCGGCGTCGAGCGCTTCAAGGGCCGGAGCCGGGTGAACTTCCTCGCGGGCCGCGCCGCCCTCGACGAGCTGCGCGCCCGCTCCGGCTCGCTGGCCGAGCTCGGGAGGCTCTTCACCTGCGGCCCCCACGACGCCCGAGCGGCGGTAGAGCGGCTGCGCTCGGAGCTGCAGACGGCCCGCGACGCGCTCGGCGACGTGCGCGCCCGCTGGGCCGAGGGGGTGGCCGAGCGGCTGCTGCGCGAGGCCTCCGAGGCGGGCTCGTCGCGCGTGGTGCTGGCGCTGGAGGGCGAGGCCGTGGAGACCCTCCGCGCGCTGGGTCAACGGCTGTCGGCGCGCGAGGGCGTGGTGGCCTTCCTCGCGTCGCGCGTCGACGACGGGCTGCTGGTGCTGATCGCTCGCGGTCCCGGGTCGAGCTTCGACTGCGGCGCGTGGTTGAAGCGCGTCGCGGCGGCGCATCAGGGCCGCGGCGGGGGGAGGCCCGACCGGGCGGAGGGCCGGCTCCCGGGAGCGGTCGACTGGGCGGCGCTGGTGGCGGCGACCGCGGAGTGACCGCGGCGGGTCACTCGGGCTGCGAGGGCGTCTCGTCGGCGGCGACCGCGGCCACGAAGGCGTAGTTGACCGTGGCGTTGGGCGCGCGGAAGGCCGCGAGGCGCACGCCGCAGAGGGCGGCGCCGAGGCAGAGGCCCTGCGCGCGGGAGACGTCCGAGCTCAGGCTTACCTCCAGGGGTAATCCGCTGCCGGAGAAGAGCACCCGCACGGGCACGCGGCCCTCGCGGTTGACGGGCGGCGAGCAGGCGAGCACCTGTCGCTCGACCGGGAGGAAGGCCCGCACGATCATGGCGTTGGTGGGGTCGTAGGGGGACTGGGTGCTGGGCCGCTGGGGGACCGCGTCGCCCTCGCACACGATGCGAGGCGCGCTGCGGGGACCGGTCCAGCGAGCGGTGAGCGGGCGCCCCTCGGCGCTCGGGGGCTGCACCACGGGGCTGCCCATGGACGGCGCGTTGGGGCGCGGCTCGAAGCTGCCCGCTCCGACGCGTCGCACCGTGGGCACGAGGCTCAACCCATCGGGCGGACCGGCGGGCGCGGCGACGGTGGCCGCGGGCGCGTCGGTGGTCGCGGTCGCGGTGGTCGCGGTCGCTGTGGTCGCGGTCGCTGTGGCGGTGGCCGTGGGGGGCGCGGCGGTCGCGGCGCGTCGACGTCGGCGACGGGGTCGCTCGACGGCGGCCTGCGGTGGCGGTGGCGGAGCGCTGGCGCAGGCGTCGAGGACGCAGGCCGCGAGCAGGAGGAGGAGCGAACGGGGAGAGGGGGTCATTGCGAGGGCGTCTCCGTCGGAGGGCCGCAGAGGCCTATAGAGGGATTGGTAAAGGTGGCAAACCCCGAGAGCGGAAGCCAGCGGCGCCTCGACCGCAGCGCGCGTTGGGACAGGGAGAAAGCTCGTCCGGAGCATCGGTTGCGTCCGTCGTCGCAGGAGTTCGAACGGCGCGCCCTGCGGGACTGCGCGCTCTATTGACACTGCGGGGGGTCCTTACTAGCGTCCCGCGCGTTTCGCGGTCCGGGCATCTGCTTGAGCCGCGTTTTGTGGAGACACCGCCGCGGCGAACGGGGAACAGACCCTGAGTGCATCCGCGCGGTGACGGAAAGCGATCCTTGACCATGGCGTTCGAGCTCACTCCGGAGCGACTGGCGATCCTCGAAGAGCTGCTGCCGAAGTACCCGACGAAGAAGGCCCTCACGATCCCGCTGCTCCACATCTGCCAGGAGCAGGCGGGCTACATCTCCGACGAGGTGATCGAGTACGTCGCGAAGAAGCTCTCGCTGAGCACCGCCGACGTGAAGGGCGTCGTCACCTTCTACACGCTGTTCCAGCAGAAGCCCGTCGGGCGCAACGTGGTGTGGGTCTGCCGCACGCTGAGCTGCGAGCTCATGGGCGCGCGAGAGATCACCCACTCCCTCGAGAAGAAGCTCGGCTGCCACGTCGGCGAGACCAGCAAGGACGGGGAGTTCACGCTGCTCGAGGCCGAGTGCCTCGCGGCGTGCGGCGGCGGCCCGATGATCCAGCTCAACGACGAGTACTTCGAGAACCTCACTCCGGAGAAGCTCGACGCGATCCTCGACGCCGCCCGCAAGAAGAAGGACACCGGCTGCGCCGCGACCTTCTCCCCCGTCGGCATTCGCGTCCGCAAGGAGCTCTGATCTTCATGGCAGTCGAGAATCCCCGCATCCTCACGAAGAATTACGACACCCCCAACTCGTGGACCCTCGGGGCCTACGAGGCCTCCGGCGGCTACCAGGCGCTGCGCAAGGCGATCGCCATGGGACCTGCGGCGATCCGCGACGAGGTCAAGGCCGCCAACCTCCGCGGCCGCGGCGGCGCGGGCTTCGCGGCGGGCGTGAAGTGGTCGTTCCTGAAGACGAGCCCGGACAAGCCCAACTACATCGCGGTCAACGCCGACGAGGGCGAGCCCGGCACCATCAAGGACCGCACGCTGATGGAGAAGGACCCGCACCGCTGCGTGGAGGGCTTCATCATCTCGGCCTTCGCGCTCGATGTGCACACGGTCTTCGTCTACATCCGCGGCGAGCTGGTGCTCGCCATCAAGCGCATCGAGCAGGCGGTGCGCGAGGCTCGCGCCAAGGGCTACCTGGGCGACAAGGTGCTCGACCAGGACTTCAAGCTCGACATCGTCGTGCACTCCGGCGCCGGCGCGTACATCTGCGGCGAGGAGACGTCGCTGCTCAACTCGCTGGAGGGCCTGCGCGGCGAGCCCCGGCTGAAGCCGCCCTTCCCCGCGGTGGTGGGGGCCTTCGGCGCGCCGACCATCGTCAACAACCTCGAGACCCTCGCCACGGTGCCGACCATCGTGGAGATGGGCGGCGACGCGTTCTCGAAGCTCTCGCGGCTGCACCACCTCCGCGACGGCGGCGTGCGGCTCTACGGGGTCTCCGGGCACGTCAACCGCCCCGGCGTCTACGAGGCCCCGGTGGGCATCACCCTGCGCGAGCTCATCGACGACCTCGGCGGCGGCGTGCGCACGGGCCACACCCTCAAGGCGGTGATCCCCGGCGGCAGCAGCACCCCGGTGCTGCGCGAGCAGGACATCGTCAACGCCCCCGACGAGAAGCACCCGCTGCACGCGTGGCACGGCAAGAGCCACCTCGACGTGCCCATGGGCGTCGACACCATGCGCGGCCTCGGCACCATGCTCGGCACCTGCTGCGCCATCGTGATGGACGACACCACCTCCATGGTGCGCGTCGCGGAGAACCTCATGAAGTTCTACGCGCACGAGTCCTGCGGGCAGTGCACCCCGTGCCGCGAGGGCTGCCCCTGGATGGCCCGGCTCTGCAGCAAGTTCGCCGACGGAACGGCCACGCAGGTCGACCTCGACACGCTCGCCGACGTCGCCAACAACATCATGGGCAACACCATCTGCGCGCTCGGCGACGGCGCGGCGATGCCCATGCTGGGGATCCTGAAGCTGTTCCGTAACGAGTTCGAGGCCGCGATCGGCAAGCCCGCGCCGCACCTCGGAGTAAGGGCCGCCTGATGCCTCCCGCGTCGATCCAGCAGCTCGCTGCGTTCTTCTTCTTCGCGGCCATGGCCGTGGTCAGCGCGCTGGCCACCGTCGTGATGCGAAACCCCATCCGCAACGCGGTGGGGCTCTTCGTGCACGTGCTGTCGCTGGCGGGGCTCTACGTGAGCCTCTCGGCGCACTTCCTCACCGCGGTGCAGCTCATCGTCTACGTCGGCGCCGTCGTGGTGCTCTTCGTCTTCGTGATCATGCTCCTCGGCCCGGCCTCGGAGGCGCCCACGGACGCCGCGGGCCGGCTGCCGAGGGCCGTGGGCGCGGGCGCCATCGTCTCCGTGGGGGTCTTCCTCTCCCGCGTGGTGATGGACCTGCACCCGGAGCGCGTCGCCAACCCTCCCGGCTTCGGCACCCTGGAGTCCGTCGGGCGCGAGCTCTTCGGCCCGGCGATGATCCCCTTCGAGATGGCCTCGGTGCTCCTCACCGCCGCCATCGTCGGGGCCTTCGCGGTCGCGCGCAGCCACCACGGCAAGGTCTCCATGAGCACCGGCGAGTCCACCGACGGGAGCCCGCGATGATCCTCCACCTGGGCCACTACCTCGCCCTCTCCTGCGTGCTCTTCAGCATCGGCGCGGCGGGCTTCCTCTTCCGCCGCAACGTGCTCATCTCGCTGATGAGCATCGAGCTCATGATGAACGCGGTGAACCTCACCTTCATCGCCGCCAACCGCTGGCAGCCGGTGGTCACCTCGGCCGACGGGACCGCCGCCGCGGCGATCCCCCACCACGGGCACATCTTCACGTTCTTCGTCATCGCGGTCGCCGCGGCCGAAGCCGCCGTCGGGCTCGCGATCGTCCTGGCGTTCTACCGCCTCCGCAAGACCGTGCGCACCGACGCGGCCGACATGCTCCGGGGATAAGAGCCCTCAACTGCCATGAAGCTCAATCACATCGACTTCGGACAGCTCCTCGCTGCCGCGCCGGACCACTTCAACGTCCTCGGCTGGATCGTCCTGCTCCCCCTCCTCGGGGCGATGATCAACGGGATCTGGGGCCGGCGCATCGGCCGGCAGGGCGTCTACATCGCCGCGATCTCCGCCGTGGGGATGTCCTTCCTCCTGTCCATCGTGGCCTTCCTGGCGCTGGTGAAGGCGGGCAACCACGCCGCCGCCGCCGCGCTCGCCGAGGGCCACCACCATCACCCGCTCGCGTCGCTCAGCTTCCGCGCGTGGGACTGGTTCATCGCGCCGCTCGGGCCCTCCGCGGTGGAGATGATCCCGGTGCGCTACGTGGTCGACCCGCTCTCCGGGGTGATGCTGCTGGTGGTGACGGGGGTGGGCACGCTCATCCACGTCTACTCGGCGGGCTACATGTCCCACGACCCGGGCTACGCGCGCTTCTTCGCCTATCTCAACCTCTTCATCTTCGCGATGCTGAACCTCATCCTGGGCGACAGCCTGGTGACGATGTTCCTGGGGTGGGAGGGCGTCGGGCTCGCGTCGTACCTGCTCATCGGGTTCTGGTACACGAACAACGACTACGCGACCGCGGGGCGCAAGGCCTTCATCGTCAACCGCATCGGCGACGCGGGCCTCATCCTCGGCATGACCATCCTCGCCTGGAAGGGCGGGAGCTATCAGTTCGAGACGCTCCGCCAGCACCTCACGGAGGACACCTTCGTCAACGCGCTGCACGAGCGCACCGGCCTCGGGCACTTCCTCGTCGACGCCATCCCCGGCCTCGCGAGCTCCGCGCGCCTCGGCACCCTCGTCGGCAGCATCGACTTCTCCTGGGGCGGCGCCGCGTGCCTGCTGCTCTTCATCGGCTGCTGCGGCAAGAGCGCGCAGTTCCCGCTCTACGTCTGGCTCCCGGACGCGATGGCCGGCCCCACGCCGGTCTCCGCGCTCATCCACGCCGCCACGATGGTCACCGCGGGCATCTACCTGCTCTGCCGACTGTCCTTCCTCTACACGCACTTCTCGACGGTGCTGAGCATCATCGCGCTCGTCGGCGCCTTCACCGCCCTCTTCGCGGCCACCATCGCGGTCACGCAGGTGGAGCTGAAGAAGGTGCTCGCGTACTCCACCGTGTCGCAGCTCGGCTTCATGTTCATGGGCTGCGGCGTCGGGGCCTTCAGCGCGGGCTTCTTCCACGTGTTCACGCACGCGTTCTTCAAGGCCTGCCTCTTCCTCGGGGCCGGCGCCGTGATGCACGCCTGCGGCGACCGCCAGGACATCCGCCAGCTCGGCGGGTTGAAGAAGTACCTCCCGAAGATCACCGCGGCGATGGCCGTCGCGACGCTGGCCATCATCGGCACGCCGCTCACCTCGGGGTTCTTCTCCAAGGACGAGATCCTCTTCCGCGCGCTGTCCAACCCCTTCGCCCCGACGGTCGGCAAGATCGTCTACGCGATGGGCCTCGCCGCCGCGACGCTCACGGCCTTCTACATGAGCCGCATGATGATCCTCGCCTTCGACGGCGACGGTCCTCGCTACCACGACCCCAACAAGGTCGCGGACGCGCACGGCCATGACCACGGCCACGGCCACGGCGACCCCAACGCGCTCCCCTCGGAGCACGGGGTCGACATGACCCTGATGATCGTCCCGGTGGCCATCCTCGCGGTGCTCGCGCTGGTGACGGGCTTCCTGGGCCTGCCGCACTTCGTCTTCCACCACGAGGGCGTGCTCCCGGCCTTCCTCGAGCCCGCGGTCGCGGACGTGCTCCAGACCCGCACCGCCGAGGTCGTCGAGCACGTGCACTCGATGGAGGGCGTCTCGATGGTCGGCGGCGTGCTGTCCTGGCTCATCGGCACCGGCGCCGCGATCTGGGTCTACAAGCTCCAGGGGGGCGAGCCCGCGGACAAGCTCGCGAAGGCCGTCCCGGGGCTCTACCGCCTGGTCTTCGACAAGTGGCGCGTGGACGAGCTCTACGACGCCACCATCCTGCGCCTCACCCGCGGGGCGGCCATCTTCGCGGCGGGCTTCGACCGCTACGTGATCGACGGCCTGGTCAACCTCACGGGCACCGTCACCATGGGCCTCGGCCGCGTGGTGAAGCCCATCCAGACCGGCGCCATCCAGGTCTACGGCGCCTTCGTCGGCGTCGGCACGCTCGCCCTGGTCATCTGGGCGACGCTGATGCCCGCGGTCTCCATCGCGTACCGCCCGGGCACCGCCGGGCCCGCGACGCTCGAGGCCAGCGGCGGCCCCGGGTACACGTACCGCTGGGCCTTCTACGAGCCCGACCCGCGCCCCGAGGCCAACCTCCTCGACCAGCGCTGCCCGGTCGCCCGCGCCACCGAGGCGCTGGTCCGCGCCGAGGCGCCCTCCGCGGCGACGCAGCGCAGCGAGTCCATCACGGCCCCGAGGTGCGTGGCCGTCGAGGCGACCAACGCCTTCGGTCGCCACGTCCTCGCCCGCACCCTCGTGCTCCCGCAGGGCGCCGATCAACCCGCAGCCAACCCGCCCGGTCGCTGAAGCACCAACCATGGACTCCACTCAAACGACGCGGCACCTGCTCTCGGTGCTCATCTGGTTCCCGGCCGCGGCCGCCCTGTTCGCGCTCTTCATCCCGCGGCAGGCCCCGAAGCTCCTGCGGGCCTACGGCGTGGGCGTCGGGCTGTTCCTCTTCGGGCAGTCCCTGCAGCTGCTGGTGGGCGCGACGCACTCCATCCAGTCGCGCACCTTCCGCTACGTCGAGAACGTCGAGTGGATCCCCGCCTTCGGGATCCGCTACCACCTCGGCGTCGACGGGATCTCGCTCTGGCTGATCCTGCTCACGACCTTCCTCACGCCGCTGACGCTCTACGTCTCCTTCGGCGCGATCCGTAACAAGCAGAAGGAGTACATCGCCGCGATGCTCTTCCTGCAGAGCGCGATGATCGGGGCCTTCGTCGCCCTCGACCTCTTCCTCTTCTACACGTTCTGGGAGCTGATGCTGGTGCCGATGTTCCTCATCATCGGCGTGTTCGGAGGCAAGAACTCCGTCTACGCCGCGGTGAAGTTCTTCCTCTACACCTTCGCCGGCTCGGTCTTCATGCTGCTCGCGATCCTGTACATGGTCGCGCAGTACAAGGCCCTCACCGGGCACTACTCCTTCGACTATCAGGACCTGATGCGCCTCGGGTTCCCGGTGGGCACCGAGCGGGCGCTCTTCGCGGCCTTCACGCTCGCGTTCGCCATCAAGGTCCCCATGTGGCCGGTGCACACCTGGTTGCCCGACGCGCACACCGAGGCGCCCACCGGCGGTTCGATGATCCTCGCGGCCATCATGCTGAAGCTCGGCACCTACGGGTTCCTGCGCTTCAGCCTCGGGCTCTTCCCCCTCGCGGCGCACTGGATCGGCCCGACCATCGCGCTCCTCGCGTGCATCGGGATCATCTACGGCGCCCTCGCGGCGTGGCGTCAGTACGACTTCAAGCGCCTCGTGGCCTACTCCTCGGTGAGCCACCTCGGCTTCGTGATGCTCGGCCTCTCGTCGCGCTCCCCGACGGGCGTCTCCGGCGCCATCCTCCAGATGGTCAACCACGGCATCTCCACCGGCGCGCTCTTCCTCCTGGTGGGCGTCCTCTACGACCGCCGCCACACGCGCGACGTCGCGGAGTTCGGCGGGCTCGCCAAGGTGATGCCCTGGTACTCGGCCATCTTCGTGCTGGTCACCATGAGCTCCATCGGGCTCCCGGGGACCAACGGCTTCATCGGCGAGTTCCTGATCATCACCGGCAGCTTCGGCGCCGACCTGCTGCGCTGGTCGTACCACTGCATCGGCACCGACTGCGAGGTCGCCCAGATCGGCCCGTGGTTCGCCCTGCTCGCGGTGAGCGGCGTGATCCTCGGCGCGGTCTACATGCTCGACGTGACGCAGAAGGTCTTCTTCGGCGCGTCCACCAACCCGAAGAACCGCGACCTCACGGACCTCAACAGCCGCGAGTGGACGGCCCTCGCGCCCCTGGTCCTGGCGATCTTCGCGATCGGCCTCTTCCCGATGTACTTCCGCGACCGGATCGACCCCTCGGTGCGCTCCTTCCTCGCGGTCTACAACAGCAAGCGCGAGGCGCTGCGCGACGGCGGCAACGCCCGCATGACCCCGTGGCTCCTCGAGGAGGCCGCGATCACGCCTCCGGAGCACGACCCGGGCAACGGGCTCCCGGCTCCGGCCGCCCCCGAGGCGGTCCCCCACGCCGCGCTCGCGCCGCGCTCGAACGAACTCCTCGTCGCTCGTCAGGGGAACTGAACCCGTGAACTTCCTGCTGGTCCTCGCCCCGATCCTCACGCTCGCCGTCGGCGGCGTGGTCCTCATGATGCTCGACGCCTTCCAGAAGGAAGACGGCCAGCTCGCGATGCCCACGGCGCTGCTGCACTTCGTCGCCGCCGCCGCCGCGCTCGCCCTCTGGCAGCGCGGCATCCCCGCGGACGGCGCCGCCCTCGTCGCCCCGTGGCTCACCATCGACCGCACCGGGCTCTTCCTCGCGGCGGTGATCTCCGTGGGCGGCGCGCTCGCCTCGCTCCTCGCCGGCGGCTACCTCGCCGAGCACAAGATGGATCGCGGCGAGTACTACCCCCTCCTCGCGTTCTCCTCCGCGGGCGCCATCATGCTGGCGCAGTCGGGCGACACGCTCACCCTCTTCCTGGGCCTGGAGACCATGTCCCTCGGCGTGTACGCGCTCACCGGCTTCCGCCGCAGCAGCGCTCGCTCCGCCGAGGCGGCGCTCAAGTACTTCCTGCTGGGCTCCTTCGCCGCGGCGCTGCTGCTCTTCGGCGTGGCGCTGCTCTACGCCGTCACCGGGCACACGGACTACACCGGCATCGCCCAGGGGCTGCACCCCGCGGCCGAGCTCCCCAACGACCTCGTGGCGCGCGCCGCCGAGGAGCAGCTCCGCCTCGTGCACACCCGCATCTCCATCTTCGGGATGGTGCTGATCCTCGTGGGCCTCGCCTTCAAGATCGGCGCGGTGCCCTTCCACATGTGGACCCCGGACGCCTACGAGGGCGCCCCGACCTCGACCACCGCGTACATGAGCGTCGTGGTGAAGGCCGCGGCCTTCGGCGCCTTCATGCGCATCATGCTGGCGGTCTTCGGCGACGCGGGCAGCGCGAGCGGCACCGCCGGCTGGCCGGCCATCCTCGCCTGGATCGCCGTCCTCACCATGACCGTCGGCAACCTCATGGCCCTCACGCAGACGAGCGTGAAGCGCATGCTGGCGTACAGCTCCATCGTGCACGCGGGCTACATCCTGCTCGGCCTGCTCACGGCCCCGAAGGAGGGCGTCGGCACGATGGCGCAGGCCTCGGTGCTCTTCTACCTGGCGGGCTACGCGGTCACCAACGTGGGCGTCTTCGCGGCGCTCGCGCTCGCCGGCCGCCGCGGCGTCGAGGCGGTGAGCTACGACGACCTCGCGGGCTACGCGCGCCGCCACCCGGCCGCGGGCTTCGCGCTCGCGTTCTTCCTGCTGTCGCTCACGGGCATCCCCCCGACGGTGGGCTTCTTCGCGAAGTTCTACGTGGTGCGCGCCACGCTCGACGCGGGCTACACCACGCTGGCCATCATCGCGGTGCTCAACAGCGCGGTGTCCGCCTACTACTACCTCGGCGTGCTGGTGAAGATGTACATGCGCGACCCCGCCCCGGGCGCCGCGCAGGCCGCCCCCAACAAGTCGTTCTACATCGTGTTCACCATCCTGGTGTCGGGCTTCCTGGTGCTGCAGATGGGCATGAACCCGCAGCGCTGGCTCGGCCTCGCCACGGAGGCCGTGACGCCCGTCGCCGCGACCGCTCCCGCCGCTCCCGCCGCTCCCTGACCCGCCGCCTTCCCCATCTCCTCGTAGCCCGAGCGCATCGAGCGCCGCCGGACCATTGATCCGCGTGGTCCCCTTCGAGGGACTTCCGGTCGATCGGGGCGGCCCTAGTGTCTTCCCTTGTTCGCTCCTCCGGCGGGGGTCGGAGGAGCTGTTCATCAACGTCTCAAACGATGTTGTGGGGGTTCACTCATGTCGACGCGTGTCATCTCGCTCGCTCTGTTCGCGCTCGTCTCGCTCTGTGCGTGCGCGCCGCTCCCGGAAGACGCCGAGTCCGCCGTGGAGGAGGCGCGCTCCGAGCTCGCGCCGAACGGGCGCAACATCGGGATCTTCAACGGCACCGCGAGGGCCCGAGGGGACCACGGCACGCCCGTCGGCGAGGCCCCCGTCGGCGCCTTCACGGGCAACGGGATCAGCTATCACAACGGCCCCGTGATGCTCGGCGAGGTGCGCCTCTACTACATCTGGTACGGGGCCTGGTCGGGCAACACCGCGACGACGATCCTCACGGACTTCGGCAACGCCCTCGGCGGCTCCGCCTACTGGAACATCAACACCACGTACCGCAACCGCGCGGGGACCTTCATCTCCAACTCGCTGCGCCTCGCGGGCTCGACGACGGACAGCTACTCCCGCGGGACGGCCCTCACCGACTCGAACATCCGCACGATCGTGAGCGACGCGATCACCAGCCGGCGCCTCCCCTCGGACGCCAACGGGATCTACCTCGTGCTCACCTCGCAGGACGTCACCGCGACCTCGGGCTTCTGCACGTCGTATTGCGGCTGGCACACGCACACCTCGATCGGCGGCGTGGACATCAAGTACGGCTTCGTCGGCAACTCCGCCCGGTGCATCACCGCCTGCGCGGCGCAGAGCGCCGGTCCCAACGACAACGCGGGCGCCGACGGGATGGCGTCGATCATCGCCCACGAGGCCGAGGAGGCCGCCACGGACCCGGACCTCAACGCCTGGTACGACAGCCGCGGCTACGAGAACGCCGACAAGTGCGC
>CBIHPK010000081.1:0-34620 GCA_966211675.1 uncultured Myxococcaceae bacterium
GCCTCGCGCTCGTACCGGGGACTCCCCGCCGACGGCCTCGCGCTCGTACCGGGGACTCCCCGCCGACGGCCTCGCGCTCGTACCGGGGATCGCCTTCCGACGCCTCTCTCTCCTCCAGCGCCCTCCACGCTCCCCCCTCCCGTGGACGGTTCAACCGCGCCCCGGCCCGTGGTACACGGCTCGTCCCTGTTTCGTCGGGCGCGAGGAGTGCGATGAGCGAGATCTACACGGTGATCATGGCGGGGGGCTCGGGCACCCGCTTCTGGCCCTCGTCGCGTCGGCTGAAGCCGAAGCAGTTCCTGCCGCTGGGCGACGGCGTCACGCCGCTGCTTACGGCCACGGTAAACCGCGTCGCCCCGCTCTCGCCGCCGGACCACGTGCTCATCGTCACCCGGGCCGACCTCGCGGAGGCCACCCGCGAGGCGTGCCCAGAGGTGCCCGCGGCCAACATCCTGCTCGAGCCCGTCGGCCGCAACACCGCGCCCTGCGTGGCGTGGGCCACCGCGGTCATCCAGCGGCGCTCGCCTGACGCGGTGGTGATCGTGCTCGCCGCCGACGCGCACATCAGCGACGAGGCCGCCTTCGTCGACGCGCTCCGGCTCGCCGTCGCGGCCGCCAACAGCGGGGCCATCGTGACCCTCGGCATCACGCCCACGCGCCCGGAGACCGGCTACGGCTACCTGCACGTGGGCGAGGCCTTCGCGGGCGCCTCGGAGGGGGTGCGCGTCGTGCGGGCCTTCGTCGAGAAGCCCGACGCGGCCCGCGCGGAGCAGTACCTCCGCGACGGAGAGCACCTCTGGAACGCCGGGATCTTCGTGTTCCGCGCGGACGTGATGGCGCGCGCGGTGCGGGCGCACCTGCCGACGGTGGCCGACGCCACGGCGGCCTTCGACCGGGCGGCCGCGCTGGGTCCCCAGGAGGAGGTCCGCGAGGTCAACGCGCGCTACCCGGGACTGCCCAACGTGTCGCTCGACTACGGGGTGATGGAGAACGAGCGCGCCATCGCCGTGGTGCCCGTGAGCTGCGGCTGGAGCGACGTCGGGAGCTGGCAGGCGGCCTGGGAGCTCGGCCTGAAGGACGGCGCGGGCAACGTGCTGGCGGGGGTCGAGGGCACGGTGGTCGACGCGCGCGGCAACGTGGTGGTGGCGCCCCACGGCAAGGTCGTCGCCCTCGTCGGCGTGAGCGACCTGGTGGTGGTCGACACCGGCGACGCGCTGCTGGTGATGAGCCGCGACCGGGCCCAGGACGTGAAGAAGGCCGTGGACGCGCTCACCCAGGCGCACCGCCACGACGTGTTGTGATTCGAAGGCCCATACGAGGGATGCCCAAGCGATGAATCCGCAGATCTTCCGTGAGTACGACATCCGTGGAAACGCCGAGCGCGACCTGCCCGACGAGGTCGCCCGAGACCTGGGCCGCGCCCTCGGGAGCGTGATGGCCGAGCGCGGCAAGCGCCGCATCATGGTGGGCCGCGACTGCCGCCTGTCCTCCAAGCGCCTGCGCGACGCGCTGGTCGAGGGCCTGCTGGAGACGGGCCGTCACGTGGTGAAGACCGAGGTGGGCCCGACGCCGCTGCTCTACTTCGCCGTGCACCACCTCGAGGCCGACGGGGGTGTGATGGTCACCGGGAGCCACAACCCCCCGGAGGACAACGGCTTCAAGATCCTGGTGGGCAAGGGGACCCTGCACGGCGAGGAGATCAAGGCGCTGCGAGAGCGCATCGAGCGCCGTGAGTTTCTCCGGGCGCCGGGCGGGCACGTGGAGTCGACGGAGGTGGGGCCGCGCTATGTCGCGTGGATGAAGGGCAACATCCGCCTCGCCCGGACGGACATCCGCGTGGTGGTCGACGCCGGCAACGGCGCGGGCGGGCCGCTGGCGCTAGCGTGCATGCACGCGCTCGGTCTCAACCCCGAGGCGCTCTACTGCGACATGGACGGTCGCTTCCCCAACCACCACCCCGACCCGACGCTCCCGGAGAACGTCGCGGAGCTCATCGCTCGGGTGCACGACACGCACGCCGAGGTGGGCATCGCCTACGACGGCGACGCCGACCGGCTGGGCGCGGTCGACCCCACCGGGGAGATCATCTGGGGCGACAAGCTCATGGTGCTCTTCGGCCGTTCGGTGCTGGAGCGGCACCCGGGCGCGGCGATCCTGGGCGAGGTGAAGTGCTCGCAGACGCTCTACGACGACATCGCCCGCCACGGCGGCCGGCCCATCATGTGGAAGACCGGGCACTCGCTCATCAAGGCCAAGATGAAGGAGGAGAAGGCCCTCCTCGCGGGCGAGATGTCCGGGCACCTGTTCTTCGCCGACCGGTACTTCGGCTACGACGACGCCATCTACGCGTCGCTGCGGCTGCTGGAGATCGTGGCGGCCTCCAAGGCCGACCTCGCGGACATGCTCTCCGACCTGCCCAAGACCTTCGTCACGCCGGAGATCAGGGTGCCCTGCCCCGACGAGGTGAAGTTCCGGGTGGTGGCTCGGGTGCTGGAGCACTACAAGAGCCGTTACCCGGTGAGCGAGGTCGACGGCGCCCGAATCAACTTCGGCGATGGCTGGGGCCTGGTGCGGGCATCCAACACGCAAGCGGTGCTGGTGCTGCGGTTCGAGGCAGGGTCCGAGGCGCGGCGCGACGCGATGCGGGCCGAGGTGGAGGCCGTGGTGCGAGAAGCACGCGATCAGGGGTGACACATTGACCAAGCGGGTTGTCGGCATCGACCTCGGCGGCACTGGGCTTCGCATCGGCGTCGTGGCCGAGGACGGGTCCGTCGAGGGCCTTCAGTCCGTCACCCACGGGGGATTTCCAAACCCGATGGACGCGGTCGATCGCCTGGCGCGCATGGTCGAGGAGGCCGCGGCGCAGGGCGGGGCCGTCGACGCCGTGGGCCTGGGCGTGGCGGCCTGGGTCGAGCGCGACACGGGCTTCATCACCCGCGCGCCCAACCTGGGGTGGATCGACGTCCCCTTCGGCGAGCTCTTGCGCCGACGGCTGAAGCTCCCGGTGGTGGTGCACAACGACCTCAAGGCCATCGCCTGGGGCGAGTACCGCTTCGGCGCGGGCGTCGGGGCGCGCACCCTGCTGGTGGTCTTCGTGGGCACCGGCGTGGGGGCCGCGGTCATCGCCGAGGGCAACCTGCTGGTGGGCGCCCGGGGCTTCGGCGGAGAGATCGGGCACATCAAGGTCGGGCCCGACGACGGTCCGCTCTGCGGCTGTGGTCGTCGAGGCTGCCTCGAGGCCTACGTGGGCGGCCACGCGCTCTCGCTCAAGGCCCGGCAGAGCATCGCCGAGGGGCGCATCTCCCTGGTGCACCGGCACAGCGAGATGAGAGAGCTCACCGCGGCCGACCTGGAAGAACTCTCCAACCGCGGCGACGCCGAGGCGCAGGCGCTGCTCGAGGGCGGCGGGATGCAGCTCGGCCGGGTGCTGGGCTCGATGGTGACCTTCCTCAACCCCGACACCGTGCTGATGGGCGGCGGGGTGTGGGACTCGAGCGACGTCATCAAGGACGCCGCGCGCATCGGGCTCGACCTGAGCACGCACCCCGACCTGAGGAAGTCGGTGCGCATCGTCGAGGGTCGGCTGGGCTCCCGCGCCGGCGTCATCGGGGCGGCCGACCTGGCCCGAAGGCACGCCGACTCTCACTGACGCAACCGCCTGGTTGCATGGCTGAAAGATCCTGAGCCCGACCCGGGGGCAAAACGCGAGGAATCCCGTAGAAGGGCTCCTGGCACGAAGCCTGCGATAGAGATCCCCGAGCGGCGGCACCGGCGTCCCCCCCCAACGCCAGCGGTGACCGCCGCTAAGTATTCCTGCAAGGTCGATGGTCCAGAGTGGCCATGCGACCTTGAGGTCTTTGTGGAGATCGGCCCCAGGGGCTCAGGTCCCACCCCACGGGGTGCGACGAGATGTCCCTGTCAGGCGCGAAAGCAGGGCCTTGCAACGCTGAAAGAACGGGCCCTCCCTACGCGGGCCCAAGTGCTTGAAAGCCCGTGATCGGGTCCATGGCACGAAGCCTGCGATAGAGATCCCCGAGCGGCGGCACCGGCGTCTCCCCCCAACGCCAACGGTGACCGCCGCTAAGTTTTTTCTCCCGTCGGGGATCTAGCGATCGCCGAGGGTGTGCTTCGGGTCGAGGGCGTCGCGAAGGCGGGACATCACCGCGTCGTGGTCGTCGGTGCTCGGAGGGAGCGCGTCGAGGGGCGGGGTTCCGAGGCGATAGGGGAGGCCACCGAGGCGCTCGAAGGCGGCGCGCAGCGCGGCGTGGCAGGCGAGGGCCGCGGCGTCACGGCCGGGCGCGTCGCGGTCCCAGAGGATCAGCGGCGCGAGGTGAAGGGCGCGGGCTTGGAGGCCCATCGCGGCGATGAGGGGGTCGAAGCCATGGGCGGACATCACGGCGTGGATGGCGTCCATCGCGGCGAGCACCGCGGCGCCCTCCATGGGGAAGGCCGCGCAGGACCAGAGCACCCCGCAGCCGTCGCGGTCGGGGTCGAGGCCCGACGGGGGCGACGAGGGCTTGTGCCAGTAGACGCTCCGCACGCTCTCCTCGTGGGGAATGCCCTGCAGGAACCAGAACCCCGGCTCCTCGTCCAGCAGCAGCTCCTCGCCGCTGCGGGCCTCGCCGATGCGCTCTTCGATGTTCCATGAGTCGACGGCGGGGCCGAGGACGTCGACGAGGCGCTCGCGGTGGGCTCGTCCCTGGAGCTCGGTCATGCCCGTGAGGGCGGTGAGCCCGTGCCATCGGTGCACGAGCCCTCGCGCCTGCAATTGCCTCGGGACATCGCCGCGGGCCTCCAGGGTGGAGAGCACGCGGGTGTGGTTCCAGAGGCCGATGGGCCAGCGGAGGGTGCCTTCGAGGGTGAGCGCTCGCAGGGCGTCGACGAGGCCCGGGAGGCGCTCGTCCGTGGCGACGGAGAAGCGCACCGCCTGGATCGAGTGGGGCAGCGGCGCGAGCCAGAGGGTGAGCCGGGTGACGACCCCGAGGGACGACTGGGAGAAGAGCCCGTCGAGGGTGGGGCCCACCCCGTGGCGGTGCAGCGGCCCGAGGGGGGTGTGCGCAAAACGGCCATACCCGGTGCGGATGGTCTCACCGGTCGAGAGCTGCACCTCCAGGGCGCAGACATGGGACCAGCGGTCGCCGTAGGGGCCGGCGCCGTCGCCCCGGGCGAGCGCGTTGGCGAGCACGCTGGCCCTGGGGGAGCTCCCGATGCTGTTGACGAAGAGCCTCGAGCGCCGCTCCTTCAGGAACGCGTAGAGCTGCGCGAAGGTCACCCCGGGCTCGACGGTGACCCAGGCCATGGCCTCGTCGAAGTCGACGATGGCGTCGAGGCGAGAGAGGTCGAGCAGGACGGCGCCGTCGTCCGGGGGGACGCGAGAGCCGAGGCCCCAGTTGCAGCCGCGGGAGACCGGGTGCAGGCGCTGCCCGTGGCGGGCCGCGATGCGCAGGCACTCGCGCACCTGCGAGGCGTCCGCCGGGCGGAGGACGCCGACGGCGCGCTGGCTCGTCGCGAAGGTGGCGGTGTTGACGGCGTGGAGGGTGGGCGGGTCGTCGAGGACGTGGGGAGTGCCCAGCACGGCGCGCCATTCGATGAGGGCCGCGGCGAGGGGCATCGGTCGGGTCTCAGCTCACGGGGCGCGGCCGGCGTCCAGCGGGGTCGGGGTGGGGACGCCGCCGTCCACCAGGCCGCCACCGCCGCCGGTGCCGGCGCCGCCGATGACGCCGCGGAGGTTGATCCACGTGGAGCCGACCTGGAAGGCGGCGGAGAAGCCGTCGGCCATGCGCGGGTCCATGGCGCACTCGCGGCCCTCGATGCGGGTGCCGTTGCCGTCGATGCACGCCTGGATGCGCGGGGGGTTGCCGCCGCCGCCCATGCTGGCCTCGTAGCGCTCCAGGCCGTCGCCGTCGATGTCGATGTCGGGCTGCTGCGGGCCGATGCGGAAGATCAACAGGTTCTGTCCGCCGACCAGGAGCTCGAGGAAGGTGCTGTTGTTCATCATCCCTCCGCCGCCGCCGCCGGGGATGAGCCCGGCGGGGTTGCGGATGTTGGCGAGGTCGCGGCCCGGGATGGCGCCGCAGAGCACCCCGTTGCGGATCTCCGTGATGCGCGTGTCGTTCGCGACCACGGTGCCGGTGATGCGGCCGCGCTTGAGGTTGAACTGCAGCGCGCCGAGGCCGCCCATGCTGCCGAGCGGCAGCAGGATGTCCTCCGGCCCGCCCGCCAGCACGCCCATGCGCACCACGCTCTGGAACGACGCGATGGGGAGGAAGTTGGTCTGGAGCGATCCGCGCTGGACGAACTCCGGGTTGCCCGCGGCGCCGTTGTCGGTGGTGTCCATGTTGGCGTCGGAGCCGAGCACCCAGCCGACGCGGGTGTCGGGGAGGTTCTGCCCGCGCGGGTCGGTGAGGTTGAGGAAGGCGAGCTGCAGCAGCACCTGACCGTTGGAGACGCCCGAGGTGATGAAGGAGTTGAGCACCCCGTAGGCGGGGCCGAGGGCGTGGGTGAAGGCGTTGTCCGCGCGGCCGTCGCCCGAGAAGTCGCACCCGATGGTGGGGCTCTCCGGCGCGATGGAGAGGCGGTTGAGCACCACGGCCTGCTCCAGCCGGCAGTCGGGGCCGCAGCCGTCCCAGCGCGCGGTGTTGCCGTCGTCGCACTGCTCGCCCGGGTCCGTGCGGCCGTTGCCGCACATCAGGATCGAGTGGCAGTCCATGGCGCAGTTGGGGGTGCCGTCGCAGATCTCGCCGCGCGAGGTGTCGACGATGCGGTTGCCGCAGGTCTCGTTGGAGAGGCAGTCGGAGCGGCAGCCGTCGCCGCTGGTGTTGTTGCCGTCGTCGCAGACCTCGCCCATGTCGGTGCGCCCGTCGCCGCAGCGGGCCTCGTAGCGGCACGTGGCGGAGCAGTGGTCGCCGCTCACGTTGTTGCCGTCGTCACAGCTCTCCATGGGGTCGAGGATGCCGTCGCCGCAGCGCGGGACCCGGGTGTCGGGAACACCCAGGTCGAGGGGCATCACCGGCACGTCGACGATGGGCTGACCCGCGTCGAAGGGCAGGCCGCTGTCGACGGGCAGCAGGTTGTCGGGGGCCGGACCCGCGTCGCCGAACAGCCCGTTGTCGATGGGCGTCGGCCCCGAGTCGGCCTGCACCGAGACGACGGTGCTGCCGCAGGCGGTGGTGGCGCCGAGCGCGAGGAGGACGGCCGCGAGGCGAGACGGGTTGCGCATGGGGTGACGGACTCCAGAAAGAATAGGGGGGCGGTGAAGGCGGCGCGACTCTACGGGAGGGCGCGCAGGGGACACAAGCGGCGCACAAGACGCGGCTGACGGCGCGCGGAGCGCCATCGGGCCGCGCGCGAAGGCGCCCGGGGGAAAGAGCGAGCGGGTCACTCGACGTCCGAAGGTCGGGACACAGACAGACAACAGATCTGAAAAGAGTCCGGGAGGTGTCTGATGAAGACTTCATCCGCACGGTCGATCGGTCTCTCGCTGCTGGGGCTCGGGGCGCTCGGAGCGGGCTGTTCCACGGGGCAGGGGTCCGCGGCGGGAGCCTCGGGCAACGGCCTCGACCCTCCGCTGGTGACCGACGCCGGGGCGCTGCTGGCGTCTCGTCGTGACGGCGGCGGCCCTCCCGCGGACGCGGGCTTCAACGGCCGCTCGCTGGGGAGCATGGTGGGCCCGACGCGCCTCGCCGAGACGCCGCCGCCTCCCCTGAGCGGCGGCACGCTGCTGGTCACCCACGACGGCCGCACCGCGGTGGCCGCCGACCCCGATCGCGACCGCGTGTGGATCGTCGACCTCGCCACGCACACCGTCAGGGCGAGCGTCGCGCTGCGAGAGGGCGACGAGCCCGGCCGCTCGGTGGAGGACGACAACGGTCGGGTGCACCTCGCGCTGCGCAGCGGGGGGGCGGTGGTCAGCCTCGACCTCGCGTCGGGAGCGATCCTCGCTCGCCGTGCGGTGTGCGCCGCGCCGCGAGGCATCGGGTACGACCGCGACACGGGGCTGCTCCACGTGGCGTGCGCGGGCGGAGAGCTGGTGAGCCTGCGGGCGGGCACCGGCGAGGTCACGCGCACGCTGCGGCTCGACCGCGACCTGCGCGACGTGGTGGTGGGCCGTGCTCAGCTGGTGGTGTCGCGCTTCCGGGACGCGGAGCTGCTCACCGTCGACGAGAGCGGAGCGGTGGTGCGGCGGGTGCGGCCGGCCAACGCCGACGAGATGCCGGGACGGGGCGTCGGGGTCGGAGGGCGGTCGGGGGTGGCGTGGCGGATGATCCCGGGCCTGGGCGGCGCGGTGGTGCTGCACCAGCGGGCGATCATGGCGGCGGTGCAGATCACCACCGGGGGCTATGGCAACACCGGGCGCTGTCAGACGGGCGTGGTGCAGAGCACCGTGTCGGTGATCGGCCCGGAGACGCCGGTGGCCCTGCCGTCGCTCTCCGGGGTGACGCTGGCGGTGGACGTCGCGCTCGCTCCGGGCGATCAGCACCTCGCGATCGCGGCCGCGGGCAACGCGCCCTTCCCCTCGCTGGGGCAGGTGTTCGAGTTCTCGCTGAGCGAGCTGCCCTCGGGGGTGCAGGGCTCCTGCGCGACGGTGCGCCCGGTGGGGGGCATCGCCGGGCAGGCGGTCGCGGTGGCCTTCACGCCGACCGGTCAACTGGTGGTGCAGACGAGAGAGCCCGCGGCGATCGTGCTGCCGGGAGGTCCCGGGGTGCTGCTGAGCAGCGAGAGCCGCGGGGACACGGGGCACACGCTCTTCCACTCCAACGCGGGGGCCTTCGTGGCCTGCGCGTCGTGCCACCCCGAAGGCGGCGACGACGGGCACCTCTGGACCTTCAATCCCATCGGAGCGCGCCGAACGCAGAACCTCCGCGGAGCCCTCGCGGGCACGGCGCCCTTCCACTGGGACGGCGACATGCGGACCTTCTCCGACCTGGCGCACGACGTCTTCGGACAGCGCATGGGCGGCGGCGCGCTGGGGCCCGACCAGGTCGCCGCGCTCGAGCGGTGGAGCACCTCGCTCCCGACGATCCCGTCGTCGCCGACGCGCGACGTGGGCGCCGTCGAGCGAGGGCGAGGGCTCTTCCACGACCCGGTGGTGGGCTGCTCGGACTGCCACAGCGGTCCCCACCTCACCAACAACGCCACGGTCGACGTCGGCACCGGCGGAGCCTTCCAGGTGCCCTCGCTCATCGGTGTCGCGTGGAGGACGCCGCTGATGCACAACGGCTGCGCTCGCACGCTTCGTGAGCGCTTCAGCTCCTGCGGCGGCGACGAGCGCCACGGCCGCACCTCGCAGCTCTCCGAGGCGCAGATCGGCGACCTCGTGGCCTACCTCGAGACGCTCTGAGCGCTCAGAGGTAGCTCAGCCACCAGTCGCGGCGTCGTGACTTCACGCCCGCGAACCAGCGACACAAGGGGTAGAGCCCCAGCACCACGACGATCCAGCCGACGTAGGCCGCGCCGAGGCCGAGCCCGGTGCGACCTCGCGAGCTGATCACCTCGGAGCCGAAGCGCGCGAAGGAGATGGCGAGCCCGGTCCATCGCATCAGCACCAGGTGGGCGAAGTAGTAGAGCAGGGGGACGCTCCCGTAGACCGCGAGCGCCCTCATCGCTCGCCCCGGCTTCGCGCCGTCGAGCCATGCGAGCGCGCACAGCGCCGGGCCCAACGTCATCAGAGCGTAGAGCAGCGACGGGGGGTACTTGTCGCAGTTGAGGAAGGACATCACGGTGAAGAGCGCCCCTCGCGGCTGCGACGACCAGGGCACCGGGTCGCCGTAGCGGTTGAGCGCCCGGAGCAGCACGAAGGCCGCGGTGAGCGCGAGCCCGAGGCGCAGCGTGCGAGGCCGGCGCAGCTCCAGCGGGAGGCGCATCCACGCGCCGAAGGCGTAGCCCAGCGCGATCACGCCGATCCAGGGCAGCACCGGGTAGGCCACGTAGAGTCGGTGGTCGCGCACGGGCTCGAGCACGCCGCCCTCGTGGGCGATCTTCCAGAGCCAGCCGAGGCGACCGAAGGCCTCGGGCTTCACGCCGTCGAGCAGGTCGTGCCCGGCGACGATGGCGGCCCCGACGCCCGCGACGGCGACGAGCGGCAGCCGGCCGAGGGCCGAGAGCGCCACCATCGACCACCCGATGGCCCAGATCACCTGCAGCAGCGTGAAGCGGTAGAAGGGGTCCGGGCTCCACCCGAGGCGCATGGCGGTGAGCTCCAGCAGCACCAGCCAGAGGCCGCGGGTGAGCAGGAAGCGAGAGCCCGCGGCGGGGCCGTTCTTGGCGCGGTAGAGGAAGGCCGCGGTGCCCGCGAGGAAGACGAAGACGGGCGCGCAGAAGTGGGTGATCCAGCGGGTGGCGAAGAGGGCCGCGGTGGTGGTCGCGAGGTTGGTGGGCTCGGAGCGGAAGCCGTCGGCGTAGAAGTCGCGCGCGTGGTCGAGCGCCATCAGCACCATCACCGCCCCGCGAAGGGCGTCGATGGCCAGGTTGCGGTCGCGCGGGGTGCTCATCGCCGCACCATCGGGCGACGGCGCTCGCCGGGTCAATGCGAGGATTGCGGTATACGTCTGCGCTCGGCGGGGAGGAGGTCTTCGCCGCCAGAGAGGTCGATAGGACGATGAAGGTGATCCTGTTCGGCGCCACGGGGATGATCGGCCAGGGGGCGCTGCGAGCGTGCCTCGCCGACGCTTCGGTCGAGCGCGTGCTCTCCATCTCACGCAGCCCCAGCGGGGTGAGCGACGCGAAGCTCCGCGAGGTGATCCACCGCGACTTCCACGACTACAGCGCCATCGCGCCGGAGCTCGCGGGCTACGACGCGTGCCTCTTCTGCCTCGGCGTCTCGGCCGCGGGCATGGACGAGGCCGAGTACTCGAAGATCACCTACGACGTGACGCTCGCCGCGGCGAGGGCGGTGCTCGCGCAGAGCCCCGGGGTGACCTTCCTCTACGTGTCCGGGGCGGGCACCGACAGCAGCGAGAAGGGCCGCGCGATGTGGGCCCGCGTGAAGGGGCGCACGGAGAACGCCCTGCTCGCGATGCCCTTCAAGGCCGCGTACATGCTGCGGCCGGGGTACATCCAGCCGGTGGACGGGATCGTCTCCAAGACGCCCCTCTACCGCGTGGCCTACGCGACCCTGGGCACGCTCTTCCCGCTGTGGAAGGCCATCGCCCCGAGGCACGTGCTCACCACCACGGAGCTGGGCCGCGCGATGGTGGCGGTCGCGCGCGACGGCGCCCCGAAGAGGGTGCTGGAGAGCCCGGACCTCGTCGCGGTCGGTCGCAGGGGCTGAGCCCGGGAACAGGGTGGCGAAAACCAGGGCTGGTATTCGCGAAAACCAGGGCTGGTATTTGTCCCGTCACGCACGATCGGTCACTCGCTGCCGTCGCGGACGATCATGGTCTTCCTTTGCGGCGGGGCGGTGCCACGGGGCGGGAGCGACGCTGCGAGATCGCGAGCAGGCCCGGTGAGAGGAAGTCGGTGAGCAGCTCCGCGAGCGCCTCCGGGGAGAGCTCGGGGTGGTCCTTCCACCACAGCGCGGTCGACTCCACCGCGCCGTTGATCGACTGTGCGAGGGCCTCGGCGACGACCGGGTCCAGCGTCGCGTCGGCGCCGCTCTGGCCGATGAGCTGAGCGACGAGCAGCACCTGCGCCCGCTGCAGCTCCGCGAGGACCGCGCTCGCCGGCCCGTCGTTCGTCGAGAGCGAGGTGAGCAGCGCCGACCACTGGGCGCGATGCGCGCCGACGTAGCGAAGGAACGCGAGGATGCCCGCGTGCAGCCTCCGGGTGAGGTCGGGCTCCGCGAGGACGGCCGTGGTGAGCGTCTGCGTCAGCTCCTCGCCGACCATCGCCATGACCTCGGCGAAGAGCCGCTCCTTGGACCCGGCGAGGTCGTAGACGACGGGCTTGGAGACGCCCATCCTCCGCGCGAGCTCGTCCATCGAGGCCGCGTGGTAGCCGCGCTGGACGAAGAGCGCGCGCGCCTCCGTCAGCACCTGCCGCCGACGCAGCTCCCGGGGCACGCGGCCGTGGGCGTGCGCAGCGACCTCGTCGGCGAGCTTCTTCGTCCTCATCGAGCGACGGAGGGTACCACTTGCGAACCTACCTTGAGTAGGTTACCGAGAGTAGGCCGTACGATGCAGCCCCGAGGACCACAGCTTTTCGAGCAGAGGGACGAGGCGCAGATCGCCCGGCTCTCGTCCGTCGTCGACGCGGTGGTGAGGCCCTGGTTTCGCGCCGAGGTCCGAGGCCTCGAGCGCATCCAGCCCGGACCAGCACTCTATGTCGGCAACCACAACGCCGGGCTGATGATGCCGGAGGCGCTCCTGTTCGGCGCGGCGGTCTACCGCGCCCACGGCATCGACGAGGTTCCCTTCGGCCTCGCTGGCGACGCCGTCGTCTCGCTCCCGGTGCTGCGTGAGCTGACGGTGCCGCTCGGCGCGGTGCGCGCGAACCCCGAGAACGCACGGCGCCTGCTCTCGAGCGGCGCGAAGGTCCTCGTGTACCCGGGCGGGGACGTCGAGGCGATGCGGCCGTTTCGCGAACGGGATCGCATCGTGTTCGACGGTCGACGCGGCTACGTCCGCACGGCGGTGCGCGAGGGGGTGCCGGTGATCCCGGTGGTGACCGCGGGCGCCCACTCGACCTTCGTCGTCCTCACCGACGGACAGTGGATCGCAAGGCTCCTCCGCGCCGATCGGCTCCTGCGCATCAAGGTCTGGCCGATCACCCTATGCCTCCCGTGGGGGATCGTGGTGGGCCCCGCGCTCGTCTACCTGCCGTGGCCGAGCCGCATCCTCCAGGAGGTCCTCGCGCCGATCCGCTTCGATCGCCAGGGCGAGGCGGCGGCGGCGGACGAGGCCTATGTGCGCGCGTGCGCCGAGCAGGTCGAGACCACCATGCAACGAGCGCTGACCCGGCTCGCGCAGGAGCGCCGGGCGATGGGGCAGGAGGAGAGGACATGAGCGAAGCGGAGGAGCTCGACTACGAGGTGGCGGTGATCGGCGCCGGCTTCGGGGGCATCGGCGCGGGGATCAAGCTCCGCGAGGCGGGGATCGACTCCTTCGTCATCCTGGAGAAGGCCTCCGATCTCGGAGGCACCTGGCGTGACAACACCTATCCCGGCATCGCGGTCGACATCACGTCCTTCACCTACTCGTTCTCCTTCGAGCAGAACCCCGACTGGTCGCGGGTGTTCGCGCCAGGAGCGGAACTCCTGGCCTATGCGAACCACTGCGCCGACAAGTACGGGCTGCGGCCGCACCTGCGCTTCGGCGTGACGATCACCAGGGCGGTCTTCGACGAGGCGCTCAACGTCTGGAGGCTACACACCGGCGATGGAGCGGTCCTCACGGCGCGCTTCGTCATCTCCGCCACGGGCGGCCTCACGCAGCCGAAGAAGCCCGAGATTCCGGGGATCGAGAGCTTCGCTGGCAAGACGATCCACACCGCGCGCTGGGACCATGGCTACGATCTGCGGGGCAAGCGGGTCGCGGTCATCGGCACCGGCGCGACGGCCGTCCAGGTGGTGCCCTCGATCGCGCCGATCGTCCGGGCGCTGCACGTGTTCCAGCGAACGCCGATCTGGGTGATGCCGAGGGCCGACACGGAGATTCCCGGGTGGCTCAAGGAGCTCTTCCGGCAGCACCCGCTGACGCAGTCGTCGGCGCGCGCGATCACCACGACGCTCACGGAGATCGTGATGGTCCTCGGGGTCGTCTACAACCGGCAGGCGCCGTGGGTCGCCAGGGGGCTCGAGAGGCTCTGCCTCGAGCACCTCCGTCGGCAGGTCGACGACCCCGCGCTGCGGGCCCGGCTCACGCCCCGCTACGGCTTCGGCTGCAAGCGACCGAGCTTCTCGAACGACTACTTCCGTACCTTCAACAGCGACCGCGTCGAGCTGGTGACCGACCCCATCGAGCGGGTGATCCCCTCCGGGGTCGTCACGCGCGACGGGGCGACGCGGGAGATCGACGCGCTCGTCCTGGCCACCGGGTTCAAGGTGTTCGAGCCGGGCAACATCCCGACCTACGAGGTCCACGGCCGCGGCGGCGTCGAGCTCGGCGCCTTCTGGCGCGAGCACCGGTTCCAGGCCTACGAGGGCGCCTCCGTCCCCGGCTTTCCGAACTACTTCGGCGTACTCGGGCCCTACAGCTTCTCGGGGTCCTCGTGGTTCGCGATGGTCGAGGCCCAGACCACGCACGCCCTACGCTGCATTCGCGAGGCGCGACGGCGGCTGGCGACCTGCGTCGAGGTCCGGAGAGAGCCGCACGACGCCTACTTCGAGGAGATCCAGCGCCGGCAGCGCGACACGGTCTTCTTCAACAACGACTGCCAGGACGCCCGAAGCTACTACTTCGACCAGCACGGCGACGCGCCCTTCCTGCGGCCGTCGTCGGGCCTCGAGATGTGGTGGCACGCGCGGCACTTCGATCTCGACCACTACCGGTACTCCGGCGCGGAGCAGGCATGAAGACGAAGACCTTCGAGGGCAGGACGGCCTTCGTGACGGGAGGCGCCTCGGGCATCGGCCGGGCGCTGACCGTGGAGCTGCTGGCCTCGGGCGCCCGCGTGATGATCGCGGACATCGCGGGAGCCGCCGAGGCCGCGCGGGCGCTCGGCTGCGAGGCCGTGGCGCTGGACGTGACCGATGGCGACGCCGTCGCGCGCGCCGTGAGGGCGTTCGCGTCCGCCCACGGCCGACTGGACTACCTCTTCAACAACGCGGGCGTGGCCATCGTCGGCGAGACGAAATCGATGTCCGCCCCGGATTGGAAGAGGGTGCTCGACATCAACGTGTACGGCGTGGTCCACGGCGTCCACGCCGCGTACCCGATCATGATCCAGCAGGGGGCGGGACACATCGTGAACACCGCGTCGGCCGCGGGGCTGCTGCCGGTCCCTGGCGCGGTCGCCTACGCGACCTCCAAGCACGCGGTCGTGGGCCTCTCGACCTCGCTCCGCGCCGAGGCGCGAAGCTACGGCGTGAAGGTCAGCGTCCTGTGTCCGAGCTTCGTGCGCACCGCCATCGCCGACCACGCGAAGCTGCTCGGGAAGATCGATCGACGCGCCGCCCTGTCGGTGGTCGACCGGATCGGCTGGATGTCGCCGGAGGATCTCGCGCGCACGGCCCTGCGCGGGGTCGCTCGCAACGACGCCGTCATCGTCGCGCCTGGATACGCGCGGCTGCTGGTCGGCGCCGTGCGACGCTACCCGGTGGTGGGCGATCTGTTCGGCGCCGTGGCCACCCAGGTCATCTCCCGGCTCTCGTGACGCCCGACCCGGTCAGCGCGGCGAGCGCGAGAGGAACCCGTCCCCGGACTGCGTCCGCGCGACGGCGGTGCCCTCGATGACCCCGCTGCCGACCATCTTGCCGCCGATGACCACGTCGGAGGCGCCCGCGGAGAGGGTCTGCTCGTAGATGGACAGGCCCGTCGCGTAGAACCGCGCCGCCGTCGCCGCGCCCGAGGCGTTGAAGGCCGCGAGCCAGTTGGCGCGACCGCCCGCCGTGGGCACCGACCGGCCGCCGATGGAGAAGGTCGTCGAGTCCGTGTACCCGATCGCGAAGAGCGTCCCGTCGGGGCCGACGCTCAGCGAGTCGACGCCCTCGTGGCCGGTCGAGCCCGCGTCGCCCACCGCCTCGGCGCCCCAGCGGAACGCTCCCGTCGCGTCGACGCTCACCACGAAGCCGTTGTAGTAGCTGCCGCCGAAGCTCCCGGTGCCGACCCGGAGCGGCCCCGCGGCGAAGTCACCGGCCGCGTAGAGGTTGCCCGAGGCGTCGCGCGCCAGGTCGCTCACGTTGACGTTGGAGCCGCCGCGGAGGACGGTGTTCCAGCGCAGCGAGAGGTCGGGCCCGAAGCGCAGGATCGCCCCCGCGACCGCGGTGCCCAGGATCTCCGTGGTCCCCACGAGGAGCCGGGTGCCGAAGCCGATGAGCACCGTCGCCCCGTCGCTCGGCTCCGCCGCGAGCCCGCCCATGTAGTCGTACGCGGCGCTGCCGAAGGTCACCACGTTCTGCGGTGATCCGTCCGCCGCGGCGAGCTGCGCCACGAACATGTCGTTGCCCCCGAGCGACGGCAGCGAGCGCCCGTCGAAGACCGTCGTGCCCGAGTAGTAGCCCGCCACCCACACCCGCCCCGCGGCGTCCGTCGACACCGTCGTCGCGCTGTCGCCCCCGGTGCCGCCGTGGCGCACCGCCCAGCGCAGCGCTCCGTCGGGCGTGTAGCTCGCCGCGAACCAGTCGGTGCTCCCCGCCGAGCCGAGCATGCGCCCGCCGATGGTGGTGGTCCCGCTGAACGAGCCCACCGCGTACACGTTGCTCGCCGCGTCGACGGCGACGGACCACACCGCGCCCCCGAGCGCCGCCGACCACCGCACGGCGCCGTCGGGGGAGAGCTTCGCGATCCAGCCGCGGGCCGAGCCCGTGTGCGTCGTCCCGCCGAGGGTGATCGAGGACGAGAACGACCCGCCCGCGATCAGGTTGCCCGCCGGGTCGCGCGCGAGGGCGCTCACCACGTCGTCGCCGGTGCCGCCGTACTGCTGCAGCCACGGGGTCACCCCGCAGGCCCCGCGCACGCACGTCGTCCCCGCGCCGCAGACGCGCCCGCAGGCCCCGCAGTGGGCCTCGTCGCTGGACGCGTCGACGCAGCGGCCGCCGCACTCGGTCAGCCCCGGCGCGCAGGCCATCGCGCCGCAGCGGGACGACGCGCACGCCACGCCCGCCGGGCACGCGTAGCCGCAGGCGCCGCAGTTCGCCCGGTCCGTCGCCAGGTCGGCGCAGCGCCCAGCGCACATCACGCCGCCGCAGACGCACGCGCCCGCCACGCAGGTCGCCGCCCCGCCGCAGACGATGCCGCAGCCGCCGCAGTTGCGCGCGTCGCTCGCGGGCGCCGCCTCGCAGCCGTTGGCCGCCTCGCCGTCGCAGTCGACGTAGCCCGCCTCGCAGCGAGCGACCTGGCACGCCCCGGCGGCGCACATCGCCGTCGCATGGGCAGGGGCGCACGCCCGGCCGCAGCCGCCGCAGTGGGCGAGGTCCGTCAGGGTGCTCACGCAGGCCGCGCCGCATCGGGTCGACCCCGCCGCGCAGGCCACATCGACGCCCACGTCGACGGGCATCGGGACGTCGACGCCCACGTCCATGCGCGCCGGGACGTCGACGCCCACGTCGGTGGGCGCCGGCACATCAGCGCCCGCATCGAGGGGCGCGGGGACGTCGACCGCGACCACATCGGGGCCCGCATCGAGGGGCGCTGGGACATCGACCGCGACCACGTCGGCGCCCGCGTCGAGGGGCGCGGGGACATCGACCGCGGGACCATCGGGGGCCGCGTCGGCCGGGGTCACGTCCGAGGGGGTGAGCCCGAGCGGGGCGATGTTCACCGGCGAGCACGCGGCGGCGCCCGCCAGCACGATCGCCCAACACCCGAACGCGGGCCTGCGCCCACGAAGGGCGGTGCGAGAGGTCTCCATAGGGGCGCGGACGCTACCTGCCGACCCCCGGTCGTCACAACCGTCGGCCCGACGGGGGAGGTCGAGCGACTGCGTAGGCAGCGCCCGGATCGATGGTGATACCGTCGCGGCATGAGCCGTCGACCGAAGGGCCTCGATCGCCTCCATCGCCGCGTGCGCCCGTCCGTCGCGCTGTCCCTCGCCGCAGGGGTGCTCGGCCTCGCCGCGCCCGCGGGGGCCATCACGCACACCTTCACCTTCCGCGACACGCTGCTCCCCCGCGAGGGCGGCACCGCGCTGGTGCCGGTGTTCAACGGATCGGGTCCGGCGACGATCCTCACGCAGGGGATGACGGGCTTCGTCAACGGGAGCTACGTCACGCAGACCATCACCGCGCGGGCGTGCGCCTCGCAGCCCACGGTGCGAGCGTGGTCCTTCCCCGCCCAAGGGGGTTTGAGGCATCCCAACATGGCCCCGGTGATCGCCTCCGGCTCGTACACCCTCTCGATGCTGGTGCGCTTCAACCCGCAGACGGGCGGCTACGCGCGCCTCGTCGACTTCTCCAACTCCACCCTCGACACGGGCATCTACGAGCTCGGCGGCGGCGTGAGCTTCTACCCCGTCGGAACCTACGCCGCGGGCAGCTTCGTGCAGGCCGAGGACACCTTCGTCACCCTCACCCGCGACGCCACCACCCGCGTCGTCAACCTCTACATCAACGGCGTCGCCTCGGGCACGTACACCGACTCGACGGACCTCTACGCGCCCGCGAGCGGCACGCTCTACTTCTTCATGGACAACACCACGGGCTCGGCCGCCATCTCCGAGTCCAACGCGGGCGTGGTGTCGTACCTCCAGATCGCCGACGCCCCGATCACCCCCACGGCGGTGGTCGCCAGCCTCGGGGAGATCTGCGTGGCCGTGCGCTGCGGCAACGGCGTGCTCGAGGCCGGCGAAGGGTGCGACAGCGGCGCGGGCAACGGCTCGAGTTCGTGCGACTCGATGTGCCGCATCCGCAGCGGCAACCCCTGCAACGCCACCGCTCCCGGCGCGACCGGCAACGCGTCGTGCGCCAGCATGAACTGCCTCACCGCGGGCGTTCCAGCCCCGGGCCGATGCGCGCAGTGCACCAGCAACGCCCAGTGCTCTGGCGACACGCCGGTGTGCAACGCCTCCAACGTCTGCGTCGCGATGCTCGATGGAGGCGTCGTCGACAGCGGCGGAGCGGACACCGGACCCGCGGACACCGGACCCGCGGACACCGGACCCGCGGACACCGGTCCCGCGGACACGGGGGCGCGCGACGTCGGCGTCACCGATGGGTCCGTGACGACCGACGTGGGTGGACTCGACTCGGGCGCTCTCGACTCGGGCGTGCGCGACTCGGGAGCGCGCGACGTCGGGGTCGACACCGGGGCGACGGCCGACGTGGGCGTCGAGGTCGACGCGGGCAAGGTCGACGCGGGCGAGGTCGACGCGGGCGAGATGGAGCTCGCCGACGAAGGCTCGTGCGGGTGTCGCACCACGAGGCCGAGCTCGGCGGGCGGCGGGCTGGCGAGCTCGCTCGCGGCCCTCGCCTGGTTGACCATCGCCCGACGCCGCAAGCACGGCGCGGCCTCTACCGAGGGACGCTGATCGGCCGCGGAGGGCCCTGTGCCGGCGGCGCACCCTGAGGGGCCAGGAGCGTGCGCCCGCGGCACGGGACACCTCCGCTCCGACGAGGACCGATCGCCGCCGCGCGCAGGGGGAAACGCTCCGGAGGGTGAGGCGGCACACGTCGTGCGATGCTGCCGCGAAGGAGCATGAAGAGCGCGAGCCGAGTGCGGGGTCTGGGCCTGGTGGCGGCGCTCTCGGGGTGGGCGTGCGTGAGTCACCTGCCCGGGCAGGTCGACGAGAACGGCGACGAGTGCCCGCTGACGGCGCCGCGCGGAGAGGTCACCCTCGTCGCGTACCCGGGCGAGGCGTGGGTGGGCCTCACCGTGGTGGGTCGCTTCCAGCGCTCGACGCCGGTGCGCGAGGCCTTCAACTGCGAGCGCCGCACGGTGGGCCCCTGCGAGGTGACGGCGTGTCAGTCCCGCCCCCTCGACTTCGTGAACGGAGAGCCGGCGTGCGGGTCGACCAGCGCGGGCTCGCTGCTGATCAGCCGTGGCGACGTGGCGCTGCCGCGGGTCGACGGCTCGGCGCAGCTCACGCTCGACCACGCCCTCTCGCCGGGGGAGGCGTTCACGGTGCGCACCACCGGCGGCGACGTGCCCGCCTTCTCGGCGACGGTGCATCTGCCGCAGCGCACGACGGTGACGTCTCCGGAGCCGCTCACGCGAGGAGGCACGGTCTCCGTCGCGACGGGGGCCGAGCTCGCGGTGGCCTGGACGCCCACCCCGAGCCGGGTGCTGGTGATCGTCAGCGAGAGCGGAGGCGCGAGCTTCAACGCGGAGTGCGCCTTCGACGGGACGGCGGGGTCGGGGGTGGTTCCGTCGGGGGCGCTCCCGGCCAACCCGGGCCACGTCGCGGTGTGGACCGAGGATCGGATCGACCAGCAGGTGGGCGCCTTTCCGGTGATGGTGCGCGCGCGCTGGGGCATGGGGAGCGGGGCGACGCTCCTGCGCGACCGATGAGCGGAGGGTCGCTCTCCCCTCGAAGCCGCCGCGCGGTAGCGTCCCGGCCGATGAAGACCTCGCAGCGATGGATGGCGCTCGCCGCGGCGCTGGGCGGGTGCGCGGGCGACCCGGTGTTGATCCAGCAGATGCAGCTGCCCGAGTACACGCCCGGCGGGTGCACCTCGCCGTCCAACCCGGCGAGGTCGCGCCTCGACCGCGGCACCTTCGACGTCGCGCTACGCGACCGCTACGTCGCGCGTCCGCTCTTCCGCAATCCCCTCTCGCAGCCGGTGATCGTCCGCGGCGTGGTGATCACCATCCACGAGGGCTCGCCGGACGGGCCGCTCGTGGGGCCGACCTTCTCGGTGTACCAGACGGTCACCCTGCCGGCCGCCGACGCGACGCCGGGCTACCTCGCGGCCGAGATGGAGATGATCCCGCCGCAGATCGGCAGCGCGCTGCGCTCGGCGGTCTGCCGCTCCCGACCGCCCACGGCGGCGTGCCCGTCGCCGCGCACCGACTCCTTCGACCGGGCGCTGCTGGTCACGGTCACGGCCTTCGGCGAGACCAGCTCGGGCAGCGAGTTCGAGGCGCCTTCCTTCGCCTTCCCGGTGCGGGTGTGCTGCGCCTGCCTGCTGAGCTTCCCGCCCGAGTCGCGCGCCCCGGAGTCCGTGCACCGCAGCCCCAACTGCGACCAGGGGAGCGCGTCGCCGGGGCCGGCGAGCTGCGCGCTCGGGCAGGACCTGCCCGTCGACTGCCGGCTCTGCTCGGGCTCCAACCCGCAGTGCCAGCCCGCCGGGTACGCGACCGACCCGGCGGCCGCCGCCTGCGATCCCTGAGCGGGGGGGCGGTGCTTGCGCCCGGGCGCGTACCGGCGTAGTCGCGAGGCGTCGCCGCGGAGCGTCCAAGGGTGCTTCCGCGGGCTGCGACTTCGGGAGGTCAGCTTGAAGACGAGGATGTGGATCGCGCGCTCGATGGCGCTGGGGCTCTTGCTGTCGGGCTGCGGCGACGCGTCGGAGACGGCGGCCGATGACACGGCGGGCGACTTCGACGGCACGGACACGCAGGAGGCGCGGGCCGCCAGCTGGCAGCGGCTCGTCGGGACCTGGGAGGCCGACGGGGCGGGGCTCTACAGCGAGCTGGTGTTCTCGAGCACCGCGGAGGCCAGCGGGCATCACTACTTCGGCATGCGCGTGGTGACCTGCGTGCGGGCGCCCTGCCTGCCGGTGCGCGAGGACGGCTCCTTCGTCTCGGGCACCTCGAACCTCACGCTGCGCTCCACCTCCGGCACGCTGCGGCTGACCTACACGCTCGCGGGGGACGCCCTCACGCTGCGCTCGGGCACCCGCGTGGTGGCGCGCTTTCATCGCTCCGAGGGCTACTGCACCACCTCGTCGGACTGCTACGACCAGGGCCTCTTCTCCCCGCGCTGCATCGGCTCGTGGACCTGCGCCTCCAACGCCTGCGCCTACCGCTGCGGCCGCCCCGACCCGTGCGCGAGCGTGCGCTGCGCCGCCGGCACCCACTGCTCGGCGCCCGCGGACGCGCCGATGTGCGTGCCGGACGACCCCGGTCCGACCTGCCGCACGCTCACCTGCGCCAGCGGCACCCACTGCGAGACCGTCAGCGGCCGCAGCCGCTGCGTCGTCGACGCCGACCCCTGCGCCGTCGTGCGCTGCGCCAGCGGCACCCGCTGCGTGGCCAGCGGCTCGACCGCGAGCTGCGTCGCCAACGGCGGCGGCTACGGGGCGACGTGCGGCGGCATCGCCGGGCTCCCGTGCGCGGCCGACTACACCTGCGTGCTCGCGTCGAACGTCCCCGACGCCACCGGCTACTGCCACGGGCTCGCGGCCGAGGGCGGCTCCTGCGGCGGCGGATCGATCCGCTTCCCCGCGGTGTGCGACGCGGGGCTGCACTGCGTGGGTCCGTCGTCGAGCGCCCCGGGCGCGACGGGCACCTGCGTGCGCGACAGCGGCCCGACGTGCCGCACGCTCACCTGCGCCAGCGGCCGCCACTGCGAGACCGTCAACGGTACCGGCACCTGCGTCCTCGACGGCGGCGGCCTCGGCGCGGTCTGCGGCGGCATCGCGGCCCTCCGCTGCGGCGCGGGCTACCAGTGCGTGATCGCCTCGCACACCCCCGACGCGACCGGCTACTGCCACCCCGAGTCGACCCTCGGCGGCCGCTGCAACGGCACCACGCGCTTCCCGCCGGTGTGCGCTCCGGGCCTCACCTGCGACGGCCCCGAGGTCGGGGCGCCCGCCGGCGCGACCGGACTCTGCATCCGCTGACCCGCTCCCGCCCCCAACTCACCTGACGAGAAGGCTCCCGGCGCGTCACCCGGCGCGCCGGCCGCGGAGGCGATCGGCGATGGCGTCGGCGACGCGCGGGGAGAAGAGCAGTGCGCCGTGGCCGAGGTCGTCGAAGACCACGTCGGCGCGGTCGCCCGGGTCGCGGGTGAGCTCGGACGAGGTGGACGGCACGACGATGTTGTCGCTGCGGGACCAGATGGAGAAGAAGGGCACGCCACCCGGTGTCGCGCCGGGCTCGCGCTCATGCCGCAGCAGCGCGCTGCGGGCGCCGCCGAAGGCGAGCCAGGCCCAGAGGGTCCCGCGGTAGGGCGTGGCGATGGTGACCACGCGGCGCACCCGGGAGGCGCCGCCGAGGTGCTCGACGTAGTGGCGGGCGACCACGCCGCCGAGGCTGTGGGCGATGATGTCCACCTGCTCGGATCCCTCGCGGGCCCTCACGTCGTCGACGAAGCGGGCGAGGTGCTCGGCCGACTGATCGAGCGACTGCGGCGAGAAGTACGAGGTGCCGTAGAGCGGCCCGATGCCGCGGCTCGCGAGGCGAGGGCCCAGCCAGATCCAGTTGGTGCGGTTCATCAGGTAGCCGTGCAGGAGCACCACGGGAGGGCCTCGCTCCTCCGGCGTGCGCTCGCCCTCCACGCTCGATCGGTAGACCTCGCCCAGCAGCCAGAAGAGCGGCCACACCGGGGTGACCACGAGCAGCACCAGCAGCTCCATGCACGCCGCCCGCAGGAGCTGCCTCCACGTCGCGCTGGTGCCCGAGAGCGCCTGCGCCCCGAAGGTCACCGCGACGAAGAGCAGCATTCCCCCGAAGCACAGGGCCACCATCCCGCCGACCGTTCCGAGGGCGCTCACGGGCGTCACCCTTAGCCCTCGGCGATTTCCGCTGTCAACGCCGACGCTCGGGCTCAGCGCACGACGACGCGGGCGCGGGGCGCGAGGCAGAAGCGCAGCCCGCCGCCCTGCCGCTCGAAGAGCGGGGCCGGGTCGATGCCCTCCTCGGCGAGGCTCTGTCGCAGCCGGTAGAGCAGGGAGTTGAGCTCGAGGCGGCCGTTCTTCTCGCCGGGCCAGACGCGCGCGCAGAGCATCTCCTCGGGGACGAAATCCCCCGCGAGGAGGGGCGCCGGCGGCTGTAGCAGGCACGCCACCAGGTCGCAGCGCCGCTCGGAGAGCAGCGTCGTGCGGAGCTTGCCCCCGATCTCGATGGTGAGCTTGCCCCCTCGCGGCATGAACTCCAGCACCACCACCACCGCGTGCCGGGGCCTCACCGCGGTGTGCGTCGCGGCGGTCGCGCTCGACTGCTTCTCCCGCACGTAGAGCGACTCTTCCCGGTAGGTGATGAGCGCGTCGCTGGACAGCGCGACCTGCTCGCCCTCCTCCAGGTCGTGGCCGCACCACACGCCCGGCCGCCGGGCCGTCAGCACGGGCGCCCGGTCGTGCTGCGTGAGGTAGAGCACGGAGGGCTCCCAGCCCTCGATGATGAGGTCGTCGGAGGGGTCGCCCCCGACGCGGAAGCTCGGGCCCGTGACGAGGCGCAGCAGCCCGCTCTGGCGCTCCAGGCACCACGCCGTCCCTCGAGAGCGCGGCGCGTACCCGATGTCCTCCTCGCCCACCCGGAAGGACCAGCGGCTGACCCCGATCACGTCGCCCTGGCGCACCGCCGTGAGCCCGCTGCACTCGACCCCGTTGAGCAGCACCACCTCGCGGCCGAGCGGGAGCATCTCGACGCCCTCGTCGCCCAGGCGCACCAGCAGGTGGTGACGGCTGATCTCCGGCTGCTCCAGGATGATGTTGCAGTCGGCGCTGCGACCGATGAGCACGGACCAAGCGCCGATCATCACCCGGCCGTCCGGGGCGTCGAGCCAGTACGATTTGGTCAGCAGGGCGATGGGCTTGTCCTCGGGCGCGCCAAGAGGTCGCTGGCGTCGAGGTCACCGTGCCCGATGGGGTCGCGGGGCGCAAACTCTCCCTGCTCGATGCGGGGAGCGTTCGCTGGCCTCACGGCGTCGCGGCGGCCCGGGCGCCCAGGTGGCTTCGCACGAGGGCGAGCAGCACGGGCAGGTCGATGGGCTTGCTGCGCACGGCGCTGGCCCCGAGCACCAGCAGCTCCGCCTCCGAGTCGCCAGCGAAGGCCGTGAGGAAGATCACCGGCGGCACCGGCCCGCCCCCCGCGAGGAGGCGGCGCAGCATCGTCGGGCCGTCCATCACGGGCATCCGGACGTCGCACAGGATCAGCCCGACGGAGTACCGGCTCAGCGCCGCCAGCCCCTCGACCCCGTTGGCCGCGCCGATCGCCGTCACGCCCTCCAGGGCGAGCAGCCGCGTGACCACGTAGACCATGTTGGGCTCGTCATCGACCACCAGCACCGAGCGCGAGGCCCTCGTCGCGTCGCCGGCCTCGAGATCGTCCGCGAGCGATGCCATGGGCTCCCTTAGCTAGGGCGGGTCGCCCGCCGACGCCATGGTGGGATGTTCGAGCTACGCCGCCCCGGCGCCCGCCATCATCATCGCTCGGATCTCGTCTCGGTCGTCCGTCGACGCGAGGCCCCAGCCCGGCTGATAGCCGAAGACCTCCGGCGCGGGCACGGACTTGAAGCCGTCGACCAGCTCCAGGCGGTCGAGGCCCACCAGCGAGGGGTGCCACTCGCCGCAGGCGTGCGAGAGCGAGAGCAGCTCCTTGCGCAGCGTGAGCAGGTAGTTGGCCAGCCGCGCGGCCTTCAGCGTCGGGTCGAGGCCGCCCATCAGCCACTCGCTCTGCGTGGCGACGCCGGTGGGGCAGCGGCCCGTGTGGCACTGCTGGGCCTGGATGCACCCGATGGAGAGCATCGCCTCGCGCGCCACGTTGATCAGGTCGCAGCCCATCGCCAGGGCCAGCATCCCCTGCTCGGGGAAGCCCAATTTGCCCGACCCGATGAACACCACCTTCTCGTGCATCCCCCGCTCGGCGAAGCATCGGTACACCGACGCGAAGCCCAGCTTGAAGGGCATCGAGACGTGGTCGCTGAAGGCCAGCGGCGCGGCGCCCGTTCCGCCTTCGCCGCCGTCGATGGTGATGAAGTCCGGGGCGCGCCTCGTCACGTCCATCTTCGTCGCGAGCTCCCTCCAGAAGCCCAGGTCGCCGACGGCGCTCTTGATCCCCACGGGAAGGCCCGTCGCGTCGGCGAGGCGCTCGATGAAGTCGAGCATCGAGTCCACGTCCGAGAAGGCCGAGTGCGACGCCGGGGAGATGCAGTCCTGCCCCAACGGGATCAGCCGGATCTTCGCGATCTCCGGCGTCACCTTTTCTTTCGGGAGCACGCCCCCGAGGCCGGGCTTGGCGCCCTGCGACAGCTTGATCTCGATGGCCCGCACCTTCGCCGAGGCGACGCTCTCCACGAAGCGCTCCATGGAGAACCTCCCCTTCTCGTCGCGGCACCCGAAGTAGCCCGTCCCGATCTGCCAGAGCACGTCGCCGCCGTGCCGGTGGTGGTCGCTGATGCCCCCTTCGCCGGTGTTCTGCCAGGCGCCCGCGAGGCCGACGCCGCGGTTGATCGCCTCGACCGCCTTGCGGCTCAGCGAGCCGTAGCTCATCGCGGAGGTGTTCACGATGGAGCCCGGTCGGAAGGCGTGCTTGCGCTGCCGGTAGCCCCCGAGCACCTTGCCCGCGGGGCACCGGTAGTCCTTGTCGTAGTGGGGACTCCCGGGCGAGGGGGCCGCCACCGGGAAGGCGCTGTGGCGGATGATGATGTACCCGGGCGTCTGCTCGAGGTCGTTGTCCGTGCCGAATCCGAAGTAGTTGTTCTCCTTCTTGGAGGACGCGTAGATCCAGCGGCGCTGGTCTCGGGAGAAGGGCCGCTCCTCGTCGTTGCCGGTCACGATGTACTGCCGCAGCGGGCCGCCCAGCTCCTCGGCGAAGTAGCGGAATCGCCCGAGGATCGGGAAGTTGCTCACGATGGCGTGGTGGCGCTGTCGCCGGTCGCGCAGCCCGAGCGCCGTGGTCAGCCCGATCACCCCCGCGGCGGACATCAGATACAGCGGAACGTCCATATGGGCTCATGGAGTATCACGCCGATCGCGACGGGCGATGGGATGGGGGCTCCCGATCGTGCTAGTCGAATCCGTACGACCCATGAGCGTGTTGAGCCTGCAGAAGAGCGCGAGGTCCCACGGGGTCACCGGCCCGGTGGTGGTGGTGGTGATGGACGGCGTCGGGGTCGGCGCGGAGGACGACGGCAACGCCGTGTGGCTGGCCCGCACCCCGGTGCTCGACGCGCTGGGTCGCGCCGTCCCGACGAGGCAGCTTCGGGCGCACGGCCTCGCGGTGGGCCTGCCCAGCGACGACGACATGGGCAACAGCGAGGTGGGGCACAACGCCCTCGGCGCGGGCCGCGTGTTCGAGCAGGGAGCGAGGCTGGTCAACCAGGCCATCGCGTCGGAGGCGATGTTCCGAGGGGAGACCTGGCGCTGGCTCATCGACGGGGCGAGAGAGCGCGGGGCGCCGGTGCACTTCATCGGGCTGCTCTCCGACGGCAACGTGCACAGCCACGTCGATCACCTCTACGCGATGATCCGGCGGTGCCACGCCGAGGGGGTGCAGTCGGTGCGGGTGCACGCGCTGCTCGACGGGCGCGACGTGCCCGAGACCAGCGCGCTCACCTACGTCGACTCGCTCGAGGCCTTCCTCAAGGGCTTCCCGGGGAGGGACTACCGGGTGGCCTCCGGCGGCGGCCGGATGAAGGTCACCATGGACCGCTACGAGGCCGACTGGGCGATGGTGGCCCGCGGCTGGGAGGCGCACGTCCACGGCAACGCCCGGGGCTTCCGCTCGCTGGGCGAGGCGGTCGAGACCCTGCGCGCGGAGTCCCCCGGGGTCATCGACCAGAACCTCCCGGGCTTCGTCCTCGTCGACGAGCACGGAGCGCCGGTGGGGCCCATTCGCGATGGGTCGTCGGTGGTGTTCTTCAACTTCCGCGGCGACCGGGCGATCGAGATCACCCGGGCCTTCGAGCAGGACGCCCTCTCCGCCTTCGACCGTGGGGTCCGGCCCGAGGTGCGCTACGCGGGGATGATGCAGTACGACGGCGACCTGCGGCTGCCGAAGCGGTTTCTGGTCACGCCGCCGGCCATCGACCGAACGCTGGGCGAGTACCTCGCGAGCGCCGGGGTGATGCAGCTCGCCATCAGCGAGACCCAGAAGTTCGGCCACGTGACCTACTTCTGGAACGGCAACCGCACGGAGCCCTTCGACCCCGATCGCGAGAGCTACGTGGAGATCCCGAGCGAGCTGCGGCCCTTCGAGGAGCGGCCGTGGATGAAGTGCGCGGAGATCACCGACCGGCTCATCGACGAGCTCAAGACCGGGCGCTACCGCCACGCGAGGGTGAACTACCCCAACGGCGACATGGTCGGGCACACGGGCGTGCGCGACGCGGCGGTGATGGCCGTCGAGGCGGTCGACCTGCAGCTGGGGCGGCTGATCCCGGTGGTCCAGGCGATGGACGGCGCGGTGCTGGTGACCGCGGACCACGGCAACGCCGACGAGATGTTCGAGGTCGACAAGAAGACCAAGCGGGTGCAGCGCCACGCCGACGGACGGCCGAAGGCGAAGACCAGCCACACGCTCAACCCGGTGCCCTTCCATCTGGCCCTCGGTCCAGGGCGGACGGTGACCCTGCGCGAAGACCTGGGCACGGCGGGGCTCTCCAACGTGGCGGCGACGGTGCTCGACCTGCTCGGATATTCAGCCCCGGAGGGCTACGACCCCTCGCTCATCGCGGGTTGAGCCCTTGGATGTACGGAAGTTCGACGCAGGGACGGGGAGCGCACTAGGCTGATGGGTGATGGCTCACGCAGTCGGTCCCAACATGCAGGTCTCGGTTCACTACAAGCTCCGGGACGCCCGCGGAAACCTCCTGGAGGACACCGAAGCCGACGACAGCGACGGCCCGGTGAAGTTCATCCCGGGGATGTCCATGGTGCTCCCGGGGCTGGAGAAGGGCCTGGAAGGCGCCTACGCCGGGGACGTGATCAACCTCGTGGTGGCCCCGGAGGACGGCTACGGCACCCGCGACGAGACGGACGTGTTCGACGTCGAGCGCTCGGAGTTCCCGGACCCGGACTCGGTCGAGGTGGGCGGGGAGTACACCGCCGAGGGCGACGACGGGACCACCCTGACCATGCAGATTTTGGAGGTTCACGACGACCACGTGAAGGTCGACGCCAACCACCCCCTGGCGGGCCTCACGCTCAACTACCAGGTGCGGGTGCTGGACGTGCACCCGGCCTCGGAGGAGGAGCTGGTCCTGGCCCAGGCGGAGCTGGCCGAGCACCGGGCCCCGATCGGCGAGGTGTCCTGATCGGGCGTCAGGGTGTGGTAGGTTCCGGGCCCTGACTGAGCCCCTTCAATGAACCTGCGCAATTCTGAACGTTTTCTCGACGAGCCCCGCATCCTTCACTTCCCGGTCGCCTCGCCGCGCATCGACCCCGACGCCGCCAAGGTCGTCCGTCGTCTGACGCAGGCGGGCTTCAAGGCCTACCTGGTCGGCGGGTGCGTGCGGGATCTCCTCCTCAACAAGGCCCCCAAGGACTTCGACGTCGCCACGAGCGCGAAGCCCAACGAGGTCCGCGGGCTCTTCCGCAACTGCCGCATCATCGGTCGCCGGTTTCGCCTCGCGCACATCCTGTGCGGCGGCAACAAGGTGATCGAGGTCGCGACGTTCCGGAAGGACCCGACCGCGGACATCCTGGAGGACACGGCCGAGTGGGAGCCCGTCGACGAGTCCGAGGACGCCCCCCGCAAGGCGAGGCCCCACGAAGATCAAGACCTCCTGATCCGCCACGACAACGTCTTCGGCACTCCGCCCGAGGACGCCATCCGCCGCGACTTCACCATGAACGCCCTCTTCTACGACCTCGAACGCAAGGAGGTCGTGGACTACGTCGGCGGCCTCGCGGACATCGAGGCCCGGGTGATCCGCACCATCGGCGACGCCGACGTGCGCTTCCGCGAAGACCCGGTGCGCATCCTGCGGGTGATCAAGTTCGCGGCGAGGCTCGACCTGGGCATCGAGCCCGAGGTCTACGACGCCATGGTCGCCCACCGGGAAGACCTGCTGCGCGCCGCCCGCCCGAGGCTGCTCGAGGAGGTGCTGCGCCTCATGCGCCACGCGGCCTCGCGACGCTCGGTGTGGATCGCCTGGGAGACCGGCGTCCTGGCCACGGTGCTGCCCGAGGTGGCCGCGTGGATCGACGACCACCCGGACGCCTCCTCGCGGCTCTGGTCGCGGCTGGCGGCCATCGACGTTCGCGCCAAGGCGGGCGACCTGCCCTCCGACGCCACGCTGTTCTGCGCGTTGACGCTCGACCCGGCGCTCGAGGCCATGACGGGCGTGAAGGACGCGCTCAACGGCGCCACGGATTTCTACCAGGACCTGCAGGCCCTGCTCCCCATGCCCCGCCGCCTCTTCGACCGGGTGCGGCAGGTGGTGGCCTCGCAGCGGCGCTTCCGCACGGGCCGCGAGTCGACGCTCACCCGGCGGGACTTCTACGAGGACGCGCGCGACCTCTTCGTGCTCGACGGCTCGCGGGTGCGGCCGCCCAAGGAGTCGGCCCGGCGCGCGGTCGACGGCGTCTGACCGAAGGAGCATAGAGAGACATAGGGACGGCGCGGGGGGCGAAGATGGCGCGAGCGGCAGCACACGACGATCCGAAGCCCTCCCTGCTACGCGCCCTCCAGCGACGGCTGGCGTACCCGCTCCAGGGGGAGGGCGAGGCGGTGCTTCGCTCCATCGCCCTGCTCGCGGCCCGCAGCGGGGCGGGCGCTCTCGACGCGGTGCTGGTCGACGGGGTGATCCACGTGGCGCTCGCTGGGCCCGAGCCCGCCGAGCTGCCCGAGCGCACGGCGAGGCTCGACGAGTCGGTGGCGGCGCTGGGCCTGAAGGTGCGCTTCGCCCGAGGCGACGCGGTGGCCCCGCCGGAGCTCGACCCCGACCGGCGCGCGAGGGAGGAGCTCATGCGCGTGGTGCGCTTCCACGTGGCGCGCATCGCGTCGCGCTGGCAGGGCGCGCTCGACGACGAGGACGCCGAGGAGGTGCACTCGCTCCGGGGCTCGCTCCGCCGGCTCCGGGCCGCGCTGTCGATGATTGGCGACGAGGCCTTCGACCCGGGCCTGCGCGAGCTCGACCGCTGGGCCCGCGAGCTCTCGCCGCTCACCGGGGCGCTGCGCGACCTCGACGTGGCGCTCGCCTCCCTCAGGCCCGTCGCCCCCGACGCGACCTCGCTGGCTCACGCGAGGAAGCTGCTCCTCGCGGAACGTGCCCGCGCCCGCGACGCGATGCTCGCGCACCTGCGCCGCGCCGAGGTGATCGCCACGCTGCGGTCGGCGATGTCCGCGGGGCCCGAGCTCGACGGGCCGCGGGGGTCGATGCGCCGGGCGGCCGAGCACGCCGTCGAGCGGGGTCTCACCCGGGTCGAGCGCTCGCTCGAGGGGGACCTCCAGCGCCCGGAGGGCTACCACTGCATCCGCCGCCGGGCGCGCCGCCTGCGGGACCTCATCGACGTGGCCGAAGGGGCGCTGGGCCGGGCCGACCGGGCGTGGCGCAAGCGCATCCACGGGCTCCAGGGGCAGCTCGGCGACCTGCACGACGTCGACGTGCTCACGGGGCTGCTGGCGCACGGAGACCGCTCGCTCGACGGGCTGCGGGGCGCGGTCGAGCGACGCCGGACGACGCTGATCGCCGGGGTCGGTCCGCCGCTGGCGCTGCTGGCCGTCGACCTGCGGGAGCGGTGAGCGGAGGGTCTCGGCGCCGCGTCAGGGCTCTGCGACGAGGACGAAGAGGTACTCGCCTGCGCGGGGGGTTCCGGCGCTGACGAAGGTGTCGAGGGAGAAGGTCCAGACGCCGGGGGCGAGGGTGGTGACGATCACCCGGTCGTCGCGGGCGACGCAGCCCGCGGCGGTGGCCGTGGCGTCGAGCAGGTGGAGGTCGACGTCGGTGGTCCCGCGGGTGATGACCATGGCGCGGACGGCGGTCGGGCGGGTGACCGTGAAGCGATAGACGAACTCCGCGCCGGACTCGTCGGCGGTGTCACGGCACGCGTATCGATTGAAGACCCGCGAGCCGCCGGTGGCGGTGTTTCGCACGTCGGCGAAGGGCAGCGAGGGGATGACGAAGGGGTCGGTGAGGGAGCCTGCGCCGCGGAGCCGGCGGGCGTCGGCGTCGGGCGCGGCGCGGCCGCGGAGGGTCACCTCGGCGACGCGGTGCAGGGCCTCGAGGGTGAGCAGGTTGCGGTGGTTGTACCCGAAGCGAAGACCCTCGGCGGTGAGCGCGCAGGCGCGATAGCCCGCGCTGGTGGCGTAGGTGTTGGGGTGGATGTGGTCGCCGCCGAGGCCGTGCGAGGGCAGCGGGAGCAGCGCGCCGTGGAGGTCGACGATGGGCACGCCGCGGGACTGCGCCACCCCTCGCGCGACGGCGTTGTAGCGGGGCACCCAGAGGTCCGCGTCGGCGCTGTCGTCGCGCGGCGGCACCGTCGAGAGGATCGGGACCACCCCGCGGGCGATGGCCTGGTCGGTGATGTCGAGGAGGTTGGCGCCGTAGCGGAAGATGTCCCGTGACTGGATGTCGTTGGTTCCGAACATCACGACGGCGGCGCGGGGGCGCGCGGCGTCGAGCTCGCGAGACAGGGGAGAGGGGGAGCCGGAGAGGGCCGCGCCGGCGCTCCAGCCGACGGTGGCGGCGAGGCTGACGCGGCGATAGGGATCGGTCGATCCGATGGCGCCCGCGCGGTAGAGGTCGAGGGTGGGGCGGAGGTGCTCGCGTCCGCCGAGGTCGACCCCGGTCGAGGACGCGAAGCAGGCCATGAAGGAGCTGCTCACGGTGATGGAGTCACCGACCTTGGAGAAGCGATCGTCGACGAGCGAAGGTCCGCGAGCGGCGATGGCGCGCAGGCCGAGGGCGAGGTCGGGCGTGAGGGGAGAGTGGCGCGCATCGGCGGGGTAGAGCACCGGACCCGGTGGCGCCGCGGGAGGGACATCGGGGACACGAGGGACGTCGGGGACACGAGGGACGTCGGGCGCGTCGGAGACATCGGGGACAGGAGGGACGTCGGGGACACGAGGGACATCGGGCGCGTCGGAGGCGTCGACCGGGACGTCGACGGCGAAGGGGTGCGCGTCGGGAGAGAGGTCCGGAGGGACGTCGGTGGACTCGTCCGGGGGCGGCGCCCCGCACGCGACCAGGAGCAGCGGGAGGAGGCCTCGCAGGACGCGCATCGCGTGGAGGAGTCTCGCACGGAGGTCCCACGGGGTGCGCGCGTTGCCCACTACGGGATGCTCCGCCGTCCAAGCCCTCCATTGACGGCCATCGCCGTTCGCAGGGACCCCGATTGGGGGGGTCGCCACCCATAATCGACACGCGCGAAATATAATTCGCACCCGATAGGGACCGACATCGTAGCCGTTGTCGGGCGGGGACGTTTCCGTACTCGGAGAGGGCCGGTGCGGCGCGCGCGATCGGTCGCCCATCCCTTGATGACGGCTCGAATTCTACTCGTATTGGAGTGAATTCGCGGCGTCGCTGCGATGCGGACTCCGCAAGCCACAACGCGGAATCCACTGTCGCGCAGGACGTCGCAGGCTGTGCGCCCCGGTGCGGAGCGGGGCCTGACGCCACCACCGCCGCCGCCCTGGTGCGCTGGGAATGCGGCGTTTGACCGCGATTGGGGGGTCGAATCACGGTTGGCCCTCATCGTTCGAGACAGGCATTGAGGGATCGATTCCCACTTCGTCGTGGCCAATCGAACTCCAATGAAGAAGCCGTTGTCCAATGGGGGACATCGGCGTCTGGCGCCCGTCGAGGACCTCTATCCCTGAAGGCCCTCACCGGCCTTCTTCCGAGGTGGAATGACGCTCCGCTCCTCAACCCTCCACTCCTGCGCTCGCTTCGTCGCGATCGCCCTGGCCTTCAGCGCCTCCTCCTCGCTCACGGGCTGCGCGCCCGGCGAGGAGATCAGCGACCTCGACACGGTCGTCCAGGGGGTCACCATCAACGTCGCCCCGGGCGAGTCGATCGCCAGCGCGGTCAACCGCGCCAACCCCGGCGACCGGGTGATGGTGCCCGCGGGCACCTACGCCGGCGGCGGCTGGATCCAGCGCAGCGGCACCGCGACGGCCCCCATCACGGTGGTCTCCGCGGACGGCCCCCGCCGGGCGGTGATCGAGGGCGGAGGCGAGTCGCTGCGCGTGGGCGGCTCGGCCTACCTGGTGTTCGACGGCTTCGAGGTGCGCAACTCCGGTGACAACACCGTGCACATCGACAACTCCCACCACATCACGATCCGCAACATGTACGCCCACGACGCCGGGACCAACGGCGACGTGCTCAAGGTCAACCAGTCGCACCACATGACCATCGAGCGCTCGGAGTTCGCTCGCCCGGGGCGCCGCACCATCGTCGAGAACCCCTACCAGGAGTGCCTCGACTTCGTGGACGTCGACGACAGCGTGATCCGGGACAACTTCATCCACGACGGCGGCTCGATGCTGATGTTCGTGAAGGGCGGCTCTCGCAACACGGTCATCGAGCGCAACGTGATGAGCGAGCAGCGCGCGGGCGCCAGCGACCCCGTGGTGGGCCTCGGCGGACCGACGGACCTCGCGCTCCTCCAGGGCGAGCAGTTCGAGGTGATCAACGTCGTGCTGCGCAACAACGTGATCATGGGGGGCGTCACCGGCGCCATCGCCGTGTACGACGCGCAGGGCGCCTACATCGCCAACAACCTGCTGCTCAACAACGACCGGGTGCTGATCGAGTTCCGCGCGGGCAACGGCCCCGCGGCCCGCTCGGAGAACGTGCGCGTGGTCAACAACCTCATGGTCGACACGCGAGGCCGCATGCCGACCCCGCTGCGCCTGTCGAGCCACGGCCTCACCGGCCTCGTGACCTCCTACAACACCTGGTGGAACAACGGCGCCGCCCTCCCCACCACCTCGCTGCTGAACCTCACCGCCCAGGTCGGTCACCTCGCGACCAACCCCCTGGTGGGCGTTCCCGCGGCGACCGCCACGCGCGACGTGATCCTCTCGACGGTGCGCCCCGCCGCGGGTTCGCCCGCCGCCGGATCGGGCACCGACGCGAGCGCCGCGCCCTTCGGCGTGACCGACGACATCAACACCGTCGCGCGCGGCACCCAGCGGGACCGCGGGCCCTTCATGCTCGGCGCGGCCGCCCCGACTCCGACTCCGACTCCGACTCCGACTCCAACTCCGACTCCGACTCCGACTCCGACTCCGACTCCGACTCCGACTCCGACTCCGA
>CBIHPK010000082.1:0-34461 GCA_966211675.1 uncultured Myxococcaceae bacterium
CCCCCCCCGCGCGCCCCACCCCCGCGGCCCCCAGCACCCGGAACACCCAGGGATACACCTCCGGCCTCCTCATCGAAGTCGAATGAAGGAATCGGATGAACTCCCCTCCCGACATCTCATCCCTCAAGAGTCTTCCATAGGCCTCGTCGCCCATCGCGTGGAGCGCCCCGAAGGCCGCGTCCAGCAAGCCGTTGAGCGCCCCCTCCCTCCCCCTCTCGCCCGGCGGCGAGGCGATCATGTGGGCGAGCGCTCCGGTCCCCCGGTGCAGGGGCGTGTCGTGCACCACCGGGTCGAGCGACACGGCCTCATCGGACAGGGCCGCCATCACCCGCGCGCTCGCCGATCGCACCGAGCGAAGCGTCGCTCCAAAGCCGCAGTAGGTGAGCGGGGAGTGCCTCGCCGCCGAGTCCCCGACCAGCACGATGCGCGGCGACGGGGGGCGGGGCGGGGGCGTGAGCCTCGACCAGCCCGGGATGTACCCGAAGGTCGGCCGCACGAGCGACGCCGCTCCTCGCTTGTACCGAGGGAGCCTCTCGAAGAAGCGCGCATAGAGCCTCACCAGGGAGCCGTCCCCCACGGCCGAGCGCTTGTCGTAATAGAAGAGATAGACCGTGGTCTCGCCGGTCCTGCCGGGGAAGGCCTCCCAGATGTGCTGACGGCCCTCCTCCACCCCCTCCGTCGTCACCAGGATCTCCCCGACCTCGGGGTCGACCTCGTCGGCCGCGCTGCCCTGGGCGAGTCCGGTGAGCACGCCGCCCACCGTCGGGCAGATCAGGTCCGCGGTGGCCGATGGGCTCGCGGCCCCGCGGGCGTCGATCATCAGCCGCGCGACCACCTCGCTCGACGCGCCCTCCCGGTCGGCGAAGCGCAGCGCGATGGAGCGCCCTCCCGAGGCGTGTCCGATGAGCGATTGACCATCATGGAAGACCACCCCCAGCGACTCCGCGCGGCGGCGCACCAGGGAGAGCAGAGCGCCCGCGTCCACCGAGCGGTCGAGCACCCTCGTGACGGGCCAGGTCCCTCCCTGGTGCCAGCGGCAGAAGCCCTCCCGGTAGCGGGCGATGATGAGCTCCGAGAGCTCGTCGGCGGTCACCACTCCGAGGGTGACGAGGGCCTGGAGCTCGCGGTCCGAGGCGTTCCACTCGCGGTGGGCGTCGCCGGCGCGGGCGCGCTCGAACACATGGACCTTCGCTCCCATCGCAGCCAGCACCGGGGCGTAGAGCAGCGAGAGCCCGCCGCCCACGAGCGCGACGTCGCAGTCCAGCGCGGTGCCTCCATCGGGCGCCTTCGCCGGGGGACGGTCGTCGACCGGGGGGCGGGAGCGCGTGGCGTCGAGGTGCTGCAGCCGATCGAGCAGCTCCGGACCCGCGGCCTCACGGACCCTCGCCCGGGCCTCCTCGGGGCTCATCGGACACCGCCCGCGCTCACCGCATCCAATAGAAACTGCACCGCCGGCAGCGCCGGGGGATCGCCCTCCCCGGGCTCCCGGTCGGCCGTGAAGCACGCCCCGAAGGACCTCGCCAGCAGCCCCAGCTTGCGCCCTCCGGGCACCACCGCGCGAGAGCTCACCGAGTCCCGGCCGCGCCTCCGAAGCTCCTCACCGATGTTGGAATAGAGCAGGGCCGCTGCGCGAATGGCCATCCGACAATCGCGAGGCAGCATCGCCACCCCGTCCGCCGATCGCTCGTAGAGCCGGTCGGCCTCCTTCAGGGTCCGCTCGATCACCGAGCCCAGCGGGGCGCTGAAGGCCGGGGCGCTCAAGAGCGACTCCACATCGACGCCCGCCTCCGCCAGCCAGTCGGCGGGCAGGTAGACCCGGCCGTTGCGGGCGTCCTCGCCCACGTCGCGGCAGATGTTGGTGAGCTGCATCGCCACGCCCAGGTCGCAGGCGCGGGCCAGCACCCCGGGCTCCCGACGGCCCATGAGCAGGGTCATCATCGCGCCCACGGTCGCCGCCACCCGGGCGCAGTAGCCCTGGAGCGAGGCCATGTCGGCGTAGCGTCGGCCCTCCACGTCCCACTCGAAGCCGTCGAGCATCGCCTCGGGAATCGCCCTCGGAAGCGAGTGCCGTCGCACCACCACCGAGAGCGCGCGGTCGACGGGCGAGTCGTTGGGCTCTCCGTCGTAGACCCTCCCCAGGCGCTCTCGCATCCGGGCGACGGCCTCCGGGGCGTGCTTGGGGGAGACCAGGTCGACCGCGTCGTCGGCCACGCGGCAGAAGGCGTAGAGCACCGAGGCCGGGGCGCGCACCCTCGGAGGGAGGAAGAGCGACGCGGCGTAGAAGCTCCTGGACCCGGCGCGGAGGATCTCCCGGCAGCGACGGACGTCGTCCTCGTAGCGATCAGGCAGAGCGAGCATCGGGCACCACGCGGTCGAGCACGCGCGCGGAGGAGAGCACGCCGGGCATGCCCGCGCCGGGGTGGGTTCCGGCGCCGACGAGGAAGAGGTTCTCGATGTCCTCGCTCTGGTTGTGCGGGCGAAACCACGCGCTCTGGGTGAGCACGGGCTCCATCGCGAAGGCCGCTCCCTTGAGGGAGAGCAGGTCGTCCTGGAACTGCTGCGGCGTCAGCACCCGCGAGCTCACCACGTGCTTCGCGAGGTCGGGCATCACGGTCTTCGACAGGTAGGCCTCGATGGAGCGTCGGTAGGCCTCACCGCGCTCCGCCCAGTCGACGCCCGCGTCGAGGTGCGGAACCGGCGACAGCACATAGAACGCGTCGCACCCTTCGGGCGCCATGGAGGGGTCCGTCGCCGTCGGCCGGTGCAGGTAGAGCGAGAAGTCCTCCGCGAGCACCTTCTTCTCGAAGATGTCCTCCAGCAGCTCGCGGTACCGCGGGCCCAGCAGGATCGTGTGGTGCGCCACGTCGTCGTACTTCCGGTCGGTGCCGAAGTACCAGACGAAGAGGGACATGGAGTAGCGCGCCCGCTCGATGCGCGCGTCGGTCCAGGTCTTCCTCGCCTCCGGGGCGACGAGGTAGCGGTAGGTCCACGCCGAGTCGGCGTTGGAGACCACCACCTCCGCGGGGATCACCTCCCCATTGACCAGCTCGACCCCGGTGGCCTTTCGCCCGGTGAGGGTGATGCGCTTCACCTCGGCGTTGCAGCGCACCGTGCCGCCCACGGACTTCTCGATGAGGTCGACCAGTCCCTTCACCAGCTGCCCCGTTCCACCAATGGGGAAGTGGACTCCCCACTTGCGTTCGAGGAAGGCGATGAGCGTGTAGATCGACGTGGTGCTGAATGGATTGCCCCCCACCAGCAGCGGATGGAAGCTCATCACCTGCCGCAGCTTCTCGTGCTTCAGGAACTTCGACACCAGCCCGTACACGGTGCGATAGCTCTCCAGCTTCACCATCTCCGGGACGATCTTCAGCATCGAGCCCACGTCCAGGAAGGGCACGTGAGCGAGCTTCTCGAAGCCCACCCGGAAGATGTCCTCGCTCATGCGGACGAAGCGCTCGTAGCCCTCCACGTCGCCCGGCGAGACCTTCGCCACCTCGGCCCGCATCGCCGCCGCGTCGCCGGTGTAGTCGAAGTGCGTCCCGTCCTGGAAGCGCACCCGATAGAAGGGAGTCACCGGCCGCATGTCGACGTCATCGGACATCTTCCGCCCGCACAGCGCCCACAGCTCTTCGAACAGGAACGGCGCCGTCACCACCGTGGGGCCCGCGTCGAACACGAAGCCGTCCTGCCGGTGCACGTACGCCCGGCCCCCCGGCGCGTCGGCCTTCTCCAGCACCGTCACCCGGTAGCCGCGCGCGCCGAGCCTCACCGCGGCCGCCAGTCCACCAAAGCCGCTGCCGATGACCACGGCATGCGGTCGTCGATCGGCCACATTGTCCTGCGGAGAAATGTCCATCGTTGATATGCCCGAGGGCCCTCTCTATCATCGCCTGCGGTGACGAAGCAGCGGCAGTTCTGCCCGCGCGGTGCCGCTCGCGAGAATGGATGCATGAAAGACGCGCTCGGTCGCTACCGAATCAACGTGGTCGCGGAATTGACCGGCGTCCCTGCGGCGACGCTGAGGGCCTGGGAGCGGCGCTACGGCATCCCCACGCCGGCCCGCACCGCGGCCTCCTACCGGCTCTACAGCGACGTCGACGTGGCGGAGCTCAAGCGCCTGCGCGACCTCTGCGCGAGCGGCATGGCCATCGCCGAGGCCGCGCGGCTGGTGAGCGCCGACCGCGCGGGCAGCGCCCCGGCGGCCCCGCCGACGGTGGGTGAGCTCCCGCTGGCCTCCGCCCTGGCGCGCGACGCCCTGGTCGCGGCGGTGCTCGACTTCGACCCGGAGCGCATCCAGGTGGAGGTGGGCCGGGCGATCTATCTCGGCAACGCGCACGAGGTGTTCGAGCTGGTCTACGGGCCCGCGATGCGGCGCATCGGCGACCTCTGGCACCAGGGCCGGCTCTCGGTGGCCCAGGAGCACGTCGCCTCGGGGATGATCCTCGGGGTCGTCACCTCGCTGGTGCGGCTCACGCAGCCGAGCGAGCCGCGCTCCCGCATGCTGCTCGCCTGCGTCGAGAACGAGGAGCACTCCATCGGAATCCACGGCGTCGCGATCCAGATGGCGAGCTGGGGCATCCAATCGATCGTCCTCGGCGCTCGCACTCCGCCGCAGGCCATCGCCGATGCGATCCAGCACCTCAGCCCCGACGGCATCGGTCTCTCGGTCACCATGGGGCTCGAGCCTGCGCTCGCCGCGACCATGGTCGACGCCTACGCCGCGGCCTGCGGGGGGCGCCCCTGGTTCGTCGGGGGCGTCGGTGCGCCCGCGCTGGCGGCGCTGGTCCGCGCTCGCGGAGGCATGCTGCTGGTCGGCCCGCTCTCCGATCACCGCGTGGCGATCGAGCGGGTGCTCTCCCCTCACGGCTCCGCCTGAGGGCGCTTCTTCCTACTCACCCGCTACGACGATGGAGCGATCCGTGATGACGAGGTTCTCGTGGGCTCTCGCCCTCTGGCTGGGCGCGCTCTCGGCGCACGCCGACCCGCTGCCCGCCGCGGCGCCGCCGCCGATGATGGCGCCGGACTTCTCGCTGGAGGGGACGAGCGGCCAGACGCGGCGGCTGCGCGACTACCGGGGTCGGGTGGTGATCCTGATCTACGAGGACCGCGACTCCAACCAGCAGAACAACGAGCTGAAGCGCGAGCTGGCCGAGCGGGCGCGCGCGGAGAACCTCACCCGCGACGTCGCGGTGGTCCCGGTGGCCAACCTGAGCTCGTACAGCTTCTGGCCCGCCTCGGGCTTCGCCCGCGACGCCGTGGTCGACATCGCTCGCCAGCAGGGGATGGAGATCCTGATCGACTGGTCCAACAGCATGTCGGGCGCGTATCGGTTTCGCCCGTCGACCAGCTACGTGATGGTGCTCGGCCGCGACGGCCGCGTGCTCTTCCGCCACGCCGGATCGCTGCCGCTGCGCGCCCGCATGCGCTTCTTCTCCGTCATCGGCGAGGCCATCGCGGCCCCGGGGTGACAGGCGGCTCAGTCCGCCTCGTCGGCCTCGTCCATCGTCTCGTCGGCGCCCTCTTCGGGGGGAGCCACCGGCGCGGCGCCCGCGTCCTCCATCCCCGCGACGGGCATCCCCGAGGGCGGCGGAGCGATCCCGTCGGGCGCCGCGAGCGTCTCTCCGTTGACGGCGATCTGATCGAGCTCGCGGCCTCGCTGCAGCGCGTCCTGCTCGTAGCGCTCGCGCAGCGACGCGGGCACCGCGTGGCGGCCCCCGTGGAGCGTCAGCGGGTCGATGAACACCCCACCCCGCTTCACCGAGAAGTGCAGGTGGGCTCCGGTGCTGCGACCGGTCGTTCCGACGTATCCGATGAGCTGGCGGGAGCGCACCCGCTGGCCCGGGTGAAGCCCCGCCGCGAAGCGCGAGAGGTGGCAGTAGCCGGTCTCCACCCCGAGCTGCGGGTGCCGCAGCCGGATCAGGTTGCCCGAAGGCCCAGCCGGTCCGACGGAGAGCACCACCCCCTCGGAGGGCGCGTACACCGGGGTGCCCGTGGGGGCCGCCCAGTCGACGCCGTTGTGGGGCTTGATCACGTGCAGCACCGGGTGCATCCGCCGCGGGTTGAAGCGCGACGTGATGCGGGCGCTCGGCACCGGCGACCGCAGCGGACCGCGCTCCCACGAGCTGCCCTGCGCGTCGTACCAGTCGCCGCCACCCGAAGCATACGAGACCAGGTAACCGCGCCGCCGACCGAGCGCCCCGCGGTAGTCGAGCGCCAGCACCCGGCCGTAGCGGAAGAACTGCCCGTTCATCCGCTCCTCCTCCACGATGAGCCGAAGCACGTCGTGGGCGAGCAGCCGGGGCGGGAGGTCCATCGCCTGGAAGGCCTCGGCGATGCGAGGGACCACCTCGGGGTTGAGCCCCGCCGCGCGCAGCGACGCCTCGACGGAGCCCTCCACCCGGAAGCCCGCGCGCACCGTCTCCGTGCGCATCACCACCTCGACGCGCTCCCCTCGCCACTGGCCCGCGTCGTCCCTCACCGCGGCCCACACCTGCGTCGCCGCGCGGCGGTACTCCACCCTCCGCAGCGCCCTCGTGTCGGGTTCGCGCATGGCCGCCACCCGGTCGCCCGGCTGGAGCGAGCGCATGTCGAGGAAGGCGTCGAGCGCCGCGACCGCACGGCCCACCTCGGCGCGAGGGACCCCCACCGCCCGAAGCGCCGCCGCCAGCGGCCGCCCCGCCCCGAGCGACTGCTGCACCGTCTCGAAGCGCGGCCCCTGCGCCGCCGCCCCGGCGTCCACCGGAGCGACCGCCGCGAGCGCATACACCGCCGGGGGAGCGGCCACCGCGGGCGTCACCGGGGCGCTCAGCGCCGCGGCCGAGGCGGTCGCGGGGAGCGATCGGGTGGCGTGGACGATGCCGAGGCCCACGGCGCCGAGGCTCGCGCCGAGGAGGGCGCCCAGCGCGGCCACCACCAGCACCAGCCGGGTGCCGACGCCCGGCGGCTCCTGCGGGGGGAGCGGAGCCATCCGCTTGGGCATGCGCACGACCGGATCGGGCCCCTCCATCAGGGCAAGCTCCGAGGCGACGTGCTCCGGCTCGACGGACATCGCTCGCACGACTAGCAGCCACCCCGCGGCGGCGGCAAGCGACGCCCTCTCCTACGCCCACCAGGGGGCGTGATAGACCACCGCGCGCCCACCGATGCTCCTCCCCCTCGTGCTGCAGCTCGCCGCGACCGCAGCCCCCGCGAGGCCGACCGCGGTCTTCACCGAGTGGTCCCTGGTCGAGCGGGCGCCCCGCTCGGAGCACGTGACCGCCCGAGCGGACTACCGCCGCCGCGACGGTTCGATGGCGCTGCTGCCGCGGGTGCTCCAGGGGGGTCCTCGCCCGAGCGCCCGCGTGGCGGGCACCGGGGCGCTCTTGCGGGTCTCCACCTGCGGCGGGCAGTGGTGCGTCGAGCTCCCTCCGGGCGAGCGGCCGGAGCTGCGCGTGGTCGCGGAGCTCACTCGCGCCATCGAGCGGCCGAGGGCCTTCCGTACGGCGTGGCCGCGCTTCGTCGTGGAGGGCGTGCCCAGCCGACAGCTCGTGGTGCTCCCGAGGGCGCTCATCGACTACGTCCCCGACGGGTGGACCTGCCCCAGCGAGCCGGCGGAGGAGGTCCCCTGCGTGACGCGCGTCGAGCGCCCGGAGCCGCTGCTGCGACGCCTCCCGGCGCTGCCCTCGTCGCGCTGGTCGAAGGGGCTCGCGGCGGCGCTCACGGCGCTGTCGCTCGCGGCCGCCTTCGGGCCGCACGAGGGAAGGCTGGAGCGCTTCGCGGGCGCCGCGGGAGGCGCGACCGTGGGCTTCGCGCTGGCCCTCGCGCTGGTGGGCGCGTCGGTGCTGGGCTGGGGTCCCGCGGTGGCCATGGCGGTGCCGGTGATGACCGCCGTGGGCGCGGCCGCGGCGGCCACCGGGGCGGGGCGGGCGATGGGGGGCGTGGCGCTGGCGGCGGTTCCGCTGATGGCCGTGGCGGGAGCGAGGGTGGAGTGGGTCGTTGGGCTGGTGGCCGTGGGGAGCGCCGCGGTCGTCGGGGCGATGGGCCTCGGTCGCGCGGCCGCGCGGGGAGAGGGCGCCGCGCCGGTCAGCGGTCGTGCGTGAGGTCGTCGAGCAGCGAGCGCAGCGTGTCCGGCAGGGGCACCGCGCCGCTCAGCGCCGCGGCCGTGAGCGCGAAGGCCGGGTCGACCATGCGGTAGGCCGAGCGGGCGGTCGATCCGTAGCGCTCGGTCACCGCGCGGCTGAGCGCCTCGGCGGCCTCCAGCACCTCCTCCGCGGGCGCCGGCGCGGTCTTCAGCGCGAACCAGAACTGCGCCCCCATGGTGTAGCCCTTGGCGCTGCCCGTGGTGAGCGTCGCCAGGAAGCGTCGCTCCTCGGGCTTCGCCAGCCGCGACGGAGGCAGCCGCGCCGCGAAGAGGTAGCGCGTCGGAACCGCCCGGGCCTCCGGGGTCACGAAGCCCTCCGGCGGCGTCAGCGCCCCGGCGCTGCGGTCGTGCAGCTCGTGCACGGCGCCCATGGACGCGGCCTCGACGGCGGTTTCCAGCTGCGCGGCGAACTCCCCGGCGGTCACCGGGCGCTGCTTCGCGTCGAGCGCGAGCGCCTCCATCAGCACCTCCAGCACCTCCCTCGGCGGCCGCGGCATCCGGCTCGGGACCAGCACCGGCGGCGCCGGGTTGCCCACGCGCATCAGCAGCTCGGAGAGGTCTTCGGTGACGAAGGGGAGGCTCCCGGTGAGCATCTCGTAGAGCAGCAGCGCGGAGGTGTAGATGTCGCTCCGGAAGTCCGCCGGGGCCCCGAGCAGCTGCTCCGGGGCCATGTACTCGGGCGTCCCCAGGATCTGCCCCGCGCGCGTCAGCTTGGGGGCGTCCTCCATCGGTCGGGCGATGCCGAAGTCGATCAGCTTCAGCACCTCGCTCCCCTGGTCGCCCTTCGCCAGGAACACGTTCGACGGCTTCAGGTCGCGGTGCACCACCCCCGCGGCGTGGATCGCCCCGAGGCCGTCCAGCAGCCCCCGCTGTAGCACCAGCGCCTCGCGCCAGGGGAGCGTCACCCGCCGCACCAGCCGCGTCTCCAGCGATTCGCCCTGGAGCACCTCCATCACCAGGCACGGCGCTCCGTCGTCGAGCAGCCCGTAGTCGAGCACCCGCACCACGTTGGGGTGCTGCACCCTCGACATGAGCTGCGCCTCCCGCTCGAAGCGCTCCACCAGGTCGGCGCGCTCCTGGCGCTGCATCACCTTCACCGCGACGGCGATGCCCAGGCTGGCGTGCTTCGCGCGGTAGACCCGGCCCATCCCCCCTTGGCCCAGCAGGTCTTCGATCACGTACCGCCCGAGCACCGTCTCGCCTGCTGCCACCACGCGCTAGTCCTCTACCCCGGGCAGCGACGGCGCCGCACGCCCGACCTTCACCGCCGCCCCGGTGAACACCATCGGCCTCGAGCTCGCCCCGCCCAGCAGCACGCCCGCGTCGCCCTCCTCCAGGGTCACCCGCATCCCCGGCGCCCAGCGCCCGACGACCTCCGCCAGCGCCTGGAGCCAGCCCGGGTCGTCCTGCACGAAGGAGCGAGGGGCGAGCGCCGACAGCAGGTCGACGGCGCCGAGGTCGAAGTTCGCGTCCGGCGGGCAGCGCAGCACCTCGTGCTCGTACACCAGCTCCATCAGCCGCGCGACCGGGTGCCAGCGCGACCGGGCCTCCGGGCGGAAGGCCGCGTCGTGCACCAGCGCGCAGGTGCGAAGGCGGTGCGGGTCGATCTTCGAGCGGCCCGTGCTGAGCGAGGAGCGCAGCTGGTCCAGGGCCTTCGTCGCCGCCGCGGGGAAGTCGTCGCCGCCGCGGGCGCGCAGCCCCGTGACGGCCACCGCCAGCGTCGCATGACCGCCCACCCGGCGGGTGGCCACGTCGAGCCCCACGAGGCGCATCGCCGCGAGGGCCAGCACCGTCGCCTGCACCGCGCGGCGGGGCACCGTGAGCTCCCCCGGGGCCACCTCCAGGAAGCGCGTGCTCGTCGGGCCGTCGGCGTCCGTGGCGCGCTCCAGCCGGCGCAGGATCGCCGCCCCGCGGGACCACGGCCAGGCCCCGCCCCGCGAGGCGTCGATGTGCTCCGCGTCCATCAGCGCGCGCAGCAGCATCACGGCCGCGAAGCGCGCGGGCTCGACGGTCTCTCCGGCGGTCCCGGTCTGGCCGTCGAGGATCGCCCGGAGCTGCATCCCGGGGATCTGCAGCGCCGTGCCGTGCCCCGAGGCCAGCTCCGCCCCGAGGGAGATGAGGTCGTCCACCGAGGGCACCGAGTCGACCGCGACCTGGTGCACCCCGATGGCCGCCAGCGCCGCCGCCACCCGCAGCGAGCGCTGGAACCCGCCCGGGTCGAACATCACCAGCGCGTGGTCCTGGAAGACCGCCTGGCGCACGAACTGGAGGGTGAAGGGCAGCTCCGCGGCGCCGATGCCGTCCGCCACCGCCTGCGCGATCTGCACGCTCACCGGGTGCGACGGCCCGTGCACCGCGAGCGTTCGCATCAGCACGAAGAGCCGCTCGACCATCATCCTCGCGGTGCGCCCCTGCGCCTCGTCGGGCATCCACGACGTGCGCCGGATCGTCAGCGAGTCGGTCATCGCCGCAGGCCCTCGAGCTCCCTCAGGGACTTGAGCCTCGCGCGCAGCTCCGGCGGGTCGAGCAGCTCACCCGGGTGCCAGCGGGACACCGCCGCGGCCACCTCGGGGTCGACCTCCGCCGCGTCGCAGAGGGCGATGCGCACCGGCACCGGGATGCGCTTGGAGCGCACCAGCGGCAGGCACAGCTCCGTGAAGAGCCCCGCGCGCACCAGCGCCCGGCCCAGCATCCGCACGCTCTCCACGGACCAGCCGTCGCCGTGCTGCGCGATGAAGACCTCCGCCAGCACGCGCACCCCCGCGGTGCCGCCCTCGATGAAGAGCGGCGCCAGCTGCGACTCGACGAAGCCTCCGGAGAGCTCGGTCCACCGGGCGTTGAGCGAGGGCGCGAGCCGGGGGCGCACCTCCGGGGGCAGCGCGCCCAGAAGCTTCGGCAGCGCCGGCCTCGACACCCGCGCCATCAACGGGGAGAGCAGCTCCACCACGTCGTCGCGCTCGGCCAGCAGCGAGCCCAGCGAGTGCGCCTCCGGGGGCCTGAGCGAGGGCACGTCCAGCAGCCCGATGAAGCGCAGCGCGCCGAGGGAGGTGATGATCCGCAGGGCGATGTCCACCAGGGCGGTCTCCGCCGCGGCGCCGTCGAGCAGGGCGTGGGCGACGCGCGAGGCGAGCTCCGGCGAGACCGCCGCCAGCAGGTTGGCGAGCACCCGGTGGCCGTCCGCGTCGTGGGCGAAGGCGCGCACCGCGGCGGTGGGCAGCTCGGGGAAGTCGAGGCCCCGGAGCACCGCGCGCGCGAAGGGGTCGTTGCGCCGGACGCTGGAGGCCAGCAGGTCGATCACGTCGACGTCGAAGTGCTCCCGCAGCGAGTCGGCGAGCTGCCGGGCGAGCGCGTCCGGGGTGCACACCGCCTGCAGCGCGGGGATCGCCACCACCGCGGTGGCCTCGCAGAGGCTCCAGCGCGAGGGCTCCTCGCAGCGGTAGCGGAGCGCGGCGCGCAGGGCCTCGTGCATGACGGGCGGCTCCTCGTCGTGCTCGGCGTCGAGCGAGGCGTCGAACTCCTCGCGCGTCGAGACGGCGTCGAGGTCGAGCGCGGCCAGCTCGACCGAGTCCTCCTCGAGGGTCTGCACCCCGGCGAGGCGCACCGCCGAGAGGCCCCCCTCCAGGAAGCCGTCGGGCGCCACCGCCGCCTCGGGCAGGTCGGCCTCGACCGCCTCCATGAAGCTGGTCTGCAGCTCCACCTCGAAGCCCGCGGCCGCGCCTCCGCCCCAGAGCCAGTCGCGGAAGCGCTCGAGCGACCCCACCTCCGGCTCGCAGCGGGCGAGCTCCTCGGCGAACTGGCACAGCTCCTGGACCGTCACCGTCTCCCGAGGGGTCACCAGCCGCAGGCCCGCCATGAAGACCGGGAGCAGCCAGCGCACCTCCTCGTCCTCGCCGAGGGCGACGTCGTCGCGGACGTACAGCTCCGTCGCCCCGAAGCGCAGCGGCGCCCGGTCGATCGCCAGCCACGCGTCGCGCAGCCGCTGCCCGGCGGCCTCTACGGCGGATCCGTGGGTGCGCGCGGTGCGCACCAGGGCGTCGAGCGCGCGACCGAGGGTGCGTACGTCCTTCGGCGACACGTCGGGGATGATAGCGGACCAGACGCCGCGGTGGGACCGGGATCGGAGGCCGCGGTGGCATCCCGCAGGGCGGGATCGGAGCCGCAGCGGGGCCCCGGGCCCGTCATTGATCCAGCGTGGAGCCGACGCGCAGCAGCTGGAGCTGCTCTCGCACCACGGCGCGCAGGTTGCGGAGGTTGAAGGGCTTCTCGATCAGCGCGTTGGGGGCCTTGTCGAAGAAGGCCCGCGCCTTCGGGGTGAAGGTGCCGCCGGTGACGAAGATCATCCGCTCCTGCTGGTCGACCGCGAGGAGGCCCAGCTCGGCGTGCAGCTCGATGCCGGTCATCTGCGGCATCATCACGTCGCAGAGGATCACGTCGTAGCGCAGCCCGGCGCCGATGAGGGTGAGCGCCTCTCGGCCGCTCTCGACGACGGTGACCTCGTGGTCGCGCTCGAGCACCCGGCGAAGGGTGGTGCCGACCATGGGGTCATCGTCCACCACCAGGATGCGCCCCTCGCGCTTGCGCGCCTCGGCGGCGGGCCTCGGGGTCGTCGAGGGGATCACCTCCACCGGCACGCCGGGGAGCGACACGGTGAAGGTCGACCCGTGGCCGGGCTCGCTGACCACGGTGATGTCCCCGCCGAGGGCGGCCACGATGCCGTGGCAGATGGAGAGCCCGAGGCCGATGCCGCGGCCCAGCGGGCGCGTGGTGAAGAAGGGGTCGAAGATCTGGTCGATGTGCTCCGGCGCGATGCCCACGCCGCTGTCGTGCACCTCGATGAACACCCGGCCCGCGGGGTTGGTGCGCGTCACCACGCGGATCGAGTTGCGGTCGCTCATCCCCTCCGGCATCGACTGCACGGCGTTGAGCAGGAGGTTGATGAACACCTGCCCGAGCCTCGCCTCGTCGGCCTCGACCGCGGGCACCCACTGGTAGTCGCGCACCACCCGCGCCCGGCGCTTGAGCTCGGTGGAGACCATGTTGATCGAGAGGTCGAGCACGCTGTGCACGTCGAGGCGCACCCGCTGCTCCTCGTCGTCGCGGGCGAAGGTCTTGAGCGCCCGCACGATGCGCCGGACCTTCTCGGCCCCCTGGCGCCCCTCCGTGGCGAGCTCCTCGATCTCCCGCACCCGGTCCGACGGGAGCGTCGGGGCGAGCGCGCGCACCTCCTCGACGATGAGGTCGAGGTTGGCCGTGATGTACGCCAGCGGGTTGTTGATCTCGTGCGCGACCCCGGAGGCCAGCGTGCCCACGGAGGCCATGCGGTCGTTGAAGAGCAGCTGCGCCTGGGCCTGCTTGCGCTCGGTGACGTCGAGCGTGGTGCCGAGGTAGCCCACCACCTCGCCCCCCTCGCCGCGCATGGCCACCGCGGTGCCATGGACCCAGACGATGCGCCCGTCCGCCACGCGGTAGCGGTACTCGGTGCCGAACTCGCGGCCCAGCTGCGCGCTCGAGTGCCACTCCGCCTGGACCCGCTCCCGGTCGTCCCCGTGCACGACGACGTCCCAGGACCGGCCGAGCACCTGTTCGGAGGAGTAGCCGGTGAGCTGGCGCCAGCGCTCGTTGACGAAGGTGTACCGCCCCACCGGGTCGGTCTCGTAGATCCCCACGGGCGCGTGCTCGGAGAGCACCCGGGCGCGGCGGTCGCTGTCCCGCCGCTCGCGCTCGGCCTGCCGCTGTGCGGTCACGTCCATCACCTGCCGGATGATCTGCCGCGGCGCCCCGTGCTCGTCCGGCACCATGGACACGTAGACCACCGCCTCGATGACCGCGCCGCCCTTGCGGACGTAGCGCCGGGAGAGCTCGTAGCGCGCGATCTCCCCGCGCAGCAGCCGGTCGTGCAGCGCGAGGTCCGCCAGCAGGTCGTCCGGGTGGCACACGTCCTGGAAGGACATGCTCCGCATCTCCTCGACGGAGTACCCGAGGAGCTCGCTGAAGGCCCGGTTCACCTGTAGCCAGCGCCCCTCGGAGCTGGTCAGCGCCATCCCGATGGGCGCGTGATCGAACGCGAGGCGAAACCGCTCCTCCGCCTCGCGCAGCCGCTCATCCTGCCACCCCTGCTCGCTCACCGGCTCGACGACGAACTCCTCCCCGGCGCTCGCCGACCTGACACTCCCCTCGGTTTGATCGTCGATCCCTGAGCTCACGATGCTGCTTTTAGCCTGCGCCGGGTAGACAAGCATCCCCCCCCTCGACGGTCCGTCGCCCGTGGAGCGCCGTCCGCGCGTGCTCTCGGGCGTCGATCGGTGCGATGGTGCCGGGTGATGGCCCCCCTGCGGCTGGTGCTCGACACCAACGTGCTCGTCGCCGCGCTGCTCACGCCGGGGCGAACCCCCGACCGCGCGCTGGCCGCGGTCTTCGCGAGGGGCGACGTGGTGCTCTATGACGCCCGGATGGAGGCCGAGTACCGGGAGGTGCTGGCGCGGCCGAAGTTCCGCGGCATCGACCCGGCGAGGGTGGGGGCCCTGCTCTCGGCGGTGCTGTCGGGGGCGCAGGACGTCGGGGCGGTCGATCGCTGGGACGGCGCGATGACCGACGCGGACGACCGGGTCTTCGTCGAGGTGGCCCTCGGGGGTCGGGCCGACGCGGTGGTCACGGGCAACGCGCGGCACTACCCCACGGGCCTGGCCTTCGAGGTGCTCTCGCCCGCCGAGCTGCTGGAGCGGCTCTCGGGCTACTGAGCCTCGACGAGGCCGCGGATGAAGGCGTCGTAGGCGTCCTTCATGGGGAGCTCGTCGCGCACCACGAGGCGGCGGCGGAGGGTGGTGTGCTCGGCCCCGGAGCGCGGGTCGACGGCCACCTGGGGGACGTCCTCCCAGAGCGTGCCGATGCCCCGCTTCTGCCAGGCGGGGACGTCGTTGAAGTTGATCCCGTGCTGGAAGAGCAGCTCGTTGCGGTCGGCGACGGAGACGCCGCGGAGGCGCTGCGTGGCGGCGTGCTCGTCGAGGCCCTGCGAGCGCAGGAGCCAGTAGCAGTGGCCGTTGAGGGCGTTGCGGTGCGCGTCCTCGTAGCGCCAGCGGAAGTAGTCGACCACGTCGTCGTCCGTGGGCAGCTGCGAGATGCGACAGTCGAAGGCCGCGGGCGACCCGAGGCGCACGGAGAAGGCCCCGCTGGCCTCGCCCGCCAGCACCGAGAGCAGCTTGCGGAGCTTGCGGCCGAAGAGGGACTCGTCGCGCCGCAGCAGCAGGGACATCTCGTCGCTCTGCGTGTAGCCGTAGATCACCGCGAAGCCGCAGCCCATCAGGTGCTGCAGCGTGGCCACCATGTGGTCGCGGAAGCGCGGGTCGTAAGGCGCGTCGAAGCGCTGCGCGACGCGGGTGAGGTGAGAGAAGGAGCGGCCGTCGATGCGGGCGACCATGTGCACGTGGGGCAGGACGCAGTGGTCGTGGGCGGTCTCGTAGACCCGCATCCGTCGGTCGAGCTGTTCGAACTTCATGGGAGCGCGGCGGACGCTAGCACGCAGGCGTCGGAGGACCTCAACGGGAGGAAAGGACCCGGGGACGCGGGCTCGGGATGGATGATAGGTTGGCGCCGACCCCCGACGATGACCGCGCCCCCCGAGACCGACGATCGCTCCAGCAGTTCGACCCCGGAGGGTGGCTCCGACCGCCGGAGCGGCGAGCTCATCGCCGGGCGCTACCGGCTCATCGAGCGCATCGGCGAGGGCGCCATGGGGACGGTCTACCTCGCGAGGCACGAGGGGCTGCAGCGGCAGGTGGCGGTGAAGTTCCTGCAGGAGGAGCTCACGGGAAACCGCGAGATCGCGGCGCGCTTCGCGAGGGAGGCGGTCGCGGCGGCGAGGCTGCAGCACCCCAACGTGATCGCGGTCTACGACTCCGGCGCCGACGAGCAGGGCGGCTGCTACCTCGTGATGGAGTACGTGGGGGCCGAGTCGCTGCGGACGGTGATGGAGCGCGTGGGGGCTATTCCCCTCGAGCGGGCGCTCTCGCTGGCGAGGCAGATCGCCGCGGCGCTCGACCACGCGCACTCGCTCGGCATCGTGCACCGGGACATCAAGCCCGAGAACGTCCTGGTGACCGACGTCGACGGGGTCGAGACCGTGAAGGTGATCGACTTCGGCATCGCCAAGGTCTTCCTCCCGGAGGGTCCCGCGGGCCCCGGGCTCACCCGCAGCGGCCTGGTGCTCGGGACGCCCGAGTACATGGCCCCCGAGCAGGCCGCCGGGGCGGCGGTCGACCGTCGCGCGGACATCTACGCCCTCGGGGTCATCGCCTACGAGATGCTCCTGGGGCGCAGGCCCTTCGACAGCGACGACGTGATGTCGCTGCTCATGGCCCACCTCAACGCCACTCCCCCGGCGCCCTCGGCGGTGCGGCCCGACCTCGGCTTCGGACCCGCGGTCGACGCGGTGCTGGCCAGGGCGCTGGCGAAGTCCCCGGCGGCGAGGTTCCAGCGCGCGGCGGACCTGGTCGATGAGCTCGACGCGGCCCTGCACGCGCCCCCGGTGGTGAAGACCCCGACGGTGCCCGCGCCGCCCGAGGAGCCCGTGGCCGCGCCGCCCCTCGAGCCCGTCGCCGTGATCTCCGCGCCCCCGAAGCCCGTGGAGAGCGCTCGCCCTCCGACGCGGCGCTCGTGGGCGTCGCTCTCGCGGCGGGGACGGATCGCGCTGGGCGCCGGGGCCCTCGCGCTCACGGTCGCGGTCGTGGGCCTCGCCACTCGCGGCCGATCCGACGAAGCGGAGCTGCGCCCGGAGGTCACCGCCCCTCCAGGGCCCCGGGCGGCGTCCGCGGCCCCGGAGCACGCCGCGGAGGCCGACGACCTCGACGAGCGCATCGAGGCGCTGCGAGAAGGGCCGGAGTTCGCGACCGGCAACGCCCGACAGCGCCAGGCCGCCGCTCGCTCGCTGGAGGCGCTGCGCTCGCAGTCCCCCAACGACGCGGCGATCCCCTTCGTGCTGGGCACGATCTACGCGCGCGATCGCTCGACGCACGCCATGGCGCTGGCCGCGTACCGGGACGCGCTGCGCCTCGCTCCCGTGCTCAGCGCCCACGCCCCGCTCGTCGACGACGTGGTGCGGGTCTTCTCGTCGAGCCCGGCGCTCTCGACCCCGGCGGGCGACCTGCTGCGGGGGCCGCTCGCCGCCGACGCGCTCGACCGGCTGGTGGAGGCCTTCCTGCGCGGAGGCTCCGGGCGCTCGCGGCTGTCGGCGCTGCTGGGCGAAGCGCCCTTCGCGTCACGTCTCGACGCGACCCAGCGAGGGCTCATCGCCCTCTCCGAGGCGCGCTCCTGCGAGGCCAAGCGCCCCGTGGTCGAGGCGCTCGGGCGCGACGGCGACTCGAGGGCGCTCGCTCCCCTGCGGCGCATCCCCATCGGCTCGGGCTGCGGCTTCCTGGGCCTCGGGACCTGCAACCCCTGCCTCGGCTCGGCGGTCCCCGCGGCCATCCGGGCCATCGAGTCGCGCTCCGCCGACGCGGGCTGACGTCGCCTGCACCACCCCCCCTCCGACGGTAAGGTTCTCTCCCATGAGCCCTCCCCCCATCGACCGCGCCCAGGAGCTGGCCCGACACCTCTCGCGAGCGCTGGGTCCGCTCTGGTGCCACGGGCACGCGGTGTCCGTCCCGGGGTGTGACCCGCCGGGCTTCCGCGAGGCGAAGCGCTTCGTGGAGATGACCGTCTGGATGCCCTGGCGGGTGCCGCACGTGATGCTGGTGCCGTGCGTGCTGCCGGGCGAGCTGCCCGCCGTGCTGGTGGGCACCTGGGACCCGCGAGGCGTGGCCATCCGTCAGACGGTGACCTCGGCGGCGGACTTCGAGGCCGAGGTGTCGGCCGCCGCGGCGACGTTGAGCGCCCGCGCCTCCGCGGACGACCTCGCCATGATGCGCTCTCAGCTCGAGGACGGGGCCGAGGCGCCGGAGCTGGAGAACCTGGAGTTCTGGCCCGAGGTGCTCTCTCGGCTGCAGGGCGACGGGTCCGCCGCGGAGGTCCCCGTCGACCCCGGGGTGCCCGTCGCGGCGGCCCTCGCCGAGCGCATCTGGCCCGCCCGCCTCGAGGACCTCCGCGAGCTGCAGAGCGCCCTCGACGACTGAGCTCGCTGCGCACTCGGCGTCGCCATTGACGATGCGCGCGGCGATGCACCACCCTGCTCCGCGATGCCCTACCGCGCTCCGACCCTGACGACGCCGCCCTCCCCGCGCGGCCGCCGAACGGCGCTCGGGCTCGGGGTGCTCGCGGCCGTCGCGGGCCTCGGGGTCGTCGCGATGCGGCTGGTGCGCGTGGCGCCGCCCACGAGAGTCGAGGCCGTCCGGGCGCCCGCCGCCCCGCCGTGGCCGACGCAGGCTCGCGCGTGGGAGGTGCATCGCGAGAGCGACGGGGCGAGGCAGATCCTGTTCGGTCCGCTGCGCTTCCACGAGACCGCGGCGCACGCCGTCGAGGTCGCGCCGGTGCGCTTCGAGGCCTCCCTCGTGGCCGCGGTGCCGGTGACCATCGGGTGGGTGTTCGTCGCGGCGGACGGCACCGTCGCGGCGAGCGGGGGCTTCCTCGATGCGCCCCGGCCGCTGGGGCGCTTCCCCTGTGACTTCAAGGTGCCGAGGGACTCGGTGGGTCGCGCCGTGGTCCTCGGCGAGGACGGCTCGCTCTGGACCACCACCGGCGCGGGCCCTCTCTCGCACAGCGCGCTCCCCGGCCCGGCGCGCGCGGCGACCTTCATGGACAGCCTCCACGGCGCCGCGGTGCTGCGCGACGGCCGCGTGATGCTCACCGCCGACGGGGCCCAGCACTGGGACCCGCACCCCATCGCCACCGACGTCGCCTGGAACGTCTCCCCCGAGCGCGGCGGCATCGCCATCGACACCACCGGCGGCCGGCAGGTCTACCGCTGGGACACGGCCGCGGCGCCCGGCTCACCCGACGCCGCGAGGCCGCAGCGCACCCAGGTGACGCGCGAGGCCGAAGGGCGTCTTCGGCCCTTCATCAACGGGCGCTACGAGACCTTCCAGGCCTCCGGGACGGTCGCCCGCTGCGCCCCGTCGGGCGTCGGACCGGAGCCCTCGCTGGCCACGGAGCCTCGCCGCTACAGCTGCCGCTCCGATCGGCCGCTGCGGTCGCCCACGCTGCTGCCGCTGGCCTACCAGCGCAACGTGGACGCGACGGACCTGCTGACGGGCACCGAGTCGGGCCCGGTGCGAGGGCGCTTCTGGCGCACCCGCCCCGATCGCACCGGCGAGACCCTGGTGCGCATGAGCTGGCTGGGCGTCGACGAGCTCGGGCCCTTCCACGGCGTCACCCACCCCTCCGGCCGGGGCCTCGGGGTGCGCTGGCCCATCGAGCAGCGAGGGCCGCTGCGCGTGGAGGCCTCCTCCCGCCGCGGCGTGCTGGTGCAGACCCACGACGCCGCGGGCGTCCCGGTGCTGGCCTGGGGCACCTCCTCCCGGCCCTTCGTGCGGGTGCGCGACGCCTTCGTGGAGCAGTCGCCCGCTGGGCTCAAGTCCTTCTTCGTGACCTCCGCCGACGGAGGGGTGGTGGTGGTCTTCTCGAGCCCGCTCTTCGAGGCCGGGCGCGAGGCCTGGTCGACGCGCTACGCCGAGCGGGGGCCGCAGGTGGGCGTCGCGCTCTCGCTCGATCTGGAGGGCGCGGTGCGCGCTCGACGGGGCTTCCTCGGAGACGACCCGGGGCTGATGATGATCGGCCGCGAGGGCTCCTCCATCGGACCGGTGGTGCGCGACAACAGCGAGCCGCCGCGCTGGCGGATGCTGCCCTTCGACGACGGCAAGAGCCCCCCCTTGCCGTCGATGCGCTGGGAGCACATCGCCGCCTGCGCCTCCGGGCGGGCTGAGGGTCCGACGCTGTCCATGGCGTACCCGCCGATCGCCCTCGAGCGGGCGGGCGTCGACCACGAGTCGGCGGTGGTCTCGCGCGCGGAGCTGGAGGTGCTGCCCGAGGGCGCGGTCTGCGTGCGGACCATCTCGCTCTCCGGGCGACGGCTCACGGCGCTGCCGGGCGACCGCTTCGGGGGCGCGTTGCGGTGCGAGCCGGCGGGCGCGAGGTAGCGAGTGGTTCCTGCGCAGGCCGCAGGAGGAGGAGAGACGATGGCAGACAAGGACTCTCGGAGCGGCACAGCCTATTTCGACAAGTTGATCCTCGAATGGGTCGACGGGGTGCATCACCCCCACGACGCGGGCCTGGAGGGCGCCTTCGCGGCGCCGGCGATCCACGGGATGCCCGCCATCCAGGTGGGCCGGGCGGAGGGGGCGCTGCTGGCGATGCTGCTGCGCCTCGCCCACGCGAAGAAGGTCGTCGAGGTGGGGACGCTCGCGGGCTACTCGACGATCCACCTGGCGCGCGCGGTGGGCCCGGAGGGGCACGTGTGGAGCGTGGAGTACGACCCGAAGCACGCGGCCGTGGCGCGCGACGTGTTGCGGAGCGCCGGGGTCGGAGACCGGGTCACGGTGGTCGAGGGCGCGGGGGTGGACGTGCTCCCGACGCTGGAGGAGAACGGGCCCTTCGACGCGGTGTTCATCGACGCCGACAAGGTGAACTACGAGCGCTACGGTCGCTGGGCCGCGAGAAACCTCCGCCCCGGGGGACTGCTCATCGGCGACAACGTGTTCCTGTTCGGGAGGCTGCTGGAGGACGGGGACGACGCGGTGGCGATGCGGCGCTTCCACGAGGACGCGCGCGAGGGCTTCGACACGGTGTGCATCCCGACGCCCGACGGGCTGCTGGTCGGGGTGAAGCGCTTCCCCCCGGCCTGACTCATCCCTCCGCGGCTCGCGCGTCCGCCAGCAGCCGCTCGATCTCCCGCAGCGTCTCCACGTCGTCGCCCACCATCGCCTTCATCGACTGGATGCGCCGGCACACGATGGCCGCGATGCGCTCCTCGATGGTGCCGTCGGCGTAGGCCCAGTACACCTGCGCGAAGCGGCCGTCGCGGTGGCACCGCCCCTCGATCTGCGCCATCTGGATCGCCGACCACCGCAGGTCGTGGATCACCTCCGAGCGGGGCACCTCGTTGTGCTCCCCCTGGTGCAGGGAGATCCCCTCCTCCACGGTGAAGAGCACCACCCTCGCCTCGCCCCTCTGGAAGCGCATCCGCTCGGCCTCTCGCGCCACCATCGGGGTCGCGCCGTGCAGCGCCGCGCACTCGACGCCCTCCCTGGTGAGCGCCTCGCGCAGCGCCTCCAGCGTCTCCATGAAGGCCACGGACACCGCCACCTGGTGGCCGTTCTCCAGCAGCTCCAGCACCAGGTCGACGGTCCCGTCGACCCGGATGAGGGAGCCCTTCTGGCGCAGCCGCAGCGCCGCCGCGAGGGCGCCGCGCGGGTCCTTGCCGCCGGGCGCGAGGTCCATGGCGGCGCGAAACTCCGTCCAGGCCTGCGTGTAGCGCTCCCGGGCCGAGGCATCGAGCCCGATGGGCGTGAGGATGCGGTTGATCTCCGGCCACCCGGCGATGTCCTCCGGCCGGCGGCGCAGCCCCGCGGGAGAGCGCCCATCGAAGAGCAGCGCCCGCACCTTCTCGCAGTCCTCGCGATCGCCCCGCCAGTCCCAGCGGCCGAAGGTGCCCCGCGTGACGCCGAGGCCCTGGTCGAGGCACCAGCGCTCGAAGTCCTTGAGGTCGCTCGCGCGGCTGCCGGTGAGGCTCGCCAGCAGCGGGGCGAGGTAGGAGAGCTCGAGCGGGTTCTGCCCCGCGGTGGCCGAGAGCCAGAGCGCGAAGCCCGCGCTCGCGTTGAGCTTGGCCGCGAACTTCGACCGCGCCGCCGCGGGGTTCTTGCACCGGTGGCTCTCGTCCCAGATCACCACGTCGAAGGCGATGGGGCTCCCGGCGCGGGCGAGGCCCTTCTTCGAGCGCACCTTGCGGCGCGCCTCGGCGCTCACCTCGAAGAGCTTGCCCAGGCGCTCGTAGTTCATGAGCACCACCCGCCGCCCGGCGTCTCCGAGGGCCTCGATGGTGCGGCGCCAGTGGGCGATCACCGCGAGAGGGCACACCACCAGCACCGTCTCCACGGAGGGCATCGCGCGCACCGACTCCCAGGCGCTGATGGTCTTGCCGAGGCCCACGTCGTCGGCCAGCAGGAAGCCCGGGCGGCGCCCCTTCACCGCGAGCCCGATGGCCTTCACCGCGGCGCGCTGGTGCTCGCGCAGGGTGATCTCCCCGGCGGGCTCCGAGGGCGGCGGAGAGGGGTCGTCGTTGAGCTCCTGCTCGACGTGGCGCTCCCAGGAGTAGGGGGTCGCGCGGAAGGCGTGGAGCGAGCCCGGGAGCGCCGCGCCGCGGTAGACGAAGACGCCGTGCTCGGCGTCCCAGCGGGCGCCCCCGGCCGTCGCGTGGGAGCGCATGGCGAAGGGCACGTCGAGCACGTGGGCGCGGGCGGGGACGGCGGCGGCGGGCGCGGCGCGCCGGGGGGCGGAGACGGTGCGCTTCGTGAGCATGGTGGCCATCGGTCACGGGGGATTAGCAGCGGCGTGGCGCGCGGGGCCAGAAGACGACCGATGGAGGAGGGCGCTGGAGGCCCTTCCATCCCACCCCGCACTGCGTGGTAGCTTCCCGGACCCGACCATGGACACCGAGTGGCGACTGACGAGAGGGGGCGAACTGCTCGCCGTGCTGCGGCCCGACGGGCAGGCGTTGATGACCGATCAACAGGCCGTCGAGGGTCGCTACGAGACCACCGGGGCGTTCGAGTCCGTGCGCCATCTCTTCGAGCGGGAGACGGCGCTCCTCGACGTCGACAGCGAGCAGGAGAACGACGAGTGGGCGGACATCTGGGAGGAGCTCAGCGCCCCCGGGCTGTTCGTCGAGTCGCCCGACGGCAAGAAGCGCATCGACATCCTCTGGATCCACTTCAAGAACGACCGCGCCTGGTGGTTCCCGCTCTACCGCAGCCCGAAGACGCTCATCCGCGAGGGCTGAACGCCCCGCCCGGAGTCACCCTCCGTCGGTCATGCAGACCCGCAGCGAGGCCTTCGCCCGGTGCAGCAGCACGTCGACGTAGCCGCGGGTGATCCCGAGCGCGTCGGCGACGTCCTCCCCGGGGCGCTCGTCGAGCAGCCGCAGCAGCACCACGGCCTTCTGCGTGTCGCAGAGCCGGTCGACGCAGGCGCGCAGCCGGACGTGCTCCTCGGCCCGCGCGACGAGCTCCTCGGAGGAGGGCTCCCCCGCGACGGGCGACGAGCTGAGCTCCTCGTGAGGGCGAGCGACCTCGTGGCGGCGGCGACGGTTGCGCGCGGCGTTGCGGACGACCCCGGCCAGGAAGGCCGCGAGGCGTCCAGGCTCCGGAGGGAGCTCGCCTCGCTGCGCCAGCTGGAGGAAGGTGCAGAGCGCGTCCTGCACGCAGTCGACGGCGTCCTCGGCGGAGACGCCCTCTCGGCGCGCGAGGCGGGCGAGCGCTCGGCGGTGCGCGGGGACGAGGTGGCCTAGCGCGTCGAGCGCGTCGAAGGCCGGCGAGGGCGTGGTGAGGGTGTGGTCCACGAGGGGTCAGAGGTGTCGAGGAGGCCTCGATCTTACAGCGAGGTCGCGGCGTAAGAACGCCCCCTCCCCGGCACCTCATCCCCACACGACCCGGCGCGACCGCGCCCTCGAACCCATAGGAGAGAGACCGATATGACCATCGACAGCCGCAACGTGACCACCGTGGATGACCGCAGCTTCGAGGCGGAGGTGCTACGCGCCGAGGGCACGGTGCTCGTGGACTTCGGCGCGAGGTGGTGCGGGCCCTGCCGGGCGCTCGATCCCATCATCGCGCGCATCGCCGACGAGAACGTCGGCCGGGTGAAGGTGGTGACCGTGGACATCGACGACGCGCCGGAGATGGCGGCCCGCTACGGCATCCGGGGGGCGCCGACGGTGATGGTCTTCGAGCGCGGGGAGCGGCGGGCGCAGCGCGTCGGGCTCACCACGAAGGAGAACCTGCTCAAGCTGCTCTGAGCGCCGAGGCGGGGCTCGCGCCGGCGCGTCAGAGAGGTACCCTCCGCGCAACCCGATGACCCCTGAGCTCTCTCCGAAAGCCCTCCTGGTGATGCGCCTGCGCGGCTCGCAGGCCGAGATGGGCGCCCAGCACGGCGCCGTCCTCCACCGCCTCGGCGGCTACCAGCGCTCCAACGCCTTCTACCCCACCATGGCCGCGAGGATGCTCGCGCTCGCCGTCCCTCACGCCGCGCGTCGACCGATGGAGATGCTCGTCGGGCCGCTGCTCTCCGCCAAGGCCCGGGTGCTCCACGCGTACCGCCGCCGGCGCTTCCCAGAGTACCTCGCTCGCAACGAGGCGATGCTCTCGGCGGCGGGCGTGTCGCGCGACGTGGCCGCGGCGATGCTCACCATGGACGTGCTCCAGAACACCGTCGGGCTCCTCGGCCGGGCGGGCGCGTTTCCGGCGCACGTGGGCGGCTTCGCGGCGATCCCGGCGTGCTCCAGCCTGGCGGTGTGGGGCGCGGCCTCCTCCGACGGGGCGCTGCGGCACGCTCGCAACTTCGACTTCCCCGGCGCCACCATCTGGGACCGCGGTCCCGTCGTCGCGTTCTGCGAGCCCGACGAGGGGCTGCGCTACGGCTACGTCACCAGCCGAGGCGCCGACCTGCCGGGCGTCACCGGCTTCAACGAGGCCGGGATCACCCTCACCGCCCACACCCGCTTCCACCGCGACGTCCGCTACCAGGCCGCGTCCATCGCCGACCTCGGCCACGAGATCGTGCGCCGCGCTCGCTCCCTCGACGACGCGATCGCCATCACCCGCGAGGTGGGCTCGGCCTCCACCTGGGGGCTGCTGGTCTCCTCCGCGGCGGAGCGAGACGCCGTGGTGATCGAGACCACCGGCCGCGCCGTCGAGGTGAGCCGACCGACGCCCGGCGCGAGCCACCTCGCGTGCACCAACCGCTACCTCTCCGCGTCGCTGCGCGAGGCGGAGGTCACCTCGAGCCCGGCCTTCGCGGTGGACTCGGACGACCGCTACCGACGGTTGCAGGAGCGAGTTCACGAAGCGATCGGCGGGCTCTCCGCCGAGGACCTGGAGAGCCTCCTCGGCGACTACCGCGCCCCCGGCGCGAAGGACCTGCGCGACGACGTCGAGCGCCTCTCGGGCGACTGCGTGGTGTCGGCGATGACGGTGCAGAGCATCGTGGCCGAGGCCGACTCGCGCTGCGTTCGGGTCTCCGTGGGGAGCGCGCCGACGGGGCTCGGGCCCTATGTGACGGTGCCGTGGTCGTGGGAGGGCGAGGTCGGCGAGGTGCCTTTCGAGGCCGTCCCGAGGAGCCCCACCGGGCGCTCGCACCGGGGCGATCCGCTGCGCCCGGAGGACCGTGCGACCGCGCGCGCCTACGCCGAGGCCGCCCACGCTCACCTGGAGGGCGCCTCTCCCCGCGAGGTGCGCCCGCTCATGGAGGACCTCGTCCGCCGCGCTCCCCGGGAGCCCGGGTTTCGCACCCTCGCCGCGCACTTCGCCCTGATGACCGACGACCTCGCGGCCGCGAGCGATCACCTTCGCGTGGCGCTCTCGCTGGAGGCCGGCGCCTTCCGGAGGGCAAAGCTGCTGCTGTTGCGATCGAGGGTGCTCGCGGCGCTCGGCGAGGCGAGAGAGGCCGACGCCCTGCGCGCGGAGCTCGGGGCGATGGAGGGCGCGGAGACGAAGCTCGCGCGGGACGAGGCGGTGCAGGACGAGCGCCGCCCGGTGTCGAGGGCGAGGCTGCGGCGCATCGTGCCGGACGTGTTCCTGATCGACGCGGCGCTGCTGCCCTGAGCGGGGGCGGAGACGGACCCCGTCAGCCGCCGCGGGTGAGGATGGGCGTCATCGCGAGGGACCACACCGACGCCCCGCTCGCCCCCAGCCCGACGGCCCACGCGGAGCCCGGCGAAGGGGTCCCGGAGACGCGCGCCGACCCCTTGCTGTCACCGCGAGCGCGAAGCCACGCGCTGGCCTCGACGGGCGAGAGCAGCGCGACGCTTCCCCCTCCCTCGGGCGTGGTCGAGACCCACACCACGGAGGTCAGCCCCAGCGCCGCCCTCGCCAGGAACATCGGCACCCACGCCCCCTCGTGACGGAGCAGCGCCTCGGCGAGCAGCGGGTCTCGGGCATCGGCAGCGCGGGGTGTCGCCATGGGAGTTCTCTGGAGGGGTTTGAGCTAGCGCTCGGAGGAGCCCGCGAGGAGCTCGCGGGGCAGGACGACGAGCAGGTGCCAGGAGGCGCGGGCGAGGGCCGTGAGGCCGTGGGCGAGGGACACCAGCGCCAGGGCGCCCACGGCGATGATCGCGGCGCCGAAGGCCAGGAAGACCGCCGCCGCGACGAGGCCCACCAGCAGGCCGAAGGGGATCGCGAGGACGTGCGTGACCGGCGTCGACACCCGCGGCGCCGCGAAGCGGGCGCAGCGCACCAGCAGCAGCAGCAGGCCCGAGGAGCCCAGGCCCACGCCCGCGGCGGAGGCGATCCAGCGGAGGCGCTCGGCGGACCAGAGCATCCGTAGCGCGGAGGCGGCGGCCCTCAGCGGGGCCGTGGGGGACGGCGTCTGGCGGGGCGGCGGGGACGCGACGCGGTAGGGCCCCGCGGAGCGAGCGCGCGAGGGCGTGCGCCAGCGAGCGAGGAGGCGCTCCCCCCACGAACGGACCCGGGCGCGCAGTGACCGTCGCATCGACCCCAGTGTGAGCGCCATGGAGCCCGGCGGGCAACACCCGCCGGGCGGTGGAGCGCTCAGGGGCAGCGGGTGCCGTCGACGCAGGTGGTGGCCATGCGGTCGGTCGTGGCGCAGCACGTCTCGACCGAGCGGCAGCCCGTGCAGGGGCAGGTGAGGCAGGGGTTGACCGCGTAGTACGACTGGCAGGTGCCGGCGACGCAGAACTCGTCCCTCGCGCAGACGGTGCCGCAGCGACCGCAGTGGAAGGGGTGCGTCTGCAGGTTGACGCACCACCCGCTGCACACGGTGTTGGGCGAGGCGCACGACGAGGCGGCCACACAGGCGCCCCGCACGCAGGCCTGGCCGCTGCTGCAGCGGTGCCCGAGCGTTCCGCAGTTGTTGGGGCTCGACTGCAGGTCGGTGCAGAAGCCGCCGCCGGAGGTGAGCCCCGGTCGGCAGGTGCAGGTGCCCGCGGTGCACACCTGGTCGGCGCGGCAGGCGTTGCCCGCCTGGCCGCAGTTCTGCGGGTCGTAGCGCAGGCTGCGGCACACCCGGCCGTCGGAGACCGAGCCCGACGGGCACACGCAGCGCCCGCTGTTGCAGGTCGCGCTCGTGGGGCACACGCGCCCGCAGCCGCCGCAGTTGGCCGCGTCGCTCTGCGGGTTCACGCACTGCGCGCCGCAGGTGATCCGAGGCGCCGCGCACACGCAGCGACCCGCGGCGCAGGTGGTGCCCGCGGCGCAGACGGTGCCGCACGCCCCGCAGTTGACCGGGTCCGTCGCGGTGGTCACGCAGCGCCTGCCGCAGCTCGTCTGGCCCGTCGGGCACACGCACGCCCCGGCCGCGCACGACTGCCCCGCGGTGCACTGGCGGCCGCACGATCCGCAGTTGTTGGGGTCCGTCTGGGCGTCGACGCAGGCCCCGCCGCAGAGGGTCCTCGGCGCGGTGCACGTCGCCACCACGCACGCGCCGCCGACGCACTGCTGCCCCGCCGCGCAGGCGCGGTTGCACGCGCCGCAGTGCGCGGGGTCCGTCGCGATCGTCGCGCACACCAGCGTCCCCGCGCTCGGGCAGCACGCCTTGCCGGGGGGGCAGGCGCAGGTGCACGCCCCGGCCGCGCAGACCAGGCCCGCGGCGCAGGCGCTGCCGCAGGCCCCGCAGTTGGCGCGGTCCACGGCCAGGTCGACGCAGACCCCTCCGCAGAGCGTCTGCCCCGCGGGGCACACGGGCCGGCACGCGCCGGACTCGCAGACCTGCGCGCCCGGACACGCGGTCCCGCAGGCGCCGCAGTTCCGAGGGTCGACCTGCGTGTTGACGCACGCGCCGCTGCAGAAGGTCTCCCCGGTCGCGCACACCGAGCGGCACGCGCCCCCGGAGCAGACCTGCCCCGCGGCGCAGGCGTTGTTGCAGGCGCCGCAGTGGGCCGCGCTGGAGGCCACGTCGACGCACGCGGCGCCGCACATCCGGTTGGGGGCGGGGCAGGCGCTCAGGCACTCCCCTCCAGAGCAGACCTGGCCCGCGGTGCAGGCGGTGCCGCAGGCGCCGCAGTGGGCCGCGTCGCTGAGCACGTCGATGCACGCGTCGCCGCAGAGCCGCAGCGAGCCGGTGCACACCCTCACGCACGCTCCCGCGGTGCACGCGCGGTCGGCGGCGCAGGCGTTGTCGCAGCGCCCGCAGTGGGCGCCGTCGGTCTGCGGGTCGACGCACTCGGCGCCGCAGCGCACCCGGCCCGCGGGGCACACGCACGAGCCCGCGGAGCAGCTCGCGTCCGCCGGGCAGGCGGCGCCGCAGCTGCCGCAGTGGGAGGGATCGGAGCGGAAGTCGACGCAGGCGCCTCCGCACATGGCGCGCGGCGCCGTGCAGGGGGCCGTCACGCAGGCGCCGGTCGCGCAGATCTGGCCCGCGGCGCACGCCATGCCGCAGCCGCCGCAGTTGCGAGGGTCCGTCGCGGTGTCGACGCAGGTGTCGGCGCACGCGGTCCGCCCCGCAGGGCACGGAGCATCGACGGTGGGAGCGTCGACGGTGGGCGCGTCGACGGTGGGCGTGTCGAGCGTCGGGACGTCCTCCGAGGGCGCGTCGAAGGTCGGAGCGTCGATGGTCGGAGCGTCGAGCGACGGGGCATCCTCCGAGGGCGCATCGAAGGTCGGAGCATCCACGGTGGGCGTGTCGGCCGTGGGCGTGTCGGCCGTGGGCGTGTCGAGCGCCGGAGCATCCACCGCGGGCACGTCGGTCGGGACGGCGGCGTCGGCGGCGGTCCTCGGCTGCAGTCGCGCCTCGTCGGCGTCCACCAGGAAGGAACAGCCCGTCAGTGCGATCGCGATGAGCGCGAGGAAGGGAGGGGATGGTCTGCGCATGGTGCTCCGCCCGGCGGTTGAGGCCCCGCGCACCGCGCGCGGTCCTCTCACGCTCGAATGTACATGGGAGGGCGCGCCGCCGTCCGAGGCCGTCGCGTCGCCGACGGCTACAGGACAGGCGCAGGATCACCGCGGAAAACAAGCCGCGTCAGCGATCACCCGTCGGTGCGAGGGAGGGTCACGGTGAAGACCGAGCCCAGCCCGGGGCCCACGCCGGGGCTCTCGCCAGAGACCGTTCCGCCGTGCATCTCCACGATGGTGCGCACCAGGAAGAGCCCGAGCCCGAGGCCCCCGTCGGCGTTGTGCGCGTGGCTCGCCTGGTGGAAGCGCTCGAAGATGCGCGGCAGCTGATCGGGCGCGATGCCCACGCCGGTGTCCGCCACCCGCAGCGTCGCCACGCCGTCGCCCGCCGTCACGCTTACGCTCACCGCCCCGCCCGTCGGCGTGAACTTCAGCGCGTTGGTCAGCAGGTTGGTGACCACCTGCGAGAGCCGCCACGGGTCGCCCAGCACCGTGCACCCGTCGTCCAGCTCGCAGGTGAGCGTGATCTCCTTCTCCGTCGCCCTCGGCTGAGCGCCGTCCACCACCCAGCCCACGACGTCGCCCAGGTTGAGCGGCACCCGCTCGATCTCGACCCGCTGCGCCACCATGCGCGAGGAGTCCATCAGGTCGTCGACCAGCGCCCTCTGGAGCAGCGCGTTCTGCTCGATCACCTCCAGCGCCCGCTCTCGCTGCGCGGGGTCCATGCGAGGGTGCCGCAGCAGCCGGGTCCACCCCAGGATCGCGCTCATCGGCCCCCGGAGCTCGTGCGCCAGGACCGCCATGGAGACGTCCCTCTCGTGCTGCGCGCTCGCGAGCTCGCTGCACTGCCGGCGGGTGTCCTCCAGCAGCCGCTCTCGCTCGTCGAGCGCCTGCTGGAGCGCGTCCACGGGCTCAGGCTCCCTCCGGGCGCGCTCCGGTCGCGGCGGCGCCTCGCGCACGCCCGAGGTCGAAGGCACGCGACGGGCGCACCAGGAGTAGAGCGCCGTGTCCCCGGCGCGGGAGGCCGACAGCGTGACCATCGCGCTCGCGCCCCGAGCGCCGACGAGGTGCAGGTCGACCTCCGTCTCCCCCTCGGTGGCGAGCTCGGAGAGCGCCATGCGGAAGCGCCCGAGGTCGGACTGCGCCACGAAGGAGGCCAGCCAGTGCCCTCGGATGAGCCTCACCTCGAGGCCCAGCAGCTCGGTCGCGGCGACGTTGGCGTCGGCGACCACCGCGAGGTCGTCGGTCACGAAGCGCGCCTCGGGCGCCAGGTCGAAGCGCCCGCGGCTGCGCCTGCGCTGCTCCTCCAGCAGGGCGGCGCTCTCCTCCTCGTCGGCCACCAGCAGCCCCTCGCGGCGCAGGCGCTGGCTCTCCAGCGCCTCGGGCGACGGAGGCGCGAAGACGGGCAGCTCGTGCTCCTCCCCCGACGAGCGCCCGGCCATGGACTCCGGCTCGCTCAGGCGCTCGTTGAACGCCTTCACTCGCGCGGCAAGGTTCATAGGCTTCGCGGTCGGGAGAGCCTCCCGTCTCTTCGCGTCCATCGCGCATCTCCTATCGACCAGCCGAAGCCCGTCGTGTCCCCGCTGCGGAGTCAAATCCCTCCCCCGAAGCATTTCGGACCCTATCACTCCCTCTTGATCCTGTCTCTACACCGCCGCTCGACCGATCACCGAATTCTGCCGCCGTCTCCGACCGCGCTTCAAGCGCTGTTGATATGTATTTCTCGTTCTTCGATGAGGGCCGTCCTTCCGGACATGTCCGCCTCCCGGACAGCCAATGCCGCCATTGGCCACTTCGTTGTCCATTGAAGATATCGATTATGGCCCTCCCCACGAGCCCGCGGTGCGGGTGTAACCCCGATTGGAGGACCGGGGCGGCGACGCGGTCGCCCGCCTCGTGCTAGGCGCTCGTCGCGTGTGGTCGACCGTCCTGCCGTGGGCTTCGTACTTCGCGAGCGGCGTCGCCGCCGGCACCGTCAACTCCGTCGCGGGCGGCGGCAGCATGCTCACCTTCCCCACGCTGCTCGCCTTCGGCATGGCGCCCATCACCGCCAACGCGACCAACACCGTGGCGCTCATCCCAGGCTCCGCGAGCGCCTTCTGGGGCTACCGCGACGTGCTCGCCGGGTCGCGCCCGCTGGTGCTCGCCATGGCCCTGCCCAGCGCCGCCGGGGGCGTGCTCGGCGCGTGGCTCGCGCTGCGCACCGGGGACGCTCGCTTCACGGCGCTGGTGCCGTGGCTGCTGCTCGGCGCCACCGGGCTCTTCGCGCTGCAGGAGCCGGTCGCTCGCAGGCTGCGGCTCACCGACGACGGCGTGCGAAGCCCGGCGTCGTGGGCCGGGCTCATGGTCTTCCAGCTGGTGGTGGCGACCTACGGTGGGTTCTTCGGCGCGGGCATCGGCATCCTGATGCTGGCGGCGCTGGGGATGATGGGCGTGCGAGACATCCACCGCGCCAACGGGCTCAAGAACCTCGCCGCCGTGTGCATCAACGGCGTCGCCGCGGTGACCTTCGTGCTGGGCGGTCGCGTCGCCTGGGCCGAGGCCGCGGTGATGGCCACCGGGGCCGTGCTGGGCGGCGCTCTGGGCGCCGGGACGGCCCGCCGGGTGGGGCCTCGAGTGGTGCGCCGCGCGGTGATGACGGTGGGGGTGCTGCTGGCGGCGGCGATGTTCTGGCGCCGCCTCCGGGGCTGAAGAGGCGCTTCAGATCAGCGGCCAGAGCACCTTCACGAGGCCCACCATCGAGGCCGTCCAGATCAGCGTGCGCGCGTAGGGGATGCCCGCGGCGTAGAGCCCCACGTAGACGACCCGAGCGCCGAAGTAGAGCTGAGCGCCGAGCGCCGTGCCCGCGTCGGTGCGGTGCGCGGCCACCACCGCCAGCGCCGCCGCGGCGAAGAAGGGGAAGGTCTCGAGCAGGTTGCGCAGCGAGCGGTCGATGCGCGACGCCACGGGGGAGAGCTTCGGGGGGTCCGAGTCGCGAGCGCCGGCGTTCCAGGCGAGGCCGCGCTGGTGCACGGAGAGAGAGGCGCCCACGGCGAGCTGCAGCAGCCCCAGCAGGACCGTCCAGGTCAGCATCTTCAGTTCGATGTTCATGGCGCCGACGCTCTCACGCCGCGCGCGCGTCGCGATCGCATTTCTGCGAACGCGGTTCGCAGCCGTGCGAGCCGCCCATCGGGTTGCACGGACGCAACGGTCCGTTGCCCGGGGCGGCGATTGTGCAACCCCGATCGCGCCGTATCATCTCCGCCGATGAATCGTCGAACCCTCCTCGGAGCGATCGCGTCTGCCCCGGTGATCGCCGCGTGCGATCGCACTCCGCAGGCGCTCATCGTCCCCAATGAAACGAGGCTCCCCATGACCGACAACGTCGTCCGCAACGTCGAGCCGCTCGGCTTCCCGTGGCGCACGCCCGATCCCTTCCTGTTCTGCGTCCACCACGACGACGCGTACCCCGCGGGCAACGCGTCCCTCGGGCCCGCGGCCTCCCTCGCGGGCCGCAACATCGGCAGCGATTTCGCCAACCGCGACGGCTGGAACATGTACCACGGCGACGTGGTCCCGGGCTTCCCGCAGCACCCGCACCGGGGCTTCGAGACCGTCACCGTGGTGCGCCAGGGTCTCATCGACCACTCCGACTCGCTCGGCGCGACGGCGCGCTACGGCGGCGGCGACACCCAGTGGCTCACCGCGGGCCGGGGGATCGTCCACGCGGAGATGTTCCCGCTCCTGTCGCGAGAGTCGCCCAACCCGGCCGAGCTCTTCCAGATCTGGCTCAACCTGCCAGCCGCCGACAAGATGGTGGAGCCGCACTTCACCATGTTCTGGCGCGACACCATCCCGAAGCACGTCGCCCTCGACGCCGAGGGGAGGCGCACCGAGGTCACCGTCGTCGCGGGCCACCTCGGCGACGCCCGCGCCCCGTCCCCTCCGCCGCACTCGTGGGCCCACCGCCCCGACACGGAGGTCGCCATCTGGACCCTCAAGCTCGCGCCCAACGCGCGCTTCACCCTGGCCCCGGTGTCGCGCGGAACGAACCGCACGCTCTACTTCTTCCGCGGCAGCGGCCTGCGCGTGGGCGACCGCGCCGTCGCCTCGCGGCACATGGTGGAGCTGCGCGAGTCGCTCCCCGCCACGCTGGTCAACGGGGCGGAGGAGTCCGAGCTGCTGCTGCTCCAGGGCAAGGCCATCGGCGAGCCCGTCGCCCAGCACGGGCCCTTCGTGATGAACACCCGCGCGGAGATCCAGCAGGCCTTCGCGGACTACCAGCGCACCCGCTTCGGCGGATGGCCCTGGCCCAGCGACGGCCCCGTTCACGGACCCACCGGCGAGCGCTTCGCCCGCCACGCCGACGGCCGCATCGAGCGCGCCTGACCCGCCTTGAGCCGCGGGCGCGATGTGCGCCATGCTCCGGCTCGATGAAGCGCCACCTCGCCTCGCTGCTGCTCGCGCTCCCTCTCGCCGCGGGCTGCGGTGACGCCTCATCCACCTCCACTCCCCCCGACGACGACGCCGCCCTCACCGACGACGCGTCGCTCCTCGACGCGCTCTCCTCCATCGACGCGCTCTCCTCCATCGACGCGCTCTCCTCCATCGACGCGCCCGCTTCCCTCGACGAGGGCTCCTCCCCCGATGCGCCTCCGAACGCGATGCCCGACGTGCCTCCTCCGCCACCGCTCGATGCGCCCGTCGCGACGCCCGATGTGCCTCCTCCGCCGCCCCCGGTCGATGTGCCGCCACCACCGCCACCACCGCCTCCGCCACCACCGCCCCCGCCTCCGCCGGTCATGGCCTGCATCGCGACCGCGGCCATCGGCGACGGAGGCGGGACCTGCTCCGGCATCGACCAGGCCTTCAGCGCCCGGGGCATCAACGCGGGCTACTACCCCTTCCGGGTGCTGCGCCCGATCGTGCAGTTCTCCGGCGACCACGACGGCGACGGAGCGACGGTCTTCAGCGCCGGTCCGAGGCGGCGAGGGGTGGTGTTGCAGACCATCCCCGCGGGCGCCTACGTCGGACTCTCCACCGTGGCGGGCAACTACAACCCCCCGACGGGCTGCGACGTCGCGACGTGCGGAAACCCCTCCCGCGCCGCCTGCGGCAACAACTCACCCGCGCTGCGAGCCCCGGTCGCCGGCTTCCACTGGGGCTACGCCTACCAGGGAGCGAGCCACATGCAGGGCTGGATCAGCGTCCCCAGCGGGGCGCTGGAGTTCGCGGGCTACGACCCGGGCCACCCCTGCGCCCTCGGTCCGGCGGGGGCGGACTACGAGGTCCGCTCGGTGTGCGGACGGGCCACGGCGTGCCGGGGGACCAACCCCACCTGCGGCCAGGTCAACCGCTGCGACGAGGGCGACGACGACT